>JAUXTQ010000008.1 GCA_030678995.1 Caulobacter sp.
CCGCGCGTGTCGGCGGGCGAGGAAACCTTGTCGAGCAACGGCGTAACGGGAGGCATGAAAATTCCGTCGATTACGAATATCCGCGACGAAAGCGCGGTTATGAGTTCCGGTCCAGCACGAAATCGACGGAAGCCCGCAAGGTGGCGGCCCGCTCGCCGAACATATCGAGATGGGCGCGGGTCTGGCCGGCCAGATGGGCCACCCGTTCCTTCGCCGCGTCGATCCCGAGCAGAGTCACATAGTTGGCCTTGCCGCGGGCCGCATCCTTGCCGCCGGCGGCCTTGCCCAGCTGGTCGGGATTACCTTCGGCGTCCAGCAGATCATCGACGATCTGGTAGGCCAGGCCGAGATCCTGTGCAAAGGCCATCAAGGCGTGCCGCTCTGCGTCCTGGGCATGGGCGATGATCAGCGGGATCTCGAAAGCGAAGGCGATCAGCGCGCCGGTCTTGAGCCGCTGCATGCGCGCCACCCCGCCCAGATCCTCGCGCACGCCCAGCAGGTCGATCATCTGGCCCCCGGCCATGCCCTGGGCGCCCGAGGCATGGGCCAGCCTGCGCACCAGCTCGGCCCGCACATTGCCGTCCGGATGGGTGTCCGGATGGGCCATGATCTCGAACGCCGCCGTCTGCAGGGCATCACCGGCGAGAATGGCCGTCGCCTCGTCATACTGTTTGTGCACCGTCGGCCGGCCGCGGCGCACGTCATCGTCGTCCATCGCCGGCAGGTCGTCGTGCACCAGGCTGTAGGCGTGGATGCATTCCAGGGCGCAGGCCGCCCGCAGGACCGGCCGCTCGGGCAGGTCGAACATCTTGCCGGTCTCGAGGGCGAAGAACGGCCGCAGCCGCTTGCCGGGCCCCAGCGCCGCATAGCGCATGGCCTCGGTCAGCCGCGTCTCGGGCCCGTCGGCGCGCGGCAGCAGCGCGTCCAGGGCCACCGTCACGACATCGGCCGTCTCGGCGATGCGGCGCGCCAGGCTCACGTGAAATCAGCCGGCTCGACGCCGCTCGCACCACCCTGGCTGAGCACCACCTTCTCGACCCGCAGCCGCGCCTGCTCCAGCCGCGCCTCGCAATGGGCCTTCAGCGCCGCGCCGCGCTCGTAGATCGAGATCGACTCCTCGAGCGGGGCCGATCCCGATTCCAGCCGCTGGACGATCTTCTCCAGCTCGGCGAGCGCTTCCTCGAAGCTCATGACGGCGGTGGCGGGATCGATGGCGGGGGCGTTCGTCATTTCGTGTTCCAGGAGAGTGCGGTGAGCCTAAAGGCGCGCGACCACCGGAGCAATCGAGCGATTCCGCGGCAGGGTTAAAACCGCTCGAAGCGGCGGGCGCGCCAGTAGCGGAAGCCCTGGTCCTCGGTGCAGCGCCAGCCCTGACGCTTGAGCGCCTCGCCGACCATGGTGTTGAAAAAGCCGTGCGCCACGACCAGCACGTCCTGGCCGTCGCGGGCCAGGTCGGCGACCAGCCGGGCCGCCTGGCCGGCGCGCGCCTCGGCCTGGGCCCGGCTCTCCTGGCCGGCGTGGTGATTGAAGAACCACCACCAGAGCCGCGAGATGAAGCCCCACAATCGCGGCGACATCCGCACCCAGCCGGGAAACGGCGGCGGCGGCAGCGGCGCCTCGATGAACATCGGATCCTGGGCGAAGGCCCGCCCGCAGCACACCGCCATGGCCGTTTCCATCGACCGCGGCCGGGTCGAGGCGATGACCGCGCCCGCCTTGCCGGCGATGGCCTTCAGCCCCTCCGGCGGCGTCTGGCCCTGACGCAGGCCCTTGCCCTCGTAGGTTCCCCACCAGAGACGGTAACCCTCGGCGTTCAGCAGAATCTTCCGCGACAGGTCCGGTTCGCCGTGACGGGCGAGAATCACCGCGCCCGGCCGGGCGACGTCCGAGGTCGTCAAAGCACCGTCGGTGGCGAGCACCTGGACCATGATCCCCCGGGGCTGGTGGAAGGAACGCCGCGTCTGACGCGGACCGTTCCCCCGGCGCCCCGTCAACCCTCCTGCAACGCCTGCACATGCGCCAGGGCCGAACGCCCCAGCGCCTCCAAGTCGTAGCCACCCTCGAGGGAGGACACAACCCGGCCCTTCGCGCGGCCGTTGGCGACCGAGACGATGGCGCGGGTCGCCCAGGCGAAGTCCTCGGCCTCCAGCGACTGGCTGGCCAGGGGATCGCGGGCGTGGGCGTCGAACCCGGCCGAGACCAGGATCAGGTCGGGGGCGAAGGCATCGACCTGGCTCATCAGCCCCTCGAACACCCTGCGCCAGCGCTCCCGCGGCGCATGCGGCCCGACCACGCCGTTGGCGATGTTGCCCACCCCCGTTTCCGAGGAATCGCCCGTGCCCGGATAGAGCGGCCGTTGGTGGATCGAGGCGAGGAACAGCGTCGGGTCATGCTCGAAGGCGGCCTGGGTGCCGTTGCCGTGGTGCACGTCGAAGTCGACCACCGCCACGCGCGCCAGCCCGGCCGCCTGGGCCGCCCGCGCCGCCACGGCGATGTTCGAGAAAACGCAAAAGCCCATCGCCCGGCGAGGCTCGGCATGATGACCCGGCGGCCGCACGGCGCAGAATGCGCGGTCAATGCCGCCGCCGGCGACCGCGTTGACCGCCGCGACCGCCGCCCCGGCCGCTCGCAGCGCCGCCTGCAGGCTGCCCGGGCCCAGCGCCGTATCCGGATCGAGCTGGACCCGGCCGGGCCTGTGGCCGGCGGCGTAGATCGCGGCCAGATAGGCCTCCGGATGGACCCGCAGCAGGTCGCCATGCTCGGCCAGCGGCGCTTCGCGCGGCTCCAGATCGAGGGTCGCGTCGTCCTGCAACGCGTCAATCACCGCCCCCAGCCGCTCCGGCCGCTCGGCATGGCCGGCGCCGGGGTGGTGGTCGAACATGGCCGTGTGCGTGTAGAGGGCGAGGGTCATGTCAGGGCATGTCGTCCTTGGCTGGCGGTTCACCACCCGCCCGGCTCATGAAGGCATCGAACCAATCCAGATCGGCGCGGCTGGCGCGGTCGCGGAGCATGGCGTCGGTACGAAGCGCGGAGAGCTTTTCAGCCACCGCGAGGTTGATGAACTGGTTCAGGGTCGCGCCATCCTCCCGGGCGAATTTCTCCGCTTCCGCCTTGAGAGACGACAACAGGCGCAGCGCGTAGTTGCTCGTGCGGGCCATACTATTTCTCCTGCCAAAGCTGCCTGGGCGTAACGACCGCAACGCCGAACCGACTCGCCAGGACAAAGTCCCGAACATTGAAAGTGACGATGGTCGCCTGTCCCGAGAATGCCGCCTCGAGCACCATTTCGTCTCCGGGATCACGCAACTGCGGGCGCCATAGCCAGGTGGGTTGCGACCAATCGGAAAACCCGCAAATGGCGTCCAGAAACCTGCCGACGTCCTCCAGCGAAGCGCCCGCTGCATCGAGATGCTCTGGTCGCGAGAGCACGGCTTCATACTCAAAGACCAGCGGCGCGCTGACGACCATCGAATGCTCTCGCCTTCGACATGCTAGAATTGTTCGCGCGGAAAGCCCTCGCGGACTACGAAACCCCGCGACAACGACCGACGTATCCAAAACGAGTTTCACGGCGTGACATTATCAAATTCTCATATCGTCGGCAATATGACACCTGTCATCCGCCGCGCCGGCCCCGACGACGCCGAGGCGCTCAGCCGCATCGGCGCGGAGACCTTCGTCGAGACCTTCGGCCATCTGTATCCGCCGGAGGACCTCTCGGCCTTCCTGGACGCAGCCTACGGGCTGGAGAAGACTCGCCGCGACCTGGCCGATCCCGCCAAGGCCGCCTGGCTGGTCGAGGCGGACAGCGCCGTGGTCGGCCACGCCCTGGCCGGCCCCTGCGACCTGCCGCATGATGAGGTGACCCCGGCCGGCGGCGAATTGAAGCGGCTCTATGTGCTGAAACGCCTGCAGGGCGACGGGACGGGCTCGCGCCTGCTGGCCGAGACCCTGGCCTGGCTGGAGCGGGACGGCCCGCGCCGCCTGTGGATCGGCGTCTGGTCCGAGAACCTCGGCGCCCAGCGGCTCTATGAGCGGATGGGGTTCGAAAAGGTCGGCGAATACGAGTTCCTGGTCGGCCAGACCCGCGACCGGGAGTTCATCCTGCGGCGGGGGTGACCCCCAATTCCGCTCATCCCCGCGAAGGCGGGGACCCAGGTTTTTTCAGAGCTTCGACTCTCGGTTCCGGCAGGACCCACGGTTAGCCCGAGAGGTGAGCCGCTGCTTCAAAAACGCCTGGGTCCCCGCCTTCGCGGGGATGAGCGGATCATGGGAACATTGCGCATCCGGCAATTTCCCCCCATCCTTTGTCAAACAACCGTTCGACCGAGAGTCCGCCATGTTCATGCGCTTCTTCACCGAGCTTCGGGACGCCAAGGTGCCCGTGACGCTGAAGGAGTACCTGATGCTCATGGAGGCGCTCGACAAGGACGTCATCGAGCGCAAGGTCGAGGACTTCTACTTCCTGTCGCGCTCGGCCCTGGTGAAGGACGAGAAGAACCTCGACAAGTTCGATCGGGTGTTCGGCCATGTGTTCAAGGGCCTGGAGATGCTGGGCGACAGCGCCACCTCCGACATCCCGGCCGAGTGGCTGAAAGCCCTGACCGAGAAGTTCCTGACCGACGAGGAAAAGGCCCAGATCGAGGCCATGGGCGGATTCGACAAGCTGATGGAGATGCTCCAGGAGCGGCTGGCCGAACAGAAGAAGCGCCACGAGGGCGGCAACAAGATGATCGGCACCGGCGGCACGTCGCCCTTCGGCGCCAACGGCTACAATCCCGAGGGCGTGCGCATCGGCCAGGACAAGGGCCGCCACGGCAAGGCGGTCAAGGTCTGGGACAAGCGCGAGTACAAGAACCTCGATGACTCGGTCGAACTGGGCACCCGCAACATCAAGATCGCCCTGCGCCGGCTGCGCAAGTTCGCCCGCGAGGGCTCGCCCGACGAGCTGGATCTCGACGGCACGATCAAGAACACCTCGCGCAAGGGCTACCTCGACATCACAATGCGCCCCGAGCGGCGCAACAAGATCAAGGTGCTGATCTTCTTCGACATCGGCGGCTCGATGGACAGCCACATCCGCCTCTGCGAGGAGCTGTTCAGCGCGGCCCGGACGGAGTTCAAGAACCTCGAGTTCTTCTACTTCCACAACTGCCTCTACGAGAGCGTGTGGAAGGACAACCGCCGCCGCCAGACCGAGAAACAGAACACCTGGGACGTGCTCCACAAATTTCCCAGCGACTACAAGGTGATCTTCGTCGGCGACGCGACCATGAGCCCCTACGAGATCACCTATCCGGGCGGCTCGGTGGAGCACTGGAACGAGGAGCCCGGGGCTATCTGGGTCGACCGCGTGACGCAGATCTACAACAGCGTGGTCTGGCTGAACCCCACCGCCGAGCGCCACTGGGACTACACCCAGTCGATCGGGGTGATGAAGCAGCTGGTCAACGACCGCATGTATCCCCTGACCATCGAGGGGCTGGACAAGGCCATGCGGGAGCTGGTGCGTGCCTGACGCCCCCTCCGGCGCCAACGCCGACCAGATCGCCTACTGGAACGCCGCGGCCGGGGAGACCTGGGCGGCCCTGCAGGAGCGCCTCGACCGCCAGCTGGAGCCGCTCGGGCGCGCGGCCATGGACGCTCTCGACCCGGCGGCCGACGAGCGGATCATCGACATCGGCTGCGGCGCCGGCCAGACCAGCCTGGCGCTGGCCGGCGAGGTCGGTCCGGACGGAACGGTCCTGGGCGTCGACATCTCCGCCCCGCTGCTGGAGGTGGCCCGCCGCCGCGCCGCCGAGGCGGGCCTGGCCAATGTCCAATTCGTCGAGGCCGACGCCCAGACGCGGGCCTTCGCGCCCGGCGCGGCCGACGGGGTCTTCTCCCGTTTCGGGGTGATGTTCTTCGCCGACCCGCCGGCCGCCTTCAGCAACATCCGCAAGGCCCTGCGGCCCGGCGGGCGGCTGGCCTTCGTCTGCTGGCGGCCGCTGGCGCTGAACGAATGGATGCTGATCCCCATGCGGGCGGCGCTGCAGCACATTCCGGCCCCGCCCCCGCCGGCGGACCCCAACGCGCCCGGCCCCTTCGCCTTCGCCGATCCGGACCGCGTGCGCGGCATCCTGGGCGAGGCCGGCTTCAGCGACATCGCCATCGAGGCGCACGACACGCGGATCGGCGGCAACGACCTGGACCAGACCGTGGCCATGTCCCTGCGCGTCGGCCCGCTGGGCGCCCTGCTGCGGGAAAACCCGGACATGCGGGACACCGTCGTCGGCTCGATCCGCGAGGCCCTTGAGCCTCACGCCGGCCCCAGCGGCGTCTTCCTGCCCGGCGCCGTCTGGATCGTCACGGCCCGGGCCTAGGGCTGCCCATGACCCGCCAGCCGAACATCATCGTCATCATGGCCGACGACCTGGGCTACGGGGACATCGGCTGCGACGGCGGGACGATCATCCGCACCCCCAACCTCGACCGGATGGCGGCGGAGGGGACGCGGTTCAGCGACTTCTACGCCTCGGCCAACCTCTGCACCCCGTCACGGGCAGGGCTGCTGACCGGCCGCTATCCGGTGCGGATGAACCTGGCGCACGAGGTGATCCAGTCGCCAGAGGATCGCGGCCTGCCGCTCAGCGAACTGACGATCCCCAAGGCGCTGAAGGCCCAGGGCTACGCCACCGCCCTGATCGGCAAATGGCACCTGGGTCACCGGGGCCAGTACTGGCCGCCGAACGTCCACGGCTTCGATACCTTCAAGGGCCTGCCCTACAGCCACGACATGCAGCCGTTGGCGTATTTCGAGAAGGCGGGCGACACGCCGCTGACCGAGAGCCCGGTGGACTTTCCCAAGCTGACCGAGACCTTCTTCCGCGAGACCGCCGCCTTCGCCGAGGCCAGCCGCGACCAGCCCTTCTTCGTCCTGTTGGCCCTCACCGCGCCGCATGTGCCGCTGATCCGCAACGACGACGCGGCCTGGGACTCCCCCGCCGGCGCCTATGGCGACGTGGTCGAGGAGGTCGACCGCCATGTCGGAACCCTGCTGGCGCGGCTTAAGGCCCTGGGCCTGGACGAGGACACCCTGGTCATCTTCACCTCGGACAACGGGCCGTGGTTCGAGGGCTCGTCGGGACCGTTCCGCGACCGCAAGGGCGGGGCCGGTTTCGACGGCGGCTATCGCGTGCCTTTCATCCTGCGCCAGCCGGGAACCGTCCCGGCCGGGGTGGTGACCGACGCCATCGCCAGCAACCTGGACCTGCTGCCGACCTTCGTGGCCATGGCCGGCGGGACCCTGCCGGCCGACCTGGAGCTGGACGGCGCGGACATCACCGAGGTGATCCTGAAGGGCGCGCCCTCCCCGCACGACCAGATCCTGCTGTTCGACAACACCAAGGTCGCCGCCATCCGCACCCCGGACTGGAAGTTCGTCACCCGGGTGCACACCCGCGGCTGGCATCTGAACCTCGGCCGCTTCAACTACCCGCTGCTGTTCGATATCCGCCGCGATCCGGGCGAGACCTACAGCGTCGCCTCGCTGCATCCGCAGGTCGTCGCCGACCTGAATACCCGGCACAAGGCCGCCCGCGACAAGTACGAGAAGATGGTCGACCTGTTTCCCCCCTGGGTCCGCCCCTCGATCGCCGACTGGCATCCGGACTGACCACCCGCGCGGCACGATCCGAACAACTGTTCAACGCCCCTTGCGCATGGCCGCGAGGCTCGTAAAGCTCCCCCAACGGAATGGAAGGGCTGCGTTGTGAGTCACACCGACGATCCCGGCGTGGAGTCGCAGACTCCCGAGGCCGAGGCCGCCACCAAGCAGCTGGTGTTCAACGCCGCCGAGCGGCTGTTCGCCCTGCATGGTTTCCAGAACGTCTCGGTGCGCGACATCACCGCCGAGGCGGGGGTCAATCTGGCCAGCGTCAACTATCACTTCGGCTCCAAGGACGCCCTGCTGTTCGAAATCTTCCGGCGGCGGACCCAGGAGCTGAACCGCGACCGCGCGCGGATGCTGCACGAGGCCACCGACCGCAATGCCGGCAAGCCGCCGGTGCGCGAGATCCTCACCGCCCTGTTCGCCCCGCCGCTCAAGTGGCTCGACCCGACCAACGACCGGCGCATCTCATTGCAGTTCCTGATCCGCGCCCGCAGCGAGGGCACCGCGGAAATCCGCGATGTGCTGGGCAGCGACGTCTCCCACCTCAAGCGCTTCGCCGACGCCCTGCTGGCCGCGAGGCCCGAGCTGGCGCCGGAGGAGGTCTACTGGCGGCTGCACTTCGTGCTGGGGATGATCCACCAGAACCGCTTCATGGAACTGGACCGGCTGCACGTCCTCTCCGGCGGCCAGACCCGCGAGGGCGAGGTGGATGCCCTGCTGGAACGGATGCTCGACTTCGCCGAGGCGGGATTTTTGGCGTAGGGGACATGTTGCGGCGATAGCCGGTACGTGTCGCCGATTTTCATCGTCGAGGCGCGGTGTGACGCGACCCCACAATCAGGAGAATTGGCGCCACGATCAAGAGCAACAAGAAGCATATAGATCCCAATATGGGCCGGTCATTTCTGGCAAAGTAGACTATCAAACCTCCGATGCCGACCAACGAGGCAGACTCCAAAACCAGATAGACCAACCCCGTAAATGGAACAGGGTAGGTTCCAAAGCTGGTGCGCTTAAACCAAGTGTTCGGTGTCTTGCGGCTTTTCAACTTACCCTAGCCTCAATGAATGGCTCCATTCGAGAATCCACGAAACGGCGACACGCACCGGCCCCGCCGGAACATGCCCCTGGCGGCGGTACCTGCGCGCAACTCCCGCATGAGCGCACCCTTGACACAACGTGAACAATACAAGAACATTTCTGAGGCTGGCCCCTGTCTGGAGATCGCCCCATGTCCAGTCTTGAAACCGCCCCGGTTGGGTGGCATTTTGCTACCAAAGCCGGAGACGAGGCCATGACCGCCCGCAAGTTCGCATCCGTGAAGTTTCCCGACGCCTTCGTCGAGAACGCGCGCCGCGAGGCCGCGCTGTTCAATCGCTCTGTTGCTGGCCAGATCGAACACTGGGCCCGCCTCGGCCGGGCGTTGGAGGGAACGCCGGAGTTCTCGACCGAACGCGTCCGCGCCACGTTGATGGGCCGGCTGAAGATTGACGACCTGAGCGCCGCCGAACGGCGGGCGGTGCTCGACGGCATGTTCTTCTGGGCCGCGAACCCCTCGGCGGAGGAGACGGAGGCATACGCCGCTCTGGCCAGACGGCCGGGGGCCGTCGGAACGGACGGGGAAGGCCGTATCGTCCGGAGCCGGGCGAAGGCGAAACTCAAGACCGCCTCCTGACCTTCAGACGCGATGCCGGCGCATCCTCCGACCCTGTTCGTGCTCGTCGGGCCCAATGGCGCCGGCAAGAGCACTTTCTATCGAACCCGACTGAGCAGGCTCACCCGCGCCGAGTTCGTCAACGCTGACGAGCTTGCGTTGCGGGCGTTCGGGCATGTCGCGACAACGGCGGAGGAATCCGCCGAAGGTCAACGGTTGGCCGAGGCGCGCCGTCGCGAACTCATGGCGCAGAGGGTTGATCTCGTCGTCGAGACCACGTTTTCGCATCCTTCCAAGCTCGACCTGCTGCGGGACGCCAGGACCGCAGGCTACGAGATCGTCGTCTATCACCTCAACCTCGACAGCGCCGACCTCGCGGTGGAACGGGTCGCTGGCCGGGTTCTCGACGGCGGCCATCCTGCGCCTGAAGACCGGATACGCGCGCGCTATGAACGAAATCAGCCTCTGATCCGGCAGGCGGTGCTCATGGCTGATCGGGCGCTCGTTCTCGACAGCAGCGAGATGGGCGACGCTCCAACGCCCTTGATCGGCTTCGCCATCGGCAAGGCCACCGAGGTCGCCGATAACCTTCCCGACTGGGCGATCAGCCTCTACGGCGGCGACCTGCCCTAGCCACTCCCGCTGACCGGGGACACGTACCGGCTATCGCCGGAACATGTCCCCTTCGACTACCCTCCCCGCTTCATCGTCTCCCGGGCGATGACGATCTGTTGCACCTGGCTGGTGCCCTCGTAGATTCGGAAGATGCGCACGTCGCGGTAGAGGCGTTCGATGCCGTAGTCGGCGACGTATCCGGCGCCGCCGAAGATCTGCACCGCCTTGTCGGCGACACGGCCGACCATCTCCGAGGCGAAGTATTTGGCCGCCGCGGCCTCCAGCACGATGGTCTGGCCGCTGTCGCGCTTGCGGGCGCCCTCGAGGACCAGGGCCCGGGCGGCCATGGTCTCGGTCTTCATGTCGGCGATCATGCCCTGGATCAGCTGGAACTGGGCCAGAGCCTGGCCGAACTGCTTGCGCTCGCCGGCATAGGCGACGCTGTCGGCGATGAGCCTTTCCGCCACGCCCACACAGAGCGCGGCGATATGCAGGCGGCCCTTGTCGAGCACCTGCATGGCCACCTTGAAGCCCTCGCCCTCGGCGCCCAGGCGGTTCTCCACCGGCACGCGGACATTGTCGAAGGTGATGTCGTGGATCTGGGCCCCGTGCTGGCCCATCTTCTTCTCAGGTCTACCGACGGTGATGCCGGGCAGGTCGCTGGGCACCAGGAACGCCGAGACCCCGGCCCCGCCCTTCACGTCCGGATTGGTGCGGGCCATGACCGTGAACAGCCCGGCCTTGCCGGCGTTGGTGATGAAACGCTTGGAGCCGTTCAGGACGTAGTCGGCGCCGTCCAGGGTCGCGCGGGTCTGCACCGCGGCGCTGTCGGAGCCCGCCTCGGGTTCGGTCAGGGCGAAGGAGGTCACCGTCTCGCCCGTCGCGATGCCGGGCAGCCATCTGGCCTTCTGCTCGTCCGTGCCGAACATCACCAGCCCCTGGCTGCCGATGCCGACATTGGTGCCGAACTCCGAGCGGAAGGCCGGGCTGGTTCGGCCCATCTCGAAGATCACCAGGCACTCGTCCTCCATCGAGAGGTCCAGGCCGCCGTAGGCCTCGGGAATGGAGAGGCCGTAGAGGCCCAGGTCGCGCATCTCCCCGATGATGCCGTCCGGCACGCGGTCGGCCTCGGCCACCTGCGCCTCGAGCGGCCGCAGCCGCTCGGTCACGAACCGGCGCAGGGTGTCGATGAACTGGTCCCGGGTTTCGGCGTCGAGGGCCATGCTGGCGCGTCCTTGTGCGTCTGGTTTGCCGATGCAGTAAGGGACCGGACGCAAGAGGGGAAGCCTCCCGCGACGTCAGGTTTGCCGCCTGGGCGGAAATCCGCTGCGCTCCCTGGCCGCCAGGTACGACGCCCCGCCGTGTCCCCGGCAGGGACAGACACCGAGGTGTCCGTCCCTATCCCGTATTCCGCAGGCCCGCCGCGACGCCGGCCACGGTCAGCTGGATGGCCAGCCGGAGCTGCTCGTCGTCATCGCCGCCCCGGCGGCGGCTGAGGAGTTCGAGCTGGAGATGGTTGAGCGGGTCGACCGCCTGGGCCGCCAGTTCGACGGACTCGGCGAGGTCGGGGCGGTCGTCGAGCAGCCTGGTCCCGCCCCGGATGGCCAGGGCGAGTTCCACCGCCCGGTCATGCTCGGAGAGGATCGCGGCCATGATCTCGTGCGATCCCGGAACCGCCTGGGCGAGCCGGGCGTAGCGGGCGGCGATGCCCATGTCGCTCTGGGCCAGGGCCAGCTCCATGTTCGACAGCAGGGCGGCGAAGAAGTCGAACTCGTCGGCCAGATCGGCCAGTTGCGGCACGCTCAGACCCGTCCGCTCGACGCCGCCCGCGAAGCCGTACCAGCCGGGCAGCATGAACCGCGCCTGTGACCAGCTGAACACCCAGGGAATGGCCCGCAGGTCCTCGATGGCCCGGCTGGCCGTGCGCGAGGCCGGCCGGCTGCCGATGTTCAGCTGCACGATCTCGCCGATCGGGGTGGCGGACCAGAAGAAGTCGGTGAAGGCCGGCGTCTCGTAGACCAGGGCGCGGTAGGCGGCGAAGGAGCCGGCGGCCAGGGCGTCCATGGCCGCCGCCTGCTTCGGGTTCGTGGCCGGGACGTCCTTGCGCAGGGTGGCGGTCAGGACGGCGGCGGCGAGGCTGTCGAGGTTGCGCCGCGCCGTGGGCTGGTCGCCGTAGCGGCGGGCGATCATCTCGCCCTGCTCGGTCATCCGCAGGCGGCCCTGCACGGTGCCCGGCGGCTGGGCCAGCACGGCCTCGGCGGCGGGGCCCCCGCCCCGGCCCACCGAACCGCCCCGGCCGTGGAAGATCTGCAGCCCGACGCCCATCTCGGCGCAGGTCGCCGCCAGGGCCGAGGCCGCCCGCGCCACGCCCCGGCGGGAGGCGACATAGCCGCCGTCCTTGTTGGAGTCGGAGTAGCCGACCATCACCTCCTGCACCGGCGTCTCGCCGAGGATCGCGCGGGCCAGCGGCAGGTCGAGCCAGGACCGCAGGATGGCCGGGCCGTTGTCGAGGTCCTCGATGGTCTCGAACAGGGGCGAGATCCGCACGGCCGCGCTCGGCTGGCTGCCGCCACGGACCAGGCCCGCCTGGGCCAGCAGCACCAGCGGCTCGAGAATGTCCGACAGGCTGGCGGTCTTGGAGACCACATAAGCGCCGATGACGCCCGGACCGTAGTCGCGCACCGCCTCGGCGGCTGCGTCCAGGGTGGCCAGCTCCCGCGCCGTCTCCTCGCTGTATTGGGCGAAGGGCGAGCGCAGGGGCCGCTGGTGGGCCATCTCGCCCAGCAGCAGGGCGACCTTCCCGTCCTCGTCCAGAGCCCGGTAGTCGATGTCCTGGCCCGAGCGGCGGATCAGTTCGGCCACCACCCGCTCGTGGACGTCGGCGTTCTGGCGCATGTCGATGGCCAGCAGATGGAAGCCGCAGGCCCGGGCCACCTGCAGCAAGGTGTGCAACCGCCCGCCCACCAGCCGGTCGCCGCCATGGACCCGTAGCGAGGCGCGGACGGTCTCCAGATCGGCGACGAACTGTTCGGGACCGTCGTAGGCCGCCAGGGTGGACGGGCCCAGGGCATAGGATACCGGCCCGCCGGCCAGCTTCTGGGCGGTGGCCGACAGGCGGTCGAAAATCAGCTCCAGCGCCAGGCGATAGGGTTCGTCGGCCCGGTGCGGCGAGGGGTCGGCCGCCTGGCCGGCCAGGGCGACCACCGCCTCGGAGGCGCCTTCGTAGAGCTCGGAGATCGACAGGTCGCCCCACAGCTGGCGGACTTCGCCGGCGTAGACGTCGAGGATCAGCCGGGCCTGGGAGCGCAACGCCAGCCGCAGGGTGTCGCCGGTGACCCCGGGGTGGCCGTCGCGGTCGCCGCCCAGCCAGCTGCCCAGCCGCAGCAACGGCGGCACGTCGCCACCCTCCCCCAGCCGCTCGGTCCAGGTCTCGTAGAGCTCGACCAGGGCCGGCAGGATCGAGGTGCGGACGATCGACAGGGCGTTGCGGATCTCGTCGGTGGTGGTGATCCTCTCAGGCCGGTGCAGGCGGGTGCGCCAGAGCAGCGCCACCTCGCGGAACAGGCCCTCGCGGATGCGGGCGTCGAGGTCGGGCGGCAGGCTGTGACGGCGCAGGGCCATCAGCCGGGAGATTTCCGCCTCCCGGTCGACCAGGGCCCGGCGGCGGACTTCCGTCGGGTGGGCGGTCAGCACCGGCACGACATTGAGCCCGGCCAGCTCCGCCCGGCCGACGCCCAGCGCCGCCGCGGCGCCCGGCAGCGTGCCCGTGCGGCTGTCCAGGCCCTCGGCCTCGGCGCCCCGCCGGCGGCCGGCGACGTCCTCGCCGATATTGGCCAGCATCGAGTGACAGGCGAAGGCCCGGGCGAGCAACATCGCCTCCTGGGCCGTGACCGCGCTGAACAGGAAGTCCAGGTGCGGGGCGTCGTCGCCCTCCGCCGCGGCCCGTCGCGCCCCGGCCACCAGGGTCGCGGCGTCATCGCCGTCGAGATAGCGGATGGCCTCCATCAGCAGGTCGTCGAGCAGTTTGACGTTCAGACGGACGTGACGGCTGGTGGGGCCGGAACCCGACCGGGGAATCTGCAAGCTCAGAGGGCGCGCCATGGCCCTTTATGTCAGTGCGAGACCTCGCCGACAACCGTCATGACAACGTTGTCAATCCATATGCGACTCGAAGAGTCCTTCCGCTCTTCCCCATGAAATGGGGAGGAGCGGGGAGGGTTTACCCCAGATCGCCCGCCGCGGCGTCGAGCAGCAGCCAGGCCCGGCCGCCGTCGGAAGCCAGCAGGGTCGCCGCCAGCAGGCCGCTGCGGTCGCGCTCGGCCGCCTCCTCCAGCATCCCGCCGAACCTGGCCAGGAAGCGGTCGGTCTGGCCGCGCATGGCCGCGTCGGAGAACAGGCGGCGGACCAGACGGCGGATGGCGGCCGGCGCCAGGCGGCGAACCACTTCGCGGACGCCTTCGCTGTCACGGGTCTGCACGGCGGCGGCGATCTCGTCGATGCGGCCCTTGGGCAGCAGGGCGGCCGGGTCGATGCCCATGGCGGCGATTTCGCCGACCATGCGGTCGGAGAGGCTTTCGGGATCGCTCTCGTCGTCGTCGATGGAGGTCAGCAGGTCCTTCCAGCTCCAGCCGCCCTCGGCCGATTCGGGCGCGGTCGGCGGCGTCGTGCCGCCAGCGGTCTCGAACACGCTGCGGAACTCCTGGTCGGTGGCGGTCGGCGTCAGCTTCAGGCGCGGACGCAGGCCGGCGGTCTCCGACGAGGCGGAGGCGGCCTCGGCCGCCAGCACGGCCGCCTCGGCCCGCTGGGTGCGGGTGGCGGCGGCCAGCGCCGGCGCGGCGGTCCCGGCGGCGCCGGCGACCACGCCCATGACCTTCACGGCCTCGCTGAGCATGTCGTAGTTGCGGCGGACGCGGTCCTGGAAGGCGGCGTCGATGGACTGGGTCTCCTCGGCGGCGCGGCGGGCGGCGGCCATCAGGTCGTCCATGCTCTGTTCGACCGAGACGCGGACCTGCTCGACCCGGGCCTTGGCGGCTTCCGGCAGGGTCGAGGCGCGGGCGTCGACCTGGACCAGCATCTGCTCCAGTTCGCCCAGCGCGCCGCGGGCCGCGGCGACGCCCTGCTCCAGCCGCTGGGCGGTGGCGGCGCCGGCCTGCTCGACCATCTGGGCCGACTGTTCGATCAGGTCGCGGGCGTCGTTGAGGCGGGCCTCGAAGATGGCGTCGGCCTTCTGATGGGCGGAGAAGGCGGCTTCGCTGAGCTGGTCGACCCGGTCGCTGGCGGCCTGGGCGTGGCCCTCGGCCGTCTCGCGGGCCGCCAGGGCGGCGGAGCCGAGGCGCTCGATGGCCTGCCTGAGGCTGTCTTCCAGACCGTCGCGCTCGCGAGCGGCGGCCTGGCCAACGAGGGTGACCACCTGGGCGGCTTCCTGTTCCAGCACGTCGCGCTCGTTGCGGGCGTATTCGGTCAGGGACTCGAAGCGCTCGGCGGCGTCGGCGATCAGCTGACGCAGGGCCTCGGCGCCCCGGGCCGCCTGGTCGCCCAGGTCGGTCGCGCCCTCGGTGGCCTGGAGCATGAATTCGGTCAGCTGGGCCGTGCGGCTCTCGGCCAGGGCGGCGAAGTCCTCCTGGTCGGCGCGCAGGGCATGGGCGACGGTGACCAGACCGGCCCGCTGCTGGGTCAGGCCTTCCTCGACCAGACGCATCTGGTCGCCGACCCCGATGCCGGCGGTTTCCAGGCGGGCGACCTGGCGGGCCAGGTCCTCGCCGGCCACGCGGGCGGCGTCGCTGGCCTCGCCGGCGGCGGCGGCCAGGTCGGCGGCGCGGGCGGCCAGGGCGGCCTCGGCCTCGCGCAGCTGGGTTTCGGCCAGGTCGGAGGCCTCGGCGACCATCCGGGCCTGGCTGGTGATGGTGTCGGAGACGGCCGTGGCGCGGGCGTCGAGCTGGGTGCTCAGTTCGCCCAGCTGATCGCGTTCGCGGCCCAGCACCGTGGACAGCTCGGACGCCGTGCGGGCCGATTGCGCGGCGGCCTCGGACAGGCGCTCGGTTTCCTCGGCCATGGCCTGACGCAGGGCCAGCATGGTCTCGCGAGCCTCATGGGCGGCGCCGGTGGCGCTGTCGATCTGCAGGCGGACGGACTCCACCACCGAGCTGGTCTCGGCGGCGGCCATGGCGGCCGGGCCGAGAAGACGGGTGGTCGTGTCGCGGGCGCGGCGCACTTCGGCGGCCAGCTTGCGGCCCTGGATCAGGGCGTAGGCGGCGACGAACACCAGGGCCGCCGGGCCGATGGCCAGCACGGCGAACAGGCCGATCGCGAGGGGGTCTTCACCGAGCGGTTCGATCTTCCACCTCCAGCCCAGGGCGAAGGCGACCGGCGCCACGGCCCACAGGGCGCCGACAAGGATCGCGCCGATCCAGATGGGAGCGCCGGACGGTTCCTTGAACTTCTCGGCGCGGGTCACGACGGCGGGCGGCAGGGGCGGCTCGGCCGTCGGATAGGCGGTCCTGGCGGGGGTCGGCGGGGCGACATCCTCCGAGGTCATCTCCACCACGGGGGGCGCCTGCTGGATATCCAACTCGGCCTCCGCCGAAGGCGGCGCGTCAATGCCGGCCTCGACGCCGCCTTCGGCGGTCGCCTGGATAGCCTGGCGCGAGGCGGCAAGCTCCTGCGAGACCCGGGAGAAGTCGAACGGTGAACGGGGCTTCCTGGCCTTCATACGCGGGTCGTCGTCCTGCTGGGGCCAGTTGCCATGTTGCGCGCGACGCCGGCCCCACCTCTCGCGCGCTGGGAGAAACCTACCGGTGAAACTCGCGCGGGAAAAGGGCTTGAAAAGGTTTCGTTAACGTCCGCCCCGGGACGGACCCTCGCGGGGGGTCAAATGCGGTGGACCCGGGCCTTTTCAGCGTCGGGACATTCCTCGCGGGCAGCCTTCGCGGGCGGCTGCGCGACAGGGCTCGCGGTGCGTTCCACCGTGCGGTCCTCGCGCGCCGCGGACGGGCGCGTCAGGTCGATCTCTATCCCGAACTGGGTAAAGACGAGCGTCGCCGCCCAGACGACCACGATCGCCATGACCTCAATCAGAACCTGCACCGGGCCGTCCCCCGACATTGCGATAGCGCCGTTATCCGTCAGGACCCGCGGCGCGGCAATCGTCCGGCGCATGAAGTTTTGGTCATGAAAGTCAGGGCCCCTCCCTCCCCTTCATGG
>JAUXTQ010000013.1 GCA_030678995.1 Caulobacter sp.
GTAGTCGCCGTCGTCGAGCACCACGGGCAGACTCGCCGTGGCCGGCAGGTCGTTGACCACCAGCCCGCCCTTTGGAGGGGCGATGGGATAGGGCGTTCCGGCGATCAGGACCGTGGAGGCGCTCTCCTCGCCCTTCTCGCGCTTGGTGACGACGTAGTCGATACCCTTGTAGGTCAAAGTCTGCTTGGACACGGTCTCTTCGACCTCGCCGCCGAACACGCCGACCAGATTCTCGAAGATGTTGGGCCCGCTGACTTTTTCAGGCTCGGAGAGCTTGTAGTCGGCCTCGGTCAAGGTGGCCGGGAGGGGCGACGCTGCAGGCGCACCATCAATCAGCAGGCCCGGCGTAGGCTTGGGACCAAAGGCATAGCCCTTGCCATCGACCATCAGCTCGACCGTGCGTTCGTCGCCACGGCCCTCGGCCTTAAACTCGTAGGTCTTGCCCGCATAGGTCAGAATCTGTTCGGCGGGCTTGCCTTCGATGGCCATGGTGAGGTGGCCGGCGACGAGAAGCAGGGCGCCGAAAGCGATAGCCTTGCGGGTACCGAGCCAGCGATCCGCGAGCAGACCCCCGACCAGCGGCAGCAGGTAGACGAGCGAGGTGTAGGCGCCGAACAGGCCGCCCGAGTATTTGTCGTCGAACAGGAAGTGCTGAGTCAGATAGAAAATCAGGATGGCCCGCATGCCGTAGTAGGAAAAGCGTTCCCACATCTCCGCGAAGAAGAGAATGAAGAGGCCCTTTGGGTGTTTCCGCATCTGCAGAACCACCGGAAAGCCTGTGGCCAGGGTCACGAGGATCCCCAGCGCGATTACGATGCTCATTACTGCCTACCCTGTAACTCTTGGCCCTGTGCGGAGGAGAAGCGGCAAGATCCCCCCGAACCTCCGCGATTTGCGAGTGAGAAAATCACGCGCGGGCCGGTTTCACAAGCAACCGCTTGCCCGGCGCATCATTCGGGAGCGGATCTGTGGCCGTCGCGTTATCCCTGCAGGAGGATGATGCCATGGCGAACAATGTTCAGGGACCCAAGGTCGCGATCACAGCGGTCGGCGCCCGCGCCCGGGTGCTGTTCGAGGGCCATGAGGTCGCCGACAGTGACCGCGCCCTGATGCTCTCCGAACCGGGCGGGCCGGATGTCTGCTACTTCCCGCTCGAAGACGTCGAGACGTTCTTCCTGCGGCGCAACGACCACACGACCGTCAGCCCCTGGGGCGGGGCGGCGACCTGGTACACCATACTGCGCGACGCCAGGGTGGTCGAGGATGCGGCCTGGTCCTACGAGCATCCCTTCGACGACGCCGGCATCATCGCCGGCCACATCGCTTTCGCGCCCGAGCATGTGGACGTCCAGATCGACGCCCCCACCCCGCTACGGCATGTCCAGGCGCACGACCCGCCTTACGTTGACTAGTAGGCGCACTCTTCGAAGACCCGGCTGATGTCGCCGGCCCAGGGGCCGTGGAACTTTTCCAGCAGCCGTTCGGCGGGGGTAATGCCACTGTCGGCGATGGCTTCCAGCTCGCCCAGGTAGGTGGTCTCGTCGATGAAGCCGCCGTCCAGCCGGGCGCGGCGCTTGAGGCCCTCGCGGCTGATGGCGATCATGTCCTTCGCCACGTCCTGCACGGTGCGGCCGGCGACCACCGCCTTGAGGCCCAGCCTGTTGACGTCGCGGCGGACGTTTTCGCGATCCTCGAGCGTCCAGTGCTTGCACAGGTCCCAGGCCGCGGCCAGGGCGGCGGCGTCGTAGAAGATGCCGGTCCACAGGGCGGGCAGGGCGCACAGCCGGCTCCAGGGCCCGCCGTCGGCGCCGCGCATCTCCAGATAGGTCTTCAGCCGCACTTCCGGGAAGATGGTGCTGGTGTGATCGACCCAGTCCTTCATCGTCGCCCGCTCGCCGGGAACCTCGTCGAGTTTACCGTCAATGAAGTCGCGGAACGACTTGCCGGCCAGGTCGACGTAGAGGCCGTTCCGCTTGGCGAAGTACATCGGCACGTCGAGGGCGTATCGGGCGTAGCGCTCGAAATCGAAGCCGTCCTCGAAGACGAAGTCGAGCATGCCGGTGCGGTCGGGGTCGGTGTCGGTCCAGACGTTGGCCCGGGCCGACAGGAAGCCGTTGGGCCGACCCTCGGTGAACGGCGAATTGGCGAACAGGGCGGTGGCGATCGGCTGCAGCGCCAGGCTGGTGCGGAACTTGGCCGCCATGTCGGCTTCGGAGCTGAAGTCGAGGTTGGCCTGCACGGTGCAGGTGCGGAACATCATGTCCAGGCCCAGACCGCCCACCAGCGGCATGTAGCGGCGCATGATCACATAGCGCCCCTTGGGCATGATCGCGGCGTCTTCACGCTTCAGGGTCGGATGGAAGCCCAGGCCCAGGAAGCCCAGGCCCAGCTCGTCGGCGACCTGTTTCACTTCCTGCAGATGGCTGCCGGTCTCCTCGCAGATCTCGTGCATCGAGTTCAGCGGCGCGCCACTGAGCTCGAACTGGCCGCCGGGCTCCAGGCTGACGCTGGCGCCGTTGCGCTCCAGGGCGATCAGGGTCTGGCCGCCGTCGGGGCGGGCCTCGTAGACCCCCTCCCAGCCGAACCGCATCAGGCCCTTGAGCATCGCCTCGATGCCGTCCGGTCCGTCGTAGGCCACCGGGCCATGGCCCTTGAGGTGGAATCCGAACTTCTCGTGCTCGGCGCCCACGCGCCATTCGCTCGCCGGCTTGCTGCCCGAAGCGAACCAGCCGGTCAGGTCATCCAGAGTCAGGGGCTTGTCGTCACGTACGGTCGTGGCCATTCAGTCTTGCCTCCCCAGGCGTATTTCAGTGGCTGGGGAGGCCCCTTCCCCGACCGGGCGCGAGTTCTACGCCGATCAGGAGGTGGGAGACAATCACGCTCCGCGCAAGGCTTCGTGACGGCGTTCTCCTTCACCCGTCATCGTCGGACCTGTTCCGACGACCCATGCGCTCGGTGGAAGCCGGTGAGGCTGCGCAATGTCAGCGACCCCCGAACCACTGGGGTCATGGGTCCTCGGAACAAGTCCGAGGATGACGGATGGGGAGCTACCGCCAGTCCCCCAGCGCCGCCTGCCAGAGCGTCAGGGCGGCGATGGCGGCGGTGTCAGCGCGCAGGATGCGCGGGCCGAGCGAGACGGCGGTGACGAAGGGCAGGGCGCGCAGCCACTCGCCTTCTTCCGGCGCGAAGCCGCCCTCCGGGCCGATCAACACCGCGCCGGGGCCGGCGCTCAGCGCGGGCAGGGCGTCCAGAGCCGGCGGGACCCCGCCGCCCTCGTCGCAGAACACCAGCCGGCGGGCCGGATCCCAGCCGTCCAGCATCCGGTCAAGCTTCTCCGGCTCCAGGATCAGCGGAACATCCAGCCGGCCGGTCTGCTCGGCGGCCTCGGTGGCGATCGCCTGCAGCCGCGGCACATTGGTGTGATCGGCGTTGGTCCGCCGGGTGACGGCCAGCCGCACCCGGCGGGCGCCCAGCTCGGCGGCCTTTTCGATGATCGTCTCCAGCCGCGCCCGTTTCACCAGGGCGATGACAAGGTCCAGGTCCGGGCCATCGGCCTGTGGCCGCGTGCGCGCGCCGACCGCCAGCCGGCAGAGCCGCTTGCCGGCCTCCACCAGGGTCGCGCGCCACTCGCCGTCGCGACCGTTGAACAGCAGCACCTCGGCGCCGACCGCCAGCCGCATGACGGCGGTCAGGTAGCGGCCCTGCTCGGGCGCGGGGATCACATCGGCGCCGGCGGCCAGGTCGTCGGGAACGTGAAGGCGGATCATCAGCCACTTGTAGCGCGGTCCGGCCGCCCGTGTTTAGGTTCCGTCATGGGCGACAAGGCCTACGACAAGGAACTGGTGAAGCTGCAGACCGCTCTGGTGCGGTGGCAGCAGCACGCCATGGAGGGCGGCGACAAGGTCCTGGTGATCTTCGAGGGGCGTGACGCGGCCGGCAAGGACGGCTCGATCGAACGTATCGTCGAATACCTGTCCATTCGCCAGACACGGGTCGTGGCCCTGCCCAAGCCCTCCGACCGCGAGCGGAGCCAGTGGTACTTCCAGCGCTACGTCCATCACCTGCCGGCGGCCGGGGAGTTCGTCCTGTTCAACCGCTCCTGGTACAACCGCGCCGGCGTCGAGCCGGTGATGGGCTTCTGCAGCAAGGCCGAGCACGAGACCTTCCTCAAGGATGTCCCCGCCTTCGAGTCCATGCTGGTCGACAGCGGCATCGTCCTGATCAAGCTGTGGCTGGATATCGACAAGGACGAGCAGGCCGCCCGGCTTGAGGCGCGTCGCGGCGATCCGCTCAAGGCCCTCAAGACCAGCCCGCTGGACGCCGTCGCCCAGGAGAAGTGGAAGGACTACTCCGCCGCCAGGGACACAATGCTGGTCCGCACGCACAGCGACGCCGCACCGTGGCATTGCGTCCGCGGCGGCGACAAAAAGGCCGCCCGGCTGAACATCATCCGCCACCTGCTGTCGCAGATTGCGCCGGCCCGGCTGCGGAAGGGGATCGAAGCGCCCGATCCGGATGTGCTGTTCAGGCTTGAGGCTTCGGCGCTCTCGGATGGCCGGCTGGCGCGGTAGGACGGCCACTCAATCACTGTCATCCCGGCCGCAGCGCGAAGCGCGAAGAGCCGGGACCCAGATTCGGCTTCAAGCACGGTGGGTGGGATTCAATCTGGGTCCCGGATCGGCCTTGCAGGCCGTCCGGGATGACAATTTTTTGGGCGCTACCCCTGAAACCCGCGGGGCTTGTCGAAGTAGCGGTAGCCGAAGTCGTGGCGCAGGTGGCGGTCCATGATCGCCAGCATCAGGGCGCGGTCGGCCTGCGAGAATTCTGTCTTGCCCACGCCGTCCATGCGCAGCGGCTTGAATGCGATGGTCGGGTCCTGGGCCTTGGCCATCTCGTCCTTGCTGCCGCTGGCGACGCCGACGTCGAGGGCCTCGGGACTGAGCTCGATCCGCAGCTGTCTGGCGATCCGCTCCAGCTCGCCGCGGGCGTCCCTGCGGAAGGCCTCGTACTTGAAGACCTTCGTCGCTTCCGGATAGCGCTGGGCCACGTCGCCCCACTGGTTGAGGAAGTGGATGTACCACCACACGTCGCAAATATAGCTCTTCGCGGTCGGGTCCCCGGCCACATAGACAGAGAAGGGCACGGCGTAACGCTCCTGCCACTTCTCGTAGTTCGAGATGAGAACATCGGGGATGTCGCGGGTGACCACGGCATAGGGCGGCAGGGGCATCAGCGCGCGCAGCCAGCCCCACTTGGCCGCGTTCGGCGCGATCGAATGGGTGCTGGCGATCCGCGGCAGGTGCTTGTGCATCCGCTCGTGCTTGGGATGGCCGATGTATTCGTTGGAGGACGGGTTGTTCATGAACTTCAGCGGCGGCAGCCCGTAGTGGTGGGCGATGGCCTGGCTGAGCATCCACTTGATCCAGTGGGTGCCGGAGTTCTGGCCGGTGGCCAGGAAGCCGTCCCAGTCGCGATGCTGGAACAGGTTCAGGTTGGTGTTGTCGCGGTTGAGACAGTGAAGGCGGAAGGCCCGGTCGGCGGCGTCGCCGCCACGCCTGTGCGGAGGGATCGCCGCTTCGCTGCTTGTCAAACTCGTCAAGGTCATCACTCTCCCAGTCGCCTGGCGGGGCCGGCGGGCTCTATATGCGACAGGAGAGAGCGGGTGTCGACGACGCCCGCCGGAGGGAAGCAATCATGGAATATGTCCGCCTCGGAAGCACCGGCCTGAAGGTCTCAAGACTGTGCCTCGGCTGCATGACCTACGGCAGCAAGGACTGGCGGCCGTGGATCCTCGAGGAGGAGGAGAGCCGGCCCTTCTTCCGGGCGGCCATCGAGGGCGGGATCAACTTCTTCGACACGGCCGACATGTACTCGCTCGGCCAGAGCGAGGTGGTTACCGGCAAACTGCTCAAGGAATTCGCCGGCCGGGACGAGGTGGTCATCGCCACCAAGGTCAACTTCCCCGTGGGGCCTGGACCCAACGACAAGGGCCTGTCGCGCAAGCACATCATGAGCGCCATCGACGCCAGCCTGAAGCGGCTGGGGGTGGATCATGTAGACCTCTACCAGATCCACCGTTTCGATCCCGACACGCCGATCGAGGAGACGCTCGAGGCGCTGCATGACGTGGTGAAGGCCGGCAAGGCCCGCTACATCGGCGCCTCGTCGATGTACGCGTGGCAATTCGCCAAGATGCTGGCCACCAGCGAGAAGCACGGCTGGACGAAGTTCGTCTCGATGCAGCCGCAGTACAATCTGGTCTACCGCGAGGAGGAGCGGGAGATGCTGCCCCTCTGCAAGGCCGAGGGCATCGGGGTGATCCCCTGGTCGCCGCTGGCGCGGGGCTTCCTCGCCGGCGGCCGGGCCAAGGTGGGCGAGGGCAACACCGAACGCGCCCGCACCGATGAGTTCGCGCCGCGGCTCTACTACCGCGAGGCCGACTTCGCGGTGGTCGACGCGGTGGAGGCCATCGCCGGCGCGCGGGGCCTTTCCAACATGCAGGTCGCCCTGGCCTGGGTGTTGCGCAATCCGGCGATCACCGCGCCGATCATCGGCGCCTCTAAGCTGAGCCACCTGACCGACGCCCTGTCGGCCCTGGAGGTGTCCCTCGGCGGCGACGAGGTCGCGACCCTGGAGAAGCCCTACGAGCCCAAGCCGGTGCTGGATCACCAGTGAAAGCGACGTTCGACCTCTCCCTCAAACAGGCCCGCCGCATCGCCCTGACCGCCCAGGGGTTCGCCGAGTCGCGCCGCCATGCGGCGCCGGGGCGCAGTCACTTCGGCAAGGTTGCCCGGCGGCTCGGCGTGATCCAGATCGACAGCGTCAACGTCCTGACCCGAACCCACTACCTGCCGGCCTTCTCGCGGCTGGGAGCCTACCCCCAGGCGGCGCTGGAGGCGGAGGCCTGGGGTAAAAAGCGCACCCTGTTCGAATACTGGGGCCACGAAGCCTCCCTGCTGCCGATGGAGATGCAGCCGCTGTTCCGCTGGCGCATGGCGCGGGCGGAGTCCGGCGAGACCTGGGGCGGGCTGGCGCGGTTCGGCCGCGAGAAGCGCGCCTATATCGACAACATCTTGGCCGAGATCGAGCAGCGCGGCCCGGTCACCGGCGGCGACTTCGCGCCCGGCCAGGAGTTTCCCGGCCGACGCGGCGAGGCCGGCTGGTGGAACTGGTCGGACGGCAAGCGGGCGCTGGAGTGGCTGTTCTGGGCCGGCTACCTGACCACCGCCACGCGACGGGGGTTCGAGCGGGTTTATGACCTGACCGAGCGGGCCCTGCCGGCGTCGGCCATCGACCTGCCGACGCCGTCGGAAGAGGACGCCCAGCGCGAGCTGGTGCGGCGCTCGGCCAGGGTCATGGGCGTGGCGACCGAGGCCGACCTGCGCGACTACTACCGCCTGCCGCTCGACGGCGCGCGCCGGGCGGTGCGCGAGCTGGTCGAGGCCGGCGAGCTGACGCCGGTGACGGTCCAGGGCTGGGGCAAGCCGGCCTACCTGCACCCCGAAGCGAAGCCGCGGCGGATCAAGGCCCACGCCCTGCTGTCGCCGTTCGACAACCTGATCTGGTTTCGCGAGCGGGCGGAGCGGCTGTTCGGCATCCAGATCCGGCTGGAGATCTACACCCCCGCCGAGAAGCGGGTGCACGGCTACTACGTCCTGCCGTTCCTGGAAGGCGAGGCGATCACCGCCCGGGTCGACCTGAAGGCGGATCGCCAGGGCCGGACCCTGCGGGTGCAGGCCGCGCACGCCGAGCCGGAGGCCGGTCCCGAGACGCCGGCGGCCCTGGCGGCGGAGCTGACCCGAATGGCCGGATGGCTCGGCCTGGAGCGCGTCGAGGTCGCCGGAAAGGGTGATCTGGCGGGCCGCTTGCAGTCGGCCCTGCAAGCGCCCGCAATCTGACCACTATCGGGAAAGTGAGCGGGTGCGACACCATATGCGGTTCGCAATCGCGCTCGGCTGGGGTATCGACCCTGTCTGCTGGCCGCGCGGGGGCGCCTTAGGGGGAGTACCCGACCTTGCATTCACCGGATGAGCGCCTCTCGCGGCGCGGCCTGATCGTCGGCCTGGCGGCCCTGACCGCCTCCTGCGCCACCTCGTCGCCCAAGACCTCCCTTCTGGCCATGGCGACCACCCCGCCGCCGCCGCCCGTGGCGCCGCCGCTGACCGTTCCGCCGGTCGCGCTGGGTCCGTCGCTTGATCCGAAGGGCCTCATCCGCCGGCCCCTGATGCACGCCGCCCTCGACGCCCTGAAGCGTCACAAGGACAGGGTCCCGCATGAGGACCGCATCTACATCGTCGATTTCCAGCAGCATTCCAGCCGCCCGCGGCTGTTCCGCCTCGACCTCGTGACCGGCGAGGCGACCGCCTTCCGCACGGCCCATGGCCGCGGCTCCGACCCGTCTCACACGGGCTTTGCCCAGCGGTTCTCCAACACGCCCAACTCCAACGCCTCGTCGGTGGGGGCCTATGTGACGGCGGGCGCCAGCGCCGGCGCCAAGCACGGCCCCAACGTCCTGCTGGACGGCCTGGAGCTGACCAATTCCCAGGCGCGCGACCGGGCGATCATCGTCCACGCCGCCGACTACTGCGAGCCGGCCTATGTGGCCCAGCACGGCAAGCTCGGCCGGTCCTACGGCTGCTTCAGCCTGTCGCGGACGGACCTGGTCGCCCTGCGCCCGGAGATGGACGCCGGCCGGCTGCTGTTCGCGGGAATCTAGGACAAATAGGGGGACAGTTTACCTATTTCCCCCGGCGCCGATCGACGCTCGGGAAATAGGTAAACTGTCCCCCTATTTGCCGGGACAGACACCGGCAGGTGTCTGTCCCTATCGGCGGCGGCGCCCCCCGCCGAACGGCCGCCAGCGCAGGAAGCCGATGATCGCCGGTCCCACCACCGGAGTCCGGAGCAGGGGGCGCACGGCGTGCGGTCGGGTCTTGAGAAAACAGACCACGGCTCCGATCCAGAAGACCGTCGTCGGCAGGCCCGGCGTGACGATGCCGACCGCGCCCACGGCGACCAGCGCCGCGCCGGCGCCGTCGAGCGCGGCGCGGGCGGCGGGCGACCGACGGCGTTTGGGCGGCTTGCTCTCCATGGGGCCGACTATCGCGGGTTCGGCCGCTTTCCGCCACCAACTGCCCATGACCTGCCCGACACAGCGCTGACCAGCCAGGTGGACCAGTGTGCGCCCGCCCTGCCGCGGCCGTGACTGAAGCCGGGGCGATTCGACCGACCGATCGGCCGGGATCCTGCTGTTGATGCCGATCAGAACGTCAGACGCAGTCCGCCCATGACCATCCGCGGGGCGCCGGGCCGTGCGCCGGCCGGGGTGAAGGCGACGTTGTAGATTTCGTCCGTCAGGTTCTGGACCTGGAGAAAGAGCGCCACGCCCTGGCTCAGCTCGACCTCGCCCGACAGGTCAACCAGCGTGCGCGAATCGATCAGGCGACTGGCCGGGATGGCTCCGGACCCGGCGACCGACCGGGCCTCTGCGACATAGTTGAGCGAGGCGTCGACGCGCCAGCGGTCGCCATGGGCGCCGGCGTTCAGCGTCAGCTGGTTCTTCGGCAGGTAGGGCAGCTCGAAGCCGGCCGTGACATTGCCCCAGGGCTCGTAGCCCGAGACAAAGCTGGTTTTGAACTCGGCTTCGGTGAAGGTGTAGACCAGCGATACGGGCGCGGCGAACGGCAGGTTGATCAGGCCCGCCAGGTCGTGGCCGGCGGTCAGTTCCAGGCCCGTGACCTTCACCGCGCCGCCGTCGAACTGGGCGCCGATGGCGCAGCCGCCGCCGGTGGAGGCGGTGCAGGTCCCCACCAGGTTGTCGTAGTCGGACAGGAAGACGAAGGCTTCGATCCGGGCGTCACCGCGCGCGAACCGGAATCCCGCCTCGTAGTTCCAGCTCGTCTCGGGATCGGTCGTGGAGCCCGGCGCGGGGTTGCTGAACCCCTTGTGCGCGCCGGCGACCAGGATCAGGTCCGGGGTCACTTCGAAGGTCAGGCCGGCGCCGGGAATCCAGACATCGACCTCGGACCGGTTGACGCTGAGCACCGTGCCGCGGGACGGATCGCCCAGGACATAGTTGGTGCGTTCCAGGTCGATGGTCTCGTAGCGGACGCCCAGGTTCAGCGTCAGCCGCCCCGCCTGGATGGTGTCCTGGACGAAAAAGGCCGAGGCGGTCGCCTCGCCGACCCGGTTTTCCTGGCTGCCGCGGGCGCCGGCGGTGGTCAGCACCATGCGGCCATCGACCATCTGGTAGCGGTCGTCCTCCTGCAGCCGGTCTTCCTCATCGCGATGGATCCTGGCGGAGAGATCGAGCCTGTGGCTCAGGCCGCCGGTCTGGAATCGCGCCGTGGCCACGGACTGGATGCCCTGGGCGTAGTAGGTCCGGTTGTTGTTGCGCACCCGCAAGGCGTTGACGGCGCTGGTGTAGCCGGGCGCGCCGACAAGGGTCGCGTAGCCCTGTGCATAGGTCGTCGGATCGGCCAGGACGGCGGAAATCGAACGAAGCGATCCGCCCGACAGCACGTCGTTCAGCTTGTACCAGGCTCGTGAGGTCTCGGTGCGATAAGCCAGGGTGGTGACGTCGAGCCAGTCGAACACTTCGATGCGGTGGGTGGCCTGCCAGGTGGTGTGTTCGGCGTTCATCACGTCGGCCTGGCTGCCGCGATAGCGCCGGAAGGGCCGGTCGCGGAAATCGGCCAGGGTCAGACCCACATAGGTTTCGTCGGAGACCTCGTCATAACGCTGGTGCTTCAGTTCGAATTCCTGGGGCCTGGCCGCGCCCGGCGTCGTGCGCAGCGCGACCTTGAACACCAGATCGTCGATCTCGAACCCGGTGGAGCCGCCCGAGTCGAGGTCCTTGAACCCGTCCGACCGCTCGAACAGGCCCTCGACCATGCCGCCGACCTGCACGGGGCCGGCCCCGTCCGCCCAGCCGCCCAGCACGCCATGCGCGCGCAGGCCGCCATAGCTGCCGCCGAGCAGCTCGGCCTGCCCGCCCAGCCGGCCCTCGGCGTCGGGGACGGGGGTTGAAAGGAATTGCAGCGCGCCGCCGGTGGTCAGCGGCCCGTACTTGATCGCCGCCGGGCCCTTGACCACCTCGACTCCGCTCATGCGGGCCATGCGCGGAAAATAATAGGCGGCCGGCGCGGCATAGGGCGCCGGCGCGATCAGCACGCCGTCCTCCATGACGGCGATGCGGCCGGCGCGGTCGGAGCCGGACCCGCGAATGCCGATGTTGGGACGCAGCCCGAAGCCGTCCTCCTCCTGCAGCGTGACTCCTGGCACCTGGCGCAGGATGCGGTTGACGTCGGCGTAGCTGAAGGTTTCCAGCGCCTCCTGATCGAGGAAGGTCGCCGAGCCGGCGACGTCGCGCGCCTGGGCCCTGGACCCGGTGATGATCACCCCTTCCAGCAGCACCGGATCGACCGCCGCGGCGATCGGGACCCCGTCCTCCGCCAGCGCCGCCCCGCACGATCCGATGACGGCGGCGAGCACGGCAAGGTTCGCGGTGACCTTCAGAATTGACATGACATCCCCTTGGTCCCCGCTGCAGACGCGAGGCATTCTCAATACGGAGGGCTCTAGCACGGGCATGAAACGTTGCAAATGCGAAACGTTCGCGAAATGATCCAGGTCAAGCCACGGGGCGTCAGCCGTGTCCAACAAACGGCTTCCGGCGCGAAAGGCGATGATCGCCGGTCCGGTGGTCAGAGCCGCCGATTGGAACGGCGGCCCGGGGCGGCTATTCGTGCGTCATGTCCTCGATCCTGCCCGACGCCGCGCCGACCAACTGGGTGGACCGCCATGCGCCGGCGCCGCTGCGGCCGTGGCTGAAACTGGGCCGGTTCGACCGGCCGACGGGCATCTGGCTGCTGATGCTGCCGGGCTGGATGGGCATCGCCCTGGCCGCCGCCACGCGGGGCAGGGCGCCCGACCCGATCCTGCTGGTCCTGTTCTTCCTCGGGGCGGCGCTGATGCGGGCGGCGGGCTGCGCCTACAACGACATCGTCGACCGGGACATCGACGCCAAGGTCGCCCGCACCGCTGGCCGGCCGATCCCGTCGGGCCAGATCAGCGTGAAGCAGGCCTGGGCCTTCGTCATCGGCTGTTGCCTGGCCAGCCTGGTCATCCTGCTGACGCTGCACTGGTGGGCCATCGGCCTGGGCGTCGCCTCGCTGGCGCTGGTGGCGGCCTATCCATTCATGAAGCGGATCACCTGGTGGCCGCAGGCCTGGCTGGGCCTGACCTTCAACTGGGGCGCCCTGATGGGGTTCGCCGCCGGCGCCTACGGCGCGCCGGGCTGGCCGGCGGTGCTGCTCTACGCCGGCCTGGTGTTCTGGACCCTCGGCTACGACACCATTTACGCGGTGCAGGACCTTGAGGACGACGCCTTGGCCGGGGTCAAGTCCTCGGCCCTGCGGCTGGGCGACCAGGCGCCGCGGGCGGTGCTGGGTTTTTATGGCGCCAGTTTCGTGCTGGTGATCGCCTGTGCCTGGATCGGCGGGCTGGGCCCCCTGTTCCTGCCGCCGGCGGCCCTCTTCGCCCTGCTCCTGTCGCGCCAGGCGGCGAAGCTGGACGTCGCTGACCCGCAAGGCGCGCTGGCCCTGTTCAAGTCCAACAGCCTGGCCGGGCTGGTGCTGGTGGCGGCGCTGGCGCTGGGCGCCTGGCAGCCGGGCGGGGCGTTCTAATCAGGGGACAGCTTACCTATTTCGCCCCGAAGGCCGGCCCCCCCCGAAGTCCATGACCGAAATAGGTAAGCTGTCCCCTGATTAGATGACCCGCCGTCATCCTACCCATCCCGCCGCTGAAATGAGATAATCCCGGCCATGGCCGTCGCAGCACGCGTGAAACCGAAGGACTTCTTCACCGACCAGGAATGGGCGCCGCTGGCGGCCCGCTCGTCGTGGAGGGGTCTGTGGCTGATCGCCCATGCCTGGCTGACCATCGCCGCCGCCGGGGCGCTATTCATTGTCTGGCCCAACCCGTTGACCCTGGTCGTGGCGGTGGTGGTCATCGGCGCGCGGCAGCTGGGGCTGGCCATCCTGATGCATGACGGCGCTCACGGCTGCCTGCATCCCAACCAGAAGATCAACGACTGGGTCGGCCACTGGCTGGCCGGCGCCCCGACCAACGGCGACCTGCGGCGCTACCGCGACTACCACCTGCAGCACCACAAGTTCGCCCAGCAGAAGGAAGATCCGGACCTTGGCCTGTCGGCGCCTTTTCCGATCACCCGCCAGTCCCTGTGGCGCAAGGCGGTCCGCGACCTGACCGGCCAGACCTTCTACAAGCAGCGCATCCAGCCCTCCATCGACGCCTTCAAGTCCGGCGCGAAGAAGGGCGTGCCCTTCGGCAAGACGGCGAAGGGCGTGCTGGCCTTCTGGTCACCGTTCCTGATCTTCCACATTCCGGTGATCATCGTGCTGTCGGCGTTCGGCCTGTGGTGGGCCTGGCCGGTGCTGTGGCTGCTGCCGATGGCCACCTGGTATCCGCTGATCACCCGCCTGCGCAACATCGCCGAGCACGCCCTGGTCGGCGTCGACCAACCCGACCCCCTGCGCCACGCCCGCACGACCCTGGCCGGCCCATTCGAGCGGCTCGTCCTCGCGCCCTACTACGTCAACTATCACTGCGAACACCACATGTTCATGCACGTCCCCTGCTGGAACCTGCCGAAGGTGCACAGGCTGCTGAAGACCAAGGGCGTGATGGAGCGAATGCTGACCGCGCCGGGGTATGTGTCGGTGTTGAAGGAAGCGTCGAGCAAGGGACCGGTCGCGGTCGCGTGATCACCGACCGCCGGGCCTTCATCCGCGACAACACCCGGCTCCAGGCGCCGCCGCATGCCCCGGAGCTGGTGCTGCATCTGGCGGACGAGATCACCCCGATCTGGAAGCTGACCGAGGAGGCCCTGTCGGAGATCGGCCTGCCGCCACCGTTCTGGGCCTTTGCCTGGGCCGGCGGGCAGGCGGTGGCGCGGTATGTCCTCGACAACCCGGAGATCGTCGCCGGCAAGCGCGTCGTCGACTTCGCCTCGGGCTCGGGGATGGTCGCCATCGCCGCCATGAAGGCCGGGGCGGCCTCGGCCCTGGCGGCGGACATCGACGTGTTCTGCGCGGCGGCGGTCGAGCTGAACGCGGCGGCCAACGGCGTGGCGGTGAGCTTCACCGACCTCGACCTGCTCGACGCGCCGGCGCCCGCCGACGCCGACGTGATCCTCGCCGGCGACATCTGTTACGAGAAGCCCTTGGCCGAGCGGGTCATCGCCTGGCTGACCGCCGCGAAGGCCGCCGGCAAGACGGTGCTGATCGGCGATCCGGGCCGGACCTACTTTCCCAAGACCGGCCTGATCCAGCTGGCGGAATACCAGGTGACCACCACCCGCGAGCTGGAGGACATGGAGGTCAAGCGCACCCGCGTCTGGACCTTTCCCTGATCCGGCGGTAAGAAACATAACAGGAACACAGGGGGTTCGCCCGATGCGCGAAGACGGCAAGATCGACTATGTGGAATTCCCCGCGACCGGCATTCCGGCGGTGAAGCGGTTCTATTCCGAGGCCTTCGGCTGGAGCTGGGTCGACTACGGCCCCGACTATGTGGCGGTGGACAATGCCGGGCTCGATGGCGGGTTCAACGGCGATGCGGCCGACGCGGGCCGGGCGGCCAAGCCCCTGGTGGTGCTCTACGCCCATGACCTGGAGGCCATGGCGGCGAAGGTCACTGCGGCCGGCGGGGTGATCGTCAATCCGATCTACAGCTTCCCCGGTGGCCGGCGGTTCCACTTCACCGACCCGTCGGGGAACGAGCTGGCGGTGTGGTCGGAGGGTAGGGAGTAGGGAGTAGGGAGTAGGGCTGATGGCGTCCTATCGCGACTTGCTGGTCTGGCGAAAGGCCATGGACCTTGCTGAAGGAGCTTACGCTTTAGGAAAGTTGATGCCCAAGGCTGAACAATTTCGCCTGACCGCCCAACTCCTGCGCGCAGCGGTATCTGTTCCCGCCAATATCGCCGAAGGTCGCGCTCGCACGGGCAGGCGCGAATTTCTGCATTTTCTCAGTATCGCGAGTGGGTCCCTGGCGGAGACCGAGACCCTGCTGATGCTGGCCGTTCGCTCAGGTTTGCTTGAGAGGGAGAGGGCTCTTCCGGTGTTCCGGACCGCCGAAGAAGTCGGGAGAATGCTCACAGCGCTGAAACAGAACTTGAGCCGCAAGGCCTCCGCCGCCTGAAGGCTACTCCCTACTCCCTACTCCCTACTCCCTGGCCCCTAGCCCCTAGCCCCTCCGCACCACCGGCCTATAGTCCCCGCCTCACAGTTCCCCGGGGAGCCACGCCCATGCGTCGCCGCACCTTTCTCGCCGCCTTGCCGGCCGCCGCTCTTGCCGGATCGGCCCTGGCCCAGAGTCGGGCCGGCAACCCCAACCTGAACCGGCCGGACGTCCACGGCGGCGACCGGGTCGACGGCGCCACCTGGGCCAGCCGTTCGGCCGCCTGGGGCGTGCACGGCGCGGCGGCCACCGCCCATCCACTGGCCTCGCTGGCGGCTATCGACACCCTGCGCAGGGGCGGGTCGGCGATCGACGCGGCCATCGCCGCCAACGCCTGCCTGGGCTTCCTCGAGCCGATCAGCTGCGGCATCGGCGGCGACTGTTTCGTCATGCTGTGGGACCCGAAGACGAAGAAGGTCGTCGGCCTCAACGGCTCGGGCCGCTCGCCGAAAGGGCTGTCGCTGGAGACGGTCCGCTCGCGGGCGAAGAATGGCGCCATCCCCAGCTTCGGGGCGGTCCCGGTCAGCGTGCCGGGTACGGTCCAGGCCTGGTGGGACCTGCACGGCAAATTCGGCAAGCTGCCCTGGAAGGACCTGTTTGCCCCGGCCATCGCCTTTGCCGAGGAGGGCGTTCCGGTCACCCAGAACGTCGCCTTCTACCTCGCCGCCTCGGTGCGACGGTTCACCGGACCCAATTCCGGCATCGAGGAGGTCGAAAACTTCCGCAAGGTGTGGATGCCGGAGGGCCGCGCGCCGCGCGAGGGCGAGCTGTTCCGCAATCCGGGCCTGGCCGAGACCTACCGCAAGATCGCCGCCGGCGGCCGCGACGCCTTCTACAACGGCGAGATCGCCCAGGTCATCGAGGCCTATTTCAAGCGCATCGGCGGCTGGATGACCCGCGCCGACCTGAACGCCCACCACAGCGAATGGACCACCCCGCTGGTCAGCGGCTATCGCGGCGTCGACGTCTACGGCCTGGCGCCCAACAGCCAGGGCCTGTCGACCCTGCAGCTGCTCAACATCCTGGAAAACTTCGACGTCAAGGCAATGGGCTTCCAGTCGGCGGCCGCCATCCACCACGCGGTGGAGGCCAAGCGCCTGGCCTATGAGGACCGCGCCCGCTACTTCGCCGACCCGCAGTTCAGCGAGGTCCCGGTCGAGTGGCTGAACTCCAAGCCCTATGCCGCCGAGCGGGCCAGGCTGATCCGGCCCGACCGCATCCTTGATCCCGTCCACCCCGGCCAGGCGCCGTCGAAGGGCGACACCACCTATTTCACCACCGCCGACGCCGATGGCATGATGGTCTCGATCATCCAGTCCAACTACCGCGGCATGGGCTCGGGCCTGTCGCCCGACGGCCTGGGCTTCATGTTCCAGGACCGGGGCGAGCTGTTCGCCCTGACTGACGGCCATCCGAATATCTACGCCCCCGGCAAGCGGCCGTTCCAGACCATCATCCCGGGCTTCGCGGTGAAGGACGGCCAGCCCTGGCTGAGCTTTGGCGTGATGGGCGGCGACATGCAGCCCCAGGGCCAGGCCCAGATCATCAGCAACATGGTCGACTTCGGCCTGGACCTGCAGGCGGCCGGCGACAGCCCGCGCTGGCATCACGAGGGCGGCAGCGAACCCACCGGCGTGCCGCTGGGCCAGCCCGGCGTGCTGCATCTGGAGAGCGGCGTACCGGCGACGACGCAGGCGGCTCTGCAGGCCATCGGCTGGAAGCTCGGCCCCAACCCCGGCGGCTTCGGCGGCTACCAGGCGATCGAGCGCTGGCCCGGCCGCTACGCCGCCGCCACCGAGATGCGCAAGGACGGCGTGGCGCTGGCCTACTGAGGGAGGGCCACGTGACCCGCGAGGAGTTCCACGCCATCGTCACGGCTTTCCCCGGCGTCGAGGAGGCGCCGAGCTATGGCCAGCCGTCGTACAAGGTGAACGGCAAATTCTTCACGAGGGTCCGCAAGGACGACGCCAGCGCGGTGATCATGGAGGTCCCGTTCGACGAGCGGGACCTGTTGCTGGAGGTCGAGCCGGAGACGTTCCACTTCACCGCCCACTACAAGGACTACCCCTGCGTTCTGGCCCGGCTGAAGGCGCTGAATCCGGACCAGCTGAAGGGCTTCCTCGAACGCCGCTGGCGCAAGTCCGCGAAGAAGGCCGAGGTGAAGGCGTGGGACGCCTCCAAAAAATCCGCTCATCCCCGCGAAGGCGGGGACCCAGGCGTTTTTGAAGCGGCTGCCGATCTTCCGGAGCAAGCGCAGGCCTTGTTTGAACCGTGAGCCGAAGCTCTGAAAAAACCTGGGTCCCCGCCTTCGCGGGGATGAGCGGAGGTTTGGGGATCAGGGTGGTGACACGACGCCCTCCCCGCCCTAGCTTCCGCCGCGCGTAACGGGAGCTGTGATCTTGGCCTATCGGTCGCTGCGGGACTTCATCGCCAGACTGGAAACGGACGGCGAGCTGGTGCGGGTGACCGAGCCGGTCTCCACGGTGCTGGAGATGACCGAGATCTGCACCCGGCTGCTGGCGACCGGCGGGCCGGCGGTGCTGTTCGAAAAGCCGGTGATGGAGGACGGCTCCATTTCGCCGATGCCCTGCCTGGCCAATCTGTTCGGCACGGTGAAGCGGGTGGCGCTGGGCGTGACCCTCGGCGGCGAGCCGCGCACCACGGCCGGCGAGCTGCGCGAGGTCGGCGAACTGCTGGCCTTCCTGCGTCAACCCGAGCCGCCCAAGGACCTCAAGGACGCCATGGACATGCTGCCGCTGGCGCAGACCGTGATGTCCATGCGGCCAAAGGCGGTGAAAAAGGCGCCGGTGCAGGACATCGTCCTCAAGGGCGACCAGATCGACCTGACGAGGCTGCCGGTCCAGACCTGCTGGCCGGGCGAGCCGGCGCCGCTGATCACCTGGCCGCTGGTGGTGACCAAGGGGCCGTCGGACAGCCGCGAGGACGACTACAACCTCGGCATCTACCGCATGCAGCTGCTGGGCAAGGATCGGGCGATCATGCGTTGGCTGGCCCACCGCGGCGGGGCCCAGCACTACGGCCGCCATAAGAAGGCTGGCCGCCGCGACCCACTGCCCGCCTGCGCAGTGATCGGCGCCGATCCGGGGGTCATCCTGGCCGCCGTGACGCCGGTGCCTGACACCCTGTCGGAATACCAGTTCGCCGGCCTGCTGCGTGGGTCGAAGGTCGATCTGGTGCCGGCCAAGACGGTGCCGCTGATGGTCCCGGCCCAGGCCGAGATCGTCATCGAGGGCCACGTCCTGCTCGACGAGTACGAGGACGAAGGCCCCTACGGCGACCACACCGGCTACTACAACAGCGTTGAGCGCTTCCCGGTGTTCAAGGTGTCGGCGATCACCATGCGCAAGGACGCCATCTACCACACCACCTTCACGGGCCGGCCGCCAGACGAGCCGTCGGTGCTGGGCGAGGCGCTGAACGAGGTGTTCATTCCCCTGTTCCAGCAGCAGTTCCCGGAGGTGGTCGACTTCTGGCTGCCGCCCGAGGGCTGCAGCTACCGCATCGCCGTGGTGTCGATGAAGAAGGCCTACCCCGGCCACGCCAAGCGGGTGATGCTCGGCGTCTGGAGCTACCTGCGCCAGTTCATGTACACCAAGTGGGTGATCGTCGTGGACGACGACATCAACGCCCGCGACTGGAAGGACGTCATGTGGGCGGTCTCCACCCGGATGGATCCCGCGCGGGACATCACGGTGATCGAGAACACCCCGATCGACTACCTCGACTTCGCGAGCCCGCAGAGCGGCCTGGGGTCCAAGATCGGCCTGGACGCGACCAACAAATTGCCGCCCGAGACGCACCGCGAGTGGGGCGAGAAGATCCGCATGGACCCGGAGGTCGTCGACCGGGTCAGCGAAATCTGGGGCAAGCTCGGCCTGCCCGGCGACGGCAAGCCGATCTGGAAGTAGGAAGCCCATCCCCTGAAACAGCGCCCGCCGTCGCACGATCCCCGCACGCTCGATTTCTACCATCGGGAGGCGACGGCCTATGCGGGGGCCTCGCGCGCCGTCCTTGACCGCCTGTCCGACTTCATCGGCCGCATGCCCCGCGGCCCGCGGGTCCTTGAGCTCGGCTGCGGCGCCGGCCTGGACGCCGAGGCGATGACGGCCCTGGGCGCCGACGTCACGGCCACCGACGGATCGCCGACCATGGCGCGCATCGCCGAACATCGCCTGGGCCGCCCCGTGCGGGTCATGCTGTTCGACGATCTGGACGACGAGGCCGTCTATGACGGCGTCTGGGCCAACGCCAGCCTGCTGCACGCCCGCGCCGACGCGCTCCCGGGCGTCCTGGCGCGGGTGTGGCGGGCCCTGAAGCCCGGCGGGCTGTTCTACGCCAGCTTCAAGTCCGGCGAAGGGGAAGGACGGGACCGGCTCGATCGCTACTACAGTTTTCTCCCGGAGCCGGCGCTGCGGGCCGCCTATGGCGAAGCCGGCGCCTGGGCGACTCTCACCCTGTCCGAAAGGGCCGGCGGCGGCTTCGACGGTGTGGCGCGCATCTGGTTTGAATGCTGGGCGGTGAAAGCGACTACCGCGTGTTAACGAGACCGCGTTCGAGGGCCTGACCAATGAAGAAGCTGATCCTGACGGCGGCTCTTGTGCTGACCGCGACCGCCGCGGCCGCCGCGCCCTGGGAGTCCGACTTCCTGCCGCCGGCGATCCCCTGGCACGGCAAGAGCGAGAAGCTGATCGTCAAGGCGGACGACCCCTGGATCACGCCGTCGGAGGTCACCGGCCTGACCGCCACGCCGTCCTATGATGAGACCATCGCCTGGCTGAAGACGCTCGACGCCGCCTCGCCGCTGATCCGTATGGAGGTGTTCGGCAGGACGCCCGAAGGCCGCGATCTCTATGTCGTGATCGCCAGCAAGGACCAGGACCGGTTCGATCCCTCCAAGCCGCTGATGCTGGCCCAGGCGGGCATCCACAGTGGCGAGATCGACGGCAAGGACGCCGGTCTGATGCTGCTGCGGGACATCGCCCTGAAGGGCAAGGACGGCCTGCTTGACCGGGTCAACTTCGTCTTCGTGCCGGTGTTCAGCGCCGACGCCCATGAGCGGACGAGCCCCTGGAACCGGCCCAACCAGCGGGGGCCGGTCAGCCAGGGCTGGCGGACCACGGCCCAGAACCTCAATCTCAATCGCGACTACGGCAAGCTCGACGCGCCGGAGATGCGGGCGATGGTCGGCCTGATCAACCGCTTCGATCCGAGCCTGTATTTCGACCTGCATGTCACCGACGGCATCGACTACCAGTACGACGTAACCTTTGGCTTCGAGGGCGAGGACGGCGGCTTAACCCGCTCGCCGGCCATCGCCGCCTGGCTGAACAGCGCCCTCAAGCCCGCCGCCTACGCCGCCCTGACGAAGGCCGGCCACATCCCCGGCCCGTTGATCTTCGCCGTCGACGACCGGGCGCCGCGGACGGGTCTGTTCGTCGGTCCGACCGGTTTGCGGCTGTCTAACGGCTACGGCGATGCCCGCCACACGCCGACGATCCTGGTCGAGAACCACTCCCTCAAGCCCTACCGCCAAAGGGTGCTGGGCATGTATGTGCTGATGGAGGCGGCGCTCAAGGCGCTGGCCGCGGACGAGGCGGGCGTGCGGGCGGCGATCGCCAGCGACCGCGCCCGCCGGCCGACGCAGGTGCTGACCGGCTGGAAAGTCTCGACCACGCCGATCGGGACCCGCGCCTTCCTGGGCGTCCAATACGAGACCTACCGCTCGGCGGCGTCGGGCCGCGACGAGATCCGCTGGCTCGGCAAGGCCGACAAGACCCCCTGGCCGCAACCGCTGTTCAGCTCCACCGCGACTCTGACCTTCACCCCGCCCGCCGCCTATTGGGTCCCGGCCAGCAAGCCGGACGTGATCGCCAGATTGCGACTGCACGGGATCGGCATGGATACCCTCACGGCGCCGAAGACGGTGACCCTGTCGATGGCCCGCCTCTCGGCGCCCAAGCTCGCGGCCCGGGCCAACGAGGGCCGGGTCGGTATTGATCCGGGTCCGGTCGTCTGGGAGACCCGCACCGTCACCCTGCCGGCCGGGTCGGTGCGCGTGAGCACCGACCAGCCGCTGGGCGAACTGGCCGTTCTGCTGCTCGAGCCGCAGAGCGACGAGGGCTTCTTCGCCTGGGGTTTCTTCCCCGAGATCCTGCAACGAACCGAGTACATCGAGGGCTACGCCATCGCGCCGCTGGCCCAGCGCATGCTCGACGCCGACCCGCAGCTGAAGGCGGCGTTCGAGGCCAAACTCGCCGCCGAACCGGCCTTCGCCAGCGACCCGGACGCCCGCCTGGCCTGGTTTTACGCGCGGACGCCATATTTCGACGATCATTACCTGCTCTACCCGGCAGGCCGCGAACCGGCGGCGTGAGCGGCCTTGCCCCGCGGGGCGAAACCACAGTTAATCGCGCCCCGCAGAAACGGGTGTTTTCGGGGAAGACGGCGTGAATGAAGTCATAAATCCGGGACATGCGGCGGCCCTGTGGGTCGGTCTGCACATCCTGCTGATGCTGGTGCTGTCGCTGCAGGTCGTGCGGCTGCGCTCCAAGCACAAGGTGTTCCTCGGCGACGAGGGCATCCCGGAACTGGCCCAGGCCATCCGCGCCTTCGGCAACGCCAGCGAATATGTGCCGCCGGGCCTCGCCGGGCTGATCGTGCTGGACATCACCAACACCGCGCCACTGCTGGTCCATATCGGCGGCTTCCTGTTGCTGGCCGGCCGGATCACCCACGCCATCGGCCTGTCCAACAGCGTCGGCACCTCGATCCCGCGCGCCATGGGCATGACCCTGACCTGGTGCGCCTATGTCTACCTGATCGCCGCGACGCTGATTTCCGCGGTCTGGTGACCAGGGACATGCACTTCAGTGCGTGTCCCTTTTCGGCAGGAGGGGACACGCACTGAAGTGCATGTCCCCGGAGCCTTGCCCCCGACGCCTCGGGTCCCCATAACCCGGGCATGGACGAAAACCTGTTGCATGAGGCGGTCGCCGCCGCGCTGAAGGCCGGGGCGGACGGGGCCGAGGCCGTCTTCGCCGAGCGCCAGTCCCTGTCGGTCAATGTGCGGATGGGCGAGCTTGAGGAGGTCGAGCGCGAGGAGTCCCGCGACCTTGGCATCCGTGTCTTCGTCGGCCAGCGCCAGGCGGCGGTGTCCGGCTCCGATGTCTCCGCCGAGGGTCGGCGCAAGCTGATCGAGCGGGCCGTGGCCATGGCCCGCCTGGCCCCCGAGGACCCCTATGCCGGCTTCGCGCCGGTCGAGCGGCTGGCCAGGGGGCCGTTCGCCGACTTCGACCTGTTCGATGCCGCCGAGCCCACCCCCGAGACCCTTGAGGACCAGGCTCGCGAGGCTGAAACCGCCGCGCGGGGCGTCGCTGGCGTGACCAACTCCGACGGCGGCTCGTCGTCCTGGTCGGCGTCGCAATGGCGACTGGTCACCAGCGAGGGCTTCCACGGCGAACACCGCGCGTCCGGATTCTCGCTGTCCGCCTCGGCGGTCGCCGGCGAGGGCTCGGCCATGGAGCGGGGCGGCGAGGGCCGCACCACCCGTCACGGCGCCGACCTGCCCTCGCCCACCGCCATTGGCGCGGAGGCCGGCAAGCGCGCCGTGGGCCGGCTGGGCGCCCGCAAGATCGACTCGACCACCGCCCCGGTGATCTTCGAAAACCGGCTGGCCATCTCCTTCATCGGCCCGCTGATCGGGGCCATCTCCGGCCCGTCGGTGGCGCGGGGCGTCAGCTTCCTCAAGGATCATCTGGGCAAGCCGCTGTTCGCCAGGGGCGTGAACCTGATCGACGATCCGCACAGGGTCCGCGGCCTGGGCTCCGCGCCGTTCGACGACGAAGGCGTGGCCAACCGGCGCATGGCCCTGATCGAGGACGGGGTCCTGACCAGCTGGCTGCTCAATACGTCGTCGGCCAGGCAGCTGGGCCTCGACACCACCGGCCATGCCTCGCGCGGTCTCGCCGGTCCGCCGGGCGTCTCGACCACCAACCTGACCCTGCAGCCGGGCGACCGTGACCTGGCCGGGCTGATGACTGACGCGGGGGAGGGCCTGCTGCTGACCTCGATGTTCGGCCCCTCCCTGAACGCCAACACCGGCGATTGGTCGGTGGGCTGCTCGGGCTTCTGGTTCGAGGGGGGCGAGATCGCCTATCCGGTCACCGAGATCACCGTGGCGGGGAACCTCCTGGACCTCTGGAGCCGCCTGGTTCCGGGTTCGGACCTGGAGATCCGCGGCGCCGCCAACGCGCCGTCGCTGCTGGTCGACGCCGTGGCGATCGCCGGCCGATGATCGGGGACCTGGCCCTCATCGAAGCCGCCGCCCGCGAGGTCGGAACCGAGGCGCGGCGGCTGAAGGCGCAGGGGCTGACGGTTTGGTCCAAGGACGGCGGCTCGCCGGTGACCAACGCCGACATCGCCGTGGACTCCCTGCTCAAGGCCATGCTGGGCGAGGCCCGGCCGGACTACGGCTGGCTGTCGGAAGAAACCGCCGACGATCCCGCGCGCCTGGCGAAGAGCCGGCTGTTCGTGGTCGATCCCATCGACGGCACGGTGGCCTTCTTCAAGGAAAAGCCCTGGTGGTCAGTGTCGATCGCCGTGGTCGAGGACGGCAGGCCGGTGGCCGGCGTGGTCCATGCTCCGGACCTGGCCGAGACCTTCGTCGCCACCCTCGGCGGCGGGGCCTTCCTCAATGGCCAGCCGATCCGGGCCAGCGACAGCGGCGCGGTCGAGGGCTGCCGCATGCTGGGCGACGCGCCGATGTTCCGCCACCCGGCCTGGCGGGAGCCCTGGCCGCCGATGACCATCGAAACGCGCAATTCCATCGCCTACCGGATGTGCCTGGTGGCCGACGGCCGATTCGACGCGGCCCTGGCCCTCAGCGGCAAGAGCGAATGGGACCTGGCCGCCGCCGACCTGATCTGCGGCGAGGCCGGCGCGGTGAGCACCGACCACAAGGGCAGCGCCTTCGCCTACAACCGGATCAATCCCCGCGTTCCGAGCCTGATCGGCGCCGCCCCGGCGCTGCACCCGTTGATCCTGGACCGCGTCCGGCATATCGACCTGCCCAACTGATTTTCCCTGCGGAAAGGGCCTCGGCACATGCCGGACAGACAATTGCTGCACATCGTCATCGGCGGCGAACTGAAGGACGTCCAGGACGTCGAATTCCGTGACCTCGCCAAGGTCGAGTTCGTCGGCGCCTACCCCAGCTACGCCGAGGCCTGGAAGGCCTGGAAGGGCAAGGCCCAGGCCACCGTGGACAACGCCCACGCCCGCTACTTCATCATCCACGCCCACAAGCTGCTCGACCCGCGCGACGACGAGGACCAGCACTAGTGTCCCGATTCCGAAGTTCGCTCGCAGCCTGATCCAACAATGAGGCGAACTTCAAATCCAGCACACTAGGCGCCAGCCGCCGCCTTGCCTTTCCAGCCCAGCACCAGCGCGATCGCCAGGCCGGCCAGGGTGTAGCCGACGATCTGGATGACCATCGCGGCCAGGGTGTAGTCGGTCGGGAAGCCCCACCAGACCCAGTAGGAGCCGTTGGTGCTGAGCGCGACGGCCACTCCGGCCAGGGCCGCGGCCGTGGCGCGGGCGGCCAGGCCGGCCGCCGCCAGCCCGGCCAGCAGCCCGGCGAGGATCAGCGACTGGACGACCTCCAGGACAAACTCCTTGGCCATCAGCGTCGTCATCGGCGGGTTGTAGCCCGGCTGGTGATAGACGATCAGGCCGGAGGGGCCAGTCTTCATCTTCTCGGTCATGGCCGCCATGGCGGCTTCGTCCTCATGCGGATTGCCGGCTACGCCCGGGAACCCGTACAGGCCCGCCTTGTCGCCCAGTTCCGCCTGCAGGGCGGCGGCCACGGCCGAGTCCGGCCCGACCATCCGCAGGCCGGTCTCACCGAGCGGGATCACGGTGTGCGCCAGCGATGACCAGATGAACATGGCGATCCCGCCGACCAGGCCGGCGATCAACAATCTTCCCATCGTCTTATCTCCCCCAGAGATGGATAACGGTACTGCCGCGGAGGCTATGCCGGGTTTCAGCGTTCGTCGAGATGCGCGGCGGCTTTTCGCGGCGCGGCCGAACGCCTATCAGGAGGACATGATCGAGATCACCGGCATTGACCATCTGGTCCTGCGCGCCCGGGACCCGGATGCGCTGATCACCTTCTACACGGGCGTCCTGGGGCTGGTCGTGGAGAAGGTGCAGGAACGCATCGGCCTGACCCAGCTGCGCGCCGGGACCAGCCTGATCGACATCGTCGCCGTCGATGGCCTGCTTGGGCGGATGGGCGGCGCCGGGCCGGGCGCGGAGGGCCGCAACCTCGACCACTTCTGTCTCACCATTCGCGGTTTTGACCTCGAAAAGGTGAAAGCCCACCTCGTCGCCCACGGCGTGGCCCTTGGCGCCGAAGGCCTGCGCTACGGCGCCGGCGGCGAGGGGCTGTCGATCTACCTCACCGACCCGGAAGGGAATGGGCTGGAGCTGCGGGGGTAGATCCTCCCCATCGGGGGAGGTGGACCGGCGAAGCCGGGACGGAGGGGGTCCGCTCCGGTCGCGGGTGACCCCCTCAGTCAGTCCTGCGGACTGACAGCTCCCCCGAAGGGGAGCATCCTGCTTGATTTCCCTCCCTTTTCCGCTCATAAGGCCGGCCTTCCGGCGCAGATGCAGTTCAGCGCCCTCCACCGCCACGACCCCCAACCGGACTTTAAGGATGGGACGAGGGCGGCGAGGCCCCCCGTCGACGTGATCGTCCACGGGGGCGAATTGCGTTTGGGCCCAACGACTTGGGTTAGCGGTTCAGGACGGCATGTTCGAAGGCCTTACAGAGCGACTTGGCGCCGTATTCGACCGGCTCTCCGGCCGCGGGGTGCTGGGCGAGAAGGACATCGACGAGGCGCTGCGCGAGGTTCGCGTCGCCCTGCTCGAGGCCGACGTCGCCCTGCCGGTGGTCAAGGACTTCATCACCAAGGCCCGCGAGGCCGCGCTGGGCGAGGCGGTGATCCGCTCGATCCGTCCCGCCGACCAGGTGGTCAAGATCGTCTACGACGGCCTGGTGGAGATGCTCGGCGGCGAGGTTCCCACGGGCCTTGAGCTGGCGCTGAACCCGCCTTCGATCATCCTGATGGCCGGCCTCCAGGGTTCGGGCAAGACGACCATGTCGGCCAAGCTGGGCCTGCGGCTCAGCAAGATGGAGCGCCAGAAGGTCCTGATGGCCTCGCTGGACACCCGCCGTCCGGCGGCCATGGAACAGCTGGCCATCCTGGGGACCCAGGTCGGGGTCGACACCCTGCCGATCGTCGCCGGCCAGTCGGCGGTGGAAATCGCCCGGCGGGCGCTGCAGGCCGCGAAGCTCAGCGGCTACGACGTCCTGATCCTCGACACCGCCGGCCGCACCACCCTGGACGAGCAGATGATGAGCGAGGCGGCGCAGATTGCGCAGATCGCCTCGCCGACCGAAACCCTGCTGGTCGCCGACAGCCTGACCGGCCAGGACGCGGTGCGCACCGCCAAGGCCTTCCACGAACGCCTGCCGCTGACCGGCCTGATCCTCACCCGCGCCGACGGCGACGGGCGCGGCGGCGCGGCCCTGTCGATGCGGGCGGTCACCGGCCTGCCGATCAAGTTCCTCGGCACGGGCGAGAAGGTCGATGCTCTCGAGGTGTTCGACGCCCGCCGCGTGGCCGGCCGGATTCTCGGCCAGGGCGATATCGTCGCCCTCGTCGAGAAGGCCGCCACCGACCTGGACGCGTCCAAGGCCGAGGCCATGGCCAAGAAGCTGGCCAAGGGCCAGTTCGACCTGGAGATGATGTCCGACCAGCTGGCCCAGATGGAGCGGATGGGCGGCCTGCAGGGGGTGATGGGCATGCTGCCCGGCGTCGGCAAGATGAAGCAGCAGATCGCCGAATCCGGCATGGACGACAAGGTGATCAAACGCCAGCGCGCGATCATCGGCTCGATGACCAAGACCGAGCGTCGCAAGCCCGACATCCTGGCCGCCTCGCGCAAGCGCCGCATCGCCGCCGGCGCCGGGGTCGACGTGGCCGAGATCAATCGCCTGCTGAAACAGCACCGGCAGATGGCCGACGCGATGAAGATGATGACCCGCAACGGCGGCGCCGGCATGGCCCGCATGGCCCAGATGCTCGGCATTGGCGGCGGCGGCGGCGGCATGGACCGCCTGAAGAATCTGGGCGGCGGCAAGATGGCCGAGCCCGATCCCGAACAGCTGCGCCAGCAGCTCGAAAAGCTCCAGAGCGGCCTCGGCGGCGCTGGATCCAATCCCACCGGAATGCCCGGGCTCGGCGGCGGACCCGCCCTGCCTCCCGGCTTCAATCCCTTCAAGAAATAAGATCAGACCAGAGGACTGCCTGAAATGCTGAAGATCCGTCTCGCCCGTGGCGGCGCCAAGAAGCGCCCCTACTATTCGATCGTCGTCGCTGACAGCCACTCGCCCCGCGACGGCCGTTTCATCGAGAAGGTCGGGACCTACAATCCCCTTCTGCCGAAGGATGGCCCGACCCCGCGCGTCACCCTCAAGCTCGAGTCGATCCAGGCCTGGATCGCCAAGGGCGCCCAGCCGACCGACCGCGTCGCCCGCTTCCTGGCCGCCGAAGGCGTCGGCCAGTGGGCCCACGGCAACAACCCGACCAAGGGCAAGCCGGGCAAGAAGTCCGAAGAACGCGCCGCTGAACGCGCCCAGCGGGAAGTCGACCGCGCCGCCGCCGCCGCCGAACTGGCCGCCAACCCGCCGGCCCCGGAGCCGGAACCCGAAGTGGAAGCCCCGGTTGAAGTGGCCGCTGAAGAAGCGCCCGTCGAGGCCGTGACCGAGGAAGCCGCGCCCGAAGCCGCCGCCGAAGAGGCCCCCGCTGCTGAAGAAGCGCCTGCCGAAGCCGTCGCCGAGGAAGCGCCTGCTGACGAAGCTCCCGCCGAGGAAGCCGCTCCCGAAGCCGCCGCTGAAGAGCCGGCTGCTGAAGAAGAAAAGGCTGAAGGCTAAGCACGCGTGGCGGCCGACCGCCTCATCGCTGTCGGCCGTGTCGCGGGCGCCTTTGGCGTCCGGGGCGAGGTGCGCATCACCGCCTTCACCGAAGAGCCCCTGGCGCTGGCCCGCTTCCGCGAGCTGAAGCGCCAGGACGGCTCGCCGGGCCTGACCATCCAGTCGGCCCGCGAAGCCAAGGGCGGGATCATCTGCCGCTGTCCCGGCATCGACACCAAGGAGCAGGCCGACGCCCTGCGCGGCCTGCGCCTGTTCATCGAGCGCCAGGCCCTGCCCGAGCCGGACGAGGACGAGTTCTATCTCGCCGACCTGATTGGCCTGACGGTCGTCACCCCCGAGGGCGAAACCCTCGGCACGGTGAAGTCCGTGCAGGATTTCGGCGCCGGCGACCTGATCGAGATCACCCCCGCCGAGGGCGGCCCCACCTGGTACCTGGCCTTCACCCGCGAGACCGTGCCGCAGGTGGATATCGCCGCCGGCCGGCTGGTCGCGGTGCGGCCGACAGAGATCGTCGGGGATGAAGAATAGGTCATGACCAGGCTTTAACTGGATCGGCCGGCGCGGGGGCACGTAGCCTTGGCGCATGTCGCCTGCCGCCCAACATGAAGCTCAGACAACAACGGTCGCCCAATCCCGTTCAGGTAGCCGCGCGCATGGTTCGTCTCAAGGAAGGAGACACGCCGTGCAACACCATGATCACATTGATACCGCCGCCCTGGGCCTGTTGACCGCTACGCAGACCGTCGTGCTCTCCGCCCCTCCGATGCCCGCCTTCGTCCCCGAGACCCCGGGCCTGCCGACGCTGGACGCCGGCGAGGCCATCCGGCGGCTGCCTGGCGATATCGGCTACCTCAGTCCCGCGACCCTGTGCGCCTCCGGGCTTATCGAGGCCCTGGTTGATCTGGCGGACAGCCGGGCGTTGATCCTGGATCTGCGGACCCATGAGGGCAGCCCGTTCGACGCCCTGCTGCTGGGCCACCTCGCCTGGCGACCGATGCCGATGGCGACGATTCACAAGAGCCGCGACGGGGTCACCCTGACCCGCTGGACCGGCAAGGCCACGCCCGCGCTGGACGGCCCGCTCTACCCGGACAATCCCGTGTTCGTGCTGATCAACGGCGGCTCGCCGCTGGCCGCCCGGATGCTGGCCTATGACCTGAGAATGGCTGGCCGGGCGGCTGTCGTCAGCGACGATGACGCCTTCCTGCTCGCCTATCGCCGCGCCCTGTCCGTGAGCCGCCGGCTGGTCTGAGCGCGGGATTCGGGACAGACACCTGCGGGTGTCTGTCCCTGGGTCGCCTAGTCCTTCACCCGCATCAGGCATTCCTGGGCCACCGAAGCCGCCAGGACACCGTCGGCGGTGTACATCTCGCCGCGGATGAAGCCCCGGCCCTGGGAGGTGCTGGGGCAGTCCTGGTCGAACAGGTGCCAGTCATTGAAGTTGGTCGGCCGGTGGAACCACATGGCGTGGTCCAGGCTCGCCGACTGCAGGCCGGGCGTGCGCCAGGTCAGGCCGTGGACCCGCAGGGCCGTTTCCATGAAGGCCATGTCCGAGGCGTAGGCCAGGGCCGCCTGCTGCAGCCTGATGCTGTCGCCGATCGGCGCCTTGGCCCGCAGCCAGACCTGTTTGCGCGGCGGCTTGGGCACCGGCTTGAACATGTTCTGCGGATCGGGCCAGCGCACCTCCACCGGGCGGCGCTTCATATGCTCGATCATCGCCGGCGGCATGTCCTTGTTCTCGGCCAGCGCCTGTTCCATCTCGCTGGCCACCGACTCCGGCGTCGGGTGGGCGGGCATGGGTGACTGGTACTCCATGCCGTCCTCGGCCACCTGGAACGAGGCGGCGAGGTTGAAGATCTGCTTGCCGTTCTGGATGGCTATGACCCGACGCGTTGTAAACGTGCCGCCGTCCCGCGAACGGTCGACCTCGTAGATCACCGGGATGGTCACGTCGCCCGGGCGGATGAAGTAGGCGTGGATGCTGTGGCAGATCCGGTCCTCGACCGTTTCGTAGGCCGCCAGCAGCGCCTGGGCGATGACGAAGCCGCCGAAAATCCTCGGGAAGCCGTCGTTGGGCGACACCCCCCGGAAGAGGTTCATCTCAAGGCGTTCGAGCGCCAGGGTCTCGATCAGATTTTCGGTCTCTTGCATGAGGACGAAATAGGCCCGGGAGGGAAGGCGGGCAAGCCGCCTTGCCGCCGCCACATCCGGCAAGGCAGTCTGCGGCCTTCAGTTGGAGACCGCCCGTGTTCCTTATCCTCGCCGCCGCCGCCTCGTCGGTGCTGCTGGCGCCGCCGCCGCCCCCGCCGGCGGCCGGCCTAGCCTACGCAGAAGCCTTCGCCCGGGCCCAGCGCTACGAGGAGACCGACAACGGGGCGGTGCTGTACCGGACCAGGGTGCTCTATCCTTGGCTGGGGCCCAACCTGCCGCGGATCATCGACGCCTGCCTGCCCTCGCCAAAGCCGGCCGACCTGCCCCTGTTCACGATCGTGCTCAGCTTCCAGAAGGGCAAGTTCGAGGCCCTGCTGTCGGACAGCGACCACCCGGTGGCCCAGTGTATCGTCAAGCAGATGACC
>JAUXTQ010000018.1 GCA_030678995.1 Caulobacter sp.
CCGATGTCCGGCGGTGAAGCCGTCAGCCGGTCCGGCCGCCCCGCCCGCGACCACGCCCGCCGCCGGCGCGGCGATGCCGCCGGCGACGGGCGCCACTCCGCCCGCCATGCCGCCGGCCAAGTAAGGTGTCCCTCCGCGCCCTCCTGCGTTCGGGCGTCGCCGCGGCCTGCATCGCCTCGGTGGCCATTCCGGCCGCCCTGCCGACGGTGGCCGTCGCCGCGCGTCCGCCGCTGGAGGTGCGCACCGCCCAGTCGAAGGACTTTACGCGGGTCGAGTTCCACTGGGCGGGCGGGGCCAAGGTCTCCTCCCGCCGCAACGGCCAGACCCTGACGCTGCACTTCAGCCGCGACGCCCGGCCGGACATCTCGACCCTGCGCATTCTGCCGCCCAAATGGGTCAAGGGGGCGGAGGCCCGCCACACGCCCGGCGGCCTCGAGATCGACCTGCTGCTGGCTGATGACGCCGACGCCAGGGTCGGGTCGGCCGATGGGTCCATCTTCGTCAACGTCTTCGCCCGCAAGGACGCGTCCGCCGCGCCGGCGACCGCGGCGGCCGCGGCGACAGCGGAGGCGACCCCGGCGCCCGAGCCCGCTCCGCGCGCGCCGCGTCCCGATCCGCTGCCGGCCGGCGGCGTGGTGCGGATGGCGCCCGAAATCACCAACGCCCAGGTCAAGCTGCGCTTCGACTGGGCCAACCCCGCCGGCGCCGCCGTGTTCCGGCGGGGCGAGGCGGTGTGGATCGTTTTTGACACCGCCGCGACCCTGGACGTCTCCAAGGCCCCGCGCGGCGTGTCGCAGTACAGCCGCATGCAGGCGGTCAAGGGGCGGGACTATTCCGCCGTCCGCATCGTCACCCCGCGCACCACCCCGATCGCCATCGTCGGCGAAGGGTCGAGCTGGACCCTGGTGCTGGGCCCGGGCCCCAAGAGCGAGCCCGGCAAGGTCACCGTGGAGCGCGACGAGGAATCGGCCGAGGCCGCCCTGACGGCGGTGCTGGCCGGGGCCACAGCCGCGATCTGGCTGGACGACCCGGCGGTCGGCGACCGGATCGCCGTAGTCACCGCCCTGGCCCCGTCCAAGGGCCTGGCGGCGCGCCGCGACTATGTCGAGATGGCCCTGCTGCCGACCTTCCAGGGCCTGGCCATCGAGCCTTACGCCACCGACCTGAAGGTCGTCGCGGAGGGTGACCTGGTGCGCATCGGCCGGCCGATGGGCCTGGCCCTGTCCTCGGCCTCGGCCGGGGCCCGCAAGGTCGACGTCGCCGCCGGCGCGCCCCAGGCGGCGAGCATGCCAGGCCTGATCGACGAGACCTGGGCCCGCACCGGTCCGGGCGGCTTCATGGCCCGTTACGCGGCCCTGACCGAGGCGGCCGCCGCCGAAGGGTCCAAGGGCAAAGACGCTCCGGTCGAGGCCCGCCTGGCCCTGGCCAGGTTCCTCGTCGGCGCCGAGCTGGCCTACGAGGCGATCGGGGTGCTCAACGCCACCGCCCGCCAGCAGGAGTCGATCCAGGGCAATCCGGAGTTCCGCGGCCTGCGCGGCATCGCCCGCGCGATGGTCGGTCGCGACAAGGAGGCGGAGAGCGACTTCGCCACCCCGATCCTGGGCGACGATCCCTCCGCCGCCGTCTGGCGCGGCTATCTCGCGGCCAGAGGCGGGCAGTGGGCCGACGCCCGCGCCAAGTTCGCCGACGGGGTCATGGCCATCGGCCAGTTCTCGCCGATCTGGAAGGCCCGGTTCCTTCGCGCCGACGCGGAGGCGGCGCTGGAGCTGGGCGACTTGACCGCCGCCGACAGCCGCCTCGACGAGGCGCTCGCCGAATCCCTGCCGCCCGAGGAGCAGCTGGCTATCCGTCTGGTCCAGGCCCGGCTGTTCGAGGCCCAGGGCAAGGCCAAGGGCGCGCTCGGCGTCTACATGGCTATCGCCCGGGCCCCGCTCGACCAACTGGCCGCTCCGGCCCTGTTGCGGGCGACACGGATCAAACAGGAGCTGGGCGAAATCACCCCGGTGCAGGCCGCCGACGCCTATGACGGCCTGCGCTATCGCTGGCGCGGCGGGGCGACCGAGCTGGAGACCATCCGCACCCTGGGCCAGCTCTATCTGGGCCAGGGCCGCTACCGCGAGGCGCTGGAAGCGCTGCGCTCGGCCGGAACGCGGCTGCCGGACCGGCCCGAGGCGATGCAGCTGCAGGCCGACCTCGCCAACGCTTTCCGGTCCCTGTTCCTTGACGGCATGGCCGACGGGCTGGAGCCGATCCAGTCGCTGGCGTTGTTCTACGACTTCCAGGAATTGACCCCGCTGGGCGCCGACGGCGACCTGATGGTCCGCAAGCTGGTCCGCCGGCTGGTGGACGTCGACCTGCTGACCGACGCCGGGAGGTTGCTGCAATACCAGGTGGAGAACCGCCTCGATGGCGTGCCCAAGGCCCAGGTCGCCACCGACCTGGCCCTGATCTACCTGATGGACCGCAAGCCCGAGCAGGCCCTGGCGGCGATCAACGGCTCGCGCACCACGGTGTTGCCCGCCGGCTTGAACGCCGAACGGCGGATCATCACCGCTCGCGCCCTGATGGCCCTCGGCCGGCTCGACGCCGCCGCCGAGATCATCGAGCCGGACGCTTCGCCGGACGCCCAGGACGTACGCGCCGAGATTGCCTGGAAGGCTCGCAACTGGGACCTGGCCGGCTCACTGTTCGAGCGCTCGATCGGCGAGCGCTGGAAGTCGCCCCTGCCGCTGCGGCCCGATGAGGAGTCCCGGTTGCTGCGGGCCGGCGTGGCCTACAGCCTGGCCGGCGACGACGCCGCCCTGGCCCGGCTGCGCGACCACTACGACGGCTATTTCGAACTGGCCCGCAATCCCGAGGCCTTGCGCGTGGCCTTCGCCGGCGTCGATGGCGGGGCCCTGACCGCCAACGACTTCAGCCGCGCCGTCGCCGACAACGAGGGCTTCGCCGGCTGGGTGGCCAGGATGAAGCAGCGCTTCCGCGAGAAGCCCGCGCCCGTGGGCCCGGCCCCGACCCGGACCGCTGCGACCACGCCGGCGCCCGCCGCGGCAACGCCCAGAGGCTAGAATTTGAGCTTCGGTGCGGGACAGACACCGGGGGTGTCTGTCCCCGGCTATGTTTCGGACGACGCGCGCCCAGCGCCTAGCCCGTCGGGACCGCCCCGCGCTGGAAGCTCTCGACCAGGCTCCCGGCGACCAGCCGCCAGCCGTCGACCAGGACGAAGAAGATCAGCTTGAACGGCAGGCTGACCACCACCGGCGGCAACATCATCATGCCCATGCTCATCAGCACGCTGGCCACCACCAGGTCGATGACCAGGAAGGGCACGAACAGCAAAAAACCGATCTCGAAGGCGCGCTTCAGCTCGCTGATCATGAAGGCCGGCGTGACCACGCGGATCGGAGTGTCCTGGAGCGTCGCCGGCCGGTCGATCTTCGACAGCCGCACGAACAGGGCCAGGTCCTCGCGGTCGACCTGGCCGAGCATGAAGGCCTTCACCGGATCGCCGGCGGCCTCGAAGGCCTGGGTCAGCTCCATCTGTTGGTCCAGCAGGGGCCGTACGCCCTCGTCGTAGCTCTTCTGCAGGGTCGGTCCCATGACGATGGCGGTCAGGAACAGCGACAGGCTGATGATCACCGCGTTGGGCGGGCTCTGCTGCAGGCCGAGCGCCGTGCGCAGCAGGCTCAGGACCACCACGATGCGCACGAAGCTGGTGGTCATGATGACGATCGACGGGGCCAGGGACAGGATCGTCAGCAGGCCGATCAGCTGCACCACCCGCTCGGTCAGGCCCGCGCCGGTGCCCAGGTCGATGTTCACCGCCTGGGCCAGGGCCGCGGCCGGGACCAGCAGGCTGACCAGGGTCGTGGCCAGCGCCAGCAGGGCGGCGCGGCGGGCGTCTTCGGCGCTGATCCCGGCGACGGCTTTCCACAGGCGGGCGAGGGCGGCGCGCATCAGGCGGCAGTCTCCGGGGTCTTGCGGCGGCGCGCCGGGGCCTTGAGGGTCTCCAGCGTGCGGCCCTCGCCCAGCAGGATCAGCCGCTCCTCGTTGTCCAGCCGCACCAGCACCAGCCGGCGGGCCGGGTCGAGCACGAGGGTCTCCACCAGGGTCAGGCGGCGTTCCTTGCGGGTCATGCTCAGCCGGGTCATGGCGTCCGGCCCGAACCGGCGCATGCCCCAGGACGCCAGGCCGATCAGGCCCAGCGTCACCGCCAGGGCGGCGACCATGCGGACGATCTCGATGAAATCCATGGGGGCGAGGGACTCGGGAACAGGGACGCCGGAACAGCGTCTCCATGCTCTGCCCTGCAACCCTTAAGGCGCGATTAACCCTGTTTGTTCACCATCACCGGTGATGGATATTTCCGGCATCCCGCTGTTCGCCATGCTGCGCCAACGCCTCGGCTATCTGGGCGAGCGGCAGCGCGTGATCGCCCAGAACGTGGCCAACGCCGACACGCCCGGCTACGCGCCGCGGGATCTGAAGGCCTTCACCTTCACCGCCCAGCTGCAGAGCCAGGCGGGCATGGCCATGGTCCAGCCGGCGCAGACGGCCTCGGGTCATCTGCCCGGCCCCGGCCGCCGCGTCGGCGGCGGAGGGACGTTTCGGGCGGTCAGCAAGCCCGACTCCGAGACCACGCTGGACGGCAACGGCGTCGTTCTCGAGGACCAGATGATCAAGATGGCCGAGTCCCGCATGCAGTACGAAGCGGCGATCGGCTTCTACCAGAAGTCCATGGCCCTGTTGCGGATGGCCGCCCGTCCGCCGGGCCGGTGAGGGAAGACTAGATGGACGAGATCAAGTCCCAGGCTGACGCGGCCATGCGGGTGGCGGCCTCCGGCATGCGCGCCCAGCAGGCTCGGATGCGGATCATCGCCGAGAACCTGGCCAACGCCAATTCGACCGCGCGCACGGCCGGCGGCGACCCCTACCGCCGCCAGGCGCCGGTGTTCGAGCCCAGCGCCGTCGGCGGTGGCCAGGGGGTGCGGATGAGCCGGGTCGAGCCCGACCAGGGCGCCTTCCGCTCGACCTACGATCCCGGCCATCCGGCCGCTGACCCGGCCGGCTACGTCAAGCTGCCCAATGTCGACCCGCTGATCGAGGCGCTCGACATGAAGGAGGCCCAGCGGGCCTACGAGGCCAACCTCAACGTCATCGAGACGGCGCGCGCGATGGAAATGCGCACCCTCGACCTGCTCAAGCGATAGAGGCCTAAGTCATGATGACCGCTATGGCCGCCGCCAAGGCCTACGCCGCCGCCGGCAGTGGCGCGGCCCCCGGGATTTCCGGCGCCGCCTCAGGCGGCCAGGACTTCGGGGACTTGCTCAAGTCGGTGATGGGCGACGCCATGCAGGCGTCCAAGGCGGCCGAGACCCAGATCGCCGCCCAGGTCGCCGGCAAGGCCGAGCTGATCGACGTGGTCACCGCCATTTCCTCCGCCGAGGCCAGTCTCGAAACGGTCATGGCCGTCCGCGACCAGGTGATCTCCGCCTACCAGGAGATCATGAGGATGCCGATCTAGGGCCGCTGCCGGCCGCCCCGGCAACGTGAACACAGCATAACGACACGCTCAGGTCAGGCTCATGCGCCGCCTGTCATCTTCACGATCGTCAAGTCCCGCTCCCCCCGGACAGTCCGGGGTCGGGACCTCCCGAAGGAGTGAAGACCATGAAAAAGTTCCTGATCACGGCCGTTGCTGTCGCGACCCTGGCCGGCGCCGCCGGCGCCGCCTCGGCCCAGCCCTACGGCGGCGACCGCGGTCCCGACCGCGGCTACGGCGAAGGCTACCGTGACGGCGAGCGCGGCCCCGACCGCGACTACCGTGACGGCCGTGACGGCGATCGCGGCGATCGCGGCGGCTATGGCCGCGGCGCTGGCTACGGCTCCAACGCCATCAACGCCAAGCAGGCGGCGATCGCCGTCCGCATCGCCCGCGGCGAACGCGTCGGCGCCCTGTCTCGCCGTGAAGGCATCATGTTGCGCGCCGAGCTCGACCAGATCGCCTACATGGAGCACCGCTTCCGGGTGACCTACGGCCTGGACCGTCGTGAGGTCGCCATTCTCGACGCCCGCCTCGACCGTCTGGAGCGGACCGTCTTCGCCGAAATGCGCGATGGCCGCGGTCCCGGCCGGGGCTACGGCGGCGGCTACGGTGGCGGCCGTTACTAGGCGCCATTGAACTCAACTACCCTGCGGAGGGGGCGGCGAAAGCCGCCCCCTTTTCGCATGGGCGTCAGGTCTCGATGGCCAGGACCGCCCGATCAGCGCCCAGCCGAACCACGACCTCGGCGGCGACGCCCCCGGCCAGCATGTGGCGGGTGATCCGTTCGAAATGCTGGATGAACCGGGCCAGCTCGGCCCGCCGCCCCGGCGGAAGGTCCGCGAGCGTCAGCCCCAGCAGGTCCGCCTCCTGCTCGCAGCGCCAGTCCAGCACGGTCTCGAACGATGGCGCGGCGAGGAAGACGATGGCGTCGAACCCCGCGAAGAAGGCCTGGTAGCGGCCCATCAGCGCGTCGTCGGCATAGCTGCGCCAGACCGCGTTGGGGTCCTCGTCCCGCTCCAGGGCGTTGACCGGGGCGGCGAGGGTGGCAGGATCCTGTCCCGTCGCGCCCAGGCACCAGCCGTCGACAAGAATGACCTTCGGGCGCCCTTCGAACACCGGCCAGTCCCGCTCCGGCGCCCGCTCGTCCGCCAGCTTGTCAAAGCGGGGCAGGCGGGTTCGCGAGTCCGTGCCGGCCGTGCGCAGGGCGGCCACGGCGCGGTCGGCGAGGTCCAGGTCATGCGTGCCCGGCGGCCCGCGCACGGCGAACAGCGGATGCACCCGCGCCGCCAGCCCCGCCCGCTCGGCCTGCGTCAGATAGACATCGTCCAGGGAAAAAGCCGCCCCGCCCAGCCGGTCCGCGGCGGCTCGGGCCAGGGTGGTCTTGCCGCTGCCCTGCGGCCCGGAAATCCCGATCAGCGGCGGTCGGTCCGGCCCCGCGCGGGCGGCGGCCAGGTCGCGGACCAGGTCGAGGAGGGCAGGGTTGGTCACCCCGCCAGCCTGGGTCGCGCCGGGCGGTCCGTAAAGCCGCATTAACCATAACCCGCCCAAGGTGGCGGACGGTTCTTCCGATTCCCGAGTGAGGCTTTCCATGAACGGCGCCGAGGTTCTTGACGTCGCGCGCGACGCCATCTGGCTGACGCTGCAGCTATCCGCCCCGGTGCTGATCGTGGGCTTGATCGTCGGCGTCGGCATCGGCCTGTTCCAGGCCCTGACCCAGATCCAGGAAGCGACCCTGGTCTACGCGCCCAAGATCGTGGCTATCTTCGTCTCCCTGCTGATCTTCCTGCCGCTGATGGGCGCCCTGATGGGCAACTTCATGAGCCACATCGCCACCCGCATCGCGGCTATGTGAACGGGGTGGAGTCCTACGCCACCGCAGCCCAGGTCTACGCCGCCGGTCTCGTGTTCGCGCGGGTCGGGGCGATGATCATGCTGGTGCCGGGGCTGGGCGACGCCAGCGTGCCGCCGCGAATCCGTCTGTCGTTCGCCCTGCTGATGGCCTTCATCCTGACGCCCCTGGTGGCGCCGGGTCTGACCGTGCCGGCGACGGTCGGCGAGGGCGCCGGGGCGGTCATTCGCGAGACCCTTGTCGGGCTGATGATGGGCGCCATCCTGCGGATGTTCCTCGCCTCCCTGGCCACGGCCGGCGAAGTGATCGCCATCCAGACCACCCTGGGCTTTGCCCAGACCGCCAACCCCTCGCAGGCCGCGCCCAGCTCGACCATCGCCACCTTCCTGACCCTGATGGGCACGGTGCTGGTGATGACCACCGATCTGCACCACCTGTTCTTCGGGGCGATGTTCAGCTCCTACCGGCTGTTTCCCTTCGGCGACGCCGTGCCGGTGGGCGACGCCGCGACCCTGGCGGTGCAGACCGTCGCCGGCTCCTTCGCCCTGGGCATCCAGCTGGCGGCGCCGGTGATCGTTTTCTCCATCGTGTTCAACATCGCCGCCGGCCTGATCGGCCGGGCGATGCCGCAGTTCCAGATCTTCTTCGTGGCCACGCCGCTGGCGGTGATCCTGGGCTTGTCCGTCTTCGCCCTCAGCCTGGGCGTCATCGGCATGGTCTGGACCAACCGCTATCGGGAGCTGCTGGGGGTCTTCAGCTAGATGGCCGACAACGAAGCCGCCTCGAAAACAGAAGAACCGACACCCCGCAAACTCGAAGACGCGCGGAAGAAGGGCGACGTCGCCAAGTCGCAGGACGTCGCCCAGCTGGCTTCGCTGTTGGGGGCTTTCAGCGTGATGGCCATCGGCGGCGGCTGGCTGACGCGGGACCTGGCCATGCGGCTCGTGCCGTTTGTCTCCCATCCGGAGGACATCGACGTCACGAGCGGCGGGATCATGCTGGTCACCGAGCAGGCGGCCTGGGCCGCCGCGCCGATGCTGCTGGCCGTCATGGCCGGGGCGGCGGTGGCCGGGGTGGCCGGCAACCTGTTCCAGACCGGCCTGATGTGGACCGGCGAGAAGATGAAGCCGGACCTGAAGAAGGTCTCCCCCATGGAGGGCTTCAAGCGCATCTTCGGCGTCGACGGCCTGGTTCAGTTCCTCAAGTCGGCGATCAAGATCCTGGTCACCGGCGCGGTCGCCTGGATGGCCCTGCGGCCGCGGGCCCAGGAGCTGAGTCAGCTGGCGGCGATGGAGCCGGCGGCGATCCTGCCCCTGGGCGCGGACCTGCTGAGGGCCCTGTTTTACGCGGTGGTGACCTTCCTGGCCGTGACCGCCGGGGTCGACTGGCTGTGGCAGCGCCAACGCTTCATCAAGCGCATGCGCATGAGCCGCGAGGAGCTGAAGGACGAGTACAAGCAGTCAGATGGCGACCCGCACGTGAAGGCCAAGCAGAAGCAGATCCGCAACGAGCGCGCCCGCCGGCGGATGATGCAGAACGTGCCCAACGCCACCGTGGTTGTGATGAACCCGACCCACTACGCCGTGGCTCTGCGTTACGAGCAGGGGGTGACCCCCGCGCCGGAGTGCGTGGCCAAGGGCATGGACGAGCTGGCCCTGCGCATCCGCGCGGTGGCCGAGGAGCACGGCGTGCCGATCATCGAGGACGCGCCGCTGGCCCGGGCCCTCTACGCCGCCGTCGAGGTGGACCAGCAGATTCCCGATTCTCACTTCGAAGCCGTGGCCAAGGTCATCGGCTTCATCCTGGGCGCGGCTCAACGCCGGCAGGCCAGAAATGCAGGTTCAAGCGCCCGACCGCTTTAGCGAGTAAGCTGAATGAGTGATTCGACCGCCAAACCGGCTGGACTGATGGCCGAGCCTGCGCCGACAGAGCCGCGTGAGCGGCGTTTTGACCCGCTGAGCGTCGTCGCCAGCGGCTTTTTCCTGTTGGCGGTCGGCTTCGGCGGCGTCCAGGCCTGGAAGGCCGGACCCGAGACCGTGGCCGGAGCCCTGCTGCTGCTGGGCCTGGCCGGCGTCGCCTTCCTCGGCCTGCTGGCCTTCCGCAGTTCCAACCGACCGATCGACGTCGATGACGAAGGCGCCGAGACCTTCATCGACGCCCTGGGCGAGGCCGCGGCCGTCGCCGGGCCGGACGGTCGCATCCATGCGGCCAACGCCCCCTGGCGGGCCGCCCTGGGCGTCTTCAAGCGCCTGCCGCGCAACGGCCACGCCGCGCCGGGCCTGTTCGCCGCCCTGTCCCGCGCCCGCAAGGGCGAGATCGCCCGCGCGGCGGTCAAGGTCGGGCACGAGGAATGGCCCCTGTCGGTCGCGCCGCTGGGCGTGGGTCGCTTCCTGCTGCGCCTCGACGCGGCCGGGGCCGAACCCCTGCGCCTGACCGCGACGGCGCCGGCCATGCCGGCCGTGGCCACGCCGCCGCCGGTGGTCAGCCCCTCGGGGCCCGCCAGCCTGGACGCCTTCGCCGCCGCCTCGCCGTTCGGCGCGGCCATGTTGGAAGGCCCCGAAGTCTTCTCCGCCGTGATCATCGAGGCCAACCCGGCCCTGACCGCCATGACCGCCGGCAAGGCCATCGCCGGCCTGACCTTCGGCGACCTGGTCGACCCGGCCTCGCGCATCGACGCGGGCTTCGGCGCCGGCGAGGGTCGCGCCGGACCTATCGAAGTGCGACTGGCGCACGATCCGTCGCAGATCTCGCACCTGTATCTGGCCCGCACCGACGGCCGGCTGGTGGCCTATCTGGTGGACGTCACCGAGCAGAAGCAGATCGAGCTGCAGCTGGCCCAGAGCATGAAGATGCAGGCCATCGGCCAGATGGCCGCCGGCATCGCCCACGACTTCAACAACCTGCTGACCGCCATCCAGCTGCGGCTGGACGAACTGCTCGAGCGCCACCCCCTGGGCGACCCCAGCTACGAGGGCCTGACGTCGATCAAGGGCGCCTCGGCCCGCGCCGCCGACCTGGTGCGCAAGCTGAAGACCTACTCCCGCCAGGAGACCGTCCAGCGCGAGGTGCTCGACCTTGGCGAGATGATCAGCGACTTCGAGGTGCTGCTGCGCCGGCTGCTGCGCGAGAACGTGCGGCTGGAAACCGACTACGGCCGCGATCTGCCCTTGGTGCGGGCCGACAAGGGCCAGCTCGAGATCGCGGTGATGAACCTGACCCTCAACGCCCAGGACGCGCTGATCAGCGCCAAGGGCGGCGGCAAGGTCTGGCTGAAGACGGCCAAGGTGACCTACGCCGAAGCCGCGGCCCTGGGCTACGGCGGCCCGCCGATGGGCGAGATGGCCATGATCGAGGTGGCCGACGACGGCCCGGGCATCCCCGAGGCGGTGATCGGCAAGATCTTCGACCCCTTCTTCACGACCAAGGCGGTGGGCGAGGGGACGGGCCTGGGCCTGGCCCAGGTATTCGGCATCGTCAAACAGTCCGACGGCTGGATCGAGGTGCTGTCCAAGCCCGGCGAGGGCGCGACCTTCCGCATCTTCCTGCCGGTCCATATCCCCAGCGCCGCCGCGCCCCGGCCCGCGCCGGTGGTGGTAGCCACCACCGCCCGCCCGCGCCCGGCCCGGGACCTGTCCGGCATCGGCCGGATCCTGTTCGTCGAGGACGAGGAGTCGGTGCGCGGCATCGCCGCCACCCTGCTGCGCCGCCGCGGCTATGAGGTGTTGGAGGCCGCCGATGGCGAGGCCGCCCTCCTGCTGGCCGAGGAACACGCCGGGTCGATCGACCTCTTGATCAGCGACGTGATGATGCCCGGCATGGACGGTCCGACCCTGCTCAAGAAGGCCCGCGGCTTCCTCGGCGACGCCCCGGTGATGTTCATCAGCGGCTACGCCGAGGCGGAGTTCTCCGACCTGCTGGAAGGCGAGACAGGGGTGTCGTTCCTGCCCAAGCCGCTGGACATCAAGACCCTCGCCGAACGGGTCAAGCAGCAGCTGCGCCCGGCGGCCTGACTACAAAGCCTGGGGCCGGACGCGAGGCTCCATTACGCCGAATTAACGCCCGCCGCGTTGCCGGGCGGCCGCTGGCAGCCTACCCATTCGCGCAACTTCTTTCAGCGCCCGGGGAGGCCTGTCCCATGCTCAGCCGTCGTAATTTCCTGTACTCCGCCGTCGCGACCGCGGCGGTCGCCGCCGCCGTTTCGCCCAAGGATGTGTTCGCCGCGGTCGCGCCGGGCAGCGATCCGGCCGAGGCGGCCAAGGCCACGGCCCTCTACAACGATCTGGTCGATCGCCAGCTGCGTCGCTCGCCCGAGACGGCCACGGCCCTGGGCGTCGACAAGGGCGCGCTGGCCTGGACCAAGTCCATGCTGTCGGACTTCTCCCTGGCCGCCCAGAAGGAGAACGCCGCCGACGGCCACCAGGCTCTGCTCAATCTGCGCAAGATCGACCGCAGCAAGCTGGCGGGCATGGACGCGGTCAACTACGACACCGTCGACTTCGTGCTGGCCAGCGGCGACACCTTCGGCCGGGACTTCGACTACAACGGCGCCTACGGCGGCGCCCCCTACGTCCTGTCGCAGCTGACCGGCGCCTACCAGCAGCTGCCCGACTTCATCGACAGCCAGCACGTCATCGAGACCAGGGAAGACGCCGACGCCTACATGGCCCGCGTCGAGGGCTTTGGCCGCTTGCTCGACCAGGAAGTGGAAACCGCGCAGCACGACGCCGCGCTGGGGGTCATCCCGGCCGACTTCACCATCGACAAGGCCCTGGTCCAGTTCAAGTCGATGCTCGGCGTCGACGCCGACGCCACGCCTCTGGTCACCTCGGTGGCCCGCCGCGCCAAGGAAAAGGGCATCGAGGGCGACTACGCCGGCCAGGCCGCCAAGCTCTATGTCGAGAAGGTCCGCCCGGCCCTCGCCCGCCAGGCCGCGCTGCTCGAGGGCTGGCGCGCCAAGGCGGTGCATGACGCCGGCGTGTGGCGCCTGCCCAAGGGCGAAGAGTACTATCTGGCCTCGCTGGAGAACTACACGACCTCCAAGATCACCCCGGACGAGGTCCACCAGACCGGCCTCGACATGGTCGCCAGCCTGGGCGCCAAGGCCGACAAGCTGATGCGCAAGGCGGGTTACACCAACGGCACCGTCGGCGAGCGCTTCCGCCAGATGTACGCCGATCCCCGGCAGCACTACCCCAACACCGACGAGGGCAAGGTCCAGCTGATCGCCGACCTGAACGAGAAGGTGAAGGCGATCATGCCCAGGCTGCCGCAGTACTTCGGCCAGCTGCCCAAGGCCCCGCTGGAGATCCGCCGGGTGCCCAAGGCCATTGAGGCCGGCGCCCCGGGCGGCTACTACAATTCCCCGACCCTCGATGGTTCGCGCCCGGGCATCTACTGGATCAACCTGCGCGACACGGCCGAGCAACCGCGGTTCACCCTGGCGACCCTGACCTATCACGAGGCGATTCCGGGCCACCATCTGCAGCTGGCGCTGAACAACGAGGCCGGCGACCTGCCGCTGATCCGCAAGATGATCGGCTTCTCGGGCTACAGCGAGGGCTGGGCCCTCTACGCCGAAGAGCTGGCGGTCGAGATGGGCATGTACGAGGACGATCCGGTCGGCGAGATCGGCATGCTGCACGACGCCATGTTCCGCGCCGTGCGCCTGGTGGTCGACAGCGGCATGCACCACAAGAAGTGGAGCCGCGAACAGGCGGTGAAATACTACGTCGACAGCATCGGCGACCAGGAGGCCTCGGCGATCACCGAGATCGAGCGCTACGTCGTGTGGCCAGGCCAGGCCTGCAGCTACATGGTCGGCAAGATCGACTTCCTGCGTCTGCGGGCTAAGGCGAAGAAGGCCCTGGGCCGCAAGTTCGACATCCGTCGGTTCCACGACGCCTGCCTGCTGTCCGGCGGCGTGCCCCTGACGGTGCTGGAACGCGTGGTCGACGGCTACATCGCCGGCGCGAAGTAGAACGGGTAGGGGACATGCACTTCAGTGCGTGTCCCCGTTCCCTATTCCCAGAAGTGAAAGTCCATCCAGCCCTGGGCGATGAGGCGGGTGTCGACGCCAAAGACGCTGGTCAGGCTGACCGCCGTCTTGAACAGGGCTTCTGACGCGCCCGGCAGGAACAGCACCACCGCGATCAGGGCGAAGATGGCGAAGCGCTCCACCGGGGCCAGCCGCGCCTGGAGGTCCGGCGGCAGGAACGGCCGGATCACGCCATAGCCGTCCAGCCCCGGAACCGGTAGCAGGTTGAAGACGAAGGCCATGGCCTGGAACAGGGCCAGCAGACCCACCGCCGGCCACAGGGCGCCGGTCCAGTCCATCACGCCGGCCAGGGCCATCAGCGCCGCCAGCGCGATCAGCACGATCAAGGTCCCCAGCGGTCCCGCCAGGGAGGCGGCCGAGCGCCACAGCGGGCTGCGCATCAGATCCGGCCGCAGATAGACCGCCCCGCCGGGCAGGGCGATGCCGCCGATCACCAGCACGATCACCGGGATCACGATGCTGGTCGCCACGTCGGCGTAGAGCAGGGGGTTGAAGGTCAGGTAGCCCCGCGACTCCACCGTGTGATCGCCGGCCTTCCAGGCGATGAAGGCGTGGCCGAACTCGTGCACGGCCAGGGCGACGATCCAGCCCAGCACCACGAAGACGAAGGTCATGAACGCCGGCGGCGTCTCCAGCAGCACCAGGGCCGCGCCGCTCAGCAGCCAGGCGGCGATCAACAACAGTCCGTTCCGACTCACGCGCGCTCTCCCCTAGGCTGGCCACTATGCGCGCGCGTGGCGGCCGGGTGTAGGCTGGCGGCATGATCGCCCCCCTGCTTGCCGCCGCCGCCCTGGCCATCGCCCCGACCTGCGACCTGGAGCGCCCGTCCGGCGAGCCCGGCTGCACCCGCGAGGCGGTCGATGCCCTGCCGATGAACAGCCTCCAGGCGGTGGGCACCCACAACAGCTACAAACAGGCCATCTCCGGCCCCGAGATGGCCCGGCTGTCGCTGGCGGCAAAGGCGACGGCGCTGACTCTGGACTACAGCCACCCGGGGCTGACCGAACAGCTCGATGGCGGGGCCCGCCAGCTGGAGCTGGACCTGCTGTATGACCCCGAGGGCGGCCGGTACGCCGATCCGCTGGGGCGCAAGGTGGCGAAGCTCACCGGCGCGGACCTGCCGCCCTGGGACCCGGCGCCGATGGCCCGGCCGGGGATGAAGGTGCTGCACGTCCAGGACATCGACTACCGGTCCAGCTGCCCCCTGTTCACCGACTGCCTGCGGGCCATCGCCGACTGGTCGGCGGCCCATCCCGGGCACCTGCCGATCCTGATCCTGATCAACCTGAAAGAGGACGCCATTGCCTTCCCGGGGTCGGTCAAGCCCCTGCCGTTCGACGCCGCCGCGATGGACGCCATCGACGCGGAGATCCGCGCGGTGTTCGCCGAGGACCGGCTGATCACCCCCGACCAGGTGCAGGGCGCGTTCGGCAGCCTGCGCGACGCGGTGCGCGCCGGCGCCTGGCCGGTGCTGGCGGCGGCGCGGGGGAGGGTGATGTTCGCCCTCGACGCCCCGCCCGACCAGGTGGCCCGCTATCGCGGCGACCGCGCGGTGCTGGAGGGCAGGGCGATGTTCGTCAACATCGAGGAGACCTCGCCGGCGGCCGGCTACATCACCCTCAACGACCCTGTGGGGGAGGCGGCCCGTATCCGGGCGGCGACAGCCGCGGGCCTGATCGTCCGCACCCGCGCCGACGCCGACACCGCCGAGGCCCGCACCGGCGACACGGCGCGGCGCGATGCGGCCCTGGCCTCGGCTGCCCAGTATGTCTCGACCGACTACAGGACGCCGGACCCGCGGTTCACCGACTACAGCGTCGGCCTGCCGGGCGGAGTGGTGGGGCGGGCTGTTGAGGTCGTCGCTCCGGCCGATTAGCCCGCCGGCGGCGTCGCCAGGAACGCGCGGACAGACGCGATGAACCAGGCCATCTGGTCGCGGTGCAGATAGTGGCCGCCGGCCGGGGCCGTGAGGTGGCGAGCGCCCGGATAGCGGGCCGCCAGATCAGCCTGGACCTCGGTCCACAGGGCTTCCAGCGGCGTGGGCCGGTCGCCCGGAGGCCGGGACAGGACCAGCACCGGCCTGGCGGACACGGCGCCGGCGGACTGGACCTCGTCCATCGTGGCCGGCATGGCCGCGAACTCGTCCCGGGCGCCCCTGGGCATGAACCGGACCAGCGCCGCCGGCGCCACGCACATGCCCAGTCCGGCCGCCTCGCAGCGCCGGGTGAAGTCCGCCGGGCGCGACTCCGTCAGGATCAGCCCCGCGACCTCGTCCGGGTGGATGGCGGCGAAATATTCCGCGATCAGTCCGCCGCTGGAGTGGCCGACCAGCACATAGGGTCCCGGCACGCCCGTCTGGGTCAGCAGGCCGGACAGCTCACGCGCCGCCGCCGCGGCGTCTCGCGGGCCGGGGGCCGGATCGCTGTCGCCATAGCCCGCCCGGTCATAGACGATCACCGTGGCGCCTTGGGCCAGTTGCGGCGCGACGTCCTTGAAGGCGGCCATGCCGTCGCCCAGGCCGGCGATCATCACCAGCGCCGGCCGGCCCGATCCCAGAACCCGGTAGGCGACCTGGCGGCCATCGACCGTCGCCAGCCGCACATCTTTCGCCTCAGCCATGGTTCCTGTGGAAGCCAGGGCGATGCTGCCGAGGAAAGCCACGATCAGCACAACACCCGTCGCGTCCCGCGAGGCGGAGGCAATCACCCGGGCCAGATCCGCCGGAATCGCGAGCGGGCGGAACGGGCTGAGGTTGGCGCCGCCGGTGTTGCCCCGCGGGACCAGGCCGAACGGGGTCAGGGCGGCGGCCCCGATGATGCGCAGAACCTGGCCACGGATCTCGGCCGGGCGGCGCTGGCGAAGTCCCCAGAGCAGCATGCGGACATGGACCCGGACGTGCTCGACCGTCGAGATCTGGCCGAGCACATGGGCCCGTTCAAGGTGTTCAAAGGCGGCCGCTGGGTCGCCGGCCCGCTCGCGGTCCGCGGCGGCGTCCAGTTCGGCCTGGACGTGGGGCCGGATGCGCCGGCCGAAACGGCCCGCGGGGCCGGCCCCGTCACGGGCGCGGACAAGGCGCCAGGCCAGTGCGCCGGCGATCGCGACGTCGAAGGCGAGGCAGAACAACGGCCACCAGGCGGGAACGCCTGGATTGTCGATCAAGCGGCCATGAAACAGGTCGAAGACGCCATGAGACGCCAGGGCCCCCGCGACGACCCACGGGCTGGTCCTGAAGCCGATGACCGCGACCCCGATGTAGACGGCGAAGGCAAGCATTTCGGCGCCGAGCGCCGACATGTCCCCCATGACCGCGAACAGGCCATAGTAGGAGGCGATCACCACCAGCACCGTCGGGTAGAAGGCGCGGTCGCGGTCGAACCCGACCACCGCGGCGAACACAGCCACCGCCAGCGCCATTCCGACGCCCACTGCAATTTCCATCTCGTCCTCCATCGTCCGGATAGCGGGCCGGTCCGGCGCGAAGCCGGACCGGGACCCTGGGCCGGGCCAAACGCGCCTAGGCGGATTGGCAGTTGGCCTGCGGGGTGCAGACGCAGGCCGCGCCGCAGGTGCAGTCGAGGCCGCAGGCGCAGGCCGTGGCGGCGGACGAACAGCCGCACGTTGGGGTGCAGGTGCAGGTGCAGGGTTGGCAAGGGCATTGGTCAGTCATTGGAACCTCCTGGGTTTCCGGTTGGCGATGACTGATCTCTAGGCCTGCCCCGATCCGCGCACTTGAACGGAACGGCTACGTCATGCGCAAGGCGGCCGGGGCGATGCCGAACATCCGGCGGAAGGTGCGGCTGAAGTGGGCCTGGTCGGCGAAGCCGGCCTCGTGGGCGGCCTGGGTGAGGGAGGCGCCTGCGGCGAAACCCTGAAGGGCCCGGGTCAGCCGCAGCCACAGCAGGTAGGTGCGGAACGGCAGGCCGGTCTGTTCGACGAACAGGTGCCGAAGCCGGCTGGCGGACAGGCCGCCGACGGGGACCGCGTCGGACAGGCTGACCGGGCCATCAATCTGTTCAGCGGCCCAGGCGATCATCCTGCGCACCCGCGGATCGGGGGCGTCGGCCCTGGCGTCGCCGGCCAGCCCGGCCACCAGGGCGCGGCCAAGCTCGATCAGGGCGGCGTCATCCCGGTTCGGCGCCCGGAAGGCGTCGGCGATGCGCGGCCGCAGGTCGCCCAGGAGCGTCAGCGGGACCTGTGCGATCGCCGCGCCGTTGAACAGGTTGCGCGTGACGGCCCGGCCGAGGCGGCTTTCCGGCTCGATGAAGACCATCGCCGCAAGCCCCTCCGCCTCGTAGTCATGCGGGACATCGGCGGCGACCGCGACCGCGTCGCCGCCCACATGCGTGTCGGCGGTGGCGAGGCGGAACCGGCCGCCCAGACTGATGGTCACCTGGATGGCATGGTGGGCGTGAAAGTCGGTTCGGCGGGGTTCGACACTGGCCGCCGGCGTCGCGTCGACCACCCACAGGCTGGCCCCCTCCCACATGACGATCCTGGTGTGCGCCAGCAGTTCCATGCCCACACGCTATGCTGATTTCGCCCGGGCGCCGCGGAGATTTGCCCTGCTCTGAAGGCCGTAGCCGAGGGACGCTCACTCTTCATCGACAATCGAATTGTTGTTTAGCGACAAAGAGTGCGTGGTCGGATTCAACCAGCCCTACCGCCACTCCCTCGATGCGCCCGTCCTGCGGGCCACGATCGGCGGGGCGTCGGCCTTGATCAGCCGCGTCAAGCCGCCGCGAACAGCCTGAGCTGTCGGGGCGCGATCCGCACGGTCCCGCCGGGCCTGGCGAAGTCCGGAACCTCGCCCGCCGCCAGCAGAAGTTCGAGTGGCTCGCCCAGAGCCTCCAGGTCCAGCCGGATGGCGGGACCACGCTGGGCCATGCCTTTCACGGCGGCCAGGAAGCCCTCGCCCTCCACGCCGTTGATGACGGCCTGATCCTGGCGGAAGAAGGCGTCGACACCCCCCTGCGGCGCATCGTCCGGGGTGGGGGTGCGCCAGTCGCCGATGGCCAGAACGCCGGCCGCCACATGGCCGCGCAGCCGGACGGCGCCGCCGAGGAAGTCATAGATGAAGGCGTCGGCCGGGGCGTTGTAGACCGCCTGCGGTTCACCGATCTGCACCAGCCGGCCGTCCTTCAGGATGGCGACACGGTCGGCGAGATCCAGCGCCTCCTCCTGGTCGTGGGTCACGAAGACGGTGGTGACGCCGGTCTCATCATGCACCCGGCGCAGCCAGCGACGCAGGTCGCGGCGGACCTTGGCGTCGAGCGCCCCGAACGGTTCGTCCAGCAACAGCATCCGCGGCTCGATGGCCAGGGCACGGGCCAGGGCGACTCGCTGGCGCTGGCCGCCGGACAGTTGCGAGGGATAGCGCGTCTCAAGATCCTCCAGCTGCACCAGCCTTAGGAGGTCGCCGACCCGGCGGCCGATCTCGGCCTTTGAGGGGCGGGTGGCGCGGGGGCGCACGCTCAGGCCAAAGGCGATGTTCCGGGCCACCGTCATGTGCCGGAACAGGGCGTAGTGCTGAAAGACCATGCCGACCCGGCGTTCGCGGGCCGAGAGGGCGAGCAGATCCTCGCCGCCGAAGGTGACCGCGCCGCCGTCGGGCGCTTCCAGTCCGGCGAGGATGCGCAGCAGGGTGGTCTTTCCCGACCCCGAGGGGCCCAACAGCGCGAGGAACTCACCCTGCCTGGCTTCCAGCGACACGTCCGCCAGGGCCGGGTAGCGGCCAAACGCCTTGGAGACGGAGTTGACGATCAGGGACATCAAGGGTTCTCAATCAGTGGCGACGCGTGGCGGCGATCTCGCCGGCAAAACGCCATTCAAGAAAGGACTTGGCCAGCAGGGTCAGCAGTCCCAGGCCCGCCAGCAGGGTAGCAACGGCGAAGGCGCCGACGAAATCGTACTCATTGTAGAGAATCTCGACATGCAGCGGCAGGGTGTTGGTCAGGCCGCGGATGTGGCCGGAGACCACCGACACCGCGCCGAACTCGCCCATCGCCCGGGCGTTGCACAGCAGCACGCCGTACAGCAGGGCCCATTTGACGTTGGGCAGGGTGACCCGGAAGAAGGTCGTCCAGCCGCCGGCGCCCAGGGTCATGGCCGCCGCCTCTTCGTCGGCGCCCTGCTCCTGCATCAGCGGGATCAGCTCGCGGGCGACGAACGGAAGGGTGATCAGCACGGTGGCCAGCACCAGGCCCGTGACCGTGAAGATGATTTTGACCCCCATCGCGTCAAGCGCCGGGCCGAAGAATCCCTGGGCCCCGAACAGCAGCACCCAGACCAGGCCGGAGATCACTGGCGAGATCGAGAACGGCAGATCGATCAGCGCCATCAGCAGACTCTTGCCCGCGAACTGGAACCGCGTGACCGCCCAGGCCGCCGCCAGTCCGAAGACGGCGTTCAGCGGGACCGAAATGCCGGCCACGATGAGCGTCAGCTTGATCGCTGACCAGGTGTCCGGCTCGCTGAATGGCTCCAGAAAGCCGTCCACGCCGTTCCCCAACGCCTGGATGAAGACCATCGCCAGCGGCAGCACGACCAGCGCGACCATGCCGGCGATGGCCAGCAGCACGATCAGCGGCGCCCAGCCGGGCAGGTGAATCTTGCTTGAACCGCTCATCCCCGCGACCTCCGCGTCAGCCAGGTCTGGAGCAGGTTGAGGACGAGCAGGATCGCGAAGGAGATGACCAGCATGCCCAAGCCGACAGCGGCCGCGCCGGCGTAGTTGTACTGCTCCAGTTTGATGACGATCAGCAGCGGCGCGATCTCCGAAACCATCGGCAGGTTCCCCGCGATGAAGATCACCGAGCCGTACTCGCCGACCGCGCGGGCGAACGCCAGGCCGACGCCGGCCAGAATGGCGGGCAGGATGGCCGGCAGGACGACACGGACAATGCGCTGGTAGTCGCTCGCGCCCAGGGTGCGGGCGGCTTCCTCCACCTCGCGGTCGACCTCTTCAAGCACTGGCTGCACCGCGCGAACCACGAACGGCAGGCCGATGAAGGTCAGGGCGATGACGACGCCCAGCGGGGAGTAGGCGGTCTTGACCCCGACGTGGGCCAGCAGCGCCCCGAGGGGGCCGTCGGGCGCGTAGATGGCGGTCAGGGCGATGCCGGCCACGGCGGTCGGCAGGGCGAACGGGAGGTCGACCAGGGCGTCAAGCAGACGCCGACCCGGAAACCTGTACCGGACAATGGCCCAGGCGACGATCAGGCCCAGCACCGCGTCGGCCGCCGCTGCGACGGCGGCGGCGCCAAAGCTCAGCCGGAAGGCCGCGACCACCCGCTCGTCGGTCAGGGTCCGCCAGACGCCGTCCAGCCCCAGTTCCCATGGCCGGATGGCCAGGGCCGCCAGCGGAATCAGCACGATCACGCTGAGCCAGGTCAGCGTGATCGCCATCGACAGTCGGAATCCGGGCAGGACGCCGGCCTGTCGCCGGCGTCCTGCCCGCACGTTTGCGAGGGTCATGCGTCTCTCAGCGACGGATTATGCGGTCGAAAACGCCGCCGTCAGCAAAGTGGGTTTTCTGGGCCCTGGTCCAGCCGCCGAAGGTGTCGTCGATGGTGACCAGCGGGATATTCCTGAACTTGCCGGCATACTTGGCGGCCGCCTGGGCGTTGCGCGGGCGGTAGTGGTGCTTGCCGATCAGGTCCTGGGCCAGCGGGCTGTAGAGGAAGTTGAGGTACCCCTCGGCGATGGTGCGGGTCTTTTTCCGATCGACCACCTTATCGACCAGCGCCACCGGCGGCTCGGCGAGGATCGACAGCGACGGATAGACGATATCGAACTTCGGCCCGAACTCCTCGTTCGAGAGATAGGCCTCGTTTTCCCATGCCAGCAGCACGTCGCCCAGGCCGCGCTGGGCGAAGGTGGTGGTCGAGCCGCGCGCGCCGGTGTCGAGCACCGGCACGTGCTGGAACAGCTCCTTCACGAAGGCCTCCGCCTTGGCCGGGTTGCCGCCCGGCTGCTTCAGCGCCCAGGCCCAGGCCGCCAGATAGTTCCAGCGCGCGCCACCCGAGGTCTTGGGGTTGGGCGTAATCACTTCGATGCCGGGCTTCACGAGGTCGCCCCAGTCGCGGATCTTCCAGGGATTGCCCTTGCGGACCAGGAGCACGATGGTCGAGGTGTAGGGCGTGGAGTTCTGCGGCAGGCGCGACTGCCAGTTGGCTGGCAGCAGTTTGGCCTTCCGGGCGATCTCGTCGATGTCGTAGGCCAGCGCCAGGGTGACGACGTCGGCCTGGAGCCCGTCGATCACCGAACGGGCCTGTTTGCCCGAGCCGCCATGGCTCTGCTGGATGGTCAGCGCCTGGCCGGTCCTGTCCTTCCAGAACTTCGCGTAGGCGGCGTTGATCTCCTTGTAGAGCTCGCGCGTCGGGTCGTAGCTGACGTTGAGCAGGGTCATCGGCTTGGGCGCGCCCTGGGCCATGGCCAGGCTTCCGCCGGCGAGGGCGGCCGGGGCCGCGAGGGTGGCGGCGGCGAGCAGGCCGCGACGGGAGAGATGCCGGGTATCGTCGGTCATGGTGTGTCCTCGATGTCGAAGAAGGGAGCGTCGCCGGGCGTCAGAAGGCGTACTGGGTGCGGAACGAATAGATGTTGAGGTCCTGGCCGACCTCGGTCCCCAGGGCCGGGGTGGCGACGCCGGCCCCGAAGGCGGTTCCGCCGGGAGACGTCCGGTCCACGGAGACGTTGCGCCAGGCGGCCTGCAGCGTGACGCCGTTATTCACGTACCAGTTCAGGCCGAGCGAGAAGATCGACTGCTCGCCGCCCCGGATCGAGCCCAGGGCCGGCAGATCGTTCTCGCGGTAGTTGAGATCCAGCACCGAGTAGCGCGCGGCCAGCTCCCAGGCGCCCCAGGTTCCGGCCTTCAGGTCGAAGGGCTTGGCAGCGCGGGGGCCGTCGAAGCCGCCGGCGGCATTGTAGCGGCGCGACTCGCCGGTCAGGATCCAGCTGGTCTGGATGTACCAGCCCGAGAAGTCCGGGTCCGGCAGGGCGCTCGAGCGGCGCTCCACCGCAATGTCGAAATACTCGGCTTGAAGGTAGAGGTTCTTGCGCTGGGCGCCGAACTCCAGGCCCAGGGCGGTGACGCCGTCGGCGTCGATGTTGCCGGTGTCGATCAGGCGCGTGCCATCGACGCGCAGTTCGGCTCGCTCGCGCAGGCGGATCGGGCTGGCCGCGCCGCCGGGCAGGCCCGGGCCGGTGGCGGCCGGGCTGAGCACCAGGTTCACATTGGCCCCGAGGTGGATCAGCGCGTCCGTCCGCTTGAACGGCACATAGGAGACCCGGCCGACGAAGCCCGTCTGCTCGTCATAGGTCTGGGTTCCGACGAGGTTGCCGGTCAGGACGCCGGCCGCCGTCCAGCGATTGCCGCCGGCGTAGATGCCCAGGCCCGTGCGGCCATCGCCTCCCGCGAGGCCGCGCACCAGCTCCGCCGGCGCCGGACGCTCGGCGAACAGGGAACTGGCGTTGGAGGCCGCGTCCTCAAGGCTGGTCGGCGGCGGGAAGGCCCCGATGCGGACCATGGCGAAGCCCAACCCGTTGTATTGCAGCCAGGCGGCGCTGACCTTGCCGCCCTCTTCGTTCCCGGACCCGCCGAAATCGTAGAGGAAGCTGTACTCGAAATCGCCGAACGCCTTGCCCTCGATGCCGAGGCGAACCCGACGGAAGTTGAGGCCGTCCGAGAGATCGCGCGCCCGCTCGTTCTCTGTCGCGTCGTTGAAGGAGCCCCTTCGGAAGTCGCTGGCCAGCGGGCCGGCGTCGTCCTGGTCATGGATCGCGCCGTCCAGCTGGAACACGCCCCGAAAGGCCGCGGTGAACTGGCCATCGCCCGTCGCGATCGTCGGCCGGCCATTGCCCAGCGAGACGACCGTCGCCTGCTGCGCGGCGCGAACCTGGCCGACGCTCGCCGCGGAAGCGGCCTTGAGGTCGGCCAGCTGGCCCTGAAGTTCCGCCAGGGTCGTCTCGAGCCGCGCGATCCGCGCCTCGTTCGTTTCCTGCGCCTGGGCGACGCCGCCTATGGCGACCGCCGTTGCCCCCGCGAGCAGCGTGATGCGCAGCGTTCCGGATCGGGATTTCATCAATACGCCCTTCCTCTGTGGAGCCCCCTTTAGGGTTCGAGACCATAAGTCTATAAATCCTATCGTATCAATAGAGATTAGATTTTCAGGTCATCAGATTTTCTTTGGTCGATGATGTCGGGGAAGGGCGCCGGGGCGCCGGCCGCCACGGCCGTCAGCCGTCGCCTTCGGCCATCAGGTTGAGGGAATCGGGGCTGTTCGCGAGATCAGCGAGGGTCGTTCCCTCCAACCCTACCGCCACTCCTTCGACGCGCCCGTCCTGCGGGCCACGATCGGGACGGCGGCCTCGTGGTTGATCGCCGGCTCGGGGCGATCGGCGGGGCGGCCGTAGAGCCAGCCCTGGGCGAAGTCGACGCCGGCCTTGCGGGCGGCGTCCTCGATCTCCGGCGTCTCGACCATCTCCGCGACGGTCTTGACCTCCAGCTCCTTGCACAGCTGCACCAGGTGCCGCACCAGGGCCCCGTCGCGGCCGTCGCTGGCCAGGTCCCGCACATAGCGGCCGTCGATCTTGACCACGTCGACGCTCAGCCGCTGCAGGTAGGCGAACGAGGCCGCCCCGGCCCCGAAGTCGTCGAGACAGACCGTGCAGCCCAGGCCTCGCAGGCTCTGGATGTGCCGGTTGGCGACCTCCAGGTCGTCGATGGCGGCGCTCTCGGTGATCTCGAAGATCAGCTTGTCCTTCAGTCGGGCGTCGGCCTTGATCAGCCGCTCCATGCCCGCCACGAACACCTCGCTGCCGATCGAGCGGCCGGAGATGTTGGCCGCCAGTTTCAGCTTTCCGGTGCGGTCGCCCTTCAGCTGGCGCACCACCTGCTCGACCACGGCCTGGTCGAGTTCCTCGATCAGGTCGAACTCCTCGGCCATGCGCACCATGGTGAAAGGACTGCCGCCGTCCTCGAAGCGCACCAGCGCCTCGTGGTGGTGGGCCAGGCCCGTGTGGATATCGACCACCGGCTGGTAGGCCAGGGTGAAGCGGCGCTGGCTGACCGCCGCGCCCAGCTCGCCGGCCCGGGTCAGGGTGCGCCGCACGGACCGGTCCATGGCCTGGCTGAGAGAGATCGGCGGCACGTCCTTGAGGCCCTCGGCGATGAAGTCGTCCAGGGCGTAGCGCAGGGCGCGGGCCAGCCGGGCCGGCGAGCCGGACTCCAGCGGCACCGCATGGGCCGCGGCGCGCAGGCTCTGGCCGCCGGCGTGGGTCGCCACCACGCGGGACAGGCGCCGCACCATGGTCGCCGCGTTCTCGCCCGGCTCGCGCAGCAGCACGAAACGGTCCTCGCCCAGGCGGGCGGCGGCCGATCCCTGGTGCGACTCGGCGCGCAGGGCGCCGGCGACCTGCCGTTCGAGGGCCGCGCCGGCCGCGCCGCCCAGGACGTCACGGGCGTCGCCCAGGCCGGCCATCTCGACCATGGCCAGTTCCAGCTGCTGGCCGGTGACCTTGGCGGCGTCCATCAGCGACCGGGCGATGACCTCGAAGCCCTCGCGCTCCAGCAGGCCGTCGCTGGCGCTGGATCCGGCGGCCGGCGGCGGCGGGGCGGCCAGCACCGCGCAGGAGATGCGGCCGTCGTTGTCGGGCAGCCGGCGGGCGGTGAAGGCCACGGCCCGGCCCGGGTGGCCGGCGATGCGCACGACGAGCGGCGGGCGGCGGGCGCCGTCCTCAAGTCCGGCGAACAGCGCCTCCAGCATCGGCCGGTCGGCCTCGACCACCAGCTCGCGCCAGGACCGCCCCACCAGGGCCGCCTCGTCGGCCCCCAGCGTCGCCTGGGCCGCGCCCAGGGCCAGCAGTATCACTCCGCCGGACTCGATCTCGAGCAGCATGTCGGCATTGGCGAAGGCAAGGCCGAGCAGGCGGCGGGCGGCGATGGACAAGGCGGTTACCCTCTGCGGATCGGTGGCATCATGACCGCCGAGGCTTAAGCCCCGGTTGCCGCCACCGCCCTTTTTGAACGCGTTGCTACCCGATCCGGGCAGACGCGCCGCCCGGCCGATCCTTCGCCATCAGGCGCTGGGCCGCAACGCCGCCAGAGCCGCTCGCTTCAGCTCCTGCGTCACGGCGTCGGCCTCCCGGCCGGGGAAGGCGAAGGTGTAGAGCATGGCCATCTGCACGGAGTAGGACAGCCAGCCGGCCGTGGTCGCCGCGGCGATCGCCGGGTCGGGCGCGGTGACCCCGTCGTCGGCGGCCAGCAACCAGTCGCTGATCAGGGCGACGGTGGCCGCGTTCAGCGCCGCCGGTCCGGCGTTCATCTGCAGCGACTGCGACAGCAGCCGCGTGAACACGGCGCGCAGCAATCCGGGCTGGGCGCGGGCGCTGGCCTGGAGCCGGTCCACCAGCCAGTCCAGCCGCGCGTCGAGGAGCACGCCTCGCCAGCGGTCCGGGGCCAGGATGACCGTCAGCTGCTCGACCTGGCGACGCTGGATGTCGTCAAGCAGGTGGGCCAGCAGATCTTCCTTGCTCTTGAACCGGGTGTAGATCGCGCCGACGGACACGCCGGCCTGGCGGGCGATGTCCTCGACGCTGATCTCGTCGAGGTCCTGTTGCGCGAGCACGGCCTGCGCGCCCTTGAGGATGCGCCCGAGGGTCTCCTCGCTGCGCTTCTGCCGGGGCGGCCGGGGGCCGTCGGGCGGCGGCGTCATCAGGACCCGGCGCCGGCGACGCCGGTATAGAAGGCGGTCATGCTGACGACGTCGACCAGGCCGTGCAGGGCGATGCCGGCCCACAGGTTTCGGCCGGTGAACAGCCAGACCAGCCCCAGCACGATCCCGACGCCGGCGGTGGCGATCGCCCCGCCGAGGCCCTGGTAGACGTGACAGGCGCCGAACATCAGGCCCTGCAGGATCACGGCGGCCAGCACGATCAGCCAGCCCGGCCGCGCCCCGCCCAACAGGGTGGCGATCCGGTCGGTGAGAAACCCGCGCGCCACCAGCTCTTCACCCACCGCGGCGGAGCCGAGCGCCACGGGAAGGGCCCAGAACAGATACTCGGGCAGGTCGCCCTTGAGGGCCGCGAACTGGCCATGGTCCGGCGCCGCCAGTCCCATCGCGGGCAGAACCACCAGCTGCAGGCCGGCCACCACCGCCCCGACCGCCCCATAGCCCAGAGCCACGGCCAGCGGCACGGACCACCAGCGCGCGGGCCGGCGCAGGCCGACGTCGGACCAGCGTCGACCGGCGGAGCGCAACAGCAGGGTGGCCACGACCACGAGCGCGACCATCCGGCCCAGCAGGAACAGCTTGGGTCCGTAGCCGCCGCCGACAACCTCGCCGGGCGACAGCGGCAGGGCCAGCAGCGCCGTCAGGGCCATGATGATGAAGAGATGAACTGCCGCCGCCTTGCGGGGGCCCGGCCGCGGCGTCGCGGCCGCGTCAAGCGTCTGGGTAACCATGGGTGTCCTTTCCGAATATGAATTCATATTCAGATAAATGACCGGGGCTGTCAAGCGTCGGGTTGTCGGAGAGAGTATCGATGTTCCACACAATTTTTGCGCGCGTGAATGAGAACATATTGCCAACCGGAACAAACCATGATCAACGTTCGTCCGTGGGCCACGCGGCCCGGCAGAATCGTGGAATAAGGACGGCTCCCATGAACCAGGCGGCTTTGAGACTCGTGACACGCGACGACAGTGACAAGCAGCGCGCGCTCGAGGCGGCGCTGGCGCAGATCGACCGGGCTTTCGGCAAGGGCTCGGTGATGCGGCTGGGGTCCAAGAGCAAGATCGAGGTCGAGGCGGTGCCCACCGGCTCCCTCGGACTGGACATCGCTCTGGGCATCGGCGGCCTGCCCAAGGGGCGGGTGGTCGAGATCTATGGCCCGGAAAGCTCGGGCAAGACGACCCTGGCGCTGCATGTGGTGGCCGAGGTGCAGAAGGCCGGCGGCACGGCGGCCTTTGTCGACGCCGAACATGCGCTCGATCCGCAGTACGCCCGCAAGCTGGGCGTCAACCTGGACGATCTGCTGGTGTCCCAGCCCGACACCGGCGAGCAGGCTCTGGAGATCACCGATACCCTGGTCCGTTCCAACGCGGTGGACGTGATCGTCATCGACTCGGTGGCGGCCCTGACGCCGCGGGCGGAAATCGAGGGCGAGATGGGCGACAGCCTGCCCGGCCTCCAGGCCCGCCTGATGAGCCAGGCCCTGCGCAAGCTGACCGCCTCGATCTCCAAGGCCGGCACCCTGGTCATCTTCATCAATCAGATCCGCATGAAGATTGGCGTGATGTACGGCAGCCCGGAGACCACCACTGGCGGCAACGCCCTGAAGTTCTATGCCTCGGTGCGCCTGGACATCCGCCGCACCGGCTCGGTCAAGATCCGCGACGAGATCGTCGGCAACAACGTCCGGGTCAAGGTGGTCAAGAACAAGGTCGCCCCGCCGTTCCGCGAGGTCGAGTTCGACATCATGTACGGCGAGGGCATTTCCAAGCTGGGCGAGATCATCGACCTGGGCGTCAAGGCCGGGGTGATCGACAAGTCGGGCTCCTGGTTCTCCTTCGGCGACCAGCGCATCGGCCAGGGCCGCGACAACGTCCGCGAGTTCCTGAAAGGCAATCCGGATATCGCCAAACAGATCGAGGACGCCGTGCGCGGCAAATCCGAGATCATCGAGGAGGAGCTGCTGGTCGGTCCCTCCGACGACGCCGACGAGGGCTGATCCGGCCCCAACCGGTTCGCGGCGCGCCTCTCCGCGCCGGGCGCCTGCCCACCCGCCGCCCGCGTGGCCCCGCGGGGTCCGCCGCGATCGAAGGACGTCCGGCTCCACCGCCGGGCGTCCTTTTTCGTGTCGGAAAGACCTTCCTTCTCCCGGAGGGAGAAGGTGGCCTGCGGAGCAGGTCGGATGAGGGATTACAGCGGTGGGCGGTCCCAACCTGGTCGCGAGCTTTTCAGGACGCCTTCAGCTGTTGACCGGGTGACAATTGGCCCTGAAGGCCTTGATGGAAGGGTTCGCTCCGGACGGGGCCCTTGGTCAAGGACCGCTTCGCGGGCGCGCAGCGGCGGGCCCTGCGGGCCCGTCCTTGACGAAGGTCCCGCCGGAGCAAGACTGCTCATCAAGACGTCAGGGCGCGGGCCGCCGCGAGGGCCGCGAGGGCCGTAGTTCGCCGCCTGACCTCGAACCGCCACCCGCCGCCCCCTGAGCACCGGCGGCGCCCGCCGCGTGTCAGCCGCCGCCAAATCCGGGGCCGCGCGCCTTTTCCTTTGTGACCGCGCCGCCCCTTGGCTAATGAGCCCCTTCAATCCACATCCGGTGAAGGCGCCCGCGCCCGGACCGACAACAGCCTGGCCGACCGATGAAGAGTCTCAACGACATCCGCAGCGCCTTCCTCGACTATTTCGGGAGCCAGGATCACCTGGTGACCCCGTCCGCGCCGCTGGTGCCGCAGAACGATCCGACCCTGCTGTTCGTCAACGCCGGCATGGTGCCGTTCAAGAACGTGTTCACCGGCGCCGAGACCCCGCCCGCGCCGCGCGCGGCGTCGTCGCAGAAGTGCGTGCGCGCCGGCGGCAAGCACAACGACCTGGACAACGTCGGCTACACGGCCCGCCACCACACCTTCTTCGAGATGCTCGGCAACTTCTCGTTCGGCGACTATTTCAAGGAAGGGGCGATCGAGCACGCCTGGGCCTTCATCACCCGCGACCTGGGGCTCGATCCTGCCCGGTTGATGGTCACCATCGCTCCGGACGATGACGAGGCCGCCGCCCTGTGGCGCAAGATCGCCGGCCTGCCGGATTCCAAGATCGTGCGGCTGGAAGAAAACTTCTGGTCCATGGGCGACACGGGCCCCTGTGGCACCAA
>JAUXTQ010000042.1 GCA_030678995.1 Caulobacter sp.
GGCGGATTCAACCGGTCATCGCAACAGGTTTAGGTTTGCGATGCGGGAGGATCTTCGATGGGGCGGTCGGTTCGGCTGAGCGAGGCTCAGAAGCGAGAGTTGTGGGATCGCTGGCGTGGGGGCGAGACGCTGGTGGAGATCGGGCGGGCGCTGGGCCGTTCGACGCCGAACGTGTTCACGATGCTGAAGGCGCGTGGCGGCATCGCGCCGGCGGTTCGTCGACGTCGCCAGAGCGGGCTGCGGCTGGAGGAGCGAGAGGAGATATCCCTGGGTCTGGCCGGGGGCCTGTCGCTTCACCGGATCGCCGCGAGGCTCGGTCGGGCGCCATCCACGATCAGCCGGGAGGTAGCGCACAACGGGGGGCGGGAGGGCTACCGAGCCGTCTCGGCCGAGGTTCGAGCCTGGGAGACGGCCTTGCGGCCCAAGCCCTGTCTGCTGGCGCGGGAACCGAGACTGCGCGACGTTGTGGCCGAGAAGCTTGAGCAGCGCTGGTCACCGCAGCAGATTGCTGGCTGGCTCAGGCTGAAGTTCGGCGACGACGGGGCGATGCGGGTGTCGCACGAGACCATCTACAGGAGCCTGTTCATCCAGGCCCGCGGCGTGCTCAGGCGCGAGCTGCTGGCGTCCCTGCGATCGCGGCGGGTGATGCGCCGCGCCCACGGCGCCCGCTCGCAAGGCATGAAGCGCAGCCTGATCCCCGACGCGGTCTCGATCCGCGAGCGTCCCGCCGAGGCCCTGGACCGCGCCGTGCCCGGCCACTGGGAGGGCGACCTGCTGGCCGGCGGCGGCGGCTCCCAGATCGCCACCCTGGTGGAGCGGCGCTCGCGCTTCCTCCTGCTGGCCCGCATCGGCGCCACCAAGAAGACCGACGAGGTGGTCGCCGCCCTGGTCCGCCGGGTCCAGACCCTGCCCGAGCAGGTGAAGGCCTCCCTGACCTGGGACCGGGGCTCGGAGATGACGGCCCATGCCAGGTTTACCCTGGCCACCGACATCAAGGTCTACTTCTGCGATCCCCACAGCCCCTGGCAGCGCGGCTCGAACGAGAACACCAACGGCCTCCTGCGCCAGTACCTCCCCAAGGGCTGCGACTTGACCGCCTTCTCCCAGCAAGACCTCGACGACGTCGCCTTGGAACTCAACACCCGACCCAGAAAAACCCTCGACTACAAAACCCCCGCCGATATCTTCAACCAAGGCGTTGCGATGACCGGTTGAATCCGCCGCTGTCCCCCTATTTCGAAGCAGTCCCTGTTCAGACCTGAACGGTTCTGACCGGGTTGGGGCCGTAGCGGTTGGCGCCCTGTTCGCCGCCCATCACGCCCAGCTCCACGGCGGCCCAGATGATGACCACGGTGAACACCGCGTCGATGAAGTTGAACGGCTGCGACCAGACGGCGATCAGGGCGAGGATGACGATGGCCGCCAGCCATCCCGACCGGCCCCGGTCGTGCAGGCGCTTGGACAGCACGCAGGCGGCGGAAAACAGCAGGCCCGGATAGACCACCCAGCCGGTCAGCCAGTGCAGGGTGGGGCCCATGGAGGCCTCGTAGATCACCGCGATGGTCGTCAGCACCGCGACGGCGATCAGGAACGGCGTCCGCGCCACGCGGCCCGTGGAGGAAAAGAACAGCTCCACCCAGTCGATCTGGCCGCTCATCCGGTTTCGCTTGCTCCGACGTGTCGCCCGACTCTTAGAGGGACAGGCCGTCCCTATCTAGGCGAGAGCGTCGCGCTGCGAAAGGCCGCCGGTCAAGGCGGCGAAGGTCGGGGCGCGATCGCCGTGGCGGTTGGGCCCGCGGGCGCCCTCGCCGGTGATCAGGCTGAGCACCAGCCAAAGCTGGCCCAGCACCGGCGGCATGACGAACAGCAGCATCCAGCCGGTCAGGCCGCGGTCGTGGCAGCGCCGCACGGCGACCGCCAGGGTAATCCACAGGCCGTTGGCGATGAGCAGGGCGGTCACGGTCGCCACCGCGCCCTGGCTGAGCCCGGTGACCCCGGACCCGGCCTCGTCGCCGGCGCCGCTGAAGATGATCAGCAGGAAGGTGGCGAAATAGCTGAAGGTGAAGACCCCGATCAGCGTCAGGGCCAGTGACAGCCGCCCGGAGCGGCCCTTGAAGCTGTAGAGGTGCAAGGCGTTCACGGCTTTAACCCCCAGGAGTCGAAGGTTAAACGCGGCTCGCGCCGTTTCGGTTCATCGGCGTCGAAAAATCCCGTGAATCAGGGGCTTAGGCGGCCCTCGACCCAGAGCAGACCTGACCCGCCTCAGCCGAACTCGACCAGCACCTCGTCGGCGGCCACGCTGTCGCCGCCCTTGGCGGAGACCACCTTCACCACCCCCTCGCGCTCGGCGCGGATGATATTCTGCATCTTCATCGCCTCGATGACGCAGACCACCTCGCCCTCGCGGACGATCTGGCCGACCTCGACGTCCATGCTGACCACCAGGCCGGGCATGGGGGAGATGATCATCTTGCTGGTGTCGGCCGGTTGTTTCTCGGGCAGTTTGCCGTGCAGCTCGGCCGAGCGGGGGCTGAGCACCAGCACCTTGGCCCTGGCGGCCCGGTGGCGGATGACGAAGCCCTCCGCGGCCGGGGCGACGGTGACGGTGAAGGCCTTGCCGTCGAGCTTGCCGCGGAACAGGGCCTTGCCGGGACGCCAGACGACGTTCGACAGGGTCATGACGCGGCCGCCGTCGAGGGTCAGGGTCAGGACGCCGCCCGCCTCGTCGACCGCGACGTTGCGCTGGTCATGGCCGACCAGAACCACCCAGTCGCGGCGGACGCCGTCCGGGCCGGCCCGGCGGGAGATCAGCCGGTGCATGGCCACGCCCGCGGCGGTCAGCAGGTCGATCTGGGGCCCGGTCGGCGTCGTGCCGTCAAAGCCGTTCGGGAACTCCTCGACAATGTAGCTGGTGGCCAGTTTGCCCGAGCGAAACCGTTCCTGGTCCATCACCGCGGCGAGGAAGGGGATGTTCTGGCCCAGCCCCTCGATATGGAAGTCCTCCAGCGCCCGGCCCATGCCGTCGATGGCTTCCAGCCGCGTCTTTCCCCAGGTGCAGAGCTTGGAGATCATCGGATCATAGAACATCGAGATCTCGTCGCCCTCGCGGACGCCGGAGTCGTTGCGGACGGTGTAGCCGCCCTGATCGCCTTCCTCAGGTTGTTCGTAGCGGATCAGCCGCCCGATCGAGGGCAGGAAGCCGCGATAGGGGTCCTCGGCGTAGATGCGGCTCTCGATGGCCCAGCCGTTGATCTTCAGGTCCTTCTGGCCAAAGGCCATCGTTTCCCCGAAGGCCGAGCGGATCATCTGCTCGACCAGGTCCAGGCCGGTGATCAGCTCGGTCACCGGGTGCTCGACCTGCAGCCGGGTGTTCATCTCCAGGAAGTAGAAGCTCTTGTCCTGGCCGGCGACGAACTCGACGGTGCCGGCGCTGTCATAGTTGACCGCCTTGGCCAGGGCGACGGCCTGGGCGCCCATGGCGGCGCGGGTCTTCTCGTCGAGCAGCGGGCTCGGCGCCTCCTCGATGACCTTCTGGTTGCGCCGTTGGATCGAGCATTCCCGCTCGAACAGGTGGACCACGTTGCCGTGCTTGTCGCCCAGCACCTGGATCTCGATGTGACGGGGCGAGGTAATGAACTTCTCGATGAAGATCCGGTCGTCGCCGAAGCTTGACCTGGCTTCGGACCGCACCGCCGGGAAGCCTTCCTCGACGTCCTGGCGGCTGTGGGCGACGCGGATGCCCTTGCCGCCGCCGCCGGCGCTGGCCTTGATCATCACCGGATAGCCGATCTCCTCGGAGATCCTGATGGCGTGGGCGGTGTCGTCGATCTCGCCGATGTGACCGGGCACGCAGCTGACGCCGGCCTTTTCGGCGAACTTTTTGGATTCGATCTTGTCGCCCATGGCGCGGATGGCGCCGGGGTTGGGACCGATGAAGACGATGCCCTCGTCGGCGCAGCGCTGGGCGAAGCCGGCGTTCTCGGAGAGGAAGCCGAAGCCCGGGTGGATCGCCTGGGCGCCGGTTTCGTTGCAGGCGGCGATGATCTTGTCGGCGACCAGATAGGACTCGCTGGCGGGCGCGGGACCGATGAACACAGTCTCGTCGGCCATTTCCACGGCCAAGCTGTCGGCGTCGGCCTCGGAGTAGACGACCACCGTCTTGATGCCCATCCGGCGGCAGGTCTTGATGACCCGGACCGCGATTTCACCCCGGTTGGCGATCAGAATTTTCGAGAACATCGGCCTGGCCACGCCCCTCACGCACGATTTTGCCCGGTCCGGTTAGACCGCGAGGCGCACCTTTGCAACGGCGACGGTGGGGAAGGGACAGACACCTGGCGGTGTCTGTCCCGGTCAACCCAGCTTCACCGCCGTCCCCGTCGCCGTGACCATCAGCATGCCGTTGTTGGCGCCCAGGGTTTCGTAGTCGAGGTCGATGCCGACCACGGCGTCGGCGCCGAGCCTGGCGGCCTCCTCGGTCATTTCCCGCAGGGCGCCCTGACGGGCCTCGCGCAAAACCTCCTCGTAGCTGCCCGAGCGGCCGCCGACGATGTCGCGGATGCCGGCGAACAGGTCGCGAAAGATGTTGGCCCCCAGGATCACCTCTCCGGAGACGACGCCGAGGGTCTCGCGGGTGGCCGTTCGGCGATGGTGGGCGTTGTGGCGGTCAGCATGTCAGGTTGTGTCCTTTCCCTTCCGGCGGGGCCGGCCGCGTCTTACATTGGTCGCCATGACCAGCTCCGCAACATCCGCCGCCGGCTTCGACCTGGCCCCGCCCACCGACGCCGAGCGCGAGCGGCTGGAGGCCGACCTCACCCGCAAGGAAGCCGAGGTGCTGCTGCACCACGGCACCGAGGCGCCGTTCTGTGGTGGCCTGCTGGGCGAGAAACGCCCGGGGGCCTACTGCTGCCGCCTCTGCGGCCTGCCGCTGTTCCGGTTCGAGACCAAGTTCGAGAGCGGCACCGGTTGGCCCAGCTTCTACGCCCCGATCGACCCGGCCCACGTCGGCGAGGTGCGCGACACGAGCCACGGCATGCTGCGCATCGAGACCCTCTGCGCCCGCTGCGGCAGCCACCAGGGTCACGTCTTCCCCGACGGCCCGCCCCCGACCCGGCTGCGTTACTGCATCAATTCGGTGAGCCTGACCTTCGTCGCCGACGGCGAGCCGCTGCCCGATCCCCTGGGACGAGGCGAGCGGCTCTGATCGTCTCGCGGATCTAGAGCTTGAGCGCCTCTGTCCTGAACTTCGCGGCGCAGGTTTCACCGGCCGCGGCCAGCAGCGCCTTCAGTCGCACCGCTCCATCGGCCACCAGTTCGTCGTAGGTTGGCGCGCTGGCCGCCTCTCCCTTGGCCGGCCTCTGGAGGCAGAAAGCTTCGGCGACGACCGTATTGTTGGTGGTGTCGATAACCTGCATTCGCGCCTGATACACGACGCCGTAGCGCGTGAGGTCAGCCAGATAGTACATTGTGCCCCAGCCGATTGTGCGCACGTCGACGACATAGCGAGCGGGCTGAGCGGAGGCGGCGATGTCCTGAGGTTTGCCGCCTGCGGGGGTGATCGGCCCGCCGACCGTGGCCGAGGTCGAGGTCGCCAGAGCGTTGGTAAGCGACAGGGCCATCGAATCGGCCGGGTCGGCGATCTGATTCACTTTCACCAGCTCGTTGCCCATGTTGATGGCCCTGATGGCCATGGCCGCTCCGCCCACGGCCCCGAACAGGGCGCCGACGGCTACGCCGCCGGATGTCGTCGCGGTAAAGGGCGGCGTGGGCCAGTCCGTATAGCTGATCGTCTGATTGCTCATGGTCGACGTGGTGGTCGATTCAATCGGCACGGTCTTGGTCGAGGCGCAACCGCACAGGAGCAGGCTGACAGCAATGGCTGTCGAAGATCTATGTCGCATGAATTCCCCCCCGGGCCGTTTTCGACCCGCCGCCAGCTTCGGGGCCAGCAGAAGTTGAGTCAATGTGGCGTGCGAGAGCCCGGCGCTGATGGGCAGCCAGAATTGCGACGCGCGAGACGCCCCTTCCCATGACGCGCGGCTTTTGCTACCTGCCGCGCCTCACCATGAGCGGTCGTGGCGGAATTGGTAGACGCGCAGCGTTGAGGTCGCTGTTCCCTAACCGGAGTGGAAGTTCGAGTCTTCTCGACCGCACCATCCTCCTTCACTCCCTTGGAGCTTCGGAGGACAAGTCCTTGGTGGGAGCCCTGACCGGGCCGGGATGATCGTGGGCTTGCCCTGCGAAGCCTTGGCGAAGCAGGGTGAATCAGAGGCTTAAAGCGCTGTAGGATCGACTTTCTCGTTCAGGAGGCCCCGACATGACCCGGGATAAAGCCGACCTGACCGAGGACGAAACCCTCTCGATCCTCGCAGCCCCTCAAAACGTCGCGCCGCCCGAGGATCTCGAAGACCTCGCGCTGGGCGACGACTACGCCCTCAACCCCGCCTATGTGGACATGGTCATCGACGCCGCCGACCGCGGCGACGCCGAGCGTCTGCGCGAGCTGGTCGGGGCCCTGCGCTCGGAAGACGTGGCCGACCTGATGGGCTTTCTCACCGCGGACTACCGCGAGGAGATCATCCCCTGTCTCGATTCAGAGACCCTCGCCGAGGTGCTGTCCGAACTGGACGACAACCTGCGCGAGGAGGTGCTCGACAGCGTCCATCCCACCGCCCTGGCCAAGGCCCTGGAGGAGCTGGACTCCGACGACGCCGCCGACGTGGTCGATGACCTGGAGGGCGAGAAGCGCGCCCAGGTGCTGGCGGCCATGGACGCCGACGACCGCGCCGCCGTTGAGGCCTCGCTGTCATACGAGGACGAGACCGCCGGCCGCCTGATGCAGCGCGAGGTGCTGGCCGCGCCGCAGTTCTGGACCGTCGGCCAGACCATCGACCATGTCCGCCAGGCGGGCGACGAGCTGCCCGAGCTGTTCTTCGACATCTACATCGTCGATCCGGCCTATCGCCCGATCGGCGCGGCGCCGATCAGCCAGCTGCTGCGGGCCAAACGCGAGACCACCCTGGCCGAGATCATGGAGCCGGTGACCGACATCACCGTCGACATGGACCAGGAGGAGGTCGCCTACATCTTCGACAAATACCACCTGATCAGCGCCCCGGTGATCGACGCCGGCGGGCGGCTGGTGGGCCAGATCACCGTCGACGACATCGTCGGGGTCATCCAGGAGGAGTCCGAGGAGGACATCCTGGCCCTGGCCGGGGTGAGCGATGCCGGCCGCGACGCCGGCGTCTGGGACGTGGCCCGCTCGCGCCTGCCGTGGCTGGTGGTCAACACCCTGACCGCCGCCGCCGCCGCCAGCGTCATCGGCGCCTTCCAGGCCGAGATCGCCAAGCTGGTCACCCTGGCCATCCTGATGCCGGTGGTCGCCTCGCTCGGCGGCAATGCCGGCACCCAGACCCTGGCCGTGGCGGTGCGCGCCCTGGCCAGCCGCGAGCTGAACGCCTCCAACGCCGTGCGCATCATCCTGCGGGAGATGGCCGTGGGCCTGGTCAATGGCGGGGTGCTGGCGACCATCATGGCCGCCGCCACCTGGGTCTTCTTCCGCGACCCCATGCTGTGCCTGACCATCGGCCTGGCCCTGATCATCAATCTGTTCATGGCGGCCCTGGCCGGGATCCTCGTTCCGCTGGCCCTGGACAAGCTGGAACGCGATCCAGCGGTGTCTTCTTCGGTCTTCGTCACGTTTGTGACCGATTTCATGGGTTTCCTGTCCTTCCTCGGACTGGCCGGGCTCATTCTCCTCTAAACGGCCGTTCCAGGCTCCGAACACCCCGCCATTCCCGTTCAGGGGGAGTTCAGGCGGCGTTCGGCATCCCTCTTGCGGGAGTGGGGTGGAACGCAGCCACGCCTGTCTCATTTCGGATCAACAAGCCCGTGAAACCCCGCCACCAGGTCTCCCGCGCCGCCATCGAACTGATCAAGAAGTTCGAGGGCTACCGCCAGAAGGCAGCCCAGCTCCCCGACGGGCGCTGGACGATCGGCTTTGGCCACACCCTGACCGCCCGCGAGGGCGCCGAGGTCAGCGAGTCCGACGCCGAGGCCCTGCTGCTCTACGATCTGATCGCGGTGGCCCATGCGGTCAACGAGCACAGCTACACGCCGCTGACGCAGAACCAGTTCGACGCCCTGTGCTGCTTCGCCTTCAATGTCGGGGTCGACAACTTCCGCCGCTCCTCGGTGCTGCGCCGGGTCAACGAGGGCCAGCTGCTGCAGGCCGCCTGCGCCATGGAGATGTGGCGCAAGGCCGACTTCGAGGGCGAGCGCATCGTCATCGACGCCCTGGTCCGCCGCCGCGCCGCCGAGAAGACCCTGTTCCTGACCCCGGCCAACGGCTGGATCCCGGCGCCCTCGCCGGTGTTGCGGCCCAGGGTCGACTATGACGCGGTCAATTCCGTGCCGCGCCAGGCCCCGACGGCCGTCAAGGCGTCCCTGACCGGCGATCGCACCAGCGTGGTCCGCGACGAGACCCCCGCGCCCCGGCCTGTCCCGCCGCGGGACGAGCCCCTGGCCAGCGAGATCGCCGCCGCCGGCGTCAGCGCCCGGCTGGAGCAGCTGCTGCCCGAAGCGGTGGAGGCGGTCGATCCGGTCGCCGCCCCGGTGCTGGAAGAGATCGCCGCGCCGGTCGTCGAAGAGGCGCCGACGCCGGTCGTCGAGCCTCAGCCGGAACCCTATCCCGAGTATCCTTCCGAGGCGGTGGAGACCGCCGCGGAGGTCCTGCCCGAGCCGGAACCCTACATCGAGCCGGAGCCGGTCTATCCGCAGCCCGCGCCGATCGTGGTCGGCTCCAGCCTGGCTTTCGCCAGCACTGACGCGGACTTCACCCTGACGCCCGCGCCGGAAGTCACGGTCGAGAACACGCCGCAGGACGCCCTGCGCGCCGACCTGCCCGAGCCGGCCAACGAGTCGGGTCCCGGTCTGTTCGACGTCACCCTGTCGGAGATGGCCTTCGAGGGCGCCTCGGTCCGGCCGCTGATGAGCGAGGACCACGTCCGCCGGCTTGTCCAGCAGGACGAGATGGCGGCCATGGGCGAGTTCGACCCGGCCTTCGACGAAACGCCGGTCGAGCCCATGCGTATCGCTGGTTTGCCGCTGATTATCACGGGTCTGACCGGCATCATCCTGTTCGCTGGCGGCATCGCGCTCGGCTTCAGCGCGGCTGACGGCGGCGACATCCTGAGCGTTCGTAACCTGGGCTGGCTGCTGGCAGTTGCCGGCATCGGCATGGGCGGCTGGGCCGTCTGGGCCGGCCTGAACAAATTCCTCGGCGCCGCTTTCGACGACGAGGACGAGGAAGTGACCGAGGCGGAGTCGGAGCCTCAAGCGTAGCCCGCGTACCAGTCTGGGTTCCCGCGTACAGTAAGGGCACAGCGTTGGCGCCCCGCGAGCTTCGGTTCGCGGGGCGTCGTGCGTTAGGGGACACGTACCTTCGGTACATGTCCCCTCTGGCCGACAGGGACACGCACTGAAGTGCATGTCCCCGACAATGTGCTATTTCCACGCCATGAGCATCACTGGCCCCGCCATGGATTTCGGCCTCGGTGAAACCGCCGACGCCATCCGCGACACGACCGCCCGCTTCGCCGCCGACCGCATCGCCCCGATCGCGGCCGACATCGACCGCGACAACGAATTCCCTCGCGCGCTCTGGCCGCAGATGGGCGAGCTGGGCCTGCACGGCATCACCGTCGAGGAGGAATTCGGCGGCCTGGGCCTGGGCTACCTCGAGCATGTGGTGGCCATGGAGGAGATCAGCCGCGCCTCCGCCTCGGTGGGCCTCAGCTACGGCGCCCATTCGAACCTCTGCGTGAACCAGATCCGCCGCTGGGCCAGCCCCGAGCAGAAGCAGCGCCACCTGCCCAAACTGATCAGTGGCGAGCACGTCGGCGCCCTGGCCATGAGCGAGGCCGGTTCGGGCTCGGATGTGGTCTCGATGAAGCTGCGCGCCGACCGCCAGGGCGACCGGTTCGTGCTCAACGGGACCAAGTTCTGGATCACCAACGCCCCGCACGCCGACACCCTGGTGGTCTACGCCAAGTCGGCGCCGGAGGAGGGCAGCCGCGGCATCACCGCCTTCCTGATCGAGAAGGGCATGAAGGGGTTCAGCGTCAGCAAGAAGCTGGACAAGATGGGCATGCGCGGCTCGGACACCGCCGAGCTGGTGTTCGAGGACTGCGAGGTTCCCGAAGAGAACATCATGGGCCCGTTCAACGGCGGGGTTGGGGTGCTGATGAGCGGCCTCGATTACGAGCGCGCCGTGCTGGCCGCCGGACCGCTGGGCATCATGCAGGCCTGTCTCGACGTGGTCCTGCCCTACGTCCGCGACCGCAAGCAGTTCGGCAAGGCGATCGGGTCGTTTCAGCTGATGCAGGGCAAGGTGGCGGACATGTACGTCGCGTTGAACTCGGCCCGGGCCTACGTCTATGCGGTGGCGAGGGCCTGCGACGCCGGCAAGACCACCCGGTTCGACGCGGCCGGGGCGATCCTGATGGCCAGTGAGAACGCCGTGAAGGTGGCCAACGAGGCTGTCCAGGCGTTGGGCGGGGCGGGGTATACCCGCGAATGGCCGGTCGAACGCTACGTCCGCGACGCCAAGCTCTACGACATCGGCGCCGGAACCAACGAGATCCGCCGGTTCCTGATCGGGCGAGAGCTGGTGGGGGGGTGAACCCCCAAAGCCCGCTCATCCCGGCGAATGCCGGGACCCAGATCAAAGAGCGGTGCGGCTAACCATCAGAATTCGAGTTCTGCCATCTGGGTCCCGGCATTCGCCGGGATGAGCGGAATTGAGAGGGCCACGCATTGACGTCGCCCGGCGCGTCGCGGAGGTTGCCGCATGCGTTTCACTGCCGTCCCCGCCCTGAATCTGGCCCTGCTGCTCGGCGGCTGCATGAGCCTGGACGTGGACGTCGCCCAGCTCTGCACCGGCGGCCTCAAGCCGGTGACCACCGCCGAACTGTTCTTCGGCCGCAACATCGGCGACGCGCCCGGCGTCAGCGACGCCGACTGGCGGGCCTTCATCGACCAGGAGGTGACGCCGCGCTTTCCCGACGGCCTGACGGTGATCGACGCCGCCGGCCAGTGGCGCGGGCCCGGCGGGGCGGTGGTACGCGAGCCGTCAAAGGTGCTGCTGGTGGTGCTCAGCGGCGCGCCCGGCGAGCGGGACAGGCTCGACGCTATCCGCGCGGCCTACAAGGCCAGGTTCCGCCAGGACTCGGTGATGCTGCTCGAACGGCAAGGGTGCGCGGGGTTCTAGCCCCCGAAATGCAAAGGGCCGCCGGGTTGCCCCGACGGCCCTTCCATCGTCTGCCGCGATCGCGGCTCAACGCCAGGCGCTGATCAGGCGCTGACCTCCGCCGAAACGGATTTCAGGGTCACGCACTGCGACCGCGGGTTCATACGATGAGACACCGGATCACCTCCTTTCAGCTGTTGAAACAGGACTCACACTATGTGGGGCGGATTAACGAGTCGCCAACCCTGCTCGCGCGGGGCGCGACAAAATGCTCAGCCCTTGATCTTCACCGGTTTACCCAGGCAGGTGTCGCCAAGGCGGCGGGCGTTGGTGCTGACCGTCGCCGCCAGCGGGATGCCGCCGTACTTGCCCGACAGGTCCGCGGTCAGCTGGAAGGCCGTCGGCGAATAGGTGCCGGTGGCCGTGACGTTGACCTTGCGCCCGCGTTTGTCGACGCACGTGCCCTGGAAATACATCTTGCCGCCGCCGACCCGCTTGACCGGATAGGTGCAGGTGTAGTGGCGGTTGATCCGGCCCGAGAGGACCTTGTCCACGTCGGCGGGGGTGATGCAGCGGCGCTCGACCTCGGTCTTGCTGATGACCATGGTCGCCTTGTTGGTGCTTTCCCACCAGCCGGGCCGGATGTTGTCCGACTCATCGGCGATGGCCGGCGCGGAGGCCAGGGCCAGGAGGCCGATCACGGCCAGGATGCGGAAGGTCTTCATGGGTCCAGTCTCGAAACGAAGCGTGGCGTCTTTTTGAACTATCGCAAATGAATGGTCGATGACCACGCCGTGCAACCGGTGTAGGGCATGGACATGCCGAGCTGGGATCCCGCCGTCTACGAGCGCTACAAGGCCTACCGCGACCGGCCGGCCCTCGACCTGATGGTGCAGATCCCTGACCGCCGTTTCCGCGAGATCTGGGACCTGGGCTGCGGAACGGGCGAACACGCCGCCCTGCTGGCCCTGCGCCACCCGGGCGCCCGGGTGCACGGCCTCGATTCCAGCCCCGACATGCTGCGCCAGGCCAAAAGCCGCCAGAGTGACGTCGACTGGGTGCTGGCGGGCGTCGAGGACTTCGCGCCGCAGACGCCGCCGGACCTGATCTTCACCAATGCCGCCCTGCAGTGGCTGCCGGACCACGCGGCCCTGTTTCCGCGTCTCGCCGGGCTGCTGGCGCCAGGCGGGGTGTTCGCCTGCCAGATGCCGATGGCCTATGAGACCGGGCACCATCGCATTCTGCGCGAGACGGCCCAGGAGGGCGCCTGGGCGTCCCTGACCCGCGACGCGCGGCGGATCAATCCGACTCCGCCGCTGGCCGACTACCACGGCTGGCTGTCGGCGGTCTGCGGCGAGGTGGACATCTGGACCACCACCTACCTGCACGCCCTGGACGGCGAGGACCCGGTGGTCGAATGGATGCGCGGCACGGCGCTACGGCCCTATCTCGACGTGCTGGAGGGCGATCCGGAGCTGCTGGAGGCCTTCCTGGCCGAGTTCCGCGCCCGCATCGCCACGGCCTTCCCGCCGGGCGCGGACGGGGTGACCCTGTTTCCCTTCCCGCGCCTGTTCATGGTGGCCGTGCGCTGATCCTCCCCATCGGGGGAGGTGGCGCTGCGAAGCAGCGACGGAGGGGGTCGCCCAGGACGGCGCCGAAATCTGAGCGGACCCCCTCAGTCGGCTTCGCCGACAGCTCCCCCGATGGGGAGCATCCTACACTGCCCGCCGCCGCCGCAACTCCGTCACCGGCCGGTCCAGCTTGTCGAGCGCGGCGATCGCCCCCCGGTAGCCGGCCGCCACGCCCGGCTCGTAGGCTTTCCAGTCGCGGATATCGACGCCGTCGACGTTGGGCATGATCAACAGGTCGGTGGCCTCGCGGGCGGCGAGCAGGTCCCGTCCGGTGGACACCGTGGCCGCCCGCATCAGCAGGGCGACGATCGGCGGGCCCTTGCGCCAGTCGCCGGACAGGATCCAGCGCCAGACCGACGACGGCCGGGCTACGTCATCGGCGGTGATGCTGCGGCCGCGGGTGACGTCGACCCCGACGATCGGCCCTAGTTGCATCGAGCGCATCACGTCCGAGGGGAAGTTCTTCATCACCGCCCCGTCGACCAGCACATTGTTGTTGTCGATGGCCGGCGGCATGATTCCGGGCAGGGCGATCGAGGCCCGCAGGGCGTGGCGCAGCCGTCCCCGCCGGTGCAGGTGATAGGCGCCGGTGGTCAGGTTCGAGGACACGCAGAAGAACGGCAGCCACAGGTCGGCGATCTGCACGTCGCCGAAGTGCTCGCGCAGCCGACCGCGCACCTTGTCGCCATGGGTCATGGCGATCAGGGGAAAGGCGATGTCGTCCAGCGGCGAGGAGTCGACGAAGGCGTCGCGGATGCGGCGGTCCATCTCATCCCCGTCCCAGCCCATGCCGACCCCGGCGCCGACGATGGCGCCCATGGAGGCGCCGCCGACGAAGTCGATGGGCACGCCGCGTTCCCGCAGGGCCTTGATGGCGCCGATATGGGCATAGGCCCGCGCGCCGCCGCCCGACAGCACCAGCCCGACCGACCGGCCGGTCAGCACCCGGGCCAGGCGTCCGGCGTCCTCGGTGCTGCCCTCGCGCACATGGAACAGGCGGGCGGCGTGGGTCGCGTCGATCCAGGCCTCGGACCCCGACGGATGGCGGCAGTCGGCCCGCTGGATCAGGATCAGGTCGACCAGTTGCTGCTGCTGCAGGGTCTCCGAGGCGTAGCTGGCGGCCGCTTCGGGCGGGGCCTTGTCGCCGCGGCCAACGCGGAACAGCCGGTCCACCTGGCGGCCGACGATCGGCTTCCAGGCGGTCTCGCCGTGTTCGGCGGCATAGAGGACATAGTCGTGATCGCCCTCGACGTTGGAGAACCACTCGGTGGGCGCGTGGGTCGCCTCGGCCCCGGCCACGGTGATCGAATGGCCCATGCGGGCGATCTCGAGAGCGATCTTGTCCACCAGCGGCCGAATCTTGCGGCCGGCGTCAGCGGCGATGAAGCCGAACACCGTGGGCTCGCCGATCGAGGCGTGGGTGGCCGCCTGGCGGGTGCGCAGGATCATCAGCCTGGCCAGCTCGGTCATCACCGCCGGGTCGTGGTCGGCGGCGGCGAAGAAGTCCTGCCGCGACAGGGCCAGCACCTCGGAATCCCGCAGGGCGACGACCTGGGCCGAATGAGGCGTGCCGGCGATCAGGGCCATTTCGCCGGCCGGCTCGCCGGGGCGGATCACGCCGAGGAACTGGCGCTCCTGGCCTTCCTCCCGGCGGAAGGCGCCCAGCCGCCCGGCGCGCAGGAAATAGAGCTCATGGGCCGACTCGCCGGGCCCGTAGAGGGTCTCGCCGCCCGGCAGCGAGAACCAGCGCGCGTCGCCGCTCTGCCGCGCCTCGTCGAAGAGGCGTTCCAGGGCGGTCTCGTGTTGAAGATCGATGAGGCTCCCCACGGAGGGGAGGGTAGCAAGGGATGTGAGTCGTGGCGTTGACAAAACACCGTCATCCCCTGGCCCGTCGCGATGCTCCATGAACCGTGCGTCCTTCGAGACGCGATCCTGAGGGATCGCTCCTCAGGATGACGGGCAGGGTGGGACCGCCCCTCTGTTCGTCATGGTGAGGAGCGAGGCATCAGCCGAGCATCTCGAACCACGCACCCCCGCCGATGGTGACGCCGGGGACGCTTCCGGCTATGCCTCGCCCATGCCCAGGTTGACCTCGGATCTCGATCCCAATTCCGAAGCCTTCCGCAACAATGTTGCGGTCAACGCGGCCCTGGCCGCCGAGCTTCGCGAGCGCACCGCCAAGGCGGCGCTCGGCGGCAGCGCCCAGTCGCGCGAGCGTCATGCCGGCCGCGGCAAGCTGCTGCCCCGCGAGCGGGTCGAGCGGCTGCTGGATCCGGGTTCGCCCTTCCTCGAGATCGGCCAGCTGGCCGCCTTCGACCTGTATGACGGCGAGATCCCGGCGGCGGGCATCATCACCGGCATCGGCCGCGTCTCCGGCCGCGAGGTGATGATCGTGGCCAACGACGCCACGGTGAAGGGCGGCACCTACTACCCGATGACGGTCAAGAAGCACCTGCGGGCCCAGGAGATCGCCCTGCAGAACCAGCTGCCCTGCGTCTATCTGGTGGACAGCGGCGGGGCCAACCTGCCGCACCAGGCCGAGGTCTTCCCCGACCGCGACCACTTCGGCCGCATCTTCTACAACCAGGCCCGGATGAGCGCCGAGGGCATCGCCCAGATCGCCTGCGTCATGGGCAGCTGCACCGCCGGTGGGGCCTATGTCCCGGCCATGAGCGACGAGACGGTGATCGTCCGCGGCGCCGGCGAGGAGAGCCAGGGCACCATCTTCCTGGCCGGCCCGCCGCTGGTGAAGGCCGCCACGGGCGAGGTTATCAGCGCCACGGACCTGGGCGGCGCCGACGTGCACGGCCGCCGCAGCGGCGTGGTCGACCATGTCGCGGCCAACGACGAACACGCCCTGGAGATCGTCCGCTCGATCATCGGCAACCTGAACACGGTCAAGACCGTGGCGATGGACGTCCGCGAGCCCCGGCCGCCGGCGTTCGATCCCGCCGAGCTCTACGGCGTTGTGCCGTCGGACGTGCGCGCGCCCTACGACGTGCACGAGGTCATTGCCCGGATCGTCGACGGCAGCGAGTTCGACGAGTTCAAGCCGCTCTACGGGACCACCCTGGTGACCGGCTTTGCCCGCATCTGGGGCTATCCGGTGGCCATCCTGGCCAACAACGGGGTGCTGTTCAGCGAAAGCGCGCTGAAGGCGGCCCATTTCATCGAGCTGGCCTGCAAGCGGAAGATTCCCTTGGTGTTCCTGCAGAACATCTCCGGCTTCATGGTCGGCGGCAAATACGAGGCCGGCGGCATCGCCAAGGACGGGGCCAAGATGGTCACCGCCGTCGCGTCGGCCAATGTGCCCAAGTTCACCGTCCTGATCGGCGGCAGCTTCGGCGCCGGCAACTACGGCATGTGCGGCCGCGCCTATTCGCCCCGCTTCCTGTTCAGCTGGCCCAACAGCCGGATCTCGGTGATGGGCGGCGAGCAGGCCGCCAGCGTGCTGGCCACGGTCCACCGCGACGCCGACAAGTGGACGAAGGAAGAGGAAGAGGCCTTCAAGGCCCCCGTCCGTCAGAAATACGAAGACGAGGGCAACCCCTATCACGCCACCGCGCGGCTGTGGGACGACGGGGTGATTGATCCAGTGCAAACCCGGGACGTTCTGGGTCTGGCAATCTCGGCCAGCCTAAACGCACCCATTCCGGACACGACGTTCGGCGTGTTCAGAATGTAACCGGTACAGGACCCAGCCATGACCAACCCCATCGCCGACCCCCTCGTTGAAGGCCCCGACACCGACGTCCTCAGCGGCCTTGTGGACCTGGACGCCAGCCCGTCGGGCGTGGCGGTCGTCACGATCAACCGGCCGGACCGGAAGAACGCCTTCAACGCCGAGGTGATCGCCGCCCTGTCCCAGCATTTCGAGACCCTGCGCGACGCCGACGGCGTGCGGATCGTCTTCCTGCGCGGGGCGGGCGGGGCATTCAGCGCCGGCGCGGACCTGGACTGGATGCGCGCCGCGGCCGGCTTCACCCGCGACGAGAACCGCGCCGACGCCATGGCCCTGGCCGAGATGCTGCTGGCCCTGCGCGAGCTGCCGCAGCTGACCGTGGCCCTGGTCGAGGGCCCGGCCTTCGGCGGCGGCGCCGGCCTGGTGGCGGCCTGTGACTACGCGGTGGCGACGAAGGGCGCGAAGTTCGCCTTCTCCGAGGTCAAGCTGGGCCTGGTCGCCGCGACCATCAGCCCGCATGTGGTCGCCGCCATCGGTCCGCGCCGGGCCAAGAGCCTGTTCGCCACGGGCCGGATGTTCGACGCCGCCTTCGCCGAGAAAATCGGCCTGGTTGATGAGGTCGTGCCGTCCGCCGCCGACCTGGACGACGCCATGGAGCGGCTGGCGACCGAGATCATGGCCTGCGCGCCCGGCGCGGTCGCCAGGTCCAAGGCCCTGGTCGACGACGTCACCGGCGTGCCGATGGACGAGGAACTGCTGGAGATGACGGCCAAGGTGATCGCCGACCAGCGGACCAGCGAGGAAGGCCAGGAGGGCGTCGCCGCCTTCCTCGAGAAGCGCAAGCCCGGCTGGGCGCTCTGAGCGCATGATCGAAAGCCTGCTCATCGCCAACCGGGGCGAGATCGCCCGCCGCATCATCCGCACCGCCCGGCGGTTGGGGGTGCGCACCGTGGCCGTCTATTCCGAGGCCGACGCCGGCGCGCCGCATGTGCTGGAGGCCGACGAGGCGGTGCTGATCGGCCCGGCCCCGGCCCGTGAGAGCTATCTGGTCGCCGACAAGATCCTCGCCGCCGCCAGGGCCACTGGCGCCGAAGCGATCCACCCCGGCTACGGCTTCCTGTCCGAAAACGCCGGCTTCGCCCGGGCGGTGCAGGCCGCCGGGCTGATCTGGGTCGGCCCGCCGCCCGCGGCGATCGACGCCATGGGCCTGAAGGACGCGGCCAAGAGCCTGATGATCGCCGCCGGCGTGCCCTGCACCCCCGGCTACCTGGGCGATGACCAGACCGAGGTGCGGCTGGAGGAAGAGGCCAAGGCCATCGGCTATCCGGTGCTGATCAAGGCCGTAGCCGGCGGCGGCGGCAAGGGCATGCGCAAGGTCGAGGCCGCCCGCGACTTCCAGGACGCCCTGGCCAGCTGCCGCCGCGAGGCCGCCGCCAGCTTCGGCGACGACAAGGTGCTGATCGAGAAGTACGTCACCCGCCCGCGCCACATCGAGGTGCAGGTGTTCGGCGACAGCCACGGCAATGTGGTCCACCTGTTCGAGCGCGACTGCTCCCTGCAGCGCCGCCATCAGAAGGTCATCGAGGAGGCCCCGGCCCCGGGCATGGACGCCGCCACCCGCGCCGCCGTCTGTGATGCCGCGGTCAAGGCGGCAATGGCCGTGAGCTATGAGGGCGCCGGCACGGTGGAGTTCATCGCCGACGCCAGCGAGGGCCTGCGCGCCGACCGCATCTGGTTCATGGAGATGAACACCCGGCTGCAGGTCGAGCACCCGGTCACCGAGATGGTCACCGGCCAGGACCTGGTCGAATGGCAGCTGCGGGTGGCGAGCGGGGAAGTGCTGCCGCTGAAGCAGGATGAGATCACCCTGAACGGCTGGGCGATGGAGGCCCGACTCTATGCCGAGAACCCGGCGACGGGGTTTTTGCCGAGCACGGGGAGGCTGACGCATTTCCGCCTGCCCGAGGACAACATCCGGATCGACAGCGCGGTGGAAGAGGGCGGCGAGGTCACCCCCTTCTACGACCCGATGATCGCCAAGCTAATCGTCCACGGTGAGACGCGGGAGGCCGCCGCCGAGGCGCTGGCCGAGGCCTGCGCAAGCGTCGAGGTCTGGCCCGTCAAGACCAACGCCGCCTTCCTGGCCCGCTGCGCCGGCCATCCGGACTTCGTGGCGGGCGACGTGGACACGGGCTTCATCGAGCGACGGCTGGATCAGCTGGCCATTAAGGACGCCTCGTCCGCCGCACGGACGGCCGCCGTCGCCCTGGTCGCTGAAGACCGAGGTCTTGGACCTTTCTATCCCGCCGGCGACTACCAAACGCCGTGGGTCAATGATCCCGACCGGCTGTACGGCTTCCGGTTAAATGCGCCGCGCCGGGCCGCGCACAGCCTTCGGTTGGAGGGCGCGGCTGTGGTCGGCGACGCCGTCACGACCCTTTCCGGCGACCATGGCTGGCAGGTGACGTTCGACGGCGAAGCCGCGACGGCCATCGTCGGCCACCGGACGATCGACCTTAGTTCCGGCGAGCAGTTCGGCTACAGCGCCGGCCGCGCGGGCCTGTTGCTGTTCGATCGCGGCGCCACCCTGCTCGTCGAGCCTGGCCTGGGCGATTTCTCGGGGGCCGAAACCCTCTCCGACGGCGCCGTCATCTCCCCGATGCCGGGCAAGGTCGTCTCCGTCTCGGTCAAGGCCGGCGACGCGGTCAAGAAAGGCCAGACCCTGCTGGTGCTGGAAGCGATGAAAATGGAGCACGCCCTGGCCGCGCCGTTCGACGGGGTGGTGGCCGAGCTTTCGGCCGTCGCCGGTGGGCAGGTGAGTGAAGGGGTGGTGCTGGTCCGCCTCGAAGCCCCCCAATAGCTCCGCTCATCCTCGCGAAAGCGAGGACCCAGGCGTTTTTGAAACAGCGGCTCACCTTTCGGGTTTAGCGCTGGCTTGCCTGAACCGTGAGCCGAAGCTCTGAAAAAGCCTGGGTCCTCGCTTACGCGAGGATGAGCGGAGGGGTAGGGAGGTCGCATGCCCCTTCATCTGATCAAACTCTGTGTCGGCATCGACAGCGTCGAGGCATTGCGCGTCTGGCGGGCCAGGCGCGCGGCCCAGGGTCACCGGTCGGTCTGTCCCACGCGCCAGACGCCCAGGCGGGCGGCGGAGCTGCTGGACGGCGGCTCGCTCTACTGGGTGATCAAGGGCCAGGTGCTGGTGCGCCAGGCGATCGACGAGATCGTCACCCTGGACAGCGGAACCCAGCCCTGCCGCATCTACCTCAAGCCCGAACTCATCGAGACCGCCCCGCAGCCGAGGCGGGCTTTCCAGGGGTGGCGTTATCTCGAGGCGGGGGACGTTCCGCCGGACCTTCCGACAGGGGCGGGAGAGGCGATCGAGCCGGAACTGGCGAAGCAGTTGCGGGAGCTGGGGGCGTGGTGAGATAATCGGGGACACACACCAATTCGGGCGCGCCCGAATTGGTGTGTGTCCCCGATTACACCGCCCAGTTGTCGATCAGCCGCGTCTTGCCCATCCAGGCCGCCACGAACACCCGCGCGCCGGGCGAAACCGGCCCGGGGCCGAGCCGCTCCAGGGTCTCGCCGTCGCGGATCTCGACATAGTCGATCCTGCCAAAGCCCGCCCCGGTGAGGCTGGCCATGACAGCGCCCTCCACATCCACCGCTTCGCCGCCGTCGCGCAGGGCGGCCACGGCATAGCGCATGGCGGCGGGTAAGGCTCTGGCGGCCGCGCGCTCCTCCGGCGTCAGGTAGGCGTTGCGCGAGGACATGGCCAGGCCGTCGGCCTCGCGGGTGGTCGGGGCGCCGATGATCTCCACCGGCAGGTCCAGGTCCCGCGCCATGCGCCTGATAACCAGCAACTGCTGGTAGTCCTTCTCGCCGAAGATCGCCACGTCCGGCCCCGCCTGGATCAGCAGCTTGGCCACAACCGTGGCCACCCCGCCGAAGAAGTGCGGCCGCGAGACGCCCTCCAGCGGCTCGGAGACGCCCGTGGCGACGCTGACCGCCGTGGCGAAGCCGGCCGGGTACATCTCCCGGGCACTGGGCGCGAACAGCAGGTCGCAGCCGGCGTCCGCCAGCAGGGCGGCGTCCCGATCCTCGCCACGGGGATAGGCGTCGAAGTCTTCGTGCGGGGCGAACTGGGCCGGGTTGACGAAGATCGAGGCCACCGTCCGGTCGGCCAGCCGGCCCGCCAGGTCCACCAGCGACAGGTGGCCGGCGTGCAGGGCCCCCATGGTCGGGACCAGGGCCACCCGCTCGCCGGCCGCTCGCCAGCCGGCGACGATGGCGCGCAGCTCGGCGACGGTCCGGACGACGGGGAGGGGCCTGATGCTCATGGCGCGCGGCATATCGCGCTGCAGCACGGGGGTCCAGCCGCGACCGCCCGTCTGTGGACAAGTCAGTCGATCGCATTGCCCCGACTCAGCGACCGTGTGTCTCGTATGGCGGACTCCGGCCTTCGCCGGGCGAGAGGGAACTGGGGCGACCTATGGCGACGCAGCCGCATGTCATCGTGGTGGGCAACGAGAAGGGCGGGGCGGGCAAGTCGACCATCGCCGTGCATCTGACGGCGGCCCTGCTGCATGGCGGCGCCCGGGTGGCCGTCATGGACCTGGACCTGCGCCAGTCGTCGATGGCGCGCTTCTTCGCCAACCGCCGGACCTGGCTGGCCTCGCAGGACCAGATCCTGCCCGAGCCCCTGGCGCGGCATCCGGCCGAGGACGGCGTCGCCCTGGCCCGGGCCGGCGACATTGAGCAGATGGCCCGTTTCAGCGACGCCTTCGGCCATGCCAGCGAAGACGCCGAGTTCGTCATCATCGACACCCCCGGCGGCGACTCGGCCATGTCCCGCGCCGCCCACGCCCGGGCCGACCTGATCGTCACCCCGATGAACGACAGCTTCGTCGACTTCGACGTGCTGGGCCACGTGGATCCGGTGACCCTCGAGTTGCAGAAGCCAAGCATCTATTCCGAGACCGTCTGGGAGGCGCGCAAGGCCCGCGCCCTGACCGGACAGCGGCAGGCGCTGGACTGGATCGTGCTGCGTAACCGCCTGGCCAGCGTCGAGGCCCGCAACCGCAAGCGGGTCGACGAGCGGCTGACGGCGCTGGCCAAGCGGGTCGGCTTCCGCATCGGCTCGGGCCTGCGTGACCGGGTGATCTATCGCGAGCTGTTCCCGTTCGGCCTGACCGTCGTCGATCTTTCGACGAAGGTGCGGCCGGTGCCGATGTCGCTGGTGCATGTCTCCGCCCGACAGGAAGTGCGCGCCCTGCTGCATTCGGTTGGACTTTCGGCCTTCTCGGGCGAAGAGTTACTCGCCGCCGAGTAGGCGGGGAGCCGACGCGTCCATGATCTACATCCTGCTTGGCCTTGGCGCCTTTGGCCTGCTCGTCTGGGTGGGCCGGCGGGCCCGGCCCTATCTGGCCAGGCCGGAGTGGCGCATCGCGTCGGGGACCATGTCGGCCCTGGCCCTCGTCGGCGGCGGCTTCCTGGCCCTGCGCGGCCAATACCTGGTCGGGCTGGGCCTGGCGGGCGCCGGGCTGGTGATGGCGGTGACCGCCCGTCGCGGCGACGCGCCGACCCCCAAGCTGGACAACGCCGACCTGGCCGAGGCCCGCGAAATCCTTGGCGTGGCGGCCAGCGCCACCCGCGAGGAGATCCAGGCCGCCTACGGCCGGCTGATCCGCGCCGTGCACCCCGACGCCGGCGGGACCAGCGGCCTGGCCGCAAGGCTCAACGCGGCGCGAGACCGGCTGCTGAAGAAGTAGAAGGGGACATGTACCGCAGGTACGTGTCCCCCAATCGAGCGGCGGGATTAGGGGACACGTACCTGCGGTACATGTCCCCGCGCGGTCAGGGCGCGACGACCATGCAGGCCTGCTTCTTGGCCTTGAGGGCCTTGCAGGCCGCTTTCGCCGCGTCGGCGGTCATGCCTTCGAAGCGGACGCGGAAGTAGCCGCCGACCGCGCCGCCGATCTGCGCTTCGCCGTCGTCCAGCACCTGGCGGAACCGGCGCTGGAGCTGGGTCAGCTGCGCGCGGGCCTGGCTCTTGGACTTGAAGGCGCCGGCCTGGATCGCCCACCGGCCGCGGGGCTTTTTCGGGGGGGCGGCCTTCTTCGGCGGAGTCGCGGCGCGCTGGGGCGGGGCCACCGGATCGGGGATCGGACTCATGCTGGCCTGAACGGCGATCGGGCCGGAGGCGGGGCCGTCGGTCAGGACCACGCGCAGGCCCTCCTGATCGGCGTCGCCCTGCTCGGTGGAGGGCCGTTCGATCGGCCCCTCGATCACGGGCTCGAACATCGACTGGGCCACGGTGATGGTCTCGCCGAGCGAACGGCGCTTGAGCACGTCGAAGCCGGTCAGCAGCAGGTCTTCCACATGGTCGTCGCGGGTGACCGTCGAGCGGCCGCCCAGCACCACCGCGATCAGCCGGCGGCCGTCGCGCACCGCCGAGGCGGCCAGGTTGAAGCCCGAGGCGTTGGTGTAGCCGGTCTTCAGCCCGTCCACGCCCCACATCTGTCCCAGCAGGCGGTTGTGGTTGTTCATGGTCACGCCCCGGAAGGTGAAGGAGCGCAGGCTGAAGAAGCTGTAGTACTGCGGATAGTCGCGCATCACGGCGCGGGACATGATGGCGATGTCCCGGGCGGTGGAGATCTGGCGGCTGTCGGGCAGACCCGAGGCGTTGACGAAGCGGGTGTTGCTCATGCCCAGTTCCTGGGCGCGCAGGGTCATCAGGGCGGCGAAGCGCTGCTCGGTCCCGCCCAGGTGCTCGGCCAGGGCCACGGCCATGTCGTTGGCTGACTTGACCGCGATCGCCCGCATGGCGTCGTCGACGGTGATCTGCTGGCCGGCGGCGAGGCCCAGCTTGGTCGGGGGCTGCGAGGCCGCTTTGGCGGACACCGTAATCAGGTCGGTTGGCTTCAGGCGGCCCTCGGAGAGCGCCTCGAAGGCCAGATAGAGGGTCATCACCTTGGTGATCGAGGCCGGGTAGCGCGGGCTGTCGGCGCGCTTGGCGTAGAGCACCTCGCCGGTGTTGGCGTCCACCACGATAGCCGCGTACTTCGGCTCGGTCGCCGGCAGCGTGAGGTACGGCACCTGAGCCTGCGCCAAGGTGGGCGCGGCGAGACCAATCGCCAGAGAGGCGACTAGCGCAAGTGCGAAAGACAGGCGGCGGGCGAGCTCGAACATGCGGCGTCCGTCGAAAAAATCACAATAAAACAGGGCGGCTTCGAAGCAGCTCTGCGGCGACTAACTAGCATGCATTGTTCCGCCTTTCGCCAAAGTAAACACCCCTTGAGCGAATCCGCCGCAGCCAGACGCCCGTTCGGCGGGCGCCGTTGTGCGTCGCGAAGTCGTTATGTTGCACTGCACAAAAATGTTTGACTGCTGCACTGCAACATGAGACATGGAGTTTGTCAGCGGTGACTCGCGTCGCCGCCGAACCCGAATTTCAGGTCCTCCCCGACCACACAGGAGATTTCACCATGGCCACCGGCGCCGAAACCCTCAAGACCACGGTCGAACAGTTCGCGACCGCTGGTAACCAGGCCTTCAAGGACAACGTCGAAAAGTCCCTGGCGACCCTCAACGAAGCCAACGCCTACTCCAAGAAGAACCTCGAAGCCGTCGTGGCTTCGGTCACCGCCGCCACCAAGGGCGCGGAAGTCCTGGGCGCCCAGGCGATGGCCTTCTCCAAGAAGAACATCGAAGACCAGGTCTCGGCCGCCAAGGCCCTGGCCGGCGCCAAGAGCGTTCAGGAAGCCGTTGAGCTTCAGACCGCCTGGATGAAGTCTTCGCTGGAAGGCTACATGGCCGAGTTCGCCAAGTGGGGCGAAACCGTCGCCGCGTCCGTCAAGGACTCGGTGAAGCCGCTGAACGAGCGCGTCACCGCGACCGTCGAGAAGCTGCAAGCCGCGAAGTAAGAGCCTGGACCCGGCTGAGCGACCTCCCCCCCGAAAGCTCGCCCGGTTCAAGTTCGCGTGAAGGCCCGGGTCGGAAACGACCCGGGCCTTTTTCGTTGGGTTCCGCCGCCCGCCCGGGCGCGCTAGCCTTGGGCATGTCGATCGTTCAACAGCGTCTCGCCGCCGCGGGCATCACCCTGCCTGACCCGGTGGCCCCCATCGCCAACTACGTGCCGTTCGTGCGCGTCGGCGCCATCGTCCATATTTCCGGCCAGGTGTCGCTCGACGCCGGCGGCGGGATCACCGGCATCGTCGGCGTCGATGTTGACCGGGACACGGCCGTGCAGGCCGCCCGCCTGTGCGGGATCAACCTGCTGGCCCAGATGCGCGCCGCCTGCGACGGCGACCTCGACCGGGTCGTCCGGGTGGTCAAGCTGGGCGGGTTCGTCCAGGCCGGGCCGGACTTCTACGACATACCCGCGGTGATCAACGGCTGTTCGGACGTCATGGTCGAGGCCTTCGGCGATGCCGGGCGCCATGCCCGGTCAGCCGTGGGCGTCTACCGTCTGCCGCGCAACTTCGCCGTCGAGGTCGATGCCGTGGTGGAGGTCGTCTGATGAAAGCCAAGGCCAGACCCGACGTCAGCGCCTTCGGCGAAGCCTGGGAGATGCTGTTCGACCCGCCGGTCGCCCATCGTGGCCTGTGGTCACCCGGCGGCGCGCCTGAAAACTCGCTGGCCGCCTTCCAGGCCGCCTGCGCCGCCGGCTACGGCATTGAGCTGGACGTCCAGATCACCGCCGACGGCGAGGCGGTGGTTTTCCACGACTACAAGCTGAACCGGCTCACCGGGGCGGACGGCAAGCTGTCCGACCGGACGCTGCACGATCTCAACGACCTGCGCCTGGCCGGCACGGACGAACAGATCCCGACCCTGGCCGAGGTGTTGGTCGAGGTTGGCCACCGGGCGATGGTCCATATCGAATTGAAGACCCCCTTCGGCGAGGTCGGACCGCTGGAGAAGCGGGTCAGCGAGATCCTGCTGGATCACAACGGCCCGACCTGCGTGATCGGCTTTAACCCCTACAGCCACGCCTGGTTCGCCGACCACCATCCGCAGATCCTGCGCGGCCTGGACAGCTACGACTGGAAGGACGGGGCGGCCTCCAAGCTGACTCCGGAGATCCGCAGGTCGTTCGCCAACCTGGAGCATGTGGACATCGCCCGGCCCGACTTCCTGGCCCTGGACGCCAAGATGCTGCCGTCGCCGCGGGCCGAAGTGTTCCGCAGCCGGGGGATGCCGATCGTCGCCTGGACGGTGCGGTCGGCCGAGGAATGGGACCGGCTGCGCGACCATTGCGACAACCTGATTTTCGAGGGCTTCGCGGCGTGAGTCTGAAGCCGGCGGTCGCCATTCACCGCCGTATCAGCGAGATCGGCCGCGAGGCCTGGGACGCCTGCGCCGGGCCGGACAACCCCTTCGTGGCCTTCGACTTCCTCGATGCGCTGGAGGAGTCCGGCTCGGTCGGCGACCACACCGGCTGGGCGCCGCACCACATCACCGTCGAGGACGAGGAGGGCAGGGTGGCCGCCGCCATGCCGCTCTATCTGAAGAGTCACAGCCAGGGGGAGTATGTCTTCGACTGGTCCTGGGCGGACGCCTACGAAAAGGCCGGCGGCCGCTACTATCCCAAGCTCCAGTGCGCCTCGCCCTTCTCGCCGGTGACCGGTCCCCGGATGCTGGTGCGGCCGGACGTGGATCCGGACGAGGGCCGGCGGATGCTGCTGGGCGGAGCATTGACCCTCTGCGAGCGACTGGGCGCGTCGAGCCTGCACGTGACCTTTCCAAACGAGGAGGACTGGGCCTTCCTCGGCGCCGCGGGCCTGCTGCAGCGGCAGGACCAGCAGTACCACTGGTTCAACCGGGACTATGCCGACTTCGACGCCTTCCTGGCCGCCCTGTCGTCGGGCCGGCGCAAGACGGTGAAGCGCGAGCGGCGGCTGGCGCAGGCGGCGGTGGACGAGATCGTCGCCCTGACCGGCGCGGACCTGACCGAGGACCACTGGGACGCCTTCTATGGCTTCTACATGGACACCGGCGGCCGCAAATGGGGCCGGCCCTATCTGAACCGGGCCTTCTTCTCCCTGCTGGGCGAGCGGATGGCCGACCGGGTGATGCTGATCATGGCCCGGCGGGACGGGCGCTGGATCGCCGGGGCGCTGAACCTGATCGGCGGCGACTGCCTGATCGGCCGCAACTGGGGTTGCGTCGAAGACGTGCCCTTCCTGCATTTCGAGCTCTGCTACTATCAGGCCATCGAGCACGCCATCCGGCTGGGCCTGGGGCGGGTGGAGGCGGGCGCCCAGGGCCAGCACAAGATCGCCCGCGGCTATCTGCCGGCGCCTGTGTACTCCGCCCACTGGATCGCCGACCCGGCCCTGCGCGAACCCGTGCGCCGCTATCTCGACCAGGAACGGGCCGCCGTGCGCCAGGAAATGGACTGGCTGGCGGAGGAGTATTCGCCGTTCAAGGCGGAAGGGTAGGGGATTGCGGGCAAGGGACACGCACTGAAGTGCATGTCCCTGTTCACCCACCGACGCTGCACTCCGCGCCTTCGCTGTCGAGGAAGCGGGCGATTTTCGCGCCGTGCTGGTCGCGGGGCGGGTCGGTGAAGGTCACGCCGGTGTCTTCGCGCCTGGCGTAGAACGCGTCGAGGTCCCCGGTATGGTAGCCGATCTGGGCCGAGCCGGCCGGCTTGTCCGGTGAGGCCAGATGCAGGGCCAGGGTCACGCCGCCGGCATCCAGCTCGCTCCAGTGGGGCGATGAGAACCGCAGGGGCAAGCCAAGCCGGTCCCGGTGAAATTCGATCGCAACGTCCATGTCGGCCACATATTTGATGACGTACTGGATCTTCATGTCGCCCTCCGTGGGCCGGAGTCAGGAGTTTTCAAACGCTGTCTTGAGCAGGGTCTTGAGCCTGGCATCGACCTGCTCGGGTGACTCGAGCGTGACGGCGGCCTTCAGCCGTTCCGACCAGCCCTCGTTCTTCGGCGCCTCAAGGCGCGGATCGGCGTCCGGTGACACGCACAGCCCCAGCCTCGCGCGGCCGCCCTTGATCGGCCGGACGGCGGCGAACTGGAAGTTCCGCGACCAGGCGGAAAAGCCTTTGCGCTGGCCGGTGACCAGCCCGTCGAAACCGGCGACGGTCGCCTCGACCGCCTCGAGGATCGCCGTCGACGCCGGATCGCTCCACAGCGCCGCGCGCAGACCGGCCGCGTCGTCCCAGCCCATCTCCGGCGGGAAGGCTTCGGACAGGATGTGGGCGATGCGGTTGACCCCCAGGCCGTAGTGTTCGCGCAGCCATTCCACCCGCTTGCGCGGCGTGGTCTCCGGGCAGGTCCTGGCGATGGCAACCCACTCGGGCAGCGCCTTGCCGGTGTCCCGCTCGAGGCTGGCCTCGACCGAGGCGAACCACTTCTTCTGGCGTTCGGTCAGGTGGTCCCCGCCGGCCCCGCTCGCGCCCATCGGTTTGCGCTCCCCGATACCTTTGCTAGGACAATACCCCTTCAAGGGAGTGCAGCAATGAGCCTCGACGGCGGCTACGACGACGGCAACATTTTCGCGAAGATCGTCCGCGGCGAGATTCCCTGCGTGAGGGTCTGGGAGGACGAGCAGGTGCTGGTCTTCATGGACGTGTTTCCCCAGTCGAAGGGTCACACGCTGGTCATCTCCAAGACCTCGAAGGCCCGCAACCTGCTGGACGCCGAGGCCAAGACCCTGGGGCGGATGATCGGAGCGGTGCAGAAGACCGCCCGGGCGGTCAAGGCGGCGCTCAACCCCGACGGCCTGATGGTGAGCCAGTTCAACGGCGCGCCCGCGGGCCAGACCGTGTTCCACCTGCACTTCCACATCATTCCGCGTTGGGACAATGTGCCCCTCGGCCGTCACGGCGAGGGCATGGCGGACATGGAAGACCTGAAGGCGCTGGCAGCCCAGATCGCCGCCCGGCTGGAGGCCTGACATGACGCGGCTCATGATGGTCGTCGCGGGGGCGGGCCTTGTTTGCCGGGCCAGCCGCTGGACCGGCCCGAAAATCAGGACTTGCGCGTTATCATCGGCAACGATCCGAGCCGGATGTCCGGCGAGCAGGCGACCTGGTCGCGGCGTGACGCCGCAAGGAGTAGCGGAATGACCCTGAAAACCGTCCTGGCCCTGGCCGCGGCCTTCGTCCTTGCCCCGCTGGCCGCTCACGCCGCCGACTATGTGATCATGGGCGACGACGACCGGGCGATCGGTCTTGTCGAGGCGGCGGTCAAGACGGACTCCGAGGGCCACAAGGAGACGGTGTTCTTCATCGCCTTCGCCAAGCCGATTGAAGGCGCCGGCGGCGGACAGGTGGTCAGTTCGACCATCCTCTTCGACTGCGCCGGCAAGCGCTACAAGGTGGGCGCGGCCACAACCTTCACAGCGGACATGACCGCGCTGGCCAGCGGCGACGGACATTTCGGCTGGCGCGATCTGGTCGATGGCTCGCCCTTCAGCCGCGCGGCGGGCTACGCCTGCCGCGGCGAGGTGCTGCCCAAGGCCAGCGGGCTGGAGTTGAAGGCGATCATCGCTGACTACCTGGCCCGGCAGCCGCCGCCCTCGGCTAGCGCGCCGGCCGCGGAATAGCCGCCGCGATCGCCTCGGCCCTGGCGAACAGGGCCGGGTCGATGATCAGGTCCACCGCCGCGGCGTTGTCGTCCAGCTGACCCGGGCGGCTGGCGCCGACGATTGCCGAAGCCACGTTGGGCTCGCGCAGCACCCAGGCCAGGGCGAACTGGGCCAGGCTGCAGCCGGCCTCGGCGGCGATGGGCTTCATCTGCTGGACCGCTTCGAGCACCTCGGGCCGCATCCAGCCGCCGATGGCGTTGTTCATGCTGTCGCTGGCGGCGCGGGAATCCGCCGGCGGCGGGCTGCCGGGCGGGTACTTGCCGGTCAGGACCCCCTGGGCCAGCGGCGACCAGACGATCTGCGAGACCCCATTGTCCCTGCAGATCGGGATGACCCGCTGCTCGGGCCGCCGCCACAGCAGGGAATACTGCGGCTGGCTGGAGACGAACCTCTCGACGCCGGGGATGGCAAAGGCGGCCTCGATCTGTTCCGGCGACCATTCGGAGAAGCCGATCCAGCGGACCTTGCCCGCCCGCACGACCTCGCTCAGGGCCTCCATGGTCTCTTCCAGCGGCGTTTCCGGGTCGTAGCGGTGGCACTGGTAGAGGTCGACATAGTCGGTGCGCAGCCGTTGCAGCGAAGCGTCGATCTGCTTGTGCACCTGGGCGCGGGAGAGGCCCTTGTCGCTGTCGCTCATGGCCCCATGGAGCTTGGTCGCCAGGATGTAGCTGTCGCGTGGCCGGCCGGCGAGGGCCTCGCCCAGGAAGCTCTCCGCCGCGCCGCGGCCATAGACGTTGGCCGTGTCGATGAAGGTGATGCCCAGATCGAAGGCCCGGTTCACGCAGGCCAGGGCGTTGTCGCGCTCCACCCCGACCCCGAAAGTGAGCCAGGAGCCCAGAGAAATCTCGGAGACCATCAGGTCGCTGGCGCCGAGTTGACGGTATTTCATGGGGTTCTCCGGAGGGTCAGCGTCTGGTCGCAACCAGGATGGCGCCGACCGCCACCAGGGCAACGCCCAGCCAGTTCTTCAGGGTCAGCCGCTCGCCCAGGAACAGGACGGCGAATACGGCCACGAGCACGATGCTCAGCTTGTCGATCGGCGCCACCTGGGCGGCCGGGCCCAGCTTGAGAGCGCGGTAGTAGCAGAGCCAGGACGCGCCGGTGGCAAGGCCCGAGAGCGTCAGGAATATCCAGGCCTTGCTGGAGACCCTGGCCAGGGGCTGCCACGCGCCGGTCGTCGCCACGATCGCCGCCACCACCGCCAGGATCACCGCCGTGCGGATGAGGGTCGCGAAGTCCGGATTGAGGCTCTCGACCCCGACCTTGCCGAAGATCGCCGTCAGCGCCGCGAAAGCCGCCGCCAGAAGCGCCCAGACCTGCCAGGGAAGGATCGCGGTGTTCATGCCGCCAGCATCGGCTGGAACGGCGCATCAGCGCAAGGAACGACGCTAGCGGAACATTGTGGAGATAGCCGTTACCACGGTGATGACACCGGTAAGCAGGCCGATGATGCCCCACGTATGAAGGTTGGACCGCCGTTGAAGTCTTAACTCAAGTTCGCGGATTTCGAGCCTCACTTGAGCCATCACGCTGTCGAGGTCGGCCCGTGTGGAGTGCATCAGGCTTTCGAAGCCTGATTTCGTCGCGCTGCTGTACTGGTCAAGGTCGGCCTTGGTCCCGGCCCGATGAAGCTCTAGATCAGCCTTCGTCGCCAGCTGACCGAAATCCACGGATGCCGTCGCGTGCTGGAACACGGCCACCACCGCCTCCGCCACGCCTTCAGCCATCCCCGCTTCGCGGAGGCGTTTGGAGGCGCTGAGCGTGTCGAAGGCGAATGGTGTCATTCGCACAACCTAACCGGGCGTTTCTGGTTTGTCCACTACTCCGCGAGCGCGGGTTCCTCGATCTCCGGCTCGCCCGGTTGCCGGGGCTTCTCGTCGACCGCGAACTCGAAGGCGATCTTGCCGTCCTTGAGCACTACCTTGACGTGACCACCCTTGGCGAGCTTGCCGAACAGGATGTCGTCGGCCAGCGGCTTCTTGATGTGCTCCTGGATGACCCGGGCCAGCGGCCGCGCGCCGTAGAGCTCGTCGAAGCCGTTCTTGGCCAGCCAGTCGGCCGCTTCGTCGCTGGTTTCGATGGTCACGTTGCGGTCGGCCAGCTGGGCTTCCAGCTGCAGGACAAACTTCTGCACCACCTGGCGGATGATGTCCTGGGTCAGCGGCTTGAAGGCCACCACCGCGTCCAGGCGGTTGCGGAACTCCGGCGTGAAGATGCGCTTGATCGCCTCCTCAGACTCGCCGTCCGCCTTGCCGCGGCCGAAGCCGATGGTCTGGCGCTGGGAGTCGGCCGCGCCAGCGTTGGTGGTCATGATCAGGACCACGTTGCGGAAGTCGACCTTCTTGCCATTGGAGTCGGTCAGCTGGCCGTGGTCCATGACCTGCAGCAGGATGTTGTAGACGTCGGCGTGGGCCTTCTCGATCTCGTCCAGCAGCACCACGGCATGCGGGTGCTGATCGACGGCGTCGGTCAGCTGGCCGCCCTGGTCATAGCCGACATAGCCCGGAGGGGCGCCGATCAGGCGGCTGACCGTGTGGCGCTCCATGTACTCGCTCATGTCGAAGCGCAGTAGTTCGATGCCCAGGGTCGAGGCCAGCTGGCGGGCGGCTTCGGTCTTGCCCACGCCGGTCGGGCCGCTGAACAGGTAGCAGCCTATCGGCTTCTGCGGGTCGCGCAGGCCGGCCCGGGCCATCTTCATGGCGCTGGACAGCTGCACGATCGCCTCGGGCTGGCCGAAGACCGTGCGCTGCAGGTCGTTCTCCAGTTCCTTGAGGGCCTCGGTGTCGGACTTGCTGACCGATTTTGGCGGGATGCGGGCGATCTTGGCGACCACGGCCTCGATCTCCTTGACGCCGATGACCTTCTTGCGCTTGCCCTCGGGCAGCAGCATCTGGCCGGCGCCCGCCTCGTCGATCACGTCGATCGCCTTGTCCGGCAGCTTGCGGTCGGTGATGTACTTGGCCGACAGGTCCACCGCCGCCTTGAGGGCGTCGTTGGTGTATTTCAGTTTGTGAAATTCCTCGTAGTAGATCTTGAGTCCCTTGAGGATTTTCAGGGTGTCCTCGATCGTCGGCTCGTTGACGTCGATCTTCTGGAACCGGCGCACCAGGGCGCGGTCCTTCTCGAAATGCTGGCGGAATTCCTTGTAGGTGGTCGAGCCCATGCACCGCAGGGTGCCGCTGGCCAGGGCCGGCTTGAGCAGGTTGGAGGCGTCCATCGCCCCGCCTGACGTAGCGCCGGCGCCGATCACGGTGTGGATCTCGTCGATGAACAGGATGGCGTTTGGGTGGTTCTCCAGCTCCTTGACGACCTGCTTGACCCGCTCCTCGAAGTCGCCGCGATAGCGGGTTCCGGCCAGCAGGGCGCCCATGTCGAGGGCGAAGATGGTCGCGCCCTCCAGCACTTCGGGCACCTGATGGCGGACGATCTTCAGCGCCAGGCCCTCGGCGATGGCCGTCTTGCCCACGCCCGGGTCGCCGACCAGCAGCGGGTTGTTCTTGGTCCGCCGGCAGAGGATCTGGATGCAGCGTTCGACCTCGGCGGTCCGGCCGATCAGCGGATCGATCTTGCCCTGTCTCGACTTCTCGTTGAGGTCGACACAGTAGGCCTCGAGGGCCTCGCCGCCGGTCTTCACCGTGGCCTTTTCCTCGTCGCCGTCGGTGCTGGCGCCCTTGGCCACCTTGGGCTCGGAGGCCCCGGCCTTCTTGGCGATGCCGTGGGCGATGAAGTTCACCGCGTCGTACCGCGTCATGTCCTGCTCCTGCAGGAAGTAGGCGGCGTGGCTTTCGCGCTCGGAGAAGACCGCGACCAGCACATTGGCCCCGGTCACCTCGTCTCGGCCCGAGGACTGCACATGGATCACGGCGCGCTGGATCACCCGCTGGAAGCCGGCGGTCGGCTTGGCGTCCTCGCCGTCCTCGACGATCAGGCTACGCAGCTCAGTGTCGAGGTAGTTTATCAGGGTCTTCTTGAGCGCGGCGAGATCGACGTCGCAGGCGCCCATCACACCTGCGGCGTCCTCGTCGTCGGTGAGGGACAGGAGCAGATGCTCCAGGGTCGCATACTCGTGCTTTCGCTGGTTCGCGTAAGCGACGGCGCGGTGGAGGGTCTCTTCAAGATTGCGCGAAAACGAGGGCAAGCTGGGCTCCTCAATCCTTTTCCATGGTGCACTGCAACGGGTGCTGATGTCGGCGGGCGGAGTCGATCACCTGGGCTACCTTGGTTTCAGCCACTTCGTAGGTATAGACGCCACAGACGCCGACGCCGTTCTGGTGCACGTGAAGCATGATGCGGGTCGCATCTTCGCGCGATTTGTTGAAAAATCGCTCAAGCACGTAAACGACGAACTCCATGGGCGTGTAGTCGTCATTCAGGATCAGGACGCGATAGAGCGACGGCTTCGCGGTTTTCGGCTTCGTCTGGGTGACGACCGCCGATCCGGTTCCGTTCGATCCAGTCCCTGATTTCTTCTCCGCCATAAGCCGTCCATCAACGGCGAACCGGGGCCGGTCCGCCTCATCTCCAATTAGATATGGAAACAACCGCGCTTTGGAAGGGCCGACAGGGTCCCGCGCGTCGGTTTGGCGCGGACGTGATCGCAATTCCCGTCGCGAGCGAGGCTTTGTGGCCGTTTCTGGCGGGACGCGGGCCAACCAAGCGAAGCCAACATCAGGGTTTGGCCCTCCGGCCAGCCGGTGAGTCGCCGCGTGATCGGCCGGCCGCTGAGTCGGGGCGGACTCGAACCGCGCCGGTCAGTCCGGCTCCCGGCGCCCCAGCGCCCGGCCTGTCACCACAGCGCCCTTGCCGAACCTGGCCCGCAGCGCATCGACGGCCTTTTCGCTCTTCAGGCTCCGCTTTTCGGCGTCGGCGAAGAAGTCGCCCTCGGCGGCCTCGGCCGGGATGAAGTCGGAGAGGCCCGCGCCGATCAGGCGGTAGGACCGGCCGGGCGGCTCGGCGGCCAGCAGCTCGCGGGCAACGGCGAACAGGGTGCGGGCGGTCTGGGTCGGGACGGGCAGGGTGCGGCGGCGGGTGATGATCCGAAAGTCGGGCGTGCGCAGCTTGAGGCTGGCCACCCGCCCGGCGATGCCCTCGGCCCGCAGCTGGCGGGCGACCTTCTCGCACAGCGGCCAGAGGCGGTTCTCCAGGTCCTCGGTGACATGCAGGTCGTCGAAGAAGGTGGTCTCGGCGCTGATCGTCTTGCGGTGTTGGTCCGGATTGACCGCGCGGCTGTCGCGGCCATGGGCCAGTTTGTGCAGGTGCAGGCCGTGGGCGCCGAACCGGTCGGCCAGCTCGCGCAGGTCGGCGGCGGCGATGTCGCCGACGGTCCGGTAACCGGCCTTCTCCAGCGAGGCGGCCAGCACCGGTCCCACGCCCGGCAGGATGCGCACCGACCGGGGCGCCAGGAAGCTTTGCGACTCCGCCCCACCGATCACCGAGAAGCCGCGCGGCTTGTCGATCTCCGAGGCGATCTTGGCCATGAACTTGTTGGCCGCCAGGCCGATGGAGACGGTCAGGCCGATCTCCGCCTCGATCTCCGCCTGCAGCCGGGCCAGCATCACCGCGGGCGGGGCGCCGTGCAGCCGTTCGGTGCCCGACAGGTCGATCCAGGCCTCGTCCAGCGACAGGGGCTGCACCAGCGGCGTCAGGTCGCGCACCTTGCCGAAGATGCGCTTGCTCTCGGCGCGGTATTTGGCGAACTCCGGCGGCAGGACGGTCGCCTGGGGGCACAGCTGGCGGGCCTTGAACATCGGCATGGCCGAGCGCACCCCGCTCATGCGGGCGATGTAACAGCAGGTGGTCACTACCCCGCGTTTGCCGCCGCCGACGATCAGCGGCACGTCGCGCAGTTCTGGCCGGTCGCGTTTTTCCACCGAGGCGTAGAAGGCGTCGCAGTCCATGTGCGCCATGGAGAGGGTCGCCAGATCTTCGTGAAACAGGGTGCGCGGCGAGCCGCAGGCCGGGCAGCGGCGCTGGGCGTCGGTCCCGGTCCAGAAGCAGTCGCGGCAGAGGGCCTTCATGGGGGTGAGCATACACATCCCGCCGCCGCGCGGCGTCAGGATGTCTTGACCTCGAAGGTCCTGCGGAGTGACTAGGACGGGTCGGGGAAGAGGTTTGTCATGAGTGCGATCCGGTCAGCGGACATCCGTCCGGAGATGGCGGAAGACAGCGTCGGCCTTCCCGGCTGGATCTATCACGACCCGGATTTCTTCGAGGCCGAGAAGCGGGCGGTGTTCCGCCAGGCCTGGCAGATCGTCTGCCACCTGTCCGACATCCCCGAGCCCGGCGACTTCCACACCCTGGACTTCCTGGGGGAAAGCATCGTTGTGGTCCGCGGCGACGACCAGAAGGTGCGGGCCTTCCACAATGTCTGCCGCCATCGGGCCTCGCGGGTAGTCGACGGGCCGGCGGGAAACTGCGGCGTCCGGATGACCTGCCCCTATCACGCCTGGAGTTACGACCTGCGCGGCCGGCTGGCGGGGGTGCCGCACCGCAAGGCCTTCGAGGGCTTCGACCAGGCGGCGCACAATCTGGTCCCGGTGGAGCACGAGGTCTGCCTGGGCTTCGTGTTCATCCGGCTGGAAGGCGGTCTGCCGGGCGTGAAGGCAATGCTGGGGTCCTATTACGACGAGCTGGTCCACTACCGCATGGAGGAACTCCAGCCGCTCGGCCGGGTGGTCCTGCGCGAGCGGGAGGTGAACTGGAAGAACGTCTCGGATAACTACTCCGACAGTCTGCACATCACCGTCGCCCATCCCGGCCTGACCCGTCTGTTCGGCGTCGGCTATGGGCTCGAGGCGTCCGAATGGTGCGACAAGATGTGGGGGGCGCTGCGCGAGACGCCGTCGGACAACTGGTCGGAGCAGCGCTACCAGGCCCTGCTGCCGGTGGTCGAGCACCTGCCGCCGGAGCGCCAGCGGTTGTGGACTTATTTCAAGCTCTGGCCCAACTGCGCGTTTGACGTCTATCCCGACCAGATCGACTTCATGCAGTTCCTGCCGGTTTCGCCGACCAAGACCCTGCTGCGCGAGATCGCCTACGTCTTGCCCGACGACCGACGGGAGATGCGGGTCACGCGCTATCTCAACTGGCGCATCAATCGCCAGGTCAACATCGAGGACAAGGCGCTGATCGAGCGGGTCCAGGCCGGCATGGCCTCGTCCAGCTACGGCATGGGCCCGCTGAGCGTCAACGAGGTGGCCCTGAAGAGCTTCGCCCGGCGTATGCGGGGGCTGATCCCGGAAAGTCGCGAGGCGGTGGCGCCGGCGCCGGGGTGGGGGCGCTCATCCTAGATCCTCCCCGCGCCGCGGGGAGGGGGACCGCCAACGGCGGTGGAGGGGCAGCGCCGTCATTTCCCGGTAGTCCTGAAGACAACCGTTGGCCAGCGCCCGCATTCCCGTTCTGACCGCCGACGCCGGCGCTGCCCCTCAGTCACGCTCCGCGTGACAGCTCCCCGCGAGCGGGGAGCGTCTAGCTTTCCAGCGGCCACAACCACGCCGCCCCGCGCACGCCGGACGAATCCCCGTGCACCGCCTTGCGGATCGGAGTCTCGAACACGTCCGAGAAGATGAAGTGGGCGACCACCGGGGGCAGGCGGTCATAGAGCTCGTCGACGTTGGACATGCCCCCGCCCAGGACGATGACGTCCGGGTCCAGCAGGTTGCACATCGACGCCAGGGCGCGGCCCAGTCGGCTGACATAGCGGTCCAGCGCCCCCTCGGCCGCCGCCTCGCCGGCGCGGGCGGCGGCGATGATGGCCGCCCCGTCGCGCATCAGGCCGGTGGCGCGGAAATAGTCCTCGACGAAGGCCGATCCGGAGGCCCAGGTCTCAAGGCAGTCGACCCGGCCGCACCAGCACTGGTGGGCCTGGTGCTCCTCCGTCGACGACCAGGGCAGGGGCGCGTGGCCCCATTCCCCGGCCACGCCGTTGCGCCCCTCGATCGTCCGGCCGTCCACCACCACCCCGCCGCCGCAGCCGGTGCCCAGGATCGCGCCGAACACCACCCGCGCGCCCGCCGCCGCCCCGTCGGTGGCTTCGGACAGGGCGAAGCAGTTGGCGTCGTTCTCCATCCGGACCGGTCGGCCAAGCGCCCGCGTCAGGTCCTCGCGCATCGGCCGGTCGTTCATCCACACCGAATTGGCGTTGCGCATCAGCCCGGTGCGGGGCGAAAGCGACCCGGGCATGCCGATGCCGACGCTGGCGCCGCTGACGCCGGCCTGGGTCTCGGCCTCCGCCACCAGCTCGGCGACGAGGGCGATGAAGGCGTCATAGTCGCCGGGATTGGGCCGGCGCACCCGGGCCACGAAGGCGCCCGCGGCGTCCAGGGCGGCCGCCTCGACCTTGGTCCCGCCGATATCGACGCCGATGCGGATCATGACGCGGGTCCGGCAGGCGTCAGGGCGTCGGGGCCCGGCCGGCGCGGACCACCGTCAGACATTGCCCAGCCCGATCGCGTTTCGCAGCGCCGGTCCCAAAGTCGCCCACTCCTCGTGCAGCGGGTGCTTGTCCGGCACGGTCGGGGCGAAGGGCCTCAGCCGCTGGTCGGCGATGATCTGGAAGCGCGCGACCGCCGGGGCGTCCGCGGCCGCGGAGTCCAGATTGTGCAGCAGATCGTCGATGAACGCGGCCTTGCCGGTCGTTCTCGCCGCCATCGCCGCGATGGCCGGGCCCTTGAGGCCCGAATGCAGGATCATCGGATAGTCGAAGCCGTGCTTGCCGAGCCAGCCGGTGCGGGATTCGAGGGCGTGGGCCGGGGCGTTGGTGAGAATCACCACCCCGGCTCTCTGCGAAAGACTGGCCAGGGCGTCGGCGGCGCCCTCCACCGGATCGAGGTCGTCGGCGCCGTCCCGGAAGAATGCGTCGAACAGGACCTTGCCGGTCTCGAAGTCCAGATGCTCGCCCTCGCCAGGCCGGTAGATGTTCTGGAACAGGGCGAAGCGGTCGATTCGCATTTCGAAGCCCTGCCGGCCGATGAAGCGTTCGAAGCCGGCCATGAAATGGGCAAGCACCTCGTCCACATCCACGATGAGCAGGGGCGCTGAGGGCCTGATGGCCAGATCTTCGAGGGCGGTGGGCTGCAAGTCGGTCTCTTGGTTAGTTCGGGGGGTTAGCTCGGGTTTAAGGATATTCCGGGATTAGTGGATGTAACACGGCGTCGGCGAGTCTCTTCAGGTTCGCGCGACGCCCCGATACGGCGGGGTTGTGGGTCCGGAATGGCCAAGAAGGTCCTCATCGTCGAGGATAACGAGCTTAACATGAAGCTCTTCCACGACCTGCTCGATGCTCAGGGCTACGAGACGTTGCAGACCCGTGAGGGCCTGCAGGCCCTCGCCCTGGCCCGCGAACACCGTCCCGACCTGATTCTGATGGACATCCAGCTGCCCGAGATCTCGGGCCTGGAAGTCACCAAATGGCTGAAGGAGGACGACGACCTGAACCACATCCCCGTGGTGGCCGTTACCGCCTTCGCCATGAAGGGCGATGAGGAGCGCATCCGCGAAGGCGGGTGCGAGGCCTACATCTCCAAGCCGATCTCGGTGTCGCACTTCCTCGACACGATCCGAAAGTTCCTGGGCTAGGGGACGAAATCATGAGCGCGCGCATCCTGGTCGTCGATGACATCGAAGCCAATGTGAAGCTGCTCGAGGCCAAGCTGGCCGCCGAGTACTACGAGGTGCTGACCGCCTATGACGGCCCCACCGCCCTGGCCATCGCCGCCTCCGAAAGCCCCGACATCATCCTGCTGGACGTGATGATGCCGGGCATGGACGGTTTCGCCGTCTGCCGGCGGCTGAAGGACGACCCGATCACCCGCCACATCCCGGTGGTGCTGGTCACGGCCCTCGACGGCCGGTCGGACCGCATCGCCGGCCTCGACGCCGGGGCCGACGAATTCCTGACCAAGCCGATCGACGACGTCATGCTGTTCGCCCGGGTGCGCAGCCTGACCCGGCTCAAGCAGGTGATGGACGAGCTGCGCGCCCGCGAGGCCTCCGGCCGGCGCATCGGCATCATCGCCGGCGCCGCGACCCGTCTCGGCGGGACCGGCGGCCGGGTGCTGGTGGTCGATGACAACGAGCGCCAGGCCCAGCGACTGATGACCGAACTGGCCATCGAGCACCGGCCGGTCATGGAGACCGATCCGGAAAAGGCCCACCTGACCGCCCGCGGGCCGGTGGACCTGATCATCGTCAACGCCACGGCCCGGGCCTTCGACGGCTTGCGCTTCGCCGCCACCATCCGGTCCGACGAGGCTACCCGGCACCTGCCGATCCTGGCCATCGTCGATCCCGACGAGCGGCACCGGCTGGTCAAGGCGCTGGAGATCGGCGTCAACGACCTGCTGACCAAGCCCATCGACCCGCAGGAAATGGCCGCCCGCGCCCGGACCCAGATCCGCCGCAAGCGCTACACCGACTTCCTGCGCGACAACCTCGACCATTCGCTGGAGCTGGCGGTCACCGATCAGCTAACCGGCCTGCACAACCGCCGCTACATGGAGGGCCAGCTGGGCGCTCTTGCGAAGCGCGCCTCGCACGGCGGGGATCCGGTCTCGGCCCTGATGATCGACATCGATCACTTCAAGAAGATCAACGACGCCTTCGGCCACGACATCGGCGACGAGGTGCTGCGCGAGTTCGCCGTGCGGCTGGCGTCCAATGTCCGGGCCATCGATCTGCCCTGCCGCTACGGCGGGGAGGAATTCACCGTGATCATGCCCGGAGCCCGTCTGGAGGACGCCCAGCGGGTCGCCGAACGCATCCGCCTGCATGTGGCCGGCTCGCCTTTCCGGGTCGCCGGCGGCAAGGAGCTGCTGACGGTGACCATCTCGGTCGGGGTGGCCACCACCCTGGGCGAAAGCGACACGCCTGACCTCCTGCTTAAGCGGGCTGACGAGGCGGTCTACGAGGCCAAGGCCGCTGGCCGGAACCGGGTCATCGCCCGCGCGGCCTGATCTTCGCAGAAAATCCGGTTGCGAAGCTTTCCGCACGCCTTTGCCCGATGGCTTTACCACCGCCACCTGATATTTGTTGTTATGTCGGGGGGAGAATTGGATATGACTTGGCACCGCTATTCGGTTCCGATTTCGCTTGCGCTTGCGCCGTTGATCATAGCGGCCATGATTATGCGCAACTGGCACGGCTGGACCATTCCGCCCTACTGGCTGGACGATCTCCTGGCGGCCGTGTTGTTGGCGGTGGCCGGGGTCTATGCCTACAAGGAGCTGGATGTCCTGCGCGCGCGGCTGATCAGCGCCGCGCTGGCCTTCGCGGTAGCGGTCGCCTGGGGGTCTATGTTCGAGGACATGGCCGGCCTGCAGGCCAGGCCTGAGGTCTGGAGCGCGGTTCCCGGCTTCGCCCTGATGCTGAGCGTGGTTGCCTTCGCCCTGGCGGGCATTGGCTTGGCCGTGAGCCTGCCCAGCCAGCGCAAGCCCATGCTCGGCACCCGCTATCCCGAGCCGCCCAAGCCGGCCGCGGAGGAGCCCCCGAAACCGAGGTCGCGTTCGGGCAGGGGTTCTCCACGGTCAGGATCGCAGTCCGGATCCGGAAAAGCAAAAGCCCAGCGGTAAGGCCGGGCTTTTCACAAAAACAGCACGGGTTCGTGGCCCTTACTTGATCTTGCCTTCCTTGAATTCGACGTGCTTGCGCACGACCGGATCGTACTTCTTCAGTACGAGCTTCTCGGTCATGGTGCGGGCGTTCTTCTTGGCGACGTAGAAGAAGCCGGTGTCCGCCGACGAGTTCAGGCGGATCTTGATGGAAGCCGGTTTGGCCATCGTGGGAATCCTTCGGTGGCCGCGAGGGCCGAAACTGAGAGGCGCGGAACATACTCAGGCGCGGCTGGAAGTCAACGCCCGCACCGGCTAGCCTTGCGCCATGACCCTCCGATCCCTCGCCCTTGTGGCCGCCCTGCTGCTCTCCGCCTGCGCCTCGGTTCCGCGAACCCAGCCGGCCGACCAGTTCTTCGCTCGCCTCCAGGCCCTCTGCGGCCAGCGTTTCGCCGGACGGGTCGTCACCACCGATCCGGCTGACAGCGCGTTCGCCGGCAAACCGCTGGTGATGCAGGTGCGCGACTGCTCGGCCACGGAGGTGCGTATCCCGTTCAGCGTCGGCGAGGACCGTTCGCGCACCTGGGTCATTACGCGCACGCCGACCGGACTAAGGCTCAAGCACGACCATCGCCACACCGACGGAACCGAGGACGAGCTGTCGCAGTACGGCGGCGACACCGAGGTTGGCGGGACCGCCCGTCGCCAGGACTTCCCCGCGGACGCCTTCTCCCGGACCCTGTTCCTGGCCAAGGGCAACCCGGCCTCGATCGACAACATCTGGGCCATGGAGGTCGAGCCGGGCGTGCTGTTCGCCTACGAACTGCGCCGGCCCAACCGCCACTTCCGGGTGGAGTTCGACCTGGCTAGACCGCTCTAACCAATCACCGTCATGGCCCGACTTGTTCGGGCCACCCAAGCGCGGCAGCTGATCATGCAAAGGCTCGGCGTATGGAGCCTCGCCTACCAGGGAACCACCGTGTTCCTGGGTGGCCCGAACAAGTCGGGCCATGACGGCTATGGAAGGGCTCTCACCAGTGTCGATCCCGCCCGATAGGTCATCAGGAACGGCGACCCCTCTGCCTGCAGGGTGCGCAGGATCGCTTCGGTGATGTCGTACAGGGCCAGGGCCAGTGAGTCGTCGAAGCTGCGCCAGGCGAGGTTTTCCAGCTCGCTGCTGTCGGCGGCCTCGCCGCTGGCGTGGTCGGCGTCGATTGCGAAGAAGCGGGCGTGGAACCGCACCGGGCTGTTGGTCGGGGTGATCGCCCGAGCGGCCAGGGTGAGGGGACCGTGGTCGGGCGGCAGGACCAGGCCCGTCTCCTCGGCTGTCTCGCGCAGGGCGGCGGTGGCCAGGGCGGCGGCCAGGCGCGGGTCGGCCCCGGTGCGCCGCACACAGGCCTCGGCCAGCGCGCTGGCCACCGGCTGGTCATAGTCGGCCGCATCGACACGGCCGCCAGGAAACACGAACACGTCCGGAGCGAAGCGCGACTTCGTCGGCCGCCGACCCATCAGCACCTGCGGACCCGCCGCGCTCCGGCGCAGCAGGATCAGACTGGCGGCGTGCCGGGGACGGACAGGCTTCACAGGTGCTCCAGCCGGCGCGCGCCGCGCAGGAAGCGCATGAACGGGATCGGCCGGGAGCCGCCCTGCAGCCGCTCGGCCACCTCGGCGACCACGAAGCGGGTGATGTTGGGCAGGTCCAGCGCCAGGGCCTCGTCCAGGTCGACCCATTCGATCTCGTCCAGCTCGCCGCAGTCGGGCCGCCGCTCCAGGCTGAGCAGCGACTCGGCCTCGGCCATGAAGAAGCGGGCGTCGAACCGGCGCGGACGATAGGGCGGGGTGATAGCCCGGGCGACGAAGTCCAGCGCCGCCAGATCGGGCAGGGCGCCGGCCTCGAGGAACTCGCGCCAGCCGCCGACGCCGGGCCGCGGCGGCGCGGCCTTGGCCAGCAACAGCCCGGCCTCCTCGAAGGTCTCGCGGATCGCCGCCAACGCCAGGGCGCGGGGCAGCTGCGGGCTGGCGTGGCGGGCGGTCAGCGCCAGGCGGGCCTCCACGTCGGGATTGAGGTCGTTGGCCGAGGGGGCGGTGAAGTCGCCCCGGTCGATCCGCCCGCCGGGAAACACCCACTTGTCCGGCATGAAGGCGTGGCCGCGGTTGCGCCGGCCCATCAGCAGCCGGGGCTCTTTCGCGTCGCGCCGCACGATGATCAGGGTCGCGGCATGGCGCGGCTTGACCAGCTTGTGGCCGCCCTCGCGCAGGGCGCCGTCGCTGCGCGGATCATAGCTGGGGTCGAGAACGGGTCCGGTCATGGCCTCAAGGATAGGCCGCTGCGGCGCGCGCGAAAGTATGACGTTGCGTCACTGCAGGGCCTCGGGCGGCAGCGGCTTGAGGATCAGGATCCACAGGTCGTTCTCCGGCCGCCAGTTGGTCTTGCGCACCTCGAAGCGGGTGGGGCCGATCTTTTTCACGCCGCTGGCGCAGAAGCTGACCAGATTGGACGCCGAACCCTTGTCGACCACCAGCCGGAAATCGCCGATTGGCTTGGCCCAGTTGCCGCCGGTGCGCAGGATGTAGGCGATGCGCGTCTCGGTGAAGGGCGCGTAGTCCCGGCCCTTCTTCGCTCGCTCGACAGCGGTGAGGAAGCCGGTGTCCATGCAATAGCGAGCAAGCTCAGACGTCAACTCCCCGTAGGTCCGGAGGTCGGGCGAGCCGACCATCGTGCCCACGCTGCCCCCGACGGCCGGCCGGTAGCGATGCTCGACCACCACCTCCGTCCCCGGGGCGAAGGTCTGTTCCCAGTGGAAGGTGGTCTTGAGCACCCAGGCTGGGCTCAGATGCCGCTCCCAGCCCTTGCCGGCGTCGTATTCGTCCGGCGTGACCAGCCCCAGCGCCAGGGCCTCGTCCTGGACGGCCTTGGGCAGGGCGTCCAGCCTGGCGACCATCCCGTCGAGGTGCAGGGCAAGGGGAATGCCGTGTTTGCGCAGCCAGTCGGTGCGGTCGACGCCCCGGGCCACGGCCCGCTGCTCGACGGCCATGGTCACCGGCCTGCCGTCCACCGTGGTGCGAAAGTCGAGCAGGTTGGCCGGGTCGTCCCGATTGGGGATCGCGGTGTCGGAATAGAAGAACTCCTCCCCGCCGATGTCCGGCATCGGGAAGGCCACCCGCGTGGTCACGGGCTTGCCGGAGGTGTTGACGAACACATAGCGGACCTGGACGGCCTCCTGCGAGATAAACAGGTCTTCCGACCGCATCTCGATGGCGTCGGTCCTGGTCAGCACCAGCCCGCCGGCGGCCAGCTCGGCCGTCGAGTCATTGGCCAGCGCCGGCAGGGCCAGGGCGGCGGCCAGCAGGACGGCGAGGGCGGTAGTTTTCATGGCGCGGGCTCCGGACGGGCGAGGCTAGCACGCTGGCAGGAGAAGGGCGGCGCCTTCACCACGGGGGCGACTGTCTCGTGTGGGCGCCGAAATGATGGCCCGGGTGGCACGGCGGGCCGGCCCGGAGAGCGGGTCGGGAGCGTCCGGGCGCCTCTCGCGCACGATGGAGGGGCCGCAAGCCCCTGTGGCGTCTTCATGAGGGTAGTATAGGGCCGTTCGGTCGAGCGGGGACGGGGATGGCCGCATTTCCCGCCGGCCGGGGCCGTCCGGCGGGGTCGGATGTCTCGAAATGTCTCGCTTTGTCTCGAGATTATAGGTCTCGCGAGTCTCGCTTTTCCCGTCGCTCTTTCCCCGGGAATCTAGAGCGCTTCCGACCGCGCTTTCGACGTCTCCGCGCCCAGGTAGTTCAGCTCGATGGTGATGCCGTTGGGATCCTGCAGGAACAGCTGCTGGATAGGGGCGTTCGGCACGCCGATCTCGCGGAAGTCCGCGCCCAGCCCGGTCAGCCGGGCCTTGGCGGCCTCGAGGTCGGGGATGGCGAAGGCCACATGGTTCAGTGTCGCCTGGTCTGATCCGACCCCCTGGGCAGGGCGGCTCATCAGATGCACCACCGGCTTGTCCCCGGCATAGAGCCAGTGCCCGTCAAACGGAAAATCCGGCCGCCACCGCTCGGTCAGCCCCATCACATCGCGCCAGAAGTCGCGCGTCTGGGTGAGCAGCGGCGTGGCGATGTTGATGTGGTCGAGATCGCGGATCATGTGGGGGAATAGCCTAACTAGTGATGATCTGATCAACAACGATCTTCATTCCTGCGGGCTTGAACCCCGCATCACTCATTCGGGCGATAGTCAGATTTCTGAGAACTTCATATGACGCCTTGCAATTGGTCTTTGCGAACGCCTTCAGGACATCGCGTCCGCGAAAGGTGCGCCGCCACGCATCGGTAGCCAGGTCAGCTTCGAGTTTTGATCGAAGAGAACTTTCCCTTCCGACTAATATTGCGTCGGTCAACTTGTCATTTGAAGCGGCTTCCAGTTGAGAAAATGATCTCGCCATCGCCTCGCCAATGGCCTTTGCAACGTCGTTCCGCTTAGGGTCGAAGCTCAAATTGAGCGATGAAATAATTTCATTGTTTACGTATTCGGTAAGCTCGTGTCGAATCAATCCTTTAAGAGTCGACGATGCGGCTTTCCGCAACTTGTCATATATTTTCTCGGTAGTCATAGTCGTCGAAATATCCCCCAGTTCTAGCAAAACGATCTTGATAAATTCCGCTTCCAAGAGATAGTTTTCTACGTGATATACATCCCACTTGAATCGTGGTGACGTGACATACTCGTTCTTCTCGCTATCCTGATCTGTAATTGAATAAGTACGGAAGGGTATGGATCCGAGTTTTTGCGCGGCGTCTAACACGTCATGCAGTTCTCGGACCCTTAGTTTATTTCCGCCGGAAATTACGTTTACCTGCTCGGAGAGTTCTGGAAATAGTCGGGTCGTAAACTGAACATCAAATTCAGAATCCCCACCACCCTCGAATATAACAACCTTCTTTCCGGGGCGATATGCGGCGATGTCACCAACGAGGCTGATAAGTGCACGCTGGGCAGCTTCGCCCATTGTAATAGGTACTATTTGCGGCGTCGATTTATCGAGAGATGCGCCGACCATATGGTAGACCGAATATTCGGGGCGGCCGACAACTTCTCGGAGCAAAGTATCGGAGTGAGTCACCAGCCAGATTTGGTTATCGAGGGCAACGCCCAAGTGTTGGTGATAAAATTGAGGAAGCCCTCGAACTAGCCGTGGATTTAGATGTAGTTCCGGTTCGTCAATCAAAATTATAGAGTAGCAGGGTGCGGAATTTCTTATACGAAGATATCCATACAAGACCTCCTTTTCTCCGGCACTAAGTTCATTCAAGTCGTGTATGGCACCGGAAGACGTGCGAACTGGAAAGGACAGGCCGCCATCTATCGTGGGTTTTAGTCCAAGAAATTCCTTATCGGGAAAGAACGTTGAAAAGAGTTCCTTAAGCGTCTTCGTTATAGTGTTCTGACTATCAAAATCCACGCCTGCCTCTTTGGCGAGGAGTTCTTTTATAAACGAACTCGCCATTTCGGTCTTCACGCTGCCGTACTTATTGCTATAGTTATACAGCGCGTGGTTCTTGTTTTGCTGAGTTTGAGCGGTTAGATCAAGATTTACATTTGAGACTTGTTCTCGCGTGTACATGCGTTGCGCGCCATGATAGTCGATCAGGCCAAGTCGTCCTGGAAAAAAGCTACTGAATATTATTTCGAGGGCCTTTGAAGGGGAAAAATGAATAGCCGATCCTGAGTTCCCCCATAGATGACCCGTTACCGTGTCTTGGCTTAACTCGCTGAGCATTGCAGCAAGCTGCGTCCTCGTAAGCGCGGCGACTTCAGGTTCACGGTCTCTGTACTGTGCCGCCATTGGTGCCGCACGATCAGATGACCAGCCGTACATTTCCGGAGCTATGAGCCGCCATATCGAGTTTCTGACAAGTTCTTCGCCGTTCTGTTCGAGGTATTCGCGCTCCTTCGGGTGAAGTCGAAATATGCACTTGATCGACAGCGGCTTCGATTGATCTTGAAAGAATGTCCGGAAGGCCTCGGCATTGTTCGCAAAGTTTATTTGAAACTCTGCCATCCAATGGTGCCACTCGTTTTGCTGATAGCCGCCATATGCAGATTTCAAAAGGCGAATAGCGTCAAAAATACATGACTTCCCTGAGCCGTTTGCGCCGGCGATGACGATGGTGCTCTGAAGGTCTCTGAGAGAAAGCTCTCTGATCCCTCTGAAGTTCTTGACTTCGATTTCGTCTATGCGCACCCGCAGCCTCCTGGGAACTCAGTCGCGGGAAAGGAATCCGCGACTCAGGGAGGAGTGTCGAGGAAAAACACTGCTACCGGAAGCTGATCCTCTACCGCCGCTTCCCTTTCCGCACACCCTTGGGCGGCCCGCCGCGCCTGGGTCCGCCGCGGCCGGGGTCGCGCCCCCGCATCCCGAGCCTCGGCCTCGGCGCGTTCGGATCGGCGGGCATCGGTTCGCTGAGCATCTCGAACAGCAGGCCGCCGGTCACCGGCGTGGCTTCCCGCAAGCGCACCTCCACCGGCATGCCCAGCGGCCAGCGCGCGCCTGAGCGTTCGCCGACCAGGGCGTGGGTGCGGTCGTCGTGGACGAAATACTCGTCCCCCAGCGACGACACCGGGATCAGCCCGTCGGCGCCCGTGTCCGTCAGGCGGATGAACAGGCCGAACCGCGTCACCCCCGTGATCCGGCCGTGGAAGTCGCTGCCGACCTGGTCGGACAGGAAGGCGGCCACATAGCGGTCGGTGGCGTCGCGCTCGGCGGCCATGGCGCGGCGCTCGGCGAAGGTGATCCGCTCGGCGGTGTCCTTCATCTGTTTGACGTCCTGGTCGGTCAGGCCGTCGGTCCCCAGGCCCAGGGCGCGGATCAGGCCCCGGTGCACCACCAGGTCGGCATAGCGGCGGATCGGGCTGGTGAAGTGGGCATAGCGCTGCAGGTTCAGGCCGAAGTGGCCGATGTTGTCGGGGTTGTACTGGGCCTGCATCTGGGTGCGCAGGACCACCTCGTTGACGATGTCGGCGTGCGGCCCCTCGCGGGTCTCGGCCAGCAGTTTGTTGAACCGGTCGGTGCGCGGCGCCTCGCCCTTGGACCAGGGTATCTCGAGCGTCGCCAGGAAGTCGGTCAGCGCCATCAACTTCTCCGGCGATGGCGTGTCGTGGATGCGGTAGATCAGCGGCGTCTTCTTCTGCTCCAGGGTCTCGGCGGCGCAGACGTTGGCCTGGACCATCATCTCCTCGATCAGGCGGTGCGCTTCGAGCGACGCCCGCTTTGTGATCGAGGCCACATGGCCTTCCGGCGCGATGATGATCCGCCGCTCATCGCTCTCGATGCCCAGCGGCGAACGGGCCAGGCGCCCCCTCAGCATGCAGTGATAGGCCGACCAGAGCGGCCGCAGGATGCCCTCGGCGATCGGCCCGGTCTTGTCGTCGGGATTGCCGTCGATGGCCATCTGGGCCTGCTCGTAGCTGAGCTTGGCCGCCGAGCGCATCAGGCCGCGCACGAACCGGTGGCTCTGCTTGCGGCCGTCCTTGTTGAACACCATCCGCACGGCCATGGTCGCGCGGTTCTCCCCCTCGCGCAGGGAGCAGAGGCCGTTGCTCAGCACCTCCGGCAGCATCGCCTCGACCCGGTCGGGGAAGTAGACGCTGTTGGACTTGTCGCGGGCGACGACATCCAGCGCGGTGCCCGGGCGGACGTAGGCGGCGACATCGGCGATGGCCACCCAGACGATCCAGCCGCCGGCGTTGCGCGCTTCCGGATCGGGATGGGCGAAGACGGCGTCGTCGTGGTCGCGGGCGTCGGCCGGGTCGATGGTGATGAACGGCAGGTCGCGCAGGTCTTCGCGGCCGGCCAGCGTCGGCGGCTGGGCGGCCTCGGCCTCCGCCTCGGCTTCAGGCGAGAAGCCGGTGGGAATGCCGTGGCTGTGGATGGCTATGAGAGATGCCGCGCGGGGCTCGTCCTCGCGGCCGACCACCTCGACCAGCTTGCCGTGCTTGGGGCCGTAGCGCTGGTGCTGGGCGCCGACCGTGGCCAGCACCAGATCGCCGTCCTTGACCTTCTCGCCGTCGGCGTAGGCCAGGACCAGGATTTCCTTGGACTTGCGGTCCACCGGCTCGACCCGGATCTCGCGGTTGGACTTGCGGATGACGCCCAGGATGCGGTGAGCGCTCTGGCCCAGCCGCTTGATCAGCCGCGCCTCGAACTCGCCGGTCTCCAGGCGATCGAAGTGCACCAGCACCCGGTCGCCCATGCCCGGGGCGCCGGCCACGGCCTCGCCGCGGGCGGGGGCCAGCCGGGCCATCGGCGCATCCTCGCCGGCCTTGACCAGCCGCACATAGAGCTCGCCGTCGGCATCGCGCTCGACCACGTCGGCCACGCCCACCGGGGGCAGGGCGCCGGCCTCGGCGAAGCCCTTGCGACCCCGCTTGCCCAGCGCGCCCTCGTCTTCCAACTTGCGCAGCATGTCGCGCAGGGCCCGCCGGCCCTCGCCCTTGAGCCCGAAGGCCCGGGCGATGTCGCCCTTGTCCTGCTCCCCGGCGGTGCGCAGGTATTTGATCAGCGTGTCACGGTCGGGCAGCCCCGGCGGCGGTCGCTGGGTCTTCGGCGGTCTGGACGGGGGAGGCTTGGCCATGGGACTGGGATAACGCGCGGGAAGGAGGAGCGTAAGCCCAAGATCCTCCCCATCGGGGGAGGTGGACCGGCGAAGCCGGGAGGGTGGGGGTCCGCTCAGGTCTAGGGTGACCCCCTCAGTCCGCTTCGCGGACAGCTCCCCCGAAGGGGAGCATCCAGATCGCGCTAAGCCTTCGCCGCCGGCTTCTTCTTCGCGGCGGGCTTCTTCTTCGCCTTCACCGTCTTCGCCGTCAGCGCGTCGGGCTTCTTCGCGGCGGCCTTCTTGACCGGCTTCTTGCCGCCGCCCTTGGCGACGCGCTCGGCCAGCAGGGCCACGGCCTCTTCCAGGGTTATCTCGGTCGGCTCCTTGCCGCGCGGGACGTTGGCGTTGGTCGAGCCGTGCTTGATGTAGGGGCCGAAGCGGCCGTTGAGGATCTTGATCGCCTGGCCGTCCTCGGGGTGGGCGCCCAGCTCCTTCAGCGCGGCGGCGGCGGTGCGGCCGCCCTTGCCGCCGGCGCGCTTCTCGGCCAGCACGGCGACGGCGCGGTTGAGGCCCACGTCGAACACCTCGTCGGCGCTCTCCAGGTTGGCGTAGGTGCCGTCGTGCAGCACGAACGGACCGTAACGGCCGATGCCGGCGACGATCACCTTGCCGTCCTCCGGATGCATCCCGACCTCGCGGGGCAGCTCGAGCAGTCGCAGGGCCTTGTCGATATCCATGGCCGCCGGGAGCCAGCCTTTGGGCAGGCTGGAGCGTTTGGGCTTGTCGCCCTCGGCCGGGGTTTCCTCGACGTAGTGGCCGAAGCGGCCGTTCTTGAGCCAGACCGCCATGCTGGTCCGGGGATTGATCCCCAGTTCGCGGTCGCCCTCCGGCGCCTCGCCCTCGCCGTCGGGCTGGGCGATCGGCCGGGTGAAGCGGCATTCGGGATAGTTGGAGCAGCCGATGAAGGCGCCGAACTTGCCGGTCTTCAGGCTCAGCTGGCCGACGTTGCAGGTCGGGCATAGGCGCGGGTCGGAGCCGTCTTCCTTGGCCGGGAAGATGTGCGGGCCGAGCGCCACGTTCAGCGCATCCAGCACATTGGTCACGCGCAGCTCGGCGATCTCGCCGACGGCGGCGTGGAAGTCCTTCCAGAAGTCCCGCAGGAATTCCTTCCAGTCCAGCTTGCCGTCGGAGACCAGGTCGAGCTTCTCCTCCAGGGCGGCGGTGAAGTCGTACTCCACGTAGCGCTTGAAGAACTCTTCCAGGAAGGCCGTGACCAGCCGGCCCTTGTCCTCGGGAATGAAGCGGTTCTTGTCCATCCGCACATAGGCGCGGTCGCGCAGCACGGTCAGGATCGAGGCGTAGGTAGAGGGCCGGCCGATGCCCAGCTCCTCCATCTTCTTGACCAGGCTGGCCTCGGAGTAACGGGGCGGGGGCTCGGTGAAGTGCTGGTCGGCGCGGGCGGCGATCACCCGTGCGTCGGCGCCTTCGTTGATCACCGGCAGCTTGCCGGCGAAGTCGGCGTCCTCGCTCGCGGCGTCAGCGGCCTTGGCGGTCGGGTCCGGCTCGTCGCGGCCTTCCTCATAGACGGCGAGGTAGCCGGGGAACTGCACCACCTGGCCGGTGGCGCGCATCGCGGTCTTGCCGTCGCTGCCTTCCAGCTCGACGGCGGTGCGCTCGATACGGGCGGCCTCCATCTGCGAGGCGATCATCCGCTTCCAGATCAGCTCGTAGAGCCGGCCCATGTCGCTTTCGAGCTTCAGCTTGCCGGGGTTGCGCTCCAGCGAGGTCGGGCGGATCGCCTCGTGGGCCTCCTGGGCGTTCTTGGCCTTGGTCTTGTAGAAGCGCGGCGTCTCGGGGACGTAGTCCTTGCCGTACAGGCCGCCGATGACCCGGCGGGCCTCGTCCAGCGCCTCGGGCGCCGCCTGCACGCCGTCGGTCCGCATGTAGGTGATCAGGCCGGTGGTCTCGCCGCCGATATCGACGCCTTCATAGAGCTTCTGCGCCGCCTGCATGGTGCGCTGGGCGGAGAAGCCGAGCTTGCGCGAGGCCTCCTGCTGCAGGGTCGAGGTGGTGAAGGGCGGCGGCGGAGTGCGTTTGGCCGGCTTCTTTTCGACCGAGGCGACCTTGAAGCTGCAGGCCCGGACCGCGGCGCGGGCGGCGTTCGCCGAGCCCTCGTTGGCCAGGTCGAACTTGGAAAGCCGCTTGCCCTCGTGCTTGACCAGCCGGGCGAGGAACGGCTCGGCGCCGGCCGAGACGTCGGCCTCGACGGTCCAGTATTCCTGGGTGCGGAAGCGCTCGATCTCGATCTCGCGGTCGACGATCAGCCGCAGGGACACCGACTGCACCCGGCCGGCCGAGCGCGAGCCCGGCAGCTTGCGCCACAGCACCGGCGAGAGGGTGAAGCCGACCAGATAGTCCAGCGCGCGCCGGGCCAGGTAGGCCTCGACCAGCTCCATGTCGATCTCGCGCGGATGGGCGATGGCCTCCAGCACGGCGGACTTGGTGATGGCGTTGAAGGTGGCCCGGCGGACGGTGACGTCCTTGAGCGCCTTCTTCTTCTGCAGCACCTCCAGCAGGTGCCAGCTGATCGCCTCTCCCTCGCGGTCGGGGTCGGTGGCCAGGAACAGGGTGTCGGCGCCCTTCAGGGCGTCGGCGATGTCGTTGAGGCGCTTGGCGGACTTGGCGTCGACCTCCCAGCTCATGGAGAAGTCGTCGTCCGGCTTCACCGAGCCGTCCTTGGAGGGCAGGTCACGGACGTGGCCGTAGGAGGCCAGCACCTTGTAGTCCGAGCCCAGGTATTTGTTGATGGTCTTGGCCTTGGCCGGGCTCTCGACGACGACGACGTGCATGCAATCTCAATGACGGAGGAGGGGAAATCGCCCTTTGAGCGAGGGCGGAAAGTGGGGGCGGGGATAGGGCAATGTCAACGCGGGCTGATCGCCGAGGGCTGAATTGCCGCTTTTTGACAGGCTGGCCGGCCGGGATTCAGGCCCCCGACCGGGCTGCGGGCGCCCCGGGGCGGGGGCTGGTGATGGTCGAGATCGTGATCCGGGGCCGCCACGCAAACGGCCAGGTCTTGATCGACAAGTCGGTTTCATCCGATACGTTTCGCCTCGTTTCCGAAAGCCCCTCATGTCGTCGCCCCCCGATAAGCCCGGCCCGTCCAATCCCTACGCCCGCCGCACGGTGTGGGGACGGACGTCGCAGGCGCCGTTCCGTATCGGCGGCGCGCCCAGGGTTTCGGGGCTAAAGACCGAGCCGGTGAATCGGGCGCCGGGCGCCCCGGCCGCCGCCGCGCCTGTCGTCCCGAAGCCCGTGCCGCCGCCCGGGGCCGGCGAGGGAATACTCGGCAGCTCGCCGCTGCTTCCGCGTCGGCCGGCCGGGCTGCCGCCGGCGCCCAGGGCCGCCCCCCCTCCGGCCGGCAAGCCCAAGGCCGTCCAGACGCGGCCGGCGGCCAGGTCGGAACCCAAGCCGCGGCGCGCGCCCGAAGCGGCCCCGGTCGCGGCGCCGCCAGAGGCCATCATCGAACCATCGGCGCCCAGTATTCCGCCACCGGCCCAGCACGCCGAGACGCTGTCGAAGCCCTACAGGCCCCCCGGCGCCCTGATCGTTCGCCGGCTGGCGATCGCCGGCATCGTGGCAGGGAGCATTGCCCTGATCATCGTCGCGTCCCTGTTGCTTACGCGGCGCGATGTCGAAATCCTTGATGCCCCGTCGCCCGCTGCGGCGCCGGCCCAGGTCGTGCCGGGCGAGGTTCTGTCCGCGCCGGCGACCGCCGATCTGCCGGCCCCGCTAACCGCCCGCGCGACCCTGCCGCCGGTTGCCGGACAGCCGGCAGCGGCCACCCCGCCCCCCGCCGTCACCGCGCCGTCCCGGGCCCCGCCGACGGCCGCCGCGCCGGCTGCCGCGCCGGTGACGACCCCTCCGATTGTCGCGCCGCCCGTACTTGTTGTCCCGCCGCCGCCGGTCCTGGAGGTTCCGCCGCCGGCCGCGCCCAAACCCGCCCCGCCGCCAGCCGCCCGCCCGACGGACGATCCGGACGCGCCGATCGTGCTGCGAAAGGAGGAGGAGTAGGGGCGGGCCGCCTGCTCCCTACGCCCTGACCACGGTCCCTCCGGGCCCGAACACCGCCGCGCCGGCCAGCGACAGCTCGACCAGGGCCGCGAACACCGCCGGGGCCGGAGCGCCGCTGGCGCGGACCAGGTCGTCGATGGTCACCGCCGTCGGCGACAGCAGCGCCTCCAGCTGGTCGCGCAGGCCATCGGGCGGTGGATCGGCCGGCCCGGTCCAGGGACGCCGCTTCCGTTCGCGCAGGCCGGGAAGGCCCTCCAGCGCCCGCAGCACGTCCTCGGCGCTCTCGCAGACGGCCGCGCCCTGGCGCAGCAGGTCGTTGGTCCCCCGCGCCCGGGGATCGAGCGGCGAGCCGGGCACGGCCAGCACCTCGCGGCCCTGCTCGGCGGCCAGGCGGGCGGTGATCAGGGAGCCTGATTTTAGTTCCGCTTCAACGACCACGACCGCCAGCGACAGGCCCGAGATCAGCCGATTGCGGCGCGGGAAGTCCCGGGCCTGGGCGCGATGGTCGGGCGGGCTCTCCGAGACGACGCAGCCCTGATCGGCGATCCGCGCGTGAAGATCGGCGTGCTCCGGCGGATAGATGTCGCCGACCCCGCCGCCCAGCACTGCGACCGTGCCGGTGGCCAGCGAGCCTTCATGGGCCGCCCCGTCGATGCCGCGCGCCAGGCCCGAGACGATCAGCCTGCCGGCCTGCCCAAGTTCGGCGGCGAGGCCCCGCGCGAACCGCTGGCCGCCGGCCGAGGCCACCCGGGCGCCGACAATGGCCACCGCCGGTCGGGGGAGGAGCTCGGCCCGGCCGAGGGTCCAGATCAGTGGCGGCGGCGGGTCGATGGCCGCCAACAGGGGCGGGAAGCCAGGCTCGGCGGCGCAGATCAGCTGCGCGCCCAGTCGCTCGCCGGCCTCCAGCTCACGCTCGGCGTCGGCTTTCGTGGAAATGTCCACATGTCGCCGGGCCAGGTCGGGCAGGGCGGCCACGGCGGCGGCGGCCGAGCCGCAGCGCTGCAGCAGATGTTCGAAGGCCACCGGTCCGACATTGGGCGTCCGCGCCAGCCGCAGCCAGGCGATCCGCTCGGTGTCGGAGAGCGGCCCCGCCGTCACGCGTCAGGGGCTGGAGGGGCCGCTCCCTCCAGGTCCTTGGGCGCCTTCTTGTCGCCGATCCTGGGCTCTTCGCCTTTGAGCAGGCGGCGGATATTCTCGTGGTGGCGGATGAAGATCAGCACGGCCATGAAGGCGGCCAGCAGGATCATCGGCCGGGGCGTCCCGTCGATGGCGAAGGCGAACAGGGGCGCCAGCGCCGCCGCCGTCAGGGCCGCGAGGGAGGACATGCGGAACAGGAAGGCCATGGCGATCCAGGTCAAGCCTGCCAGGGCTCCGACCGGGAATGCCGCCGACAGCAGCACGCCCAAGAAGGTCGCCACGCCCTTGCCGCCGTTGAACTTCAGCCAGACCGGGAACAGGTGGCCGACAAAGGCGCTGCCGCCGGCGAGGGCCGTTAGCCGGGCCTGCATATCGTCGCCCATGTCACGCGTGAGAAACGATGTCAGCAGCACCGCGACCACGCCCTTGCCGGCGTCGCCGATCAGGGTGATGGCCGCCAGGTCCTTGCGGCCGGAGCGCAGGACATTGGTCGCCCCGATGTTGCCCGAGCCGATGTTGCGGATGTCGCCGGCGCCGCCCAGGCGCGTGGCGATCAGCCCGAACGGGATCGAGCCGAGGAGGTAGCCTCCCACGACGACAAGCCCGAGGGTCATCCAGACGGCGCCAACAAGTGAGTCCATAATAGCCCAATACCCGTTATGGTTGTTCTTGTCTCGTTCTTTGACGCTAGACCGCGTCGCCGCCGGAGTCATGGTCCGAAGAAAGGTCGCCGATCAGGCGCGGCAGGAAGGCCAGCGGCCAGAGCAGCAGGGCCAGATTGGGCAGGAACCAGGCTGGATCGAACTCGCCCAGCAACGACCAGTAGGCCACCGCCATGCTGCCGGCGACCATCGTCAGGATCAGTGAGATCAAGGCCAGCGGCCGCCAGATGGCCTTGCCGCGCCGGCTTGCTGCGACGGCGGCCAGACCGATCACCGAAAAAGCGATGTCCAGCGGGAAGAAAGACCAGTTCCAGGCGACGACCTGCGGATCGTGAGCGTTGGCGTACAGCAGGTCGGCGGGGATGCGGACCAGTCCCAGCTTGTCCAGGCCGGACGCCGTCCAATAGACGATGAACAGCCAATCGGTGACGACCAGGGCGAGGGTCAGAGACCTGGGCACGGCGTCAAACCCCTTTAGCGCGGGCACTCAGCCGCCAGGTGAGAAGCGCGCAAATCAACGCTGAAACGCCCCCGAAGATGGCGATCAACGGCTGTCCGCCACTATTTCTATCGAGCAGAAGGTAGAGGGCCGACCAGGCCCCGGCGCCGACGACAAGGCAGGCGAGCGCATAGGCCAGTAGAGTTTTTAGCCGCGGTCGAATGATCAGGGCCACTACGCCGACCGCAAGCGCCGGCCCGAAGCCAAGGATCACCGTAAACAAGAACAACAGGGCTGGAAGCGCTACGAGGGCCAGGCCATCGACTATGGAGGACAGCGCCAGGCTCGCTACCGCGGTCAGCATCACTGCCGCAGTCGTCGAGCCAACCAGCACAAAGGCAAAAAGCGTCAGCCAAGGTCCCGGCTGTCCGATCAGGCGGGACCTTTCATCGCTCATCGCCTACTCCGTCGCCCGGAAAACCGTCTTGCCGCCGACGACCGTCCGCAGCACCTGGCCTTGCAGCCGTCTCCCGTCGAAGGGGGAGTTCTTGGACTTCGACACCAGCCGATCGGCGTCGATGATCACCGGGGCGCCGAGATCGCAGAGCACCAGGTCGGCCGGGGCGCCGGGGGCCAGGCGGCCGCCGCCGAGGCCCAGGAACCGGGCCGGGGCCAGGGTCACGGCGCGGATCAGGTCGACCAGCGGCACGCGGCCGTCGTGGTGGAAGGCCAGCAGGGCCGGCAGCAGGGTCTCAAGCCCCACCCCGCCGGGCGTCGCCTCGTCATAGGGCAGGCGCTTGTCCTCGGCCGGCGCCGGGGCGTGGGCGGAGACGATGATGTCCACCAGGCCGGACGCGAGCGCCTCGATCAGGGCCTGCCGGTCGTCCTCGGCGCGCAGGGGCGGGTCGAGCTTGGCGAAGGTGCGGTAGTCGCCGATGTCCAACTCGTTGAAGCTGAGGTGGTTGATCGAGGCGGTGGCGACGGTGCGCACGCCGCGGGCCTTGGCGCGGGCGAGGGCCTCCAGCGCCGCCTCGCAGGTGATCTGGTCGACCAGCAGCCGGCCGCCGGTCAGTTCGGCCAGGGCCAGGTCGCGCTCCAGCCCGATGCGCTCGGCGGCGGCGGGCGCCGACGGCAGGCCCAGCCGCCCGGCGAACTCGCCCTCGGTCGCCGCCGCGCCCTTGCTCAGCCAGGGATCGGCCGGCCGGTGGGCCACGGCCATGTCGAAGGTGGCGGCATAGGCCATGACGCGGCGCATGACGCGGGAGTCGACGATCGGCCGGTCCACGTCGGTGACGTAAACACAGCCGGCCTCGGCCATCAGGCCGATCTCGGCGATCTGCTCCCCGCGCAGGCCCTTGGTCGCCGCCCCGGCGCAGAGGATGTTGGCCGCCTCGATGTCCCGGGCCCGGCGCAGGATGAAGTCCACGACGGAGGGGTCGTCCACCGCCGGATCGGTGTCCGGCTGGACGACGAAACTGGTCACGCCGCCCGCGGCGGCCGCGAGGGCGGCCGAGCGCAGGGTCTCCTTGGTTTCCGAACCCGGCTCGCCGGTCTTGACCCGCAGGTCGATCAGCCCGGGCGCCAGCATGCCGCCGCCGCAGTCGACGACCTGGATATCGGCGGACAGGGCGTTGAAATCCTTACCCTTCGACACGTCCGCGATGGCGCCGTCCTTGATCACCAGGGCGCCGGGGCCGTCGTAGCGGCTCTCCGGGTCCACCAGCCGGGCGTTCTGGAAGGCGATCGGGCGGGCGCGGGCCATCAGGCGTTGTCCAGCCGGGCCGACAGGGAGGCCAGCACCGCCATGCGCGCGGCGACGCCCATCTCCACCTGGTCCTGGATAAGGCTGACCGCCGGGTCGTCGGCCACGTCGGAATCGATCTCCACGCCACGGTTCATCGGCCCGGGGTGCATGACCTTGACCCCGGGCGAGGCGGCCTTGAGCTTTTCGCGATCCAGGCCCCAGAAGCGGAAATACTCGCGGGTCGAGGGGACCAGCGCCCCCTGCATCCGCTCCAGCTGCAGCCGCAGCATCATCACCACATCGGCCCCGGCGATGCCCTTTTCCAGGTCGTGATAGACGGTGGCGCCCCAGTGTTCGGCGCCGGCGGGCATCAGGGTCGGCGGTCCAATCAGGCGAACTTCCGCGCCCAGAATGTTGAGAAGGTTGACGTTTGAGCGCGCCACCCGGCTGTGCATCACGTCGCCGCAGATGGCCACGGTCAGGCCGGCGACATGGCCGAAGGCCCGGCGCATGGACAGGGCGTCCAGCAGGGCCTGGGTCGGATGCTCGTGCTGGCCGTCGCCGGCGTTGATCACGCTGCAGCCGACCTTCTGCGACAGCAGGGCCGCGGCGCCCGACGAGGCGTGGCGGATGACCAAGAGGTCCGGCTTCATCGCGTTCAGCGTCACCGCCGTGTCGATCAGGGTCTCGCCCTTGGACACCGAGGAGGTCTTGACGCTCATGTTCATGACGTCGGCGCCAAGCCGCTTGCCGGCCAGCTCGAAACTGGCCTGGGTGCGGGTGGAGTTCTCGAAGAACAGGTTCATCAAGGTGCGACCCTTGAGCAGGTCGAGCTTCTTGGTGGTCTGCCGGTTCAGCGCCACGAACCCGTCGGCCAGATCGAGCAGCTGGCCCGCCTCGACGACGTTGAGATCCATGGCGGACAGGAAATGACGGCGGGGAAAGGGGAAGGTCCGTGCGCGGACCTCATCGATACCCGGGGCGAAAGCCGTCATAAGCCGTGGTCATAGGGGAAGGCGGGGATTCAGCCAATAGCTTCCCTCTCCCGCGAGGGAGAGGGACGGCCGCCGCGAAGCGTCGGCCGGGGTGAGGGTTTACGTCGTTGACCGTTGACACTCGGGCGAGCATCGCCACAATACAAGTATGACGAGCATTCATTTTGCCCGCGACTTGCGGCAGCGAGCAACGCTGGCCGAGCAGAAGCTCTGGCCAATCCTGCGAGGACGTCGACTCGGCGGCTTCAAGTTTCGCCGGCAGGTCGCCATCGACCGGTTCATCGCGGACTTCGCCTGTTTCGACGCCAGGCTGGTGATCGAACTCGATGGTGCTGCCCACGAGGATCAGGCGCTGCGGGATCTGGAGCGGACGGGCGTACTCGAGGAGCTGGGCTGGCAGGTGCTGCGGTTCGGCAACGAGTCGGTGATCAATGACATCGACGGCGTGGCGGAGGCCATCCTCGCCGAGCTTCGTCTGGCGCGGCCGTAAGCCCTCACCCAACCCTCTCCCTCCGGGAGAGGGCTCAAGACTGGCTACGAAATATGAAACACCACCAGCAGCAGGGGTATCGTCAGCAGGCTGGCCGCCGTGGTGAAGGCGACGATGCCGGCCATCAGGGGCGCGTCGCCGCCCATCTGGCGGGCCAGCACGTAGGAGGCCGCGGCGCCGGGAGCCGAGCCGACCAGCAGGGCCACGCCCTGGGCCGTCTCGTCGCCACCGGCCAGCCGGCAGAGGCCCCACATCAGCACCGGCAGGACCAGCAGCTTGACCCCGCTGACCGCCGCGATCAGCCAGCGGCGGCTGTGGACGTAGCCGAAGTTCAGGCCCGCCCCGGCGACCACCAGCCCCATGGTCAGGGCGGCGGTGGAGAGGAGATCGATGGTGCTCATCACCACCGGCCACTGCGGGATGTGCAGCATGTTGAACAGCGCCCCGACGGCGCAGCCCCACAGCACCGGGTTCTGGGCGAGGCCGCGCAGGGCCGTGCGCCAGCCGCCGCCCTGGCCCTCGCCCCATCTGCTCATCACCAGCACGCAGATGACGTTGATGGCCGGGATCAGGGCGCCCATGATCATCGCCCCCAACCCCGCGCCCTCCGGCCCGAAGACCAGCGCCGCCAGCGGCAGGAAGACGAAAGTGTTCCAGCGCAGGCAGCCCTGGAAGACGCTGGTGTAGGCCGGGTCGCTGCCGCGGATCAGCGGCCTGGCCAGCAGCACGACCAGCGCCACCGTGGCCATGCCGCCGACTGTGCCGATGGCCAGCGGGCCGGCCGACAGGCTGCCGAAGTCGGCCTTCCACACAGCGGGCATCAGGAAGCCGGGATAGAAGACGAAATAGGTCAGCCGCTCGATCGGCGGCCAGCTGGCCTCCGGGATGAACTTCGAGGCCTTCAGCCCCCAGCCCAGGGCGATCATGGCGAAGACGGGGAGAACCCCCAGCAGGATGGCGCTCATCTGAAGGACTCCCTTCCTCCTCGATGGAGGAAGGGCCGGGGATGGTGGTGAGGGCTCGCCGGGGCGGGAAGGGCGCTTTTGGCGCGGCGCCATGCAGAGCCCTTCGCCCGGGCGCCGTAGCCACACCTCCATCCCTGCCCTTCCTCCATCGAGGAGGAAGGGTTCGGACTTTCTGGAGAGGGCGAGACTCGGGTCATCGACCGTTGACTAGCATGACAACCTCGGCCCCCTCATACTCACGGCCCTAGCCGCCCACGGGAACCGCCGCCATGACCGCCAATCGCCAGATCGTGCTCGCGCAACTGCCGGGCGGCGATCACCTGGGCCCCCAGCATTTCACCCTCAACACCGCCGAGGCCGGGACGCCGGGCGAGGGCGAGGTGCTGCTGAAGATTCTCTACGTCAGCCTCGACGCCGCCAACCGCGCCTGGATGCAGGGCGCCACCTATCGCTCGGCCATCGAGGCGGGGGACGTCATGGCCGGCGGGGCGCTGGCCGAGGTGGTGACCTCGAAGGCCGCCCACCTGGCGCCCGGCGACCTGGTGTTCGCCGACACCGGCTGGCAGGAGTACGCCGTTCTGCCGGCCAGGCGGCTGGCGAAGATCCCGCGTATGGAGCCGCTGACCCATCTGCTCAGCGTCTATGGCGTGGCCGGGCTGACCGCCTATCACGGCCTGCTGGAATGCGGCGCGCCCAGGGCCGGAGAGACGGTGGTGGTCTCGGCGGCGGCGGGGTCGGTGGGCTCGATCGTCGGGCAGATCGCGAAGATCAAGGGCTGCCGGGTGATCGGCATCGCCGGCGGCAAGGCCAAGGGCCAGCTGCTGGTCGACGAGCTCGGGTTCGACGCGGTGATCGACTACAAGGCCGAGAACGTCCGCAAGGCCCTGCGCGAGGCGGCGCCGAACGGCGTGGACGTCTATTTCGACAATACCGGTGGCGACATCCTGGAGGCGGCGCTGTTCAACATGAACACCCACGGCCGCATCGCCTGCTGCGGCGCGGTCTCGCAGTACGACGGCGCCGCCCCGCCGCACGGCCCGCGCGGCGTCCCCGGCCTGATCGTCACCAAACGCCTGACCATGCGCGGCTTCATCGTCAGCGACTTCGCGGAGGGTGATGCGAAGGCGCTGAAGGATTTGCAGGGGTGGGTGGCGGACGGATCGCTGAAGGTGAGGGAGGACGTGCTGGAGGGGCTGGAGAGCCTGCCCGGCGCGCTGGTGGGGCTGCTGGCGGGGGAGAATGTGGGCAAGCGGATGGTGCGGGTGGCGGGGTAGGGGTGCTCGGCGAAAGCCAACGTCAATCGACGCGGTTACGATGTCGGCGGTGTCCAGGTTCCATTGGCCAAGTCAGTCAAGTCATTGAGCCGGCTCCAGCTCGGACCGGCCTCTTTCATCCCGAGCTGCGCGAACGCTTTTGATTCGTCCAACTGGCCCGCCAGGAAACGCATCATTGCCAACATTCTGGTCATCCGCGGACCCGAAGACGCAAAGCCGGAGAAGTTGAACTCTTCGCGTTCGTATTGCGCGGCGGTCACCGTGAAGAGGGGAGAATCCGGGGAGGACTGGTTGATGAACTTGTCCTCGCCAAATTGTGCATAGACCCGGGCTGCTTCGGCGACTGCAGCATCCATGCTTTCCTTCGTGTCGTCATGAGGCCACCACTGATCCGACCCGCTCTCGGCAAGGCGCTGACGAAACTCGCATTCATATTCCTTGATCCTGCGAGGATCGGGGAATCGGCCCGTGACATCGAAAATGCCAAGGGGGTGCAGGCCGAGATTGACGGCGAATTGTCCTCCGAAGCGTGACCCTTGCAGTTGGACGACATGGACAAGGTCGCCGGACACTCGTCTGAAGCTCCGTCCCGACCCTGTGAAGCCCAGTTTTCTTAGCGACGGAGCAAAGTGCGCGCTGACCGATTTCTCTAGGGTCCAAGGTCCCGATGAGCTTGTCACAACCGGAACCGGACCACTGGATTCGATCTCGGAGGCGATGGCCGACTTTTGGCCGAACAGACGCTGAAATAGGTTTCCCACTTAATCCCCCCCTGCATTCCTCAACCGCTCCAGCGCCCCCTGCAGAATCCACGCCGCCGCCATCTTGTCGACGACCTCGGCTCTCCGCTTGCGGTTGACGTCGTGCTCGTCGATCAGCACCCGGGTCACCGCCGCCGTGGACAGCCGCTCGTCCCAGAAGGCGATCGGCAGGTCCTTGAGCCGCAGCAGGTTGCGCGCCAGGGCCCGGTTTGACTGGCAGCGGACGCCCTCGGTGCCGTCCATGTTGACCGGCAGGCCGATGACGATGCCCATCGCGCCGCGGCTCTCCATCAGCTTGAACAGCCTGGCCGCGTCGTCGGTGAATTTGGTGCGGTGGATCAGGTCCAGCGGGCTGGCCACCGTGCGGGTCACGTCCGAGACCGCCACCCCGATGGTCTTCTCGCCGGGATCGAGCCCGACGATCGGCGCATGGGCGGGCAGGGCGGCGGGCAGGTCGAGGATGTCGAGGACGGGCATGGTCGTCTCTTAATGCGCCGAACGGCTTGCAAACAGGGCCTTCCGGCGGCTAACCCCCACTCTCGAAACAAAGGAGGCCACGATGGCCATCGACGCCGCGACCGTGCGCAAGGTCGCCCGGCTCGCCCGCATCGCCGAGCCCGAGGAGAGGCTGGAGCCGCTCGCCCGGGAATTGAACGGGATCATCGCCTGGATCGAGCAGCTGCAGGAGGTCGACACCGACGGCGTCGAGCCGATGACCTCCGCCGTGGCCGCGACCCTGCCGCTGCGCGAGGACGTGGTCACCGACGGTGGCGACTCCGCCCGGGTGCTGGCCAATGCGCCCAAGACGGTGGACGGCTTCTTCGTGGTGCCGAAGGTGGTGGAGTGATGGCGACCGCTATTTCCCCCACCGTCATCCTCGCGCTTGTCGCGAGGACCCATGAACACAGTGCAAACCGGCTGGCCGCTCACGCTTGGGTCGTCGGAACAAGTCCGACGATGACGGAAATTGGTGCGATGAGTGGGGGTATTTTCAATGTCTGAACTTACCTCCCTCACGCTCAAGACGGCGCTTGAAGGCCTGAAGGCCAAACGGTTCTCCGCCACCGAAATCACCCGCGCCCACATCGCCGCGGTGGAAGCCGCGCGGCCGCTGAACGCCTTCCTGCTGGAGACCCCGGACAAGGCGCTGGACATGGCCGCCGCCTCCGACGCGCGCATCCAGCGGGGCGAGGCCGGCGCCCTGGAAGGCGCGCCGCTGGGCATCAAGGACCTGTTCTGCACGCAGGGGGTCCGCTCGACGGCCGCGTCGAAGATTCTCGGTAACTTCATCCCGCGGTACGAATCCACGGTCACCGCCAACCTGTTCGGCGCCGGCGCGATCATGTTGGGCAAGCTGAACATGGACGAGTTCGCCATGGGCTCGTCCAACGAAACCTCGGCGTTCGGCAACGTCATCAACCCGTGGAAGTCGGCCAGCGGCGGCAACCGCGCCCTGACCCCCGGCGGCTCGTCGGGCGGCTCGGCGGCGGCGGTGGCGGCGGACATCTGCCTGGGCGCCACGGCGACCGACACCGGCGGCTCGATCCGCCAGCCGGCGGCCTTCACCGGCACGGTCGGGATCAAGCCGACCTACGGCCGCTGCTCGCGCTGGGGCGTGGTCGCGTTCGCCAGCTCGCTGGACCAGGCCGGCCCGATCGCCAAGACGGTCGAGGACGCGGCGATCATGCTGAGCGTGATGGCCAGCCATGACCCCAAGGACTCCACCAGCCTGCCGGTGGAGACCCCCGACTTCGCGCCGTTCGTCGAAAAATCGGTCAAGGGCCTGCGCATCGGGGTGCCGAAGGAATACCGCGTCGACGGCATGCCGGCCGAGATCGAAAAGCTGTGGGCCGACGGCGTGGCCTGGTTGAAGGAGGCCGGCTGCGAGATCGTCGAGGTCTCCCTGCCGCACACCAAATACGCCCTGCCGGCCTACTACATCGTCGCCCCGGCCGAGGCGTCCTCGAACCTCGCCCGCTACGACGGCATGCGCTTCGGCCATCGCAGCGAAGGCAAGACCCTGACCGAGGTCTATGAGAACAGCCGCGCCGAGGGTTTCGGCGACGAGGTCAAGCGGCGCATCCTGATCGGCACCTATGTGCTCAGCGCCGGCTACTACGACGCCTACTATCTCAAGGCCCAGAAGGTCCGCCGGCGCATCGCCGACGACTTCGACCGGGCCTGGGAGACCTGCGACGCCCTGCTGACCCCGACGGCCCCGTCGGCCGCGTTTGCCCTGGGCGAGCGCAACGCCGATCCGATCGCCATGTATCTCAACGACGTCTTCACGGTGACGACCAACCTGGCCGGCCTGCCGTCGATCAGCGTGCCGGCCGGCCTCGACGCCGGCGGCCTGCCGCTCGGCCTGCAGGTGATCGGCAAGGCGCTCGACGAGGGGACGGTGTTCTCGGTCGCCGGCGCGCTGGAAAAGGCCGCGGCCTTTCGGGGCAAGGCGGAGAAGTGGTGGTGAAGCGCAAGTTCAGCGACGTTCTGCTCATCGTCTACGTGGGCGCGCTGCTGATCCTGCTCGCATGGGCGGGGATGGTCACCTACGATCTACTGAACCCTTCGGCCAACGTGGCCTACGTGCTGCCGCCTGCAGTTATGCTGGCTGTGAGCTACGGCATTCCCACCCTGATCGCCGTGCGGATATGGACACATCTCCGGGCGCGCCGGAGGGCCGCCGCCGCAGTCGTAGCGTCCGAACCGGAAACTGGAAATGACTGACTCCGCCACCATCCTCAAAGGCCGCACCGGCGACTGGGAAATCGTTCTCGGGCTGGAGGTCCATGCCCAGGTCGCCAGCAAGTCCAAGCTGTTCAGCGGCGCGGCCGTCGGCTTTGGCGCGGGCCCCAACGAGCAGGTCAGCCTCGTCGATGCCGCCATGCCCGGCATGCTGCCCGTGCTGAACAGGTTCTGCGTCGAGCAGGCGGTCCGCACGGGGCTGGGCCTCAAGGCGCAGATCAATCTGAAGAGCACCTTCGACCGCAAGAACTACTTCTACCCCGACCTGCCGCAGGGCTATCAGATCAGCCAGTTCAAGTCGCCGATCGTCGGCGAGGGCCTGGTCAACGTGGACCGCGACGACGGCACGAGCTTTTCCGTGCGCATCGAGCGGCTGCACCTGGAACAGGACGCCGGCAAGTCGATCCACGACCTGTCGCCCAACGAGACCTATGTCGATCTGAACCGCTCGGGCACGGCGCTGATGGAGATCGTCTCCATGCCCGACATGCGCTCGCCGGAAGACGCGGCGGCCTATGTGAAGAAGCTGCGGGCGATCCTGATCACGCTCGGCACCTGCGACGGCGACATGGAGAAGGGCAACCTGCGCGCCGACGTCAACGTCTCGGTCTGTCGCGTCGGCCAGTACGCGAAGTTCCGCGCCGACGGCGACTTCAAGCACCTGGGCACGCGCTGCGAGATCAAGAACGTCAACAGCTACCGGTTCATCCAGCAGGCCATCAACCACGAGGCCCGCCGGCAGATCGAGATCCTCGAGGACGGCGGCAAGATCGACCAGGAAACCCGCCTGTACGATCCGACGAAGAACGAAACCCGTTCGATGCGCAGCAAGGAAGAGGCGCACGACTACCGCTACTTCCCCGATCCCGACCTGCTGCCGCTGGTGCTGGACGCCGCCTGGGTGAAGGAAATCGAGGCCGGCCTGCCCGAACTGCCGGACGCCAAGAAGGCGCGGCTGATGAGCGCCTATGGCCTGTCTGCGTACGACGCCACGGTGCTGACCAGCGACGGCGACGTGGCGGCCTATTTCGAGGGGGCGGCGAAGGGCCGCGACGCCAAGCTGACGGCCAACTGGGTGCTCAACGACCTGCTCGGCCGGCTCGGAAAGGACGGGCTGGAGATCAAGGCGTCGCCGATCCCCGCCGCCGACATCGCCGCCCTGGTGGCGCTGATCGAGGACGGCACGATTTCCGGCAAGATCGCCCGCACGGTGTTCGAGCACATGTGGGCGGGCGAGGGCGCGCCCTCGGCCATCGTCGAGAAGCACGGCCTGGTCCAGATCACCGACACCGGCGCCATCGAGGCGGCGGTCGACGCCCTGATCGCGGCCAATCCCGACAAGGCCGCCGCCGTGAAGGACAAACCCCAGGCTATCGGCTGGTTCGTCGGCCAGGTGATGAAGGAGACCGGCGGCAAGGCCAACCCGGCCGCCGTCAACGAGATTCTCAAGGCGAAGCTGGGGCTCTGACGCCCCGACGCAGGCTCTCGTCGCCGTCCGCGAACTGGCGGGCGGTGAGCCAGAGCCGTAGCAGATGGCGCTTCTGGTCGGGCTCGTCCCAGTCCTCGTAGGCGGTCCGGGCGTGCAGGATGACGCTGTTCTTGAGGAACTGCATGTCGCCGGGCTGGAAGGCCATGTCGAGGGCCATGCCGGGCTCCTCGGGGATGGTCTCCAGCAGGTCGAGCAGCGCCCGCTCGTCGTCGCCGAGCCCGGCCAGGTCCGGGAAATCCTCGGCGGCGTTGCGGATGTACCAGACCAGCAGGAACATCCTGAACAGGCCGCCGGCCAGGTTGACGACAGGCTGGCGGAAGGTCGGCGGCCCGCCCGGGCCGGCCTGGCCGTGGGCGTGGTGGTGGAAGGGCTGCTCGAGGCGGGCCAGCAGGTCCGGCCGGCGCCGGGCGATCGCCTCATAGACCGCCATGGACGAGCAGATCCGGCTGACGCCCCCCGACTTGCCCGCGCGGAGGCACATCAGGCCGATGATGTCGGCGCCGTCGGTATGAAAGCTGAGCTCGGCGCGGGTCTTGTACAGCCGCACGTCATGATCGGCGGGCGAGGCGCCGGTGTCGCGCACCTGGCCCAGCAGGTCGCCGTCGGTGTTCTGCGAGACCGGCTCGCCCAGATGGCGGCCGATGATCCAGTAGGCGAGGGCCGCGTCGTCCTTGCTGTAGCGACCGACGGGAAAGCCGCGCACCAGCAGGAAGCCCGGGCCGCGGTCCAGCCGCTCGAGCCAGTCGGCGAGGGCGGGGCCAAGCACGGGCAGGGGGAAATCGGCGGCGGTGATGTCGCCCAGGGGCTTGCCGCCGGCCTTCAGGGTCCTGATCGCGGCGTCGAGTTCGGCCAGTTCCGCGTCACCGAGCCGGTACAGCCAGCGGTCCGGCGTCCTGGCCATGTCCGCGCCGCGCCAGCAGGCGGGATGTTCGAGCCAGGCGGTCATGACGCACTCTCCAAAGGAAATCCGATCATAATTCGATTATTCTGGAAATAAGGCAACGCGCTTGTGAAGCGCGCCGAGACCCGAAAGCGCCGGTCCCGCGCGCCCCATCGGCAATGCAGGCTGATTTTGCGCTGCCCGGAGTCCGGCTGGGCTGGCACGTCTGTCCTTCCGGCCGGCGCGCCCGCTGACCGGGCCAAACGAAAGCCGCCCCGGAGTCTCCTCCGGGGCGGCAATCGTTCGGGCCGTGACCGGGCCTAGTTGTTGATGATCACGTCCAGGATCAGGCCGGTGGCGACGGCCGCCAGCAGGTAGTCGTCGCCGTCGCGGTACCAGTAGTAGCCGCGGGGCGGCGGGCGCAGGCGATAGCGGCCGTAGTCGTAGACCACGTAGCCGCGGCCCCGGTAGCTGGGCGGCAGATAGGCCCCGCGACGCCAGGCGGCGTAGCCCGGGTGATAGCCCGGACGGCCGTAGTAGGCGGCCGGCGGCGGGCCGTAGTACCAGCGGCTATTGTAGTAGTAGCCGTTGTGATGGCCGCGGTCCCAGCGGGTCCGGCTGTCCCAGCGCCGGTCACGGCGGTCATCCCGCCGGTCATCCCGGCGGTCATAGCGGTCGTCACGACGGTCGTCGCGGCGATCCCAGCGGTCATCGCGCCGGTCGTCACGACGGTCCCAGCGACCCCGGTCCTGGGCTGACGCCTCGGTGGGGACCATGGCCATGGGGGCGGCGACGGATGCCACGGCGGCGATGGTCAGGATCAGACGCTTCATGGAGAAGGCCTCCTCGGATTTGATGCGGCTGTCCTGGCCGCGGTGGTTCCCTCGACAGGCGTTGATGGTGAATCGGCCTGCCTGAACCCGACCTGAACAGTCCGGTCAGGAATGCCGGTCCACGGGGCCGCCGTTAGGGTTTCGCAAGGGCCTTCTTAACCCCCTGTCGATGGAGTTTTACGGCCAGTAACGGGGGTGAACAAATCCTGTATTCGCCCTTGAATACAAAGGATTTACGCGGTTAACCCTATGTTCAGGCGCGGGGTAGTCTTCTGTCCTCATCGGCTCCGGACAGAACCGTCCGGGGAGGGGTTTGAAGGGAAGAAGATCATGATTGCGAGCATCGAAAGCGACGCTCAAGCGACCATGCCGCTGCCGGGCCCGGACTCTTCGGGCGACGAGCTGTTCCGCATGGGTCTGCTGTACTCGACCGGTCAGGGCGGCGCGCCGCTCGACTATGTCTCGGCCCACATGCTGTTCAATCTCGCGGCGATGCGCGGCTCGACGGAAGCCAAGATCTACCGCAAGGAACTGAGCGCCGAGATGGACCCGGCCGAAGTCGCCGACGCCCAGCGTCAGGCGCGTCAGTGGCTGGCGGCAGGGTAGGTTGAGGAAAGACGGTTCGGGAACACCGCGCCTTTTCGGATGAGCGTTTCCCCCACCAGCGGCGACTGGGCCTTGGTGGTGGGGTCGATGACCAATACGAAATACAATCGAAATAATCGAAAATACGAATACGAAAATACGAACGAAAATACGGGGACAGGAGCACCATACCCCTATTCCCGCCGCCGACACCCTACAGCAACCTAGGCGGCGCGGCGGCTTGCGGGGCGGGCTTGCGCCCCGGCGCGCGGCGGGCGAGGGGCCGGCCCAGCAGGCGCTCGAGATCGG
>JAUXTQ010000002.1 GCA_030678995.1 Caulobacter sp.
GAACATCTTCATCGAGGACGTGCGCGAGGAGTTCGTGCGCGACTACGTCTTCCCGATGTTCCGCGCCAACACGGTCGATGAGGGCCAGTACCTGCTCGGCACCTCGATCGCCCGGCCGCTGATCGCCAAGAAGCAGATCGAGATCGCCCGCAAGACCGGCGCCGACGCGGTCAGCCACGGCGCCACCGGCAAGGGCAACGACCAGGTCCGCTTCGAGCTCGGCTACTATGGCCTGGAGCCCGACATCACCGTCATCGCCCCGTGGCGCGAATGGGACTTCAAGTCCCGCGAGGCCCTGCTGGAGTTCGCCGAGAAGCACCAGATCCAGATCACCAAGGACAAGCGCGGCGAGGCCCCGTTCAGCGTCGACGCCAACCTGCTGCACTCCTCGTCCGAAGGTAAGGTGCTGGAGGACCCGGCGGTCGAGGCGCCCGAGTTCGTCCATATGCGCACGATCTCGCCCGAGGACGCGCCCGACAAACCGACCGTCTTCACCATCGACTTTGAACGCGGCGACCCGGTCGCCATCGACGGCGTGGCCATGTCGCCGGCGACGCTGCTGACCAGGCTCAACGAACTGGGCCATGACAATGGCGTCGGCCGGCTCGACCTGGTCGAGAACCGCTTCGTCGGCATGAAGTCGCGCGGCGTCTACGAGACCCCCGGCGGAACCATCCTGCTGGCGGCCCACCGCGGCATCGAGTCGATCACCCTGGACCGCGGGGCCATGCACCTGAAGGACGAGCTGATGCCCCGCTATGCGGAGCTGATCTACAACGGCTTCTGGTTCACCCCCGAGCGCGAGATGCTGCAGGCGGCCATCGACTACAGCCAGGCCAAGGTCGCCGGCCAGGTGCGGGTCAAGCTCTACAAGGGCAACGTCACTGTCATCGGCCGCACCAGCCCCTACAGCCTCTACGATCAGGAGCTGGTGACCTTCGAGGAGGGCAAGGTGGCCTACGACCAGCGCGACGCCGGCGGCTTCATCAAGCTCAACGCCCTGCGCCTGCGCGTGCTGGCCAAGCGGGACCAGCGGGCGAAGGGCTAGCTGGCGAGGCGGTTATAGGGGAACCGGTCGCGGATTTCGGCGACGAAGAAGCGGCCCCTGGACTCGGCCTCGACGAAGCCGCGGCGCACCTCGCCGGGAACGCCGACATAGACGTACTCGCCGCCGTCGGCGAACCGGACGAACAGCTTCTGCCGCTCATCCTCGTAGCGGATGTCGCTGATGACGGCGGTCCCGGCGGGCATGGGCGACCTCCCGATCGGCTGGCTCCCAGGTCCCTAAAGCCCCCCGCGGCCGGGGGTTCCGGCTCCGGGCGAAGCATGACAGGCTCGCGCCACGGCGGCGCAGACCGCCGCGGGACATCGGGAGGCCCCATCCAATGCAGTCGTATGCCTATGTCGCCATCGTCACCCTCGTGGCCCTGCTGGTCTATTTCTGGATGGGGCTGGGCGTCGCCGGCGCCCGGCGCAAGTGCGGCATCGCCGCGCCGTGCATGACCGGCGACCCGGCGCTCGAGCGCAGCATCCGCGTTCAGGCCAACACCCTGGAGTGGCTGCCGATCTTCCTGCCGTCGCTGTGGCTGTTCCACCTGTTCTGGACGCCGCAGGATCCGATGGGCCAGATCGCCGCCGGGCTCGGCGTGGTGTGGATCGTCGGCCGGATCCTCTACGCCCTCGGCTACGTCAAGGATCCGGGCAAGCGCGAACTGGGCTTCCTGGTCCAGACCCTGGCGGCCGGCGTCCTGTTGCTCGGCGCCCTCGGCAAGGCCGTGTGGATCCTGTTCGCCTAGATATTCAACCCGGCGAGCACCACGCCCTGCCAGATCGCCAAGCCTGTCACCAGCAGGCCGACCATCCAGGTCAGGGCGCGGACCGGTAGCACCTTGGTCATCCAGCCGGCGAGCGGCGCGGCCAGCACGCCGCCGGCGATCAGCCCGCCCACGGACCAGATGTGGTCGCGCAGGCCCGTGGCGTCCCAGTGCCCCGTGACGATGGCGGCCAGAAAGGTCGCCGAGATGGCCCCGGCGACGAAGAACTCGGCGGCGTTGGTCGTGCCGATGGCCTGTCGCGGGTCCGCGCCCGAGCCCAGCAGGGTGCTGGTGACCACCGGGCCCCAGCCGCCGCCGCCCACCGCGTCGAAGAAACCGCCGATGAAGCCCAGCGGGCCGGGGCGCTTCCAGCTCAGCACCTTGGGCCGCGTGCCCTTCCAGGCGCGCCAGAGGATGACCAGGCCCATGATCCCCAGCCAGGCCACCACCCAGGGCTTGATCACCTTCCCGTCGATGGAGGTCAGGACATAGGTGCCCAGCACCCCGCCGACGACCCCGCCGACCGCCAGGTGCAGCAGCAGCCGCCAGTTCACGTTGCGATAGATGATGTGCGACACGGCCGAGGCCGCGCCGGTGAACACCTTGGCCGCGTGGACGCTGGCCGAGGCGTTGGCCGGCGGCACGCCCAGCGCCAGCAGCACGGTCGAGGAAACCACGCCGTAGGCCATGCCCAGGGCGCCATCGACCAGCTGCGCCGCCGCGCCGACGGCGAAGAAGATCCAGAAATCGGGGTCCATGCCGCTCCAGTCCCGAGGTTGCCGCTGACCCTAGGCGAAAGCGGGCCGGCTCGTCACCCTTGAATTCCTATCAATCAAGTGGGAGTTTCTTCACGCCAACCAGTGTTGTGTGCCCAGCGGCCCCGATCCAGGCAACAACGCGTGACCCTGCCTGGCGATCCCGCCGCGGCGGCGGCCGAGAAGCCCCTTGGCGCAACCGGCCCGCGGCGCCATGTGTTGTGCTGAGAGGGACGATCTTCGGGAGCAAACGACCATGACCCTCAAGGCGACTGCCCTGGCGGCGGCTCTGCTGGCGACGACGGCGCTGAGCGCCTGCGCCACGGCGACCCCCTACCAGCCCAATGTGCGTGGCCAGGCTGTCTCGGGTGGATATTCCGATGTCCGCCTGGAGGCCGACCGGTTCCAGGTGACCTTCGCGGGCAACACCCTGACCCGGCGCGAAACCGTCGAGCGCTATCTGCTCTACCGGGCCGCCGAACTGACGGTGTCCCAGGGCGCGGACTGGTTCTCGCTGGTCGAGCGCCAGACCGACCGCAAGACGCGCACCTATGTGGAGCCTGACCCCTTTGGCGGCCTGGGGGCCTATGGCTACTGGCGGCCGGCGTGGCGCTACTACGGCCCGCGCTGGGGCTGGCGGGCGTGGGATCCCTGGTACGGCGATCCGTTCTGGGCCGACCGGGTTGATGTGCGGACCGTCGAACGGTTCGAGGCCTCGGCGGAAATCCTGCTGGGCAAAGGCCCCAAGCCGGCCGGCGACCCGCGCGCCTTCGACGCGCGGGACGTGATGGCCAACCTCGGCCCGACGATTATCCGGCCGGAGCCCCAATGAGGCATCCCTCCCCTTTATGGGGAGGGACAGACGGCGAAGCCGTCAGGGTGGGGGGGTCGCCCGCTGCCCCACCCGTCTCGCTTCGCGAGCCACCCTCCCCACGAGGGGGAGGGAGGAGTCTTCTACCGCGGCGCCATCCGGATAGAGCCGTCCAGGCGGACGTCTTCGCCGTTGAAGTAGCCGTTGCGGATCATTTCCAGGGCCAGGGACGCGTACTCCTCGGCGGCGCCGAGCCGCTTGGGGAACGGCACCTGGGCGCCCAGGGCGGCCTTGACCGCTTCCGGCGCGGCGGCCAGCAGCGGGGTGTTGAAGATGCCCGGCAGGATGGTGTTGACGCGGATGGCCTCGTTGGACAGGTCGCGGGCGATCGGCAGGGTCATGCCGACCACGCCGCCCTTGGACGCCGAATAGGCCGCCTGGCCGATCTGGCCGTCCTCGGCCGCCACCGACGCGGTGTTGATGATCACGCCGCGGTCGCCGTCTTCCAGGGGCTCCAGCGTCAACATGCCGGCCGCCGACTTGGCGATGCAGCGGAAGGTGCCGACCAGGTTGATCTGGATGATCATGTCGAAATGGGCCAGCGGGAAGTGCTTGATGGCGCCCGTGGTCTTGTCGCGGCTGGCGGTCTTGGCCGCGTTGCCGGTCCCGGCGCAGTTGACCAGAATGCGCTCCTGGCCGTTGGCGGCGCGGGCCTTGACGAAGCCGGCGTCGACCTCGGCGTCGGAGGTGACATTGACCGCGCAGAAGGTGACCCCGAGCTCTTTCTCGAGGGCGGCGCCGCGGTCGGCCTGGCGGTCGAGGTCGAAGATGGCGACCTTGACGCCCTGGGCGACCAGGGCGCGGACGGTGGCCTCGCCAAGGCCGGACGCGCCGCCGGTGACGACGGCGGAAATGGAGGAATCAAGCTTCATGGACGGCTCCCCGGTCCTTGTGTTGAATACAGGTCGGAAAGGGGTTTAGCCCGATGAGCGCCAAATCCAAGCCGTCACCCGACGTAAACCCGGCGATCGATCCGTCGACCGCGCTCGTCCCCGAGGTGATCAAGGTCAACGAGCGCCGCGTCGCGCGGGGGTTCTGGCCCAAGATGCGGCGCGTCGCCGCGCGCATTCCCTTCGCCTCCGAAGCCCTCTCCGTCTGGTGGTGCGCCCGCGATCCGGCGACTCCCGCGGCGGCCAAGGGCCTGATGCTGGCGGCGCTGGCCTATTTCGTCCTGCCGACCGACGCCATTCCCGACATTCTCGCCGGCATCGGCTTCACCGACGACGCGGCGGTGTTCGCCGCCCTGATGGCGGTGGTCGGCAAGAACATCAAACCCGGGCACCGCGCCTCGGCCCGGGCCTGGCTCGAGAAGATCACCACGGACGACTGACCGGTTGCGGACGGGGGCATGGAACAGACCAACACTCTTCTGACCGCGCTGTCAGCGGTCGCCGCCCTGGTCTACGGCCTTGTCCTGACCGGCCGCCCGCCGTCGGTCACCCGGACGCTGGTCAAGGCCGTCGCCGTGGGGGCGCTGGCTGTGCTGGCCTTCCTGTCGGGCGCGCCCTGGCTGCTGGCGGCGGGGCTGCTGCTCTGCGCCGCCGGTGACGCCTTCCTGGCCGGCGATCCCAGGCGCTGGCTGACGCCGGGCCTGGGCGCCTTCCTGCTGGGCCATGTCCTATACATCTTCCTGTTCCAGGAGATGCGCGATCCGGCGCTGGAGATGACCCTGCCGCAGCTGGCCGGCTGTATCGCCGTCGGCGCCGCGGCTGTGGCCATGCTGGCCCGCCTGTGGAAGGCGCTGGGGACCATGCGGCCGGCGGTGATCCTCTATGTCATCGCCATCGCGGTGATGGTCGGATCGAGCTTCCTGTTGGGCGCATTCTACTGGCCGGCCATGGTCGGGGCCGTGGCCTTCATGGCCTCCGACGCCATCCTGGCCATCGACCTGTTCCGGGAGGAAAAGCTGTTGGGCTCCGATCGCCTGACCCGCTGGGCGGTCTGGTTTCTCTACTACGGCGGCCAGGCGGGCATCGCCTACGCCTTCCTGCGTCAGCCGTTCTGAGCGCGCCGGGACAGCTGCTGTTCGCGCAGGGTGATGAACAGGGTCGAGGCCACCACGATGGCCGCCCCGATGATCGTCGCCCAGGTCGGGACTTCCTGGAACAGCACGAAGCCGACCACGGCGGTGAACACCAGCCGGCTGTAGTCGATCGGCGCCATGGCCCCGGCGTCGCCGATCTGCATGCCCTTGATGTAGCAGCCCTGGGTCACCGTCCCCATCACGCCCATGGCCGCCAGCAACAGCAGGTCCAGCGGTTCTGGCCAGCGCCAGACGAACAGCGCCGGCGGCAGGGAGAAGATCAGGCCCAGCACCGCCGACCAGACCAGCAGGGTGAAGGGGCTGTGGTCACGGGTCATCACCTTCATGCCGGTTATGGTCATGGCGAAGAGGGCCGCCGCGCCCAGCGCCGCCGCCTGGCCCCAGCCGAAACCGTGGCCCGGCGCGCCGGGCTGCAGCATCACCAGCACGCCCACGAAACCCACCAGCGAAGCGCCGATGCGCAGGGGTCCGGTCTTCTCCCGCAGCACGAACATAGCCAGCGGCACCAGCCACAGGGTGCGGGTGAAGGACAGGGCGTTGGCCTCGGCCAGCGGCAGCACCTGGAAGGCGTAGAAGCTCAGGATCATGCCCACCGTGCCGGCCGCCGAGCGGAACAGTAGGATGCCGGGCCGGGTCGCATGGAACGCCCCGCGCCAGTCGCGCAGGATCATCGGCGCCAGCACCAGCAGGCCCGCCGCCTGGCGGTAGAAGGTTTGCAGCGCGGCGGGATAGTCATCGCCGAGGAACTTGATCAGGGTGGTCATCACCGTGAACGCCAGGGCCGATCCCAGCATCCACAGGGCGCCGCGCACATTGGGCGCCAACGTGGGCCGCTCCGCCAACGGCGCGACGGGAGGCAGCTCCTCCGGCATCAGCTTCCCGCGCGCTGCGCCTGCATCGCGGCCTGCATCTGCTGGGCCTGCTCGGGCGTGATGCCCATGGCGTCGAGGATCGGGTTGTGCGCCGACGGATCCCAAGAGCCCCGGCCGCCGATGGTCAGGCCGCCGTCGACGACGATGTGGGTGCCGGTGACGAACAGCGAGTCATCGCTGGCCAGGTAGAGGGCCGCGCGGGCGATGTCCTCGGGTACGCCGGCCTTGGGGATCGGCTGGACCTTGGCGCCGGCTTCCTCGAACCGGGCGGCCATCTGGTCGGCGACGGCGATCGGCAGACCCATCGAGGCGCCGAAGATCGAGGTGGCGATCAGTCCGGGGCAGATGGCGTTGACGCGGATGTTCTGCGGCGAGAGCTCGGCCGCCGCGCAGCGCGACATGTGTATCACCGCGCATTTGGCCGCCGAATAGGCCAGCGGGCCGAAGCCCGCCTGCAGGCCGGCGATCGAGGCGGTGTTGATGATTGAGCCGCCGCCGCGCGCCTGCATCAGGGGAAGGGCGTGCTTCATGCCCACGGCGGGGCCGCGCACCAGCAGGGCGAAGGTGGCGTCCCAGCGCTCGACGTCGACCTCGGAGACATTGCCCGGCGCCCCGCCGTGTCCGGCGTTGTTGAACAGGATGTCCAGGCCGCCGAAGGCGTCGGCCGCCATCTTCACTGCCGCGGCGATGTCCTTTTCGCTGGTCACGTCGCAATGGGCGTAACGGATGCGGCCGTCGAACCGCTTCTCCAGCATGGCGCCCTTGTCGTCCTGCAGGTCGGCGGCGACCACGCAGGCCCCCTCCTTCGCGAACAATTCCACCGTGCCCAGGCCGATGCCCGAAGCCCCGCCGGTAATGAGGGCGACCTTGCCCTCCAGACGACCCGCCATGCGCTACTCTTCCCTGATCTCGTTCCTGGTTTCGACGTGTCAGCCGGTGACCACGACCACCTTGCCCATGGCCTTGCGGCTGGCGAGGTGGGCGATGGCCTCGCCCGCCCGCTCAAGCGGGAAGGTCTCGGAGACGTGCGGCTTGATCTTGCCGGCGGCGTAGAGGTCCATCAGTTCCTTGACGTTCTGCTGGTGCGCCTTGGGATCGCGGGCCACCGCCGCGCCCCAGAAGACGCCGACGATGTCGCAGGACTTCAGGAGGGTCAGGTTCAGCGGCACCTTGGGGATGCCCGCCGGGAAGCCGATGACCAGGAAGCGGCCGCCCCAGCCGGCGGCGCGGATGGTCGCCTCGGCGTAGTCGCCGCCGACGGCGTCATAGGCCACGTCCCAGCCGTTCGGCCCGCAGGCCTCCTTGAACAGATTGGCCAGGGCCTTGGTCCCGTCCTTGTCGAACGGGCCGACGGGATAGACCACGCCGCTGTCGGCGCCCCGGGCGATGGCCAGGTCGACCTTGGCCTGGCTCGAGGCGGCGGCGATGACTTTCGCGCCCATGGCCTTGCCCAGCTCGACGGCGGCCAGGCCCACGCCCCCGGCGGCGCCCAGCACCAGCAGGGTCTGGCCGGGCTTGAGATAGCCGCGGTCCTTCAGGCCGTAATAGGAGGTGCCGTAGGTCATCATGAAGGCGGCGCCTTCCTCGAACGACATCGCGTCCGGGATTGGCACCACCCGGGCGGCGTCCAGCGCCAGCTCCTCGGCCATGCCGCCCCAGCCGGTGTTGGCCAGCACTCGCTGGCCGACCTTCAGGTTCGTGACGCCCTCGCCCAGCTCCTTGACCACCCCGGACACTTCGCCGCCGGGGGCGAACGGCCGCGTGGGTTTGAACTGGTACATGTCCTCGATGATCAGGACGTCGGGATAGTTGACGCCGCAGGCCTTGACCGACAGCACCACCTGGCCGGGGCCGGCCGTGGGGCTGGGCAGATCCTCGATGACCAGGGTCTCGGGTCCGCCCACGCTCTTGCTCAGCACCGCCCGCATGCCGTCTCTCCCGCTCTTTCATTGATCGTTGGAGAAGGCTATCGCCCTCTCGTCGGCGTTTATAGGCCGGAGACCGAAGTTGGCGAACAATTGTTTGAGTTTGGTGGTGCACGGTGGCGCGGGCGCGAAACGCGGCCGCGATTACAGCCGCGAGATCGCCCACATGCGAGGCCTGGTTGAGGCGGGACGGGACCGGCTGGTGGCCGGCGCCCTGGCCCTGGACGTGGCCGAGGAGACCACCGCCGCCCTCGAGGCCTCGGGCCTCTATGTGGCCGGCCGGGGGGCCTCGCCCAACACCGATGGCCGCTACGAGCTCGACGCCTGCTTGATGGACGGCCACACCGGCCGGGCCGGGTCGGTGGCGGCGCTGCAGGGCTTCCAGAGCCCGGTGGCGGTGGCCCGCGCCATCATGGACTGGACCCCGCATGTCATGCTGGCCGGCGAGGGCGCGGCGCGCTTCGCCGCCGCCCAGGGGCTGGCCGCCATCGCCCATGACGCCGCCTGGTTCACCCAGGCCGGCCAGGACGAGTCCAACCATCCGCCCGGCGTGCTCGCACACGGCACCGTCGGCTGCGTGGTGCGCGACGGCGAGGGCCGGCTGGCGGCGGCCACCTCCACCGGTGGGGTGTTCGGCAAGCTGCCGGGGCGGGTTGGAGATTCCCCGCTGATCGGCGCCGGCGGATGGGCCGACGATCGCGTGGCGGTTTCCTGCACCGGCCAGGGGGAGTATTTCGTGCGGGTCGCCGCGGCGGCCCAGCTGGCCTACCGGATGCGGTTCGGCGGCCAGTCGCTCGACACAGCGGCCGCGGCGGTGCTGGCGGAGATTCGGGCCTTGGGCGGCGAGGGCGGCCTTATCGCGGTGGATGCGGCCGGCAACGTCGCCATGCCGTTCGTCTCGGCCGGCATGAAGCGCGCGGCGCTCATGCCGGATGGCGGAATCGTCTCGGAAGCGTTCTGATTTCCACCGTCATGGCCCGGCTTGTCCGGGCCATGACGATTGGGGGTTAGGCTACAGCCCGCTCAACTTCTGAAACACGCCGAACGCCCCCTCGAACCGCGCGCCGCCGCCGAGGCTAACGGCAAGGGCGAAGCAGACCTCGTCCGTCTCGGCCAGCGGCGCATGGACGAGTCCCGGCCGGGCGAAGTTGACGTCGCCGGGACCGAACCGCTCGTGGCCGTCATGGAAGGCCCCGGTGATCACCAGGGTGTATTCCTCGCCGTCATGATCGTGGGGTGCGACGCCGCGGCCGGGCTCGATGCGCAGCAGCTCGGTCTCACCCTCGCCGCCCACCGCCAGTTTCAGGCCGCGCAGGCCGAATCCGAGGAAACGCCATTTGCGGCCCGCGGCGATGGCCTCGAACACCGCCTCGCGCAGGGGGTCCGGCAGGGTCAGCAGTTCGTCCAGCCGCTTGCCGGCGCCGGCGGCGGCGTCGCGCGCGCGGCTGTCGAGCGCTTCCAGGGCGTCGATCCGGGCCAGGGCCTGATCGACCGCGTCGGCCGCCAGGGGCAGGGGCGCCTCGCCGTCGAGGAAGGCGCCGCCGACGGCGTCCTCCTCGCGCGGCGCGGTCCGCTCGCCCCGCAGCACGGCCGCCGTCGCCTCCATCAGGCGCAGGCCTGGATGGCTGGCGGGATCGGGCAGGGTGACGTCAGCGATCATGCGGCGGGACCATTCCCTGAAAGGGCGCGATATGGAGCGCGCGCGACGGCGGTCAAGACAAGCGGGTGCGTCATCGCGCCGCCTCCAGCCGCGTCCGCAGCTTGTCGAAGGCCAGCCGCAGCCGCGACTTGACCGTGCCCAGCGCCAGACCGAACCGCTCGGCGATCTCGCTGTGGCTCAGGTCCTCGTAAAAGGCCGCCCGCACCATCTCCCGTTGCTCCGGGGGCAGATCGGCCAGGGCCGCGGCCACCTGGACCTCGCGCTGGGTCGTTTCCAGGCCCGCATCCGGTTGCGGCAGGGCCTCGGGGCCAAGCTGCGGATCGGCCGGGTCGAGGGCGGCGGTCTTCTCGCGCCGGAACAGGTCGATGCGCCGGTTGCGGGCGATGCGGAAGATCCAGGTCGAGACCGTGGCCTTGCGCCGGTCGAAGCTGCCGGCCTTGCGCCAGACCGCGACCATCACCTCCTGGGACAGGTCCTCGGCCCGCCCGGGCTCAAGCCCCTGCCGCGCCAGATAGCCTTTCACCCGGGGGCCGTAGTGCTCGAACAGCGTGGCGAAGGCGGCGCGGTCGCCCCGCGCGGCGATGCGTTCCACAAGCTCGGCGAAGAGATCGCTCTCGGGTCCGGTCACGACCAAGGGATAGCCGCGCCCGCTCCGATTGGTCCAGAGCGCGGTTTTCTGATATGGGGACCTCCCTCACCGCATCGGAACCTGCCGTTTTGGGCGCGACCCTCGATCTTGCTCGCGCGACGCCTGTCGCCGCCGCTCCCGTCAACCTTTCGGGCCTGACCCGCGAGGGGCTGGCGCGCGCCCTGGTCGAGGCCGGCGCCGTGCCGCCCGCCAAGGCGAAGATGCGCGCCACCCAGGTGTTCCGCTGGATCCATCATCGCGGCGTCACCGATTTCGCCCTGATGACCGACGTGGCCAAGGAAACCCGCGCCGCCCTGGCCGAGCACTTCACCCTGGCCCGCCCCGAGATCGTCGAGCGGCAGGTGTCGAAGGACGGCACGCGCAAATGGCTGATCCGCACCGCTCCGGGCATCGAGATCGAGGCGGTCTACATCCCCGACGTCGGCCGCTCGGGCGCCCTGTGCGTTTCCAGCCAGGTCGGCTGCACGCTGAACTGCACCTTCTGCCACACCGGCACCCAGGCGCTGGTGCGCAACCTGACCGCCGCCGAGATCGTCGCCCAGGTGCAGGTCTGCAAGGACGACCTGGAGGAATGGCCCTCGGACCGCGAGGACCGGGTGCTGTCCAACATCGTCTTCATGGGCATGGGCGAGCCGCTCTACAATCTGGACAACGTCGCCGACGCCATCGACATCATCAGCGACAACGAGGGCATCGGCATCTCCCGCCGGCGCATCACCGTCTCGACCAGCGGCGTGGTTCCCGAGCTCAAGGCCCTGGGCGAGCGCACCCAGGCCATGCTGGCCATCAGCCTGCACGCCTCCAACGACGCCCTGCGGGACGTCTTGGTGCCGATCAACAAGAAATACGACATCGCCGCCCTGATGGAGGGCATCCGCAACTACCCGGGCATCTCCAACGCCCGGCGGGTGACCTTCGAATACGTCATGCTCAAGGGGATCAACGACACCCCGGCCGAAGCCCTGGCCCTGGTCAGGCTGCTCAAGGGCATTCCGGCCAAGATCAACCTGATCCCGTTCAATCCCTGGCCGGGCACGCAGTATGAATGCTCCGACTGGGGAACCATCGAGGCCTTCGCGGCGATCCTCAACCGGGCCGGCTATTCCAGCCCGATCCGCACCCCGCGCGGTCGCGACATCCTGGCCGCCTGCGGCCAGCTGAAGTCCGAAAGCGAGAAGGTCCGGGCCTCGGTGCGGCGCAAGGCCGAGGCGCTCGCGTCCGGCTAGAAGCTTGCGCGCGACGGCGCCGGTCGTGCTAACCCTTTCGCACGCCATTCCTTGTTGGACGTTTCGATGCCGCAGCAACTGCAATCGATGGAAATCCAGGCCTTCTCGATAGGCTTTGTGACAACCCTGGGCCACGCCGGTCTGACCCTGCTGATCCTGGTTCTGGGCGCGGCGCTCTATGCCGCCCTTACACCCCATCGCGAGATCGCCCTGATCCGCGAGGGCAACACCGCCGCGGCCCTCTCGTTCGGCGGCGTGTTGATCGGGATGGCGCTGCCGCTGGCCTCGTCGCTGAGCGCCTCGGTCTCTCCGCTCGAGATCGGGCTGTGGGGCGTGGCCACGATCGCGGTGCAGCTGCTGGTCTTCAAGATCATCGACTGGATCCTGCGGGGCCTGCCCGAGCGGATCCAGGATGGCGAGGTCTCGGCGGCCTGCCTGCTGGTCGGGGCCAAGATCGCCAGCGCCCTGATCTTCGCCGCCGCCCTGGCGGGCTGACGGCCGCATGCACCTGCCCCGGCTCCCAGACTGGCTGGTCTACCTGGCCATCGTCACGGCCCTGGTTGTCGCCTCGATGGGCCGGCGCGAGCGGGCTGACGCGCCGCCGCCGCCGCCGCCGGTGGCCGGCGAGGGGACTCTGCCGCTCGGATCCTCGTCGCCCTTCGACCCGGCCGTGGTGGTCGAGGTGCCCGGACCCCAGAAGCCCGGCACCGGCACGGCCTTCTCGGTGGCCGACACCGGCGTGTGGATCACCGCCCGCCATGTGGTCGACGGCTGCACCCGCATCGCCCTGGTGGTGGCCGAGGGGCGCGGCGTGTCGGCGCGGGCGACCATCGCCGCGTCCGGCGAAGCGGCCGTCCTGACCACCGACGGCGGGGCGCCGGCCCTGCCGCTGGCGCCGGTCGGTCCGGGGCTGAAGCCTGGCGTCCTGGGGTTCCATCCCGGCTTCCCGCAGGGCCAGCCGGGCGAGGCGGTGTCACGCCTGCTCGGCCGGGAGAACCTGGTGGTGCGCGGACGCGGCGCACGCACCGAACCGGTGCTGGCCTGGGCCGAGATCGGCCGGACCGACGGCCTGCGCGGAACGCTGGCCGGGCTGTCCGGCGCGCCGGTGCTGGATTCGGCCGGCCGGGTGATCGGGGTGACGGTGGCCGAAGCCCCGCGCCGCGGCCGCATCTACACCACCGCCCCTGAGACGGTGCTCAAGGCCCTGGCCGGCTCGCGCCGCCGTCCGTCGGGCTACGCCATGGGCGAGCCGATCAACGTCGAGAACTACGGCCGCGTCGCCGACGGCCTGCGCCGCGACCTGCGGGTTGCCCAGGTGGTTTGCCTGGCGACGACCTAGGTCGGGGCGGTCCGGGGCGGCTTGGTGGGAGTCTTGACCCCGATCAGGATGCACAGCAGCAGCGCCGGGAAGCCGATCAGGCCGCAGCCGATGAAATAGAGGCCGTAGCCCGTCATCAAACTGCTGTGCGCCTGCAGGTTCTCGACAATCGCGCCCGAGAAGCCCTTCAGGATCTTGCCGACCCAAGTGTAGCTGGAGCTGAGCAGGGCGTACTGCGTGGCCGTGTAGCCGATGCTGGTCAGGCTCGACATGTAGGTCACCAGCAGCACCCCGGCCGCGCCGACGCCGAGATTGTCGAAGAACATCACCGCCGCGAACAGCTTCGGATCGTTGCCGAAGAAAGCCAGCAGGGAGAAGGACGCCACGGCCAACCCCTGCAGCAGGGCGCCGACCACAAGGCCGCGCATGCGCCCCAGCCAGGCGGCCAGTACGCCGCCGACGGCGATCCCCGACAGGGTTCCGGCTAGGCCGGCCGACAGCCGGATCTCGCCGACGAAGGCCTTCTCGAACCCCAGGTCGTGATAGAAAGGCGTCGCCATCGGGCCCATCATGAATTCGGGCAGGCGGTAGAGCGTGATCATCAGCAACATGACCAGGGCGAACCAGCCATAGGCTTTGAAGAAGGCAATGAATGGCCCGACGATGGCCGCGCCCAGTCCCGACGGTGTCCAGAGCGGCTTGGCGTTGGCCATCACCTGCTCGGCGTGGACCGGCGCCTTGATCAGGAAGGTGCACAGGATGCCGACGCCCATCAGGGCGGCCATCAGGCTGTAGGAGGCGGGCCAGCCCATGTGCTGGGCGACGATCAGGATAAGGGCGTCGCTGGCCAGCACGGCCAGACGGTAGCCCAACTGGAAAGCGCCCGTGACCAGGCCCAGCTCTTCGGGATCGTCGGCCACCTCGATGCGCAGGGCATCGACGGCGATGTCCTGAGTCGCCGAGGCGAAGGCCACGACCAGGGCGGCGGCGCCCAGGGCGATCAGTCCGCCCTGTGGACCAATCATGGCCATGGCGAGCAGCGCCCCCACCAGCACGACCTGGGTGATCAGCAGCCAGCTGCGACGGCGACCTAAGCCGTTGAGGCCAGGCAGCGTCACCCGATCGACGATCGGCGACCAGAGGAACTTGAACGAATAGGCCAGGCCGACCCAGGAGATGAAGCCGATGGCCTTTAGGCTGGTGCCCTCGTCGCGCAGCCAGTAGCCGAGCGTCGCGGCGGTGAGCATGAACGGCAGGCCCGACGAAAAGCCCAACCCGAGCATGATCGCCACTTTCGGGCGTTTCAGGCTCTTGATGACATCGCCGATGCCGTGTTTGCGGGCCGGTGTGGCCGCTGCGGTCTGGCTCATAGGTTCAGCCCCCAAATCAGGAGGCGAGCCTGCCCTCTCCGGCCTCGCCCGTCCAGCCGACCCAGCGGGCCAGGACGGCGCGCAGGGCGGTTTCGGTCAGGGGTTTGACGAGGAAGTCGTTCATCCCCGCCGCCAGGCTGGCCCGGCGGTCGTCCTCGAAGGCGTCGGCGGTCAGGGCGACGATGGGCGTCACGACCCCGCGCGCCCGCAGTTCCCGCGCGGCCTCGACCCCCGACAGGTCGGGCATGCGCAGGTCCATCAGGATCAGGTCGTAGGTCGCGGCCGAAACGGCGGCCAGCGCTTCCTGGCCGCTGGCGGCGCGGTCGACTTCGGCCCCCTCGCGCTTGAGCAGGGTGCGGGCGAGCAGGGCGTTGATCGGATTGTCCTCCACCAGCAGCACCCGGGCGCCGGTCGCCGTGGCGGCGGCGATGCGCTCATCCTCGGGCTGGGGCGCCGCCCTGGGCGCGACGCCCTGGGCGGCGAGGACCCGGGCGGCGAGGGAATCGGCCCGCAAGGGCTTGATCAGATAACCGGCGAACCCGGCGGCGCGGCAGCGGGGGATCCTGGCCCGCTCGTCCGGCCGCAGCAGGATGACGCTCGCACGCCCTTCCGGCGCTTTCAGCCCGCGCCGACCGCTTGCCAGCAGATTGTCGATCAGCAGCACCGCGTCGGCCGGAGCGGCCTTGAGCAAGGTCGCGACACTGTCCGCGAGAATCGCCCGGCCGCCGAGGCCTTCGATCTGGCGGCGCGCGGCCTCGCGGACAACGGCATTGGGCGAGGCGACGCCGACAATCCTCCCCGCCAGCGGCCGGTCGCGATTGCGCGCGCCCGCCGGCGCGAAGTCGGCTTCCAGCCAGAATTCCGCCCCGCCGCCGGGCGCGTCGTCGATGCCGACCTTGCCGGCCATGGCGTTGCTCAGCCGGGTGACGATGGCCAGGCCCAGTCCCGCGCCGCCCAGCACGGCGCCGTGGGACGGGTCGGCATGGACGAAGGGCTCGAAGATGCGCTCGCGGGCTGCGTCGGGCACGCCCGGCCCGGTGTCGCGCACGGCCAGCCGCAGCCGACCCTTGCCGACGGATTCGGCGGTCAGCAGCACGCCGCCGGTCTCGGTGAACTTGATCGCGTTCCCCGCGAAATTGAGCAGCACCTGGCGCAGCCGGCCCCCGTCGGCCATCACCGGCGGCAGGCCCCCGGCGCAGGCCCAGGCGATCTCCACGCCCTTTTCATGGGCGCGCGGGCTCATCAGCTCGGCCACCTGGCGCAGCAGGGCGGCGATATCGGTGGGGGCGGGGTGAAGCTCGATCTTGCCGGCTCCCAGCCGGGCCAGGTCCAGCACATCGTTGACCAGGGCCAGCAGGTGGTCGCCACTTTCGCGCAGGGCCGCCACATAGGCCTTCTGCTCGGCGGTCAGCCGAGTGCCGTCAAGCAGCCGCGCCATGCCCAGCACGCCGTTGAGGGGCGTGCGGAACTCGTGGCTCAGGGTGGCCAGCTGCTCGGGCGTGATGGCGCGTTCGTCCGACATGGCGCCAGACTAGCCGCCGCGGCTTAACGGGCGGTCAAGCCGCCGGACGGGCCTTGTGGCTGAGCAGATAGAGCAGGAACAGGGCGGCGAAGGCCAGGTCGCCCAGCGACAACAGGAATGAACTCGTGGCCAGGGCCGCCGCGCCGCCGTTCAGCCAGATCAGCGGCGCGATCGGCGCCTTGCCCAGGATGCCCAGCCACAGGATCGGCCGGTTGGCGACCGGATCCCTGGCGACCATGGCATAGCCGATGCCGAAAACGACGATCAGCAGGGCGGTCATCTGGGTGGTCAGCAGGTCGGCGGGGACGGGCTGGCCGACGCCTTCCAGCAGGGCGGCCGGCGCGATCAGCATCGGCAGCCCGACGGCGAGGTTGAACAGCGCCGCCACGGCGAAAACCAGTTTCCAGACCATGCCCGCTACCCCCCGCTGAGCGCCCCGAAGATCAGCACCTCGTCAGTCTCTCCGAGGGTCCTGGCGATGTCGAGGGTCCGCTCCTGGCCGACATAGACGCGCATATGCCGGCGGATGCGGCCCTGCTCGTCGATGACCCGGAAGCGGATGCCGGGGTGCTGGCGATCGAGGTCGATGAGCACCGCGTCCACCGTCCCGCCCCGCGCCTGCGCCCGCGAGGCGCCGCCCGTGTAGGACTGCAGCTGCGAGGGGATCAGGACCTGGACCATCAGAGCGGCGCCGCGACCACCGAATAGATCTCCGGCAGGTGCCGGGCGATGCAGCGCCAGGCGCCGCCCTCGTTGTCGCTCATCCACAGCTCGCCGTTGGTGGCGCCCAGATACAGCCCCAGCGGATCGGCCCGGTCGGCGCAGAAGGCCTGGCGCTTGACGGTGAACCAGCCCTGCTCGCGCGGGAAACCGGCGTCCTGCCGCTCCCAGCTCGCCCCGGCGTCGCGGGTTCGATAGACGGCGGGCCGCCCGCCCGGGCTGGTGCGCGGCCAGACGTCCGTGCCGTCCATCGGGAAGACCCAGGCGGTGTCGCCGTCGCGGGGGTGGGGCACGATGGTGAAGCCGATGTCGCCGATCTCCTTCGGCATCGCATTGCCGATCCGGTCCCAGTCCTCCGAAGGCCGGTCCAGCCGATAGATGCCGCAGTGGTTCTGCTGCCAGAGCCGGTCGGGCCGGGTGGGCGCGAGGGCGATGAAGTGGGCGTCCTGGCCGTACTCCGGGTACGGGTCGGACATGAAGTTCGCCTCGACGTTCTTGTTCAGCGGCGCCCAGGACGCGCCCTGGTCGAGGCTCTCGAACACCCCGGCGGTGGAGAGGGCGATGTACATGTGCGCCGGATCGCGGGGGTCGATGACGATCTGGTTGAGCAGCGCTCCGTCCGGCGTGCCGCCGTCCGCGGGGCACCATTTCCAGTACATCGGGTTGTCGTTGAAACCGGCGACGCTGTCCCAGCTGTCGCCGCCGTCGCGGCTGACGAACAGGCCGGGTGGCGAGGTCCCCGCCCACCAGACGCCCGGCTCGTCGGCGTGGCCGGGCTCGACCCAAAAGCTGTGATCGACGGCCCGCGCCGTCTCGCCCTCGGCGGCCTTGGGAAAGGCCGGCGGCCGGGCCGCCTCCGTCCAGGTCGCGCCGCCGTCGGTGGAGCGGAAGATGGTCGGGCCCAGATGTCCGGTGCTGGCCGCCATCAGCAGGGTCTTGCCGTCCCTGGGATCGAGCACCAGGTGGCTGACGATGCTGCCGAGGAAGTGGGGACCGTCCACGGACCAGGTCTTGCGACCCTCGTCACTGCGGAAAATCCAGGCGCCCTTGCGGGTGCCGACGAGCAGCTGGATGGCGTTGGTCATGAGGCGTTCTCCCGTGACGCTTCCATGGGTGAGAAGGAGCCTACACCCATCAGCGCGCGGCAGGGGAGTCGCGGTCAGGGACGGTCGATGGCGTGGCCACAAGAGGGACAGACACCCCGGGGTGTCTGTCCCTGACCTGCCCTAGGCCCGGTCCGTTGCCCCGGCCAGGGCCCAGCGATGGGAGCCCTCGCCGAACGGCAGCCGGAACAGGTCGCCCAGGTGGCTCTCGAACTCACGCTGGATGTTGCCGGCGGAGTCGCCGGGCAGGGGTGCGCCCCGGCGGCCCCGGGAGACGGCGATCTGTTCGACCACCAGCGACCGGTGGGCGGCGCCGCCGTAGGCCTTGAGGGCCTCGACGATGTCGCCGACGAACTCTTCGGTGTGTTGAATGCGACGACCCATGATCACCCCCGTGACCTGACTTTGGACCCCCACCAAAACAGAGGCGCCGTTGCGCAATCGTGAAGCGAAAGGGTTTATGCCGCGATCACCGTGATCGGCCTCAGCCCTGGGCGTCGAAGAAGGCGTCGGGATCCTCGACCTCGACCAGCTTGCCCTTGCGAATTTCCAGGAACCGGTTGGCCGCCGTGCGGGTGAAATAGCGGTCGTGGGAGACGAACAGGCAGGAGACCTCGGCCTCCTCCAGTTCGGCCTCCAGCGCCTCCTGGCCCTCGATGTCCAGGTGGTTGGTCGGCTCGTCCAGCAGGTAGAGGTTGGGCCGCTCCAGCTTCATGCGCAGGAACATCAGCCGCGACCGCTCGCCGTGGCTCAAGAGGGCGATGGGATCGCCGATGCGCACGAACGGAAAGCCGGCCTGGGCCAGCAGCCGCGTGGCCTCCTTCTCGGTCGCGTCCGGTGCGGCGGCGACATAGTCCAGCAGGCTGGACTTCAGCGGCAGGGCGCGCATCGACTGGTCGAACACCGCCAGCCGGGTCGCCGGATTGAAGCGGATCGCCGCCTGGCCGTCATAGTGCTCCAGGTCCGGATCGAAGGCCGCGGCGATCGCCGACAGCAGGGTCGACTTGCCGGCCCCGTTGGCGCCCAGGATGGCGATCCGGTCGCCGGCGGCCACGGTCAGCCGGTCGATGGTCAGCAGGGTGCGGGCGTCGTCCGGCGTCTTCACCGTCAGGCCCATGAGCCGCAGGGCGACCTTGGCCTCGATCTCGCCGTCGGACAGCTCCAGCCGCCGCTCGCGGGAGACCCAGGCGCTGGTCCGGTCGGCCTCGATACGGGCGATGCGCGTCTCGATGGCCGCCTTGCGCTTGTTCAGCTCCGGATTCTTGACCGCCCAGACCTTGTAGCGGGCGGCGGCGGCCTCCAGCCGTTTGACCTCCTTCTCCTCCAGCCTGCGGTGGGCGGCGGCCGTGGCGTCGCGGCGCAGCAGCTCTTCCCGGGCGACGGAGAAGCGCGACTTGAAGGCGTGCACCCCGTCGGAGCGCAGGAACAGGGTGCGGTCGGTGACCCGGTTGAGGAACTCCCGGTCGTGGCTGACGATCAGCATCGGCACGTCGAACTCGCTCCCCAGCCAGCGCTCCAGGACGTTGATGTTGGCCAGGTCCAGGTGATTGGTCGGCTCGTCGAGGATCAGGATGTCCGGCTCCTCCAGCCGCGCCGCGCCGGCGATCAGCAGCAGCCGCTGCCAGCCGCCGGAAAGGTCGCCGAAGCGCTGTTCGGCGGTCTCGTAGGAAACCGCGATTTCGTCCAGCAGCACATCGATGCGCCAGTCGTCGTCGCCCGCGCCGATCTTCTCCAGCGACAGTCGCAGCACTTCGCGGACGGTCAGGTCGGCCAGCGCCGGCGGCGTGTCCTGCGGCAGGGACCCGACCCGCAGGCCGCGCGAGCGCAACACCTGGCCCCGGTCCAGCTCCAGCTCGCCGGCGAGACATTTCAGCAGGGTCGTCTTGCCGGCGCCGTTCTCGCCGACCAGGGCCGTGCGGGCGTCGTCGAGCAGGAAGGACACGCCCTCGAACACAGGCGTGGCGCCGTGGTGAAAACTGGCCTGATCCATGCCCAGCACGGCCTGACGCGGCGCCATCGTGATCCTCGCGCCCGCCGAACGCGGGTCGGGGGAGGCGTAACGGAAGTGCGGGCGAAAGGGGACTGGATATCGTGTCCCCTGGGACATGATTTCCTGTCCCCGGACCGGCGCCGAGAACGGGGACAGCTAATGGTGTCCCGAGGGACACCAAAAGCAGTCCCCTTCCTAGCCGCCGGCGGCGGACTCAGCCCCTGCGCCCACCCGCCGGTAGATCAGCGCCTCGGCGACATGGATGCGGCCGACGCTGTCGGCCCCCTCCAGGTCGGCGATGGTCCGGGCCAGGCGGATGGCGCGGGTCCAGCCGCGGGCGGTCAGCTGGCCGGCGTCAGCGGCCCTGGCCAGCAGGGCGCGGGCCGGATCGTTCAGCGCCGCGGCCTTCTCCAGAAAGTCGCCCTCGGCCCGGGCGTTCAGGGTCGGGGCGTCCTCGCCAAAGGCCTCCGCCCGCCCGGCCTGCAGCGCCCGCGCCTGGGCCACCCGGGCGGCGACCTCGGCCGAGCCCTCCGACGGCGGGGGCAGGGCGAGATCGGCGGCGGCCACCGGCGGCACGTCGACCTGCAGGTCGATGCGGTCGATCAGCGGGCCGGAGACCCGTCCCTGATAGTCGCGCTGGCAGCGGGGGGCCTTGCCGCACCAGCCCTTGCCCGGACCGCCGTGGCCGCACCGGCAGGGGTTCTGCGCCGCCACCAGCTGCACCCGGGCCGGATAGCGGATGTGGGCGTTGGCCCGGGCGACCATCACCTCGCCGGTCTCCAGTGGCGCGCGCAGGGAATCCAGGGCCTGGGCCGAGAACTCCGGCAGTTCATCGAGGAACAGCACGCCGTTGTGGGCCAGCGACACCTCGCCGGGCTTGGCCTTCAGCCCGCCGCCGGTCAGGGCGGCCATGCTGGCGGAGTGGTGCGGGCTGCGGAACGGCCGGGTGCGGGTCAGCTGGCCGCGGGCGATCAGCCCGGCCACCGAATGGACCATCGAGGTCTCCAGCAGCTCGGCGGCCGACAGCGGCGGCAGGATGCCCGGCAGGCGTTGGGCGAGCATCGATTTGCCCGATCCCGGCGGGCCGCAGAACAACAGGTTGTGACCGCCCGCCGCGGCGATCTCCAGCGCCCGTTTGGCCTGCTCCTGACCCCGCACATCGCGCAGATCGGGGACCCGGCCGCCGTCGACCACGTCGCCCGGCTTCGGCGACGAGAGGATCTGCGTGCCGCGGAAGTGGTTGATCAGGCTGATCAGCGAGCGGGGCGCCAGGATGCGCGTGCCGCCGGCCCAGGCGGCTTCGGGTCCGCAGGCCTCGGGGCAGATCAGACCCAGACCCATGGCCCCGGCCGCCACGGCGGCGGGCAGGGCGCCGGCCACCGGCGAGATGGTGCCGTCCAGCGACAGCTCGCCCACGGCGGCCCATTCCGTCAGGGCGTCCGGCGGGATGATGCCCATGTCGGCCATGATGGTCAGGGCGATGGCCAGGTCGTAGTGGCTGCCCTCCTTGGGCAGGTCGCCGGGCGCCAGGTTGACGATGATCCGCTTGCCGGGCAGCGACAGGCCCAGGCCCATGAAGGCGCCGCGCACCCGCTCGCGGCTTTCGGCCACGGCCTTGTCGCCCAGACCGACCACGACGATGGCGTGCTCGCCCCTGGTCAGCTGCACCTCGACGTCGACGCGTCGGGCGTCGACGCCCTGAAACGCGACGGTGACCACCCGCGCGACCATGCCCCCTCCACGCTACAGAGCCTGTGACTTATCCACAGACTCAACCATGCCGGGCAGATCGGATCAAGAACAAATATGGAACCAAGAAAGAAGCTGAGACGATTCAGTCATCTAACCGACACAGTTCACCTGCCGGCCCGGATCGCCTCGATGCGATCCCAAAGGGCCGCCGCGGCGTCGGCGCCGCCGAACCGCTTGAGTTGCTGCGCGCCGGTGGGGGATGTGACGTTGATCTCGGTCAGATAGTCACCGATCACGTCGATTCCGACGAACAGCAGGCCGCGTTTTTTCAGGTCCGGGGCGATGATGGCGCACAACTCCCGGTCGCGGTCGGTCAGCTCGACGGCGGCGGCCCGGCCGCCCCGGGCCAGGTTGGAGCGCACCGCCCCCTCGGCCGGGATGCGGTTGATCGCTCCGACCGGCTCGCCATCGACCAGCAGGATGCGTTTGTCGCCCTTGCTGACCGCCGGAATGAACTTCTGGGCGATGACCTGGTCGCGGCCGATCAGGGCGTGCAGCTCGAGCAGGGCGTCCAGGTTGGGATCGTCGGCCTTCAGCCGCACCACCCCCGACCCGCCGCCGCCATGCAGGGGCTTGAGCACCATGTCGCCGTGCCGCTCGCGGAAATCGTAGATCGCCTCGACGTCGCTGGTGATCAGGGTCGGCGGCTGCACGCCCGGAAAGCCGGTGACGAACAGCTTCTCCGGCGCGTTGCGCACCTCGGTGGGGTTGTTCACCACCAGGGTGCGGGGGTGGATCTTGTCGAGGAAGTGGGTGGCGGTGATGTAGGCCATGTCGAACGGCGGGTCCTGGCGCATCAGCACCACGTCGACCTCGCCCTCCAGATCCAGCACCCGGGTCTCGCCGAGGGTCGCGTGGTCGCCTTTGATCGCCTTGACGCTCAGCGGCCGGGCGCGGGCGGTGACCCGGCCCCCTTCCAGCGACAGCTTGTCAGGGGTGTAGACGAACAGCGAATGCCCCCGGCCCTGCGCCTCCATCATCATCATGAAGGTGCTGTCGGTCTCGATGTTGATCCGCTCGACCGGATCCATCTGTACGGCGACTCTCAGGGACATGCGGCTTCCTCGGCCTGGCGGCGTTTCGCCACGCTACATAGCGACGGGATCGGTCGGGCGGGAGGGGGAACGCGTTTCTGATTTAGTCGACCTTCACCCATTTTCTCCGTCATGGCCCGACTTGTTCGGGCCACCCAGGCGCGCTGGCGTCCGGAGATTGTCGGAGGTCTCGCCGCTTCCTCCTGTCGAGACCGTGTTCATGGGTGGCCCGAACAAGTCGGGCCATGACGGATATGATGGGAAGATTCACGCGGACTTCCAGGCTGCGCCATTGGAGAGATGCTGATCCCGCCTAATTTAGTCTCAGCCGCACCCGCTCCCGCGCCGCCCGGGCGGCGATGGTTGCCCCGCCGTCCAGGATTTGGGCTCGACCGAGCGCCTGCAAGGCCCCCGCCAAGGCTCCCTGTCCCTCGCGGGCGGCGGCGACGTCAAGCCAGGGGCGGTGATCGGCGGGATCGAGCAGGGCCCGGCGCAGGGCCGAGCGCTCGGCGCGCGGCCAGTCTCCGGCCGCCCGGGCCCGGGCGAAGATGGTGTTCTGCAGCCGCATCGCCACCGACCGGTCGCTGGTCGGGGCCATCAGCAGGTCCAGCCGGCCGGCCACGTCCGGGGTCAGCCCGGACCGCAGGGCGCGCCGCGACAGTTCCGAGGGCAGCACCACCCGCCCTTCGCTGAACGGGTCGAGCGCCAGCGGCCCTTCGTCCGTCTCGATGCGCAGCAGGAAGTGGCCGGGAAAGTCGACCCCGCGCACGTCCAGCTCACAACGGCGGGCGGCGTGGAGATAGAACACCCCCAGCGACACCGGGATGCCCCTGCGCCGGTCGGCCATGGCGATGACGTCGGTGTTGTCCGGGTGATCGTAGGTCATCAGGTCGCCCTGCAGGCGCAGGTCGCCGGCCATGGCCTCGGCGATCGCCTCTTCGGGGGATTCGGTCTCCAGCCGCGCGGCCAGCCGTTCGGCGCCTTCGTCGGCCATGGCCCTGGCGGCGTGGGCGTCCCGGTCGGGGTCCTCATGGACGGCGCAGGCCAGGGCAGCCTCGAACAGGGGGAAGGCGTCGTCGGCCACCTGGCCGACTTCGGCCAGAAACTCCTCGGCTTCCTCGCGCGTCATACTGTCCCTAACGCATCAACCGCCCCGCCAGGCATCGGGAATATGACGCGGCAGGCGACCCGGGGCGAGGGCGACGAGGTCGAGGCGGATTGTGGCGGCCTTCAGGGCCGGCCGTCCGGCGGCGATGGCGGCGGCGGCGCGGCGCAGGCGCTCGCGCTGATCGGGCCGCACGGCTTCCAGCGCCGCTTCGAGGGTGGCGCGGCGCTTGACCTCGACCACAGCCAGCACATTGCCCCGTTTGGCCAGCAGGTCGATCTCGCCCCTCGGCGAGGCCAGGCGGAAACCGAGGATGCGGTAGCCCTTGGCCATCAGCAGCAGGGCCGCCAGCACCTCGCCGCGCCGCCCGCTGCGGCGGGCCAGGCCCCCGCGCCGGCTGCGGGCGGCGGTCACCGGCCGTCCTTCAGGGCCACGGCCCGGCGGTAGAGGTCGCGCCGGTTCAGGCCCAGGGCCTTGGCCACTTCTGAGGCGGCCTCCCCGGGCGGCAGGCGGGTCAGGGCGTCGGCCAGGGCCGCATCGGCGTCCTCGGGCGTCGAGGCGACGTGCGTCCCGGGACCGACCAGCACCACGATCTCGCCCTTCGGCCCGTCCAGCCGGGGATCGGCGGCGAGGTCTTCCAGCGGCCCCCGCACCACCGTCTCGAACAGCTTGGTCAGTTCCCGGGCCACGGCCGCCTCGCGGTTGCCGAACACGGCGGCCATGTCGGTCAGGCTGGCGCTCAGGCGCGGCCCGCTCTCGTAGAAGATCAGGGTCGCCTGCACGGGCGCGAACGCGCTGAAAAACGTCCGTCGCGCCGCGCTCCTGGTCGGGGCGAAGCCGGCGAACAGGAACCGGTCGGTCGGCAGGCCGCCCAGGGTCAGGGCCGCCAGCGCCGCCGAGGGCCCGGGTATGGGAAACACCCGATGTCCCGCCGCCACGACCTCCCTGACCAGCCGGTAGCCGGGATCGGACACCAGCGGCGTGCCGGCGTCGGAGACCAGCGCCACGCTCTGGCCCTGCTCCAACGCCGCCATGATCCTCGGCCGGGCCCGTTCGGCGGCGTGCTCGTCGTAGCGCAGCATGGTCTTGGAGAGGCCGTAGGCGGCGAGCAGCTTGCCGGTCACCCGGGTATCCTCGGCCAGCAGCAGATCGCAGCCCGCCAGCACGTCCAGCCCCCGCAGGGTGATGTCGCGAAGGTTGCCGATGGGCGTGGCGACCACATAGAGGCCGGCCTCGAGTGGGACCTCTGACAGCGGCGGCGGGGGCGGGTGGCGTGACAAGAGGGTCTCCGTGCACGGCGAGGCGCCTTGCCCGCCCGCGCCAGCCAAGGGATAGAAGGCTGCACATCGCAAAGGAAGCGCCGTGAACAAGCTCGTCGCCTGGTTCGTGCTGATCGCCCTGGTCGTGATTGTCGCCGTTGGCGGCTACTGGTGGATGGACCTGCGCTGGCGGCCCAAGACCATCACCAGGCACCAGGCCGAGATCGCCGCCCTGCTGGAGCAGTCCGGCTGGGTCTCGCCGGCGCTGACGGGCCCCAAGCTCTACATGGTCGGTTTCCGCGCCTGCCCCAACTGCGCGCGGGCCAAGCTGGAACTGCTGCCCAAGCTGCACAAGGCCGGGGTCGACACCCGGGTGATCATGTTCGCCTGGCCCGACCGCAACGGCCAGGCCCAGTCCACCCCCGCGGAGCGGTCAACGGTCGCCGAGCTGTGGATCAACCGCGACTGGTCCTTGATGGAACGGTGGGACGCCGCCCCGGTCGAGGCATGGACCGCCCAGGGCATCCCGCCGGCCGACGGCGACATGGCCCGCACCGCGGTGATCGAAGCCGGCCGGGGCATGGTCGACAAGCTGACGCCGCTGCTGAAGGCCAACGGCATCGGCTTTGGCACGCCGGTGCTGATCTGGTGGTCGCGGGACGGCGTCATGCACGGCTGCGCCTGCGGCAATCCCGCGAGCTACAAGGCGGTGCTGAAGGATCTGGGAGCGAAGTAGCAACGAGGGGACATGTCCCGGCACGGTCTGTGCGAGCCCCCGTTCAAGGCGGCATTCATGACTTGAAAAGTACGCGTCCCCGTTTTCTCTGTCCCCGACGAAGCGGGGACACGTACTTTTCAGGTACATGAACGCCCCAAGCCGCTGATCAGGGACACGTACCGGCTGCGCTGGAACATGCGGATACGGGTCCACACACCCTTCATCGACCAACGATTGGCTGCCTGACGACCAGGACTGTGGGTGCCCGTTTCAGCCACCGCGCGCCACGGTCACAGCGCCCCATCGAACGCTTGATGGAATGGTCTTTCGGGGGTCGGTTGAACTCAAGGACGGGCTTCGCCCGCCGCGCAGCGGCAGCCCGGAGGGCTGTCCTTGACTTCAACCGACCCCCGAAATCATGCTCCGCCAAGCGATCAATGGCGGGCTATCGCTGACAGTCCAGGCCTTCGCGCCGCGGGGATGAGCGGATTGTAGAAACTCCAAGGCGTTGGAATCGCTGAGTTTCATTCAGGATATTCGGGGGATCGACCGCAACTTGTCCCCGCCCTCCCCACCGCCCGTATCCTTCACCCATCCCGCTGCACGGGGAGGGCGCTAGGCCAGGCGATCCGATGCGGCGGCGGGGTGAGGTTCGAGCGGGAAGCTCGTTGGCGCCAGTCGTGAAGGCGCTCCGTCGCCGCCAGTGGCATCCCGACGGAGTTGGAACCGAACGACCTCTGGCCGGCGAGCGGCAGGTGAGCGGGGGTTACGCTCACGGTCCGGGGACGGTTAGCCGCCGCCCGCCCGCCGGAGGCTTCTGCCGGCTAAGTGCTAAGAGCACTGCCTACCGGCGGCCACCGGATAACGGACTTCGCGGCGCGAGACGGCCTCGTCCACTCTTGCACCCTCTGCAAACAGACATCCGGGCAAGACCGGAGCGCGCCGCACCCTCCCTGCCTTCACCCCCGTGAAGCGGCGATGCCGTGGGCGGGGACATGTACCGTCTTCGGTACGTGTCCCCTGCCGCTCGAACTGACGGGGACACGCACTGAAGTGCATGTCCCCCCGCCCGTCCTACAGCGGCGCGAATTTGGCCGTGAAGTGGCGCATGGCTTTTGGCTGCCAGGTGATCTTCATGCCGCGCAGGCTGTCCTTCCTCGCGGCAATCTCCTCGAACACCTCGACGATGTAGTCGGCGTGGCTCTGGGTGTAGACGCGGCGGGGGAAGGCCATCCGGACCAGGTCCATGGGCGCCTCGACCTCGGTCCCGTCGGGCTTGAGGCCGAACATCACCGTGCCGATCTCGCAGGAGCGGATGCCGCCCTCGACATACATGGCCACCGCCAGGGACTGGCCCGGATACTGCGACGGCGGAATGTGGGAGAGCATCCTGCGGGCGTCGATGAACACCGCGTGGCCGCCGGTCGGCCGCACCGTCGGCACCCCCAGCGCCTCCAGCCGCTCGCCGATATAGGCCATGCTGCGCAGGCGGTAGCGCAGGTAGTCCTCGTCGATGATCTCGACCAGGCCCTGGGCGATGGCGTCAAGGTCGCGGCCGGCCAGACCGCCGTAGGTCGGGAAGCCCTCGGTCAGGATCAGCCGGTTGCGCGCCGCCTGGGCCAGGTCGTCGTCGTTCAGGGCCAGCCAGCCGCCGATGTTGGCGAAGGCGTCCTTCTTGGCCGACATGGTCATGCCGTCGGCCATGGCGAACATGTCCCGCACGATCTCCTTCACGGAGCGGCCCTCCTGGCCGGCCTCGCGGGTCTTGATGAAGTAGGCGTTCTCGGCGAAGCGGCAGCCGTCGATGATGAACGGCTTCTTGTGGGCGTGGGCGATGCGCGCCACCGAGCGGATGTTGGCCAGGCTGACCGGCTGGCCGCCGCCGGCGTTGTTGGTCACCGTCAGCATGACGCAGGGCACGGCGTCGCCATGCTCGACCAGGAAGGCCTGCAGCCGCTCCAGGTCCATGTTGCCCTTGAACGGATGCAGGCTGGTCGGGTCCAGCCCCTCGGCGATGACCAGGTCATGGCCTTCGGCGCCGGTGGCCTCGATGTTGCCTCGGGTGGTGTCGAAATGGGTGTTGGACGGGATGAACTTCCCCGCCCCGCCGAGGATCGAGAACAGGATCGCCTCCGCCGCCCGACCCTGGTGCGTCGGGATGACGTGTTTGAACGGCATCAGTTCCTTCACCGCCGCCTCGAAGCGGAAGAAGGACGGGCTGCCGGCATAGCTCTCGTCGCCGGACATCAGGGCCGCCTGCTGTTTGGCGCTCATGGCCGAGGTGCCGCTGTCGGTCAGCAGGTCGATCAGCACATCGTCGGAATGCAGGGCGAACAGGTTGTAGTCAGCCTGGGCGATCAGTTTCAGCCGCTCTTCCCGCGTGGTCATGCGGATGGGTTCGACCGCCTTGATGCGGAAGGGTTCGATGATGGTGCGCATGGATCACTCGATGTTCGTTGAAGCGCGGAGCTCGCCGCGCTAACCGCTTTGGCGATGCCTTTATCCGTCCGCGCCGCCTATCGCGAGCGACTTTCCCGGGGCGATATCAAGCCCGACACGGCGCAGGAGCAGGCGCTGGGCGCCCTGTCGCGCCTGGAGGGCGACCTCAACGCCTTGTCCGAGCCGGGGTTCTCCTCGCTGTTCCGCAGGCCGAGGGGCGCAAGGGGCGTCTACCTCTGGGGCCCGGTGGGCCGGGGCAAGTCCATGCTGATGGACCTGTTCTTCGACTCCGCCCCGGTAACCAAGAAGCGCCGCACCCACTTCCATGTTTTCATGGCGCAGGTTCACGGCCACATCGACGCCTGGCGCAAGGGCGACGCGGCGGCCCGCAAGGCCCGCTTTGGCCAGGCGAAAGGGGATGACCCGATCCAGCCGACCGCCGAACTAATCGCCGAGGACGCCCGTCTGCTCTGTTTCGACGAGTTTCAGGTCACCGACATCGCCGACGCGATGATTCTCGGTCGGCTGTTCGAGGCCCTGTTCGCCCAGGGCGTGACCCTGGTGGCCACCTCCAACCGGCCGCCGGACGACCTCTACAAGGACGGCCTCAACCGCCAACTGTTCCTGCCCTTCATCGGCATGCTGAAGGAACGGCTGGAGGTGGTCGGGGTGCGCGGCCCGGTGGACTTCCGTCTGGATCGCCTGCGCGGCGCCCGGACCTGGCTGGCGCCGGACGACGCGGCGAGCACGGCGGAATTCGACCGGCTGTGGGCCGACATGCTTGACGGCGCGCCCGAGACCGGCGCGACGCTGGAGGTGCTGGGGCGCAAGCTGCACCTGCCCCGGGCCAGCGGCGGCCTGCTGCGGGCCGGCTTCCCCGGCCTGTGCGAGCATGCCCTGGGGCCGCAGGATTATCTGGCCATCGCCGGGCGCTTCCATACGGTGTTCCTGGAGGACATCCCGCGTCTCACGCCCGCCCGGCGGGACGCGGCCAAACGGTTCAACACCCTGATCGACGCCCTCTACGAGGCCCAGACCAAGCTGGTCGGGCTGGCGGCGGTCGAGCCGGAAGACCTCTATCCGGAGGGCGACGGATCGTTCGAGTTCGAGCGCACCGTCTCGAGACTGCAGGAAATGCGTTCGACCGACTGGCTCGAACGGGTAAGGGACTGATCGACAATCAACGGGAGGAGCAACACATGTTTTCGCACATCATGGTCGGCACCAACGACCTGAAGAAGGCCAAGACCTTCTATGACGCCGTACTCGGCACGCTGGGCGTCCCGCCGTCCTTCGTGGACGGCCACCGCATGTTCTACATGGCCAACGGCGGCGTGTTCGGCGTGTCCGAGCCGATCAACGGCGAGGCCGCCTGCCACGCCAATGGCGGCACCATCGGCTTTGCCTGCAGCTCGCCCGAACAGGCCGACGCCTGGCACGCGGCGGGCGTCGCCAACGGCGGGACCACCTGCGAGGACCCGCCGGGCGTCCGCGAAGGCGGCATGGGCAAGATGTATCTCGCCTACCTGCGCGACCCGGACGGTAACAAGCTGTGCGGCATTCACCGCATGTAACGACCCGGAAGTCCGCGGGCGGGGCCGAAAATCCCCGCCCGCGTTGACACCCCCGGTTCGCGGCTTAAAAGCGGACGCACCCGAGCAACAGCCGAGATTCAGATGACCGAAGCCTCGCCGGGGGTCCGCGAACGACCCCTCTCGCCGCACCTTGGGGTGTGGCGCTGGCATGTCACCATGCTGGGTTCCATCCTTCATCGCGCCTGCCTTATGGGCCTCTATGCCGGCGCCCTGGTCCTGGCCGGATGGGCCGTGGCCCTGGCTTCGGGCGATCAGGCCTATGGCGCCTATGTCGGGCTGCTCGGGTCGCTGCCGGGCAAGCTGGTCCTGCTGGGCCTGACCTTCGCCCTGTTTTTCACCGTGGCCAGCAACGCCCGCCACCTGATGTGGGACACCGGCCGCGGCTTCGCGCCCCGGACGGCCGATATGATCACCATCGCCGGCATCGTCTTCGCCCTGGTGGCTACTGCGGTGGTCTGGGTCATCGCCGGCCAGACCGGAGGCCTGTCTTGACCGGCGCGCCGGCGGGCTTCCGCACCCCCCTCTCCCGCGCCCGGGGGCTTGGCGCGGCCAAGCACGGCGTGGGCCACTTCATCGCCGACCGGGTCAGCGGCCTGGCTCTGATCCCGCTGTCGATCTGGGCCGCCTATGCGGGCCTGAAACTGGCCGCCGGCGGCTACGTTCTGGCGGTCGAGTGGCTGGCCCGGCCGCTCAACGCGGTGCTGCTGAGCCTGTTCGTGGTCGCCGGGTTCACCCACCTGCGCCTGGCCATGCAGGTGGTCATCGAGGACTATGTCGAAGGCTTCGTCAGCAAGTCGTCGCTGCTCATTCTCAACTATCTCGTCTGCGTCCTCGGCGCCGCTCTGGGGGTCTTCGCCATCCTCAAGGTGGCCCTGCCCGGAGTCCTCTGATGTCCGCCTACAAATTCATCGACCACCGCTTCGACGTCGTGGTGGTGGGGGCCGGCGGATCGGGCCTGCGCGCCGCGCTCGGCTGCGCCGAGGCCGGTCTGAAGACCGCCTGCATCAGCAAGGTCTTCCCGACCCGCTCGCACACCGTAGCCGCCCAGGGCGGCATCTCGGCGAGCCTGGGCAACATGGGCGAGGACGACTGGCGCTGGCACATGTACGACACCGTCAAGGGGTCGGACTGGCTGGGCGACCAGGACGCCATCGAGTACCTGACGCGGAACGCGCCGGCCGCCGTCTACGAGCTCGAGCACTGGGGCGTGCCCTTCTCGCGCACCCCGGACGGCCGGATCTATCAGCGGGCGTTCGGCGGCATGACGCGCAACTTCGGCGAGGCCCCGATCCAGCGCACCTGCGCAGCCGCCGACCGCACCGGCCACGCCATGCTGCACACCATGTACGGCCAGGCGCTGAGCAAGGATGTCGAGTTCTTCATCGAGTATTTCGCCCTCGACCTGATCATGGAGGACGGCGTCTGCATGGGCGTCACCGCCTGGAAGCTGGACGACGGGACCCTGCACCGGTTCCAGGCCCAGAAGACGGTTCTGGCCACTGGCGGTTACGGCAGGGCCTATTTTTCCTGCACTTCCGCCCACACCTGCACCGGCGACGGCGGCGGCATGGTGTTGCGCGCCGGCCTGCCGCTGCAGGACATGGAGTTCGTCCAGTTCCACCCCACGGGCATCTATGGCGCCGGCTGCCTGATCACCGAGGGGGTGCGTGGCGAAGGCGGATACCTGACCAACTCAGAGGGCGAGCGATTCATGGATCGTTACGCACCATCCGCCAAGGACCTCGCGTCGCGAGACGTCGTCAGTCGGGCCATGACCATCGAGATCCGTGAAGGGCGCGGCGTGGGGCCCCACAAGGACCACATCTTCCTGCATCTGGACCACCTTGACCCGAAGATGATCCATGAGCGGCTTCCCGGCATTGCCGAAAGCGCCAAGGTGTTCGCAGGCGTCGATGTCACCAAGCAGCCGATTCCGGTGGTTCCGACGGCCCACTACAACATGGGCGGCATCCCGACCAACTACCACGGCGAGGTGCTGACCAGGCTGGGCGACGACCCGGACCACGTTGTCCCGGGCCTGATGGCCGTGGGCGAAGGGGCCTGCGTGTCGGTGCATGGCGCCAACCGGCTGGGATCCAACTCACTCACCGATCTGGTGGTGTTCGGCCGCGCGGTCGGCCTGCGCTGCGCCGACACCCTCAAGGCCGGCGCGACCCAGCCGGAGCTGAAACCGGCCATGACCGACGGCCACGTGGCCCGCTTCGACCGGTTCAGGAACGCCGCCGGTCCGCGATCGACGGCCGACCTGCGCCTGGACATGCAGAAGGCCATGCAGGACGACTGCACGGTGTTCCGCACCGGCGAGACGCTCAAGAGCGGCGTCCAGCGCGTCGCCGCCGTGGCCGCCGCCCGCAAGGACATCGGCGTGTCCGACCGGGGCCTGATCTGGAACAGCGACCTGATGGAGACGCTGGAACTCGACAATCTGATCGCCCAGGCGACCGTGACCGTCAACGGCGCCCTCAATCGCACCGAAAGCCGCGGCGCCCACGCCCGGGAAGACTTCCCCGACCGCGACGACAAGGCCTGGATGAAGCACACCCTGGCCTGGTTCGACGACTCCACCGGCAAGGTGAAGATCGATTACCGACCGGTGCACAGCTACACCATGTCCAAGGATATCGACTACATCGAGCCCAAGGCGCGGGTGTATTAGGGCTGGTTTTCATCGCGAGACGGACAAAGGCGACCGCCATTGGCGGTCGCCTTTTCCATGTCTCCTGTCCCACATCTCCACCGTCCCTGCACGGGGGCCTGCCAGCCTGACGTTTCCGCGACCGGGGCTTCGACCGCGAAGACTCTTGCGCCAACCACGATCGCATGTGAACAACCACTCACACGCTGGATGGAGATGCTTCCATGACCAACGAGCCTGACTCCCAACCCTTCATATCGCCGAACCCGCCACAGCGGTCGACCCGGATGCGATCCGCCGACTGGGGCGGCAAGGCCCTGCTGGTCTGCGCCCTTGCGGTGCTGATGACCATTCCGGGGATGTTCGTCTGGGCCCTGATCAAGGACCGATCGGACCGCTCCGAGGGCGTGGTCCGCGAGGTCTCGCAGCTGCAGGGCGGGGCGCAGCAGGTGTTGGGACCGTTGCTGGTCGTGCCCTATTCGATCACCCCGCCGCCCAACGCGGGCGAGGTGGTCACCGGCTGGTACGTGATCTCGCCCGACACCGGCTCGGCCAAGGTCAGCGTCAAGACCGGGACCCTGCGGCGGGGCATTTTCGATGTGCCGATCTACAAGGCCACGGCCGACATCGAGGCCCGCTTCGACAGCCTCAAGCCGCTGCGGGGCCTGCCCGCCACGGCGGTGGTCGACTGGAGCCGGGCGCAGATCGTCGTCGGCTTCTCCGACCTGCGCGGCGCCCAGACCGACGTGGTCGCCACCCTGACCACCGCGACCGGAAACACCCGACTGTCGTTCACCCCCGCGTCCGACGTCCGTCTCGGCCGACCGGCCAGCGGCGCCGATGAACGGTCCGTGCCCAACGAAGACGCCGGCGACTTCGGACTGGTGGCTGCGCCGGCCGCGCCGCTGCTGGCCGCGGCCGGGGGCGGGTCGCTGAAGACCACCCTGACCTTCTCGGGGGCCCAGCGCCTCAGCGTCGCCCCCTTCGCCAAGTCGACCCGGGTGGCGATCAAGGGCGACTGGCCGGCGCCCAAGTTCGACGGCGGCTTCCTGCCGACCAACCGCGACACGACGGACGCCAGGTTCAGCGCCGACTGGGCCGTGCCGTTCATCGCCCGCGGCCTGCCCGATCAGGGCACGACCAACGCCCTGTCCCTGGGCGAGCTGGGCAAGCGCGACCTGGGCGTGACCTTCGTCAGGACCAACAACCCCTACCAGAACGTCATGCGCGCCCTGAAGTACGCGGTGATGTTCGTCGGCCTGGTGTTCCTGACCTTCTTCGTCTTCGAGGCGCTGTCGGGCAGCCGGCTTCACCCGGCGCAGTACGTCCTGATCGGCCTGGCGCAGATGGTTTTCTATCTGCTGCTGCTCAGCCTCTCCGAATACATCGGATTCGACCTGGGCTTCGCGGTCGCGGCGGTGGCGACGGTGCTGTTGATCGGTCTCTATGCCGGGGCGGCTTTCAAGGCGATGCGCTACCGCATCCAGGCCCTGGCGATCTTCTCCACGGTCTACGGCCTGATCTACCTCCTGATGCGGCTGGAGGACTTCGCTCTGCTGGCCGGATCGATCGCCGCCTTCGTGGGCCTGACGGCCGGTATGTGGCTGACCCGGAACATCGAATGGTACGGCGGCAGGGCCGAAGTCGGGCCTGGCCAGACGACAACGGCCACATAGGACAGGGCGAGGCGCCTGTCCGGCGTGGACAGGCGCCCCGCCGCGCCTTAGATGAGGCTAACTCAGGTTTCGAAATGTGAAGCAGCGGCATGGTCCAACTCGCGCTCCCCAAGAACTCCCGCGTCGGCAAGGGCCGTCACTATCCGGCCCCGGCGGGCGCCAAGCGGGTCAAGACCTTCCGCATCTACCGCTACGACCCCGAGGGGTCGGAGAACCCGCGCTGGGACACCTATGACGTCGACGTCGGCGCCTGCGGCCCGATGCTGCTGGACGTGCTCATCCACATCAAGAACACCGTCGATCCGACCCTGACCTTCCGCCGCTCCTGCCGCGAGGGCGTCTGCGGCTCCTGCGCGATGAACATCGGCGGCCGCAACACGCTCGCCTGCACCCACGGCTGGGAGGACACGCCGGGCCGGGAGATCCAGGTGTCGCCGCTGCCGAGCCAGCCGGTGGTCAAGGACCTGGTCCCCGACCTGACCCTTTTCTACGCTCAGTACGCCTCCATCGAGCCCTGGCTGCACACCGAGACGCCCCAGCCGCAGACCGAGTGGAAACAGTCGATCGAGGACCGCGCCAAGCTGGACGGCCTGTACGAGTGCATCCTCTGCGCCTGCTGCTCGACCTCCTGCCCCAGCTACTGGTGGAACGGCGAGAAGTACCTGGGCCCGGCCACCCTGCTGCATGCCTACCGCTGGCTGATCGACAGCCGCGACGAGGCTGCCGGTGAGCGGCTGGACGCCCTGGAGGATCCCTTCAAGCTGTACCGCTGCCACACCATCATGAACTGCGCCCAGGTCTGCCCCAAGGGCCTGAATCCGGCGAAAGCCATCGCCGAAATCAAGAAGCTGATGGTCGAGCGGGTGGTTTAGGCCGAGGGCTCTACGCCAGCCGCAGGCCGCAATGGGCTTCGAAATGTCGAAAGTCGCTGTCCAGCGTGATCAGTGGGACTCCGGCGTCAATACAGCATTGGGCGATCAAGGCGTCGAGCATGCGAGCCTTCAGGCGCCTGGCCAGCAGGGCCCGTCGCGCAAGGCCCGCACGATCCCAGAAGCCGTCCGTCAGCGGCAACATCGGCGCGTCATTGAGGAGCTTGTCCAGCCGCGCCTGGCCGACCGATCCCGCCCGCAACTCGGCGACCACCGGTGGCGGCAGCCAGAGCGTCTGGGCATCGATCGCGCCGGCGAGCCGCACAATCCGTGCGTCCGCCTGACCCTTCAGATAACCGATGATGCTCGACGTATCGGCCGCGATCACCTGTCGCCGCCGTAGTCCTTGTCCTCTCGCGAGGCGTCAATGTCGTACTCGAAGTCGACCTTGCCGCGCAGCTCCTGCATTCCCTTGTAGAACCGCTCGTGTGCGATCTTCTGAAGGCCGATGCGCAGCGTTTCGGAAATACCGACGCCCGTCTCCTCCTGTGCCGACGCCAGTAGCCGCGCAGGAACGAAAGCCGTGATTTTCTTCATCTCGGTCATCCGCGAAGCATGCCATAAATTCGATATGGCGGCAAATGCTGGCAGAGAAACATGGCGATGGTCCTTCGCCGCCCTCCGTTTCGCCCTGATCGGCCGAATTCTCGCTTGCCCTGACCCCTCCGGGTTCATACGGACTGGCATCCCGGCCGACCGGCTGCTTTTCTGTTTCGGCTCATAGCCGCCCATCCGGGCGAGGCCTCTTGCCAAAAGATGACGCGGGCGTCATTTATCGCACGATACCAGTGGGGAGGGCGGCTTGGCCGATCCGAAGGCGAAGGTGGTGATTCTCGGCGCGGGCCATGCCGGCGGCTCCGTGGCCGGCTTTCTGCGCCAGGTCGGCCACGAGGGCCCCATCGTGCTGATCGGCGAGGAGCCGATCCCGCCCTACCAGCGCCCGCCGCTCAGCAAGGCCTGGCTGAAGGGCGAGGCCGACGCCGACAGCCTCGCGCTCAGAGGGGCCGACTGGTACGACGACAACGGCTGCGAGCTGAAGCTGAACGTCCGGGCCGTCTCCCTGGACCGGGCGGCCAAGACCGTCGCCCTCTCCACCGGCGAGACCGTGTCCTATGACATCCTGATCATCGCCACCGGCGCGCGGGCTCGCCGCCTGACGATCCCCGGCGCGGACCTGGACGGCATCCTGGAGCTGCGCACCGCCGCCGACGCCGAACAGCTGAAGCGGGCGCTCGGCCCCGGCAAGACGCTGGCGATCATCGGCGGCGGCTACATTGGCCTGGAGGCGGCGGCATCGGCCCGGGCCCTGGGGGCCTCGGCGGTGATCCTCGAGCGCGAGCAACGCATCCTCGCCCGGGTCGCCTGCCAGGCCCTGTCGGACTTCTTCACCGCCTATCACCAGGCCCGGGGCGTGAGCTTCCGGCTCGGTGTCGAGATCACCGCCTTCGAGGGCGAGGCCGGCAAGGTCACCGGTGTGCGCCTGGCCGACGGCGGCCTGATCGCCTGCGACGCGGCCCTGGTCGGAGTTGGGGCCATCCCCAACGACGACCTCGCCCGCGCGGCCGGCCTGGAGTGCGCCAATGGCATCGTCGTCGACCTGCAGGCCCGCACCGCCGACCCGTCGATCTACGCCATCGGCGACGTGACCCACCGGCCCCTGCCGCTCTATGGCGTGACCCATCGCCTGGAGAGCGTGCCCAACGCGCTGGAGCAGGCCAAGGTCGCGGCCGGCGAGATCTTCGGCAAGCCGCCGCTGACGCCCGAGGTGCCCTGGTTCTGGTCCGACCAGTATGATCTCAAGCTGCAGATCGCCGGCCTGCCGTTCGACGCCGACACGATCCTCGTCCGCGGCGACCCGGCGGCGGCGAAGTTCGCCGTCTTCCATCTCAAGGGCGACCTGGTCCAGGCCGTCGAGGCGGTCAATTCTCCGCCGGAGTTCATGATGGGCCGCTCACTCATCGGGTCCCGCAAGCCGGTCTCTCGCGAGAAGCTTGCGGATTCGTCCATTTCCATGAAAGAGGTCGCCGCGTAAGCGGGGCAAAAAGAAGAGGCGTCAGGGAGCGTATGGCAAAGATCACCTACATCGAACACGACGGAACCGAACATACGGTCGACGTGAAGACCGGCCTGTCCGTCATGGAAGGGGCGATCAAGAACAACATCCCAGGCATCGACGCCGACTGCGGCGGGGCCTGCGCCTGCGCCACCTGCCACGTCTATGTCGACGAGGCCTGGACGTCGAAGACCGGCGAGAAGTCGGCCATGGAGGAGTCGATGCTCGACTTCGCCGAGAACGTCGAACCCTCCAGCCGCCTGTCCTGCCAGATCAAGGTCACGGACGGCCTCGACGGCCTGACCGTCCGCCTCCCGGAAAGCCAGCACTGATCGGATCTCTCCCTCCCCTTCATGGGGAGGGTGGCCGGGCGAGGCCCGGCCGGGTGGGGGAGTAAGCCGCCACCCCGATCTATTCAGAACGGCCCGTCAATTCCCCACCCTGTCGGCTTCGCCGACATCCCTCCCCATAAAGGGGAGGGAGGGTTCGTCAGAACCCCAGTTCCTTCTGCCCCGCCTCCACATGCGCGGACTCCGGCAGGTGGCAGGTGAAGGTGGAGCCATTTCCGGGTTCGCTTTCCAGCGCCACCCAGCCGCCGTGCAGTTCGACCAGGGCCTTGACCAGGGCCAGGCCCAGGCCAGGTCCGCCGCGGTCGCGGCCGACGAAGCGGTCGAAGATGTGGGCCTGGACGTGGAACGGCACGCCGCGGCCGGTGTCGGTCACCGCCACCCGCACTTCCCCCGCCGCCCGCACCGCCGAGAGGGTCACGGTCCCGCCCGGCGGGGTCTGGCGCAGGGCGTTCTCCACCAGGTGGTCGAGGGTCTGGATCAGCCGGCGGTGGTCGCCGCGGATCAGACCGATGTCCTCGCCGCCGCCCTCGAGGATCAGCGCGACCTTGCCGGTCTCGGCGGTGGGAACCCAACGCTCCATGATCTCGCCCAGCAGCCCGGCGATCCGCACGTCGCCGAGCTCCAGGGCTATCTCGCCGGCGTCGATGGCGGCGATGTCGAGCACGTCGTCGATCGAACGGCCCAGCTGGACCGCCGCCTGGCGCACGGCCGACAGGTGCGAGCGGCCGCGCTCGGGGATCGCCTCGCCCATGCGGTCGAGCAGTTCCGAATAGCCGATGATGGTGGTGAGCGGGGTGCGCAGCTCGTAGGAGACGTTGCCGACGAACTCGCGCTTGAGCCGCTCGGCGCTGTCCAGCGCGGCCTCGCGGTCGGCCAGGGCCCCCTCCAGCTGGCGGGCGTCGGTGATGTCGGCGAAGGCGATCAGCGTCGCGCCGTCGGGCAGGGGGCGGGTCTGCCAGGAAATGATCCGGCCCAGCGAGGTGCGGGCCTCACCGGCGGTCGGGGCGCGGGCCTCGGGATCGGGATCGCCGACCCGGCCCTTGAGCTCGTGCCAGAAGGCCATGTCGTGCAGGCGCGGCACGCACAGCTCGACCACCCGCTCGAAGTCGACCCCGTCGGCCAGCTCATCCTCGTCGATGGCCCAGAACTTCGCGAAGGCCTCGTTGTGCAGCCGCAGCCGGCCGTTGGAGCCGAACACCACCACCGCGTCGCTGAGCTTGTCGAGGGTCGCCTGCTGAACCTGGATAAGAGCGTTGTACTGGGCCTTGAGCCGCACCTCGCCGGTGATGTCGGAATAGAGCAGCAGCAGACCGCCCATCGGATGAGGTTGGCGAACAAGGCGAAGCGTGCGGCCGTCAGGCAGGGTCCAGCGGTCGTCCGGCTGGGGGCCGAGGGTCTCGTAGCGGGCCAGTTCTGCGGCCTTCCACTTGGCGTAATCCGGGGTCTCGGGCAGCCGCTGGCGCTGGCGCAGGCGGTCGAGGATCTCGCCGTGGGTCGGCCGCTCGGCCAGCCAGGCGGTTTCCAGACCCCACAGATCAGCGAAGGCGGCGTTATGGAACGACAGCCGCCGGGTCGGGCCGAAGATGGCGACGGCCTCGGCGATGTGGTTCAGCGTCTCGTCGTGGGCCTCCACGTGGCGCTTGAGGGCGTCCTGGATCTCCTCGGCCGCCGTGGCGTCGCTGGTCCAGACGGCCACCCCGCCGCCCTCGAGGGGCTCGGCGGTGACCTTCAGGGCCCGGCGGCGGCCGCCCAGCGAGATCCAGCGGGTGGTCTCGCGCCGCACGCCCAGGTTGGCGGCCTCGCTGGCCAGGGCGTCGGCGGCCTTGTCGAGGGTGAGGCCCAGGGCCGCGGCCGAGCCGGCGTCGGTGGCGCTGACCGCGGCCAGCCAGGCCTTGTTGGCCCACTGCACCGCCCCGTCGGCCCCGGCGATCCAGGCCGGCTCGGCGCGGGCGTCGAGGAAGGCGGCCAGCCGCGCGGCGCTGGGCAGGGTCGCCTCGTCCCCGACGCTGGCGGTCAGCCGCAGCCAGGCCAGTGCCCCGGCGGCGCGGCCCTCGACCGAGACCACGCCCCTGGGCCCGCGGGCCTCGAAGGCGCAGGGCTCGCCCCGCTCGAACAGAGCCCGCAGACGGGCGGCGTGGTCGGGGTCGGAGCGCATGATGGCGTTGACCATCGCCTGCGGATCGACGGCGGTCAGGCTGAAGGCGGCGGCGCAGGCCTCGAGGTTTTCCTCGCCCGAGGCCAGCAGGGCGCGGCCGTCGTCGATCACCAGCAGGCTGGAGTCGAAGGCCTCGGCGGAGGCCTGGGCGGCGGCGGCGCGGCCTTCCACGCCGTCGAGCCGGTCCTGCATCGCCCGCAGGCGGCGGTCCATCGCCCGGCGCTGCACAAGCGCCCACAGCACCGCGCATATGGCGAGGCAGACAGCGCCGGCCGTGGCGGCAACCATCAAATCCATCTGCGTCATCAGCTACCCGCCCGAATCATGGCCGCTACACGATAGGCGAGACGGAGTCAGGCCGCGACTGGCTAAGCGTCCCGTGCGGCGCCATGTTCCCGGCATGACCTTTCCGGCCGGCGCCGCGGCGCCTTCTCTCGATGATTTCGCGGCCATCGCCCGGGCGGCGTTCGACGATCTGCCCCAGCCGTTCCGCGACCTGGCGGGGGAAGCGGTCATCCGCGTCACCGACTTCGCCGAGGAGGACGTCCTGGCCGAGATGGGCATCGACGACGCCTTTGAGCTGACCGGCCTCTACCAGGGCGTCGACCTGGCGCGGCGCTCGGTGCTCGATCCGCTGCCGCAGCCCTCGCTGGTGTTCCTCTACCGCCGGCCGATCCTCGATGAGTGGGCCGAGCGAGGGGATGTCACCCTGGGTGAGCTGATCGCCCATGTGCTGGTGCACGAGATCGGCCACCATTTCGGCCTGTCCGACGACGACATCGAGGCGATCGAAGACAAAGCGTGAACGAATCGGATAGGAGAAGCCCATGATCGCGCCCGAGTTCGACTACGAAGCCGTCTGCCGGGGCATGCCCGAGGCCCGGGTGATGCGTGGCGAGGCCTATGCCGCCAAGGGCTGGGCCGACCTGGTCGAAGTCTCCCCCGCCGGGGTGCTGGCCCATGTGAAGGGCGAGCGGGGCATCACCTATGTGGTCGAGGTCGCCGCCCGCGACGCGTCGGACGCCCGCTGTACCTGCCCCGATTTCCAGGAGAGCGGCTTGCGCTGCAAGCATGTGGTGGCCGCGGTGTTCACCGCCCTGGACGCCGACGAGGCCGAGCTGGAGGCCGCCTCGGGACGGCTGACGCGCCTCACCGACCTGCTGGACATGGAGGGCCGCGACGACGCCGCCCTGCTGGTCGACCGCGCCCGCCGCGACCCGGCCCTGCTGCGCGAACTTGAGGGCGAGCCGGTTTCATAGCCCAAAAACACTGTCATCCCGGACGGCCCGAAGGGACGATCCGGGACCCAAATTCGGCTTCATCCATAGCGGCTGGGATTTGATCTGGGTCCCGGATAGCCGCTGCGCGGCCTCCGGGATGACAAGGATTGGGGCAGGGCCATCGTTAACTCCCCGTAAGAACTTGACGCCCCCGTCACTTTCCCGTTGACCCTGGGTCGCTTCAAGTGGACAGTGTTCACATTGCGCGAGGTCCGGGCCAACGGACCCGTTGGATCTCACCTGACCGCCGGAGGAGCTTCGCCATGAGCGACAAGAACATCACCAAGGACGCCATGTACGACGCGGTTGCGCCGGACGACTTCGAGTCGATGCTCGAACTCGACCGCTACAACAACCGCTCCACGGCCTTCGACAAGATCATCTCCGCGACCCACGACCACTTCTGGGATCCGCTGGACAAGGACTACATCGACTTCGACGAACCCTTCGACATGATCAACCAGCCGCTGGTGCCGGAGGACATGGTCGTGTCGCTGTCGACCGACTACGTCTCCAACCACCTGTCGGACCCGCTGGAGCGCATCCGCTTCATCAACGAGTCGACCCTGCGCAGCTTCTCCTCGATCCTGCACGGCGAGCAGGGCGCCCTGAACCTGTCGGCCAGCCTCTGCCACGTGCTCAAGGACCAGGGCGCGCAGGAGTACGCCGCCAACCAGACCCGCGAGGAAGCCCGCCACGTCACGGCCTTCGCCAAATACGTCAAGGCCCGCTGGGGCCGCCCGGTGGAATGCGGCCCGACCCTTAAGGCCCTGCTGGTGGAAATCATCGGCGCGCCGGAGGTCTACAAGAAGATCATCGGCATGCAGATGCTGGTCGAGGGCCTGGCCATGGGCGCCTTCGCCACCTTCTACAACAAGCTCAACGACCCGGTCGGCAAGAAGCTGATGCAGCTGGTCATGACCGACGAGGCCTTCCACCACAAGTTCGGCAAGATCTGGGCCGATCGCACGATCCCCAAGCTCGACCCCGCCGAGCACGCGGTGATCGAGGACTGGGCGGCGCACTGCTTCCAGGCGGTGCTGTTCAACCTGGTCGGCCCCAACCAGCAGCGCGATCTGTACGAGAGCTTCGGCCTCGACCCCGACAAGGTGGTCGCCGAGTTCGCCCTGATCATGACCGACGAAGCCCGTCGCGAGAACATGAAGGAGCAGACCAACATCTTCCGCGTGCTGGTCAAGACGCTGCTCAACGCCGGCATCATCACCGACCGCACCCGCGCCTTCTACGGCATGTATGTGGACCTGGACGAGCTGAAGTCCGAGGGCGACCGCATGGTCGGCGACGACATCGCCGAGGACGGAATCCGTTATCTGCAGGCGATCAACTTCAAGGACCGCGAGCACAAGCCGGTCAGCATCGCCGCCGAATAGGCCCTTCCGTTTCGACAGACCTTAACGCCCCGCCGCAACCCGGCGGGGCGTTTCGCGTTTCAAACGTCCATCGACCGTCGCCGGGGAGTCCACTTTTTCGCCCTGTGCGCTAGATTGAGGTCCCATGACACGCTCGCCCTTTCTGGCCCTCGCCGCGGGCCTGACCATCGCCGGCGCCGGCATCATTGCCTCAGCCTGGGCCGCCGCCCCGCAACCGACCCGCCCGGTCGCTCCCAGCTTCTATTCCGGACGCTGGTACGAGATCGCGCGCATCCCCAACGCCGGCCAGCGCGACTGCCAGGCGGCCTACAGCCAGTTCACCGCCACCGCGGCGAGGGCCTTCAAGGTCAGCCAGGTGTGCCGCAAGGGCTCCGCCAGCGGACCGGCGAAGACCTTCAACACCACCGGCAAAATTCTGCCCGGCAGCGGCAACGCCAAGTTCGAGATGAGCTTCTTCGGCGGCGTGCGGAAGCAGGAATACTGGGTGCTCGACCGTTCCGCCGACGGCGCCTGGGCGCTGATGGCCACGCCCGGCGGCAACTACATCTGGCTGATGTCGCGCAAGGCGGTCATGGACCCGGCCGCGAAGGCCGGGGCGGTCGCCCGCATCCGGGCCCTGGGCTATGCCCAGAAACTGGAGTACCCGGCGCAGGCGACCTGAAGCCTGACGGCCTATTCCGGTTCGAGGATCACGGTCACCGGGTTGGGCACCAGGTCCTGGGACGCGCCGGTGTACATGTCGACGCCGATGCCGATGATCCCGCCGACCAGCACGTTGCCGGCCACGCCCGCCGCGCCGGCGCCGCCGGTCTTGTGGGTCACGGTCACGGTCGCGGGCTTGTAGCCGGGCTTGGTGATGGTGGCGACGAACTCCGACTTTCGGCTCATCTTGATGGCGCAGGGCGTGGCCTCGCAGAAGTGACCATTGCTGGTTTCGACCTTGGCGCCCGCAGGCTCGCTGGTGACGACCCAGGCGTCATTGCCGCCGCGGGTTACGGTGGCGCAGGCGCCCAGCGACAAGGCAGCGCCGGAAATGACAGCGAGGCGAACCGCGCCGGTGATGGAAATAGACAATTGAAGTCCCCCGATTAGTTGAGTCCTCACCAACCACACCGGGCGGAACTTGGCGAGCCCGATCCCGCTGCGGCCCCCGAAATGAGCCGGGCCCGGCGCGGCTGTCTTGACAACGAACGAAACCGGAACACCATACCGCCGTGGAAGCTGTCGCCCTTACCCTGATCACGGTCACCCGGCCGGAAACCACCCTCGCCGTCACCCGCGGCGCGGCGCGGTTGCTGCTTGAGATGGCCTTTGCGCCGCTGGCCGAGGTGGGGCTTCCCAACGGCCGGCGGGCGGACCTGATGGCGTTGGGGCCGAAGGGCGAGATCGTCATCGTCGAGGTCAAGTCCAGCCCCGAGGACTATCTGACCGACCGCAAGTGGAGCGAGTACGCGCCCTACTGCGACGCCTTCTTCTTCGCCGTGTCGCCCGAGTTTCCCGTGGGCCTGATCCCACCGGAGCCCGGCCTGATCGTCGCCGACGGCTTCGGCGGGGCGGTGGTCCGCGAGCCGGGCTGGACCCCGCTGGTCGCGGCCCGGCGCAAGGCCCTGACCCTGGCGTTTGCCAGGCTGGCGGCATTCAGGGGGTAGCCCCAAATCTGCTCATCCAGGCGGATCCGCGGGAATGAGCGAAGGTCCGGCTAGAACCCCCGCGCCACGCCCTCGCGGCGGCTGTCCGCGGCCCCGACGAGGCCGTTGGGCGTCACCGCCACCCCGTGCAGGCCCGAGTTCTCGCCGCCGGTGTTGTTGAACACGATGCCCCGCGCCTTGAGCCCCTCGACGACGCCCGGCGCATAGCGGTCAGGTTCGCTGGAGAACCGTTCGCCCCGGGCGACCAGGTTGGGCAGGTCGAAGGCCGCCTGCAGGTCCATCTTCCAGTCCAGCAGTCCGACCAGGGCTTTCAGATTGTACGACAGGATCGAATTGCCGCCAGGCGAGCCCAGGGCGGCCACCAGGCGGCCGTCCTGGTCCAGCACGATGATCGGCGACATCGACGAGCGCGGCCGCTTGCCGCCGGCCACGGCGTTGGCCATCGGCGCCCCGTCGGTGTCGGTCGGCGAGAAACTGAAGTCGGTCAGCTGGTTGTTCAGGAAGAAGCCGCCGACCATGCGGCCCGAGCCGAAGATGCTTTCGACCGTGGTCGTCATCGACACCACGTTGCCCCTGGCGTCGACGATGACGAAGTGGGAGGTGCCGGCCGGCTCCTGCGTCCAGTCCCGCCCGCGGGCGCCCGCGCCGTCAGGGTTGCCGTGGCGGGGCGGCGGCCCGGCCCGGTCGCCGATCAGACGGGCGCGCTGGTCGACATAGTCCGGCTTCAGCATGCCCTTGACCGGAACGGCTCCGAACGCGGCGTCGCCCACGAAGCGGTCGCGGTCGGCGTACATCACGCGCTCGGCCTCGGCCAGGCGCACCCAGGCCAGGGGATCGGCCGGTCCGCGCTCGGCGATGTCCGTCCGCTCCAGCAGCATCAGCCCCTGCAGGATCGCCACGCCGCTCGAGGCCGGCCAGGTCGTGCAGACCACATAGATGCGATAGGGCCGGCAGAGGGCGTCGCGACTGGTCGCGCGATAGGCGCGGATGTCGGCCAGGGTCATGGCCCCGGGCATCTCGCCCTCGCGCACCCTGGCGACGATGGCCTCGGCCAGCGAGCCTTCATAGAGGACGTCCGGGCCGAGGAAGGCCAGCCGGTGCAGGGTGGCGGCGTAGTCGGGGTTTTTCAACAGGTCGCCGGCCTTCAACCGGCTGCCGTCGGGCCGCGCGAAGTAGCGTTTCGCATCCGGCGTCGCGGCCTGCGGAAAGGGACCGGCGATCATCCCGGCCAGCCGCGGGCTGACGGTGAAGCCATCGGTTGCTAGGCGCTCGGCGTCGGCGAACAGGCTCGACCAGGGGCGCGCGCCGTGCCGGCCATGGGCCAGGGCGAGCATCGCGACCACGCCCGGGACTCCGGTCGCCCGGCCGCTGACCACCGCCGCGCGGAAACTGACCGGCTTGCCGTCCGGTCCGATGAACATGTCCGCCGTGGCGCCCGCCGGAGCCGCCTCGCGGCCGTCATAGGCCGTCACCTTCCGGGCGCGGGCGTCGTAGTAGACCATGAAGGCCCCGCCCCCGAGGCCCGAACTCTGCGGCTCCACCAGGCCCAGGACCGCCTGCACGGCCACCGCCGCGTCGATGGCCGACCCGCCCTCGCGCAGCACCTTCAGCCCCGCCTCGGTCGCCAGGGGGTTGGCCGTGGCCACCATGACGGTCGGCCCCGTGCGGACGACGGCCGCGGTCGGGGCGGCGCCCCCCTGCGGCAGCAGCGAACAGCCGGCGAGCAGCAGGGCGGCGAGAAAGCCGATGAGGCGCATGCGAACTCCACTCAGGTCGGGCCGCACCATAGGCGCCGGGCCGCCCCGGGCAAAGCCCCGCCGATGGACAAGTTCCAGGCGCCGTGCGACTCGAACGGCATGAGCAAGGCCCGCCCCGGTCCCCGCAACCTGATCACCGACGTCGCCGGCCTCACGGTCGGACAGGCGCAGGACGAGACCGTCCGCACCGGCGTCACGGTCATCCTGCCCGACGAGCGGGCGGTCTGCGCCGTCGATGTGCGCGGCGGCGGGCCTGGCACCCGCGAGACTGACGCCCTGGACCCGGAAAACCTGGTGGGCGGCAGGGTCGATGCCGTGGTGCTGTCCGGCGGCTCGATGTACGGCCTGGGCGCCGGCGACGGCGTGGCCGCCTGGCTTGGCGCCCAAGGTCGGGGCTATCCCGTATCCTCGCGGCCCGGCGTGCCGGTCGCGCCGATCGTGCCGGCGGCCATCCTGTTCGACATGGCCAACGGCGGCGACAAGGCCTGGGGGTTGGAGCCGCCCTATCGGCGGTTGGGCATCGAGGCCGCGCAGGCCGCCGGCCCGGACTTCGCCCTGGGCGTGGCGGGCGCCGGCTACGGCGCCAACGCCGGCAAGTTGAAGGGCGGCACGGGCTCGGCCTCGATCGTCACCCATGACGGCTACACCGTCGGCGCCATCGCCGGGGTCAACAGTTTCGGCTCGGTGGTCGGCGGCGACGGCCTGACCTTCTGGGCCTGCCTGTTCGAGATCGACGGCGAGTTCGGCGGGCGCTCGCCGGCGGGTCTGGCCATCGGGCCCGACGACTGGGGCCTGGCCAAGATGAACCCGGGGGTGCGCGAAAACACCACCATCGCCTGCGTGGCCACCGACGCGATCCTGACCCCGGTTCAGGCAAAACGGGTGGCGATCATGGCCCAGGCGGGCCTCGCCCAGGCGATCCGGCCGGTCCACACGCCCTTCGACGGCGACGTGGTCTTCGCCCTGTCCACCGGCCGCCGGCCGCTGGGCGACGCGCCCGACCGCATGGTCGCCCGGATCGGCGCCCTCGCCGCCGACTGCCTGGCCCGGGCGGTGGCGCGCGGGGTCTACGAGGCCGTCGGCTGGCCCGGCTGTGAAACGCCCGATTGGCGGAGTCTGGCCAAGCCTTAACGACCGCCGATATCTGCTGCATGGTAGGGCGACGCCCCAACAGGTTCAGGAGAATGGGTCCATGAAGGGTTCGGTGAAGGTTTCCGGTCGCGTGCTGCTGGCCGGCGTCGCCATCGTCGGCGCCGGGGCCGCGGCGCCGCCCGCGGTCAAACAGGTGGTGACCGGCCCGGTGGCTGCCTACTGGGTCAGCGCCCAGACCACCAGCGGCATGGTCATGGGCGGCGGCGGCGCGCCCTCGGCCGCCTCGATGATGGCCGGCATGCGCGGCGGCAACGTCTCCAAGACCCTTCTCCTGCAGCTCGGCTCAAGCCTGAAGCCCACCGGCGCGCCGACCGCCGAGCACCGGCCGCCGGAGATGCTCGGCGCCGGCGAGAGCCTGCCCCTGCTCACCCCCCGCCAGGTCACCGCGCCGGCCGTGCGCGAGGAGCCCGGCCTGCCGCAGTCCTACGAAAAGCCGCGCGGCAGGATGCTGATCTACTGGGGCTGCGGCGACCGCGCCCGTCCCGGCCAGCCGATCGTCTTCGACTTCGCCAAGATGGCCGAGGGCCAGGTTCCGCCGGAATTCACCCGGATGATGCAGGGCCTGCAGATCAGCCCGATGCAGCCGCCCTCGCCGGCCCGCAGCACGACCTACGGCGAATGGCCCAACGAGCAGACCCGCACCACCGTGCCGGCCGACGGCTCGCTGATCGGCGACCACGTCATCCGCGGGACCTACAGCCCACAGATACAGTTCGCCCTGACGCCCGAGCAGGATTTCCTGCCGCCAGTGCATATGACCACCAACACCCAGAACCCGACCGGCTCGTTCCAGCTCGGCTGGCAGCCGGTGAGCGGGGCCACAGGCTACATCGCCTCGACCATGGGCGGCGACGGCGAGACCATTGTGCTGTGGAGCTCCAGCGAGGTCTCCAGCCTGCTGTTCGCCCTGCCCGATTACCTCAAGCCCGCCGATGTGACGCGGCTGCTGGCCAACAAGGCGCTGATGGCCCCGACCCAGACCAGCTGCACGGTGCCCAAGGAGGTCGGCGAGGCCGCGCCGCAGTCGATGTACCAGTTCACGGCCTATGGCGGCGAAGCCAACTTCAGCTATCCGCCGCGCCCGGCTGACCCGAAGATCGCCTGGAACATCGCCTGGACGGTGAAGGTCCGCTACCGCTCGGCGACCGGCGGAATCCTCGGCATGAGCATGCCCGGCTACGGCGACGACGAGGAGGCCGAAACGCCCTCCGGACGGCCCGGAAAGCCCAGGCCCGGCAAGCCGGCCAAGCCGCGGGGGAGCGATATCCTGCGCGGCCTGGGCGTGCCGATCCCCGGAGGACTCTGACGTCGCAGAAAAAGCCTGGTCGGGCGGGTTGCCTTTCGCCCGGAGCCCGACTAGGTTCCGCGCCCTCGCCGGGGGTCTGGAAACAGCCCCGACGCGGTGCGCGCCCGTAGCTCAGCTGGATAGAGCATCAGACTACGAATCTGAGGGTCGGACGTTCGAATCGTTCCGGGCGCGCCATCTTTTGCCGGTCTCGCGAACCGCCTTTAGATCCAGATCCCCGTTCGATGCCGCGAGGATTTCGCGAAATCGGCGCCCGCGCTCATCGTGACCACCGAGGCCGGGAAGGACCTGAAGTGGGCGGCCGCCTGCTGGCGCCGTGGCGCCTGGGCAACAGAGATTGCGCCATTGCGTAGGCCAGTAGCCGCGCCTCCGTCACGGGTGACCACCCGCAGGGGCTCGCGCGGACCGTCGATCGCGCCAAAATGCCCCGGAATCGCACCCAACCGCGCCTTTTCAGAGCCTTCCGGCGCCCCGACGCCATTTCATCGGCCCCGAAACAGCGATGCCGTCAGGGAAGCCACCCCCATTCAATGCCGAAGGCGCGTTGACCCGAGTTCGGGGCCCTGATAACACGCTCCGCGTTATTGACGCCTGAGTGGTAGTACTGGACAGACGCTAGCTCAAATTGAGGAACCGGCGTTCTCATTGGCGGCGTTTGCATATCAGAACTTCAACCATTGAGGGAAATCTGTGTTGGCCCGGGGGGGGCTTGATGCTAGTGCCACACTCCACCTGTATGGGCCTTATGCAGGATGCGCACATCGTAAGGCGTGACCACCAAATAGCCAAATTTGTTCAAGAAGTATGTGAACATGACCTTAGCGTGCGATTCTCAGTATAGTATAGTCCATAGAATATGACAAAGGCTGTAATACTTGCCGGTGGGCTTGGAACAAGGTTGGGCGAGGAAACCTCGTTCAGACCAAAGCCCATGGTCGAGATTGGCGGAAAGCCAATTCTTTGGCACATAATGAAAATTTACTCGAGTCATGGAATCAACGACTTTATTGTATGCCTTGGATACAAGGGGTATATGATCAAGGAGTATTTCGCCAACTACTTCCTCCACACCTCTGATGTTACGATTGATCTTGTTGAAAATCAGCTGAAGGTGAATCAGACTTGGGGTGAGCCGTGGCGAATTACCCTGGTTGATACCGGAGTCGACACCATGACCGGTGGTCGACTCAAGGCGATCCGTCCTTATCTGACCGAGGGCGAACCCTTCTGCTTCACCTATGGCGACGGCGTCGCCGATGTGGACATCACCAAGTTGCTGGCCTTTCACAAGGCGCACGGACGCAGAGCGACCGTGACCGCGGTCGCCCCGCCGGGTCGCTTCGGCGCCCTGGAGTTCGATAGTGACTACGTGCGCAACTTCCGGGAGAAGCCGGCCGGCGACGGCGGCCTGATCAACGGGGGATTCTTCGTGGCGCTTCCCTCGGTGCTCGACCTCGTGGATGGGCCGAACGTCGTCTGGGAGCAGGGACCGCTTGAAGCCCTGGCGCATTCGGGAGACCTCGTCGGGTTCCGCCACGACGGCTTCTGGCAACCCATGGACACCCTTCGCGACAAGCTCTACCTCGAAGAGCGCTGGCTTGCGGGGGCCCCTTGGAAAAGCTGGTGAACGACTCGTTCTGGCGTGGCCGGCGCGTCTTCCTGACCGGACACACCGGATTCAAGGGCAGTTGGCTGGCGCTCTGGCTCTCTCGGATGGGCGCTGAGGTCACGGGCTATGCCCTGCCAGCTGCTGAGGTGAGTCTGTTCCGACAGGCCCGGATCGAGGGCCTGCTGACCCATGTACACGGCGACGTCCGCGATCTCCCGGCCCTGGGGAAGGCCATTGCGGCGGCGAACCCGGAGGTGGTGTTCCATCTTGCCGCGCAGCCGCTGGTGCGCCTGTCTTACGACACCCCGGTGGAGACCTTTGCGACCAACGTGCAGGGCACCGTGCATGTTCTCGAGGCCTGCCGGCGGGTGAAATCCCTGCGTTCGGTCGTGTGCATCACCAGCGACAAATGTTACGAGAATCGCGAGTGGGTATGGCCTTATCGCGAATCTGATCCGATGGGCGGCCACGACCCCTACAGCGCCAGCAAGGGCGCCGCGGAGTTGGTGATCTCGGCCTACCGCAGTTCCTTTTTGCACGGTGATACGAAGGTTGCCTCGGTTCGCGCCGGCAATGTGATCGGCGGCGGCGATTGGGCGGCGGATCGGTTGATCCCGGATATCGTCCGCGCCCTTGCAGGGGGGCAAAGTCCGCTGATCCGCTCGCCGGACTCCATCCGCCCATGGCAGCACGTGCTTGAGGCCCTGAGCGGCTACCTGATGATCGCGCAACGCCTGGCGGAAGGCGCTGACTGGGCGGCGTCCGGCTGGAACTTCGGGCCGAGCGAGGATGATGCGCGCGCGGTCGACTGGATGGTCGATCGAATGATCTCCACCTGGGGTTCGGGCAGTTGGACCGCCGCCGACGGGCCGCGGCCGCATGAGGCGAATATCCTCAAGCTCGATTGTTCCAGGGCGCGAACCGAGCTCGGATGGCGGCCCGTCCTGGGGCTGGAAGGCGCGCTGGACTGGATTGTCCAATGGCACAAGGCGGTGGCCGCCGGCGACGACGCCCGCGTCGTGACCCTCGCCCAGCTTGATCAGTACCGCGCCCGACTTTAGCAATCTCAACTATCGAGTGTTTTGATGTCCACTGCGCCGATATCCGACGCCCCTTCCTCCACGCGGGATCGCGATGAGCCCGAATTGCGTGCGCGGATCCTGGACCTCGCTGGCGAGTATGCGCGCCGGTTCCACGCGCCGAAGCCGTTCGTCCCGGGCGCAAGTCCCATACCTGTGTCCGGAAAGGTCTTTGGCGAGACTGACATGCGTATGTTGGTCGATTCCGCCCTCGACTTCTGGCTAACCACCGGGCGGTTCAATGACAGTTTCGAGAAGCGGCTTTCCAAGCGCCTCGGCGTGACTCATGCGCTGACAACCAATTCCGGATCCTCGGCCAATCTGTTGGCGCTGTCCTCACTGACATCGCACGTGCTCCGGGCGGATGCGCTCAAGCCCGGCGATGAGGTCATCACCGTCGCGACAGGCTTCCCGACCACGGTCAATCCTTCTCTGCAGTACGGACTGGTTCCGGTGTTCGTGGACGTCGACATCCCGACCTACAACATCAAGCCAGAGATGATCGAGGCCGCCGTTTCGGACCGCACGCGCGCGATCATGATCGCGCATACTCTGGGCAATCCCTTCGACCTGGCCGAGGTCATGCGGGTCGCCAGGAAGTACAATCTTTGGGTGGTCGAGGATTGCTGCGACGCGCTGGGTGCGACCTATGACGGCCAGGGTGTGGGCACCTTCGGCGACATCGGCACATTGAGCTTCTATCCCGCGCACCACATCACCATGGGCGAAGGCGGGGCAGTGTTCACCAAGAAGATGCGGCTCAAGCGCATCATCGAGTCGATGCGCGACTGGGGGCGCGACTGCTGGTGTGCGCCCGGGATGGATAACACCTGCGGCTTGCGGTTTGAACGCTGCATGGGCTCCCTCCCGCAGGGGTATGACCACAAGTACACTTACGGTCACGCGGGCTATAATCTGAAGATCACGGACATGCAGGCTGCGGTCGGCCTGGCGCAGATGGACCATCTCGAAGGGTTCATCGCCGCCCGACGCCGGAACTTTGCCCTGCTGACAGAACAGTTGCGGCCCTATGAGGACGTGCTGATCCTGCCGAAGGCGACGCCCAACAGCGACCCGTCCTGGTTTGGATTCCCCATAACGATCCGCGAGAACGCGCCCTTTGCCCGGGCCGCGCTCATACAGCACCTCGAGGCTCACCGCATCGGCACGCGCCTGCTGTTCGGGGGCAACCTGCTGCGCCAGCCCTACATGAAAGGCCGCAACCACCGCGTGGTCGGCGACCTGACCAACGCCGACATCGTCACCCAGAACACGTTCTGGGTCGGGCTCTATCCCGGCCTGACGGAAGACCACATCGCCTACACCGTTCAGGCCATCGCAGACTTTATCGCCGCAAACGGCCGAACGGGCGCCTAGCCCCCGAACAAGGAAGCGGGCCGCACGGCTGGAGATGATGAATGATTGATTTTTCGACGATTGTATCCCTGAAGGGCGAGTTCGAGGCCGAGGGCCTGTCGCGGGACAGCGTTGCCGCGGAGGCCGCCTTCGCCGCGCGAAACAACCTGCCCTACCTGGTCAAGATCGGCGGCTGCGAAGCCAAGTCCGACATGCGTTTTCTGATGATGCAGGGCATCCGCAGCATTGTAGCGCCGATGATCGAAAGCGCGTTCGCGATGCAGAAGTATCAGGACATGCTTCCCGACGGCGCCTTCGACCATATTGGCGTCACCATTGAGACCGTGGGCGCCGTGGAGCGTATCGAGGCGATCCTCGACTCCGGAAAGAAGCTGACAGAGGTAACCGTCGGTCGGTCCGATCTTACAGCCAGCCACGGCGGTTCCGACGTCAACAGCGAAGCGACAGTGGCGATGGTCAAGACCGTGGCGCGCGCCGCACGCAAGCGGGGTCTGCCGACGACAATGGGCGGATCGATCAATGCCAACACGATCAAGCTGCTGCGAAATGACAGCGAATTGCGCGAGCTCGCGACCTGCGTTGAGACGCGCAAATGCGTGATGAAGACCGACAGTTTCCTTCAGGAAGGCGCGCTGGAGCAGGCTTTCGCGTTGGAAAGAGCATTGTTGGACATGCAGCTTGCCCACTACGGCGGCCTTGGTGAGGCGGCGCATGATCGTATCCAGAAGCTGGGCGCGCGCCTCTGATGGAAACGCTTTTTGTACTCGATTTCGACGGCGTGCTGTTCAACAGCGCGTTCGAGGCCTTCTCGGTCGCCAACAAGACCGCCGAAGGAAGGGCCCAGTTCCGCCAGGGCGTCAGCTACGATGAGTTCCTGATCTTTCGCGGCGCCGTAACAGACGCATGGCAGTACAATCGTCTTTACAGCCGCGAGAGCGCCGTCCATCCGGATGCCCTGGGCGAGGTCCAGCCGGATGAAGCCGATTGGGCCTTCGCGCGCGACTTTTTCAAGGCGCGCGAGATCATCATGGAAGATCCGGAATGGCCGAAGGTCATGCCGCCCTACGACTTCTTCCTCCTCCTGCAACCCCTATTGCTCGAACACCCCGATCGCTTCGCGATCCTGTCCACGCGCAACGTAAGGTCCATCCGGGAAACGCTGGCGTTCCACGGAGCCGATGTCGTCCCGGTATTTGGGCAGGAAGACATACGTCGCCTCGGGAGCAAGTTCGCCGTCGCCCTCGATCAGCATTGGTTGGACCGTGGCAAGTTCATTGTTGTCTACGTGGACGACATGAGCATCCACCTCGAACCGTTCGAGGGACAGATCCATCTGCCGCTCCACGCCGACTGGGGCTACGACGCGCCGACCCCCGGGAGTCTTTCAGCCCACCAGATCATTACGATCATAAAATCCCTGCTTTCCATCGCGGGGCCGGAAAGCCGATGAAATACAGCGACCAGATTGGCGCGTGGCTCAGCGCGGCTGGGTACTCTCACTATTTCTACGTCGGCGGGGGCAACATCATGCACCTGACCGAGAGCCTTGATCGCTACCTAACGGGCGTCCCTGTGGTGCACGAGGTTGCCGCGGGTATCGCTGCGGAATACTTCAATGAGATTTCCACCACCGGCAGGGCGCTGGCGCTGGTCACCACCGGGCCGGGGACCACCAACATCGTGACGGCTATCAGCGGTGCGTGGCTGGAAAGTCGCGAGCTCCTGGTTATCGGCGGTCAAGTCAAGACCAGCGATCTCTCTCGTGGTCAGGTGCGTGGCCGCGGCATTCAGGAGATCGACGGGGTCGCGCTGCTGCAATCAACGACCAAGGCGACCTATCGTTTCGAGGCGCCCATCACGGCCGAGGCGTTCCTGAGTCTTGTCGAGCAGAGCTGGACTCCGCGGAAGGGTCCGGTCTTCCTTGAAATGCCCCTCGACGTGCAGGCAAGCGAGGTTGAAGAGACCCTCCTTCCGGACATCGGCCCGATAGTGCTTCCGACGGCCGGCGATGAAGACGTCGCCCGGGTAGCCAGGCTCTATTGCGACGCTTCGCGGCCGGTCCTGCTGGTCGGGGGGGGGGTCGATCTCGAAACCGCCAACCGCCTCAGGGATCGGATCGCCGACCTCGGCGTCCCCGTGATGACGACCTACAACGGCGCGGACCGGTTTGATGGCGACGCCGCCAACTATCTTGGCAGACCCAACACCTGGGGCCAGCGCTCCTCAAACATCATCATCCAGAAATCCGACCTGATAATCGCGGTCGGCACCCGTCTTGGCCTGCAGCAGACCGGCTTCAACTGGCAGGAATTTGGCCGCGATGCCTGCATCGTGCAGGTCGAGATCGATGCGGATGAGTTGGCCAAGGGCCATCCGCGCATCGATGTCGGCATTCTGGCAGATGCGAATGACTTCCTGGAACGCCTGGTGTCGTTTGACCTTTCGTCCAAGGCCGCATGGCTGGAGCAGGCGCATCATATCCGGCGGCGTGTGCCGCGGATCGAGGACGTCAATGAAACGGGCGACGGGTTCCTGTCGCCCTATGAGTTCATCCTGGGCCTGGAAACCCAAACCCTGCCAGACGACCTGATCATTCCCTGCTCGAGCGGCAGCGCCTTCACGCTTTCCATGCAGCTCTACAAGCAAAAGCTTGGTCAGCGAATGCTGACGAACAAGTCGTTGGCATCGATGGGGTATGGGCTGTCGGGTGCGATCGGCGCGGCAATTGCCGGAGGCGGCGCGCGCACCATCCTGATCGAAGGCGACGGCGGTTTCGCGCAAAACATGCAGGAACTTGGCACGGCGTCGATCAACAAGTTGAACCTGAAGATGTTCATCTTCGACGATCAGGGCCACGCCTCGATCCGGATGACGCAGCGCAGCTATTTCGGCGGCAAGTATCTCGGCTGCGATACAAGTTCGGGATTGGGGTTGCCCCTTTGGGAGAAATTGTTCGGCGCCTGGAACGTGCCGGTGATGCGCCTCCCGGTCGACTTCACGAACGACGCTGAATTCCAGGCGCGCATGGCGGAGCAGGGTCTCAGTGCGTTCATCGTTCCGATCGATCCGGAGCAGACCTATTTTCCGAAGATCTCAAGCCGGATCACGGCGTCGGGATCGATGGAGTCAAACCCGATCGACAGAATGACCCCCGAGATCGACTACTTCGCGATGGTCGATGAGGCGGGCTGATGCAATCGATGCCCTTCGACCCAGAGATTGACCGAAAACACGCCCGACTTGCGCAGGGCGTTCGCCAGACCTTACTGGCCGATACCCGGCGCATTAACATCGTCGGGGCAAGCGGCTGGATCGGCCGCACGACGGCCGCCCTGCTGTACGAGGCGCTGGGGGCGGAGGCGTTCTCCAGGCGGGTGGCTTGTTTCGGATCGCGAGCCGGCGTGCTCGACCTTGATGAGGGACTATCCATCCCGCAGCGCCCGCTCGCGGAAATTGCCGAGCAGGAACAGTCGCCGACGCTGTTGTTCAATCTCGCCTTCCTGACCATGGACAAGATCGCGGGAATGGCCGCCGCGGAATACGTCCGCGCCAACCAGGCGCTATCCGAAACGATCATCTCCGCTCTGGAACCCATCGGAGTTGACCGCCTCTTCGTCGCGTCCTCCGGGGCCGCCGCCTTTGCCGACGATGCACAGGCGGCGTCGGACCTGAGGCTGTACGGCGGGTTGAAGCGGGACGACGAGTCGGCATTCGCAAGCTGGGCGCTGGCTGCGCCGGAAGCGCGCCGGACCGTGATCGCGCGGATCTACAGCGTCTCCGGCCCGTGGATCAACAAGCACGAGGTCTATGCGCTGGCGAACTTCATCCTGGACTCCCTCGATGGCCGCCCTGTCGAGGTGCGGGCGCCGATGCGCGTTTGGCGCAGCTATGTCGCGGTGCGTGAAGTCGTGTCGCTTGTTCTGGCCGCGCTGTTGGCGAATGACGCAGAGCCGGTCACGCGCTTCGACACGGGCGGAGAGCCGCTGGAACTGGGCGACGTCGGCGCCAAAGTGGTTGAGGTGATCGGCGGCGAGGTGCGACGCGCCCCGATCACCGGTCCGACTGACAATCGTTATGTGGGCGATGACGCGTCCTATGCACGGTTGCTGGGCCGGTACGGCATTTCCCATCTGCCCCTGGTTGATCAGATCGCCGAGACAGCCGCCTATCTGGCGCGGCAAAACGCGGTCGAACGGGTGGCAACATGACTAGGCGGCCGTTTTGCATGCTGCACCGACTGGTGACTACCGAAGGGCGACAACGGACGTCCTTCCCGCGCGAGGATACAGGGCGTTTCGACGCCACCGGTTTGAGGGTTGGAGACGGCTTATGAATTTCCATTCTGTCGCGCGCAGAATTGTTGGAGTGGGGGCCGCGGCGTTCCTCGCCGCAGCAAGCGTGTGCTGCCCCGTGTGGGCGCAAGACGCCCCCGATCCAGATGCCCAATCGGCGTCCCAACAGGAGTCCGGGCCGAACGACGATGATTCATCAAGCGCCCCTCAGACCTTTCAGCCGACAGCGATCGGGGAACGGTCGACGGCCTCACCCTATTCGGCGCAAGACCTTGTCGATGCCCAGCGGGGCGTGCTTGACTCTGGAGCTCGCGCCATCAGGCCGTCCGCGACGGGCGAGTTCGAAGACTATGTCGCGCGGCTGATCGGTCGCCGTCTCCCCCGTTACGGCCAGGACCTTGTCCTGCCGGCCCAACGGGACTTCGCCACGCCGGCGACCGCCGCGGTCCCTCCTGACTATCGCCTGAATGTCGGCGACACCGTGGAAATTTCGCTGACCGGTAGTATCGGCGGCACCCTTGAGCGTGAGATCGACACCACGGGCCGGATCTTCTTGCCCAGCATAGGCTCAGTCCAGCTGGCGGGAGTCCGCTTCGGTGACTTGAAGGATCGCATCTCCGAAGCCGTCGGGGGCCAGTATCGCGATTTCACCGTCAGCGTAGCCATCAAGCAGCTGCGCGGAATACGGGTGTATGTGACGGGCTTTGCCAACAACCCCGGGGCGTTCACCGTCAGCAGCCTCTCGACCCTGGCCAATGCCGTGTTCCAAGCCGGCGGCCCATCCTCGGCGGGCAGCTTCCGAAGCGTGAAGCTCTATCGAGATGGCCAACTGGTGGCCGATTTCGACCTGTATCAGCTATTGCGCGACGGCAACCGCATTGATGATGCGGTTCTGCAGAATGGAGACGTGCTGTTCATTCCGCCGGCGGGCGAACAGGTGGCCGTCATTGGCAGCATTCAGCAGGAAGCGATCTACGAAACCCTGCCCGGCGAATCGCTGGAGGCGATGCTGCGGATCGCCGGGGGAATCAACGTGCTGGGCGATCCGGACCGGTTGGTTGTCTACAGCATGCGAGACCCCCGTGTGGCCGGCCCCCAGGTGGTTGCACGATCCGACTTCGCGCGAACTCTCGCAGCGGGCGGGGATATTGTTCAGGTGTTGTCGAGGGGCAGCCTTCAGCAGCCTATTGCGCGGCAATCGATCGTTGTGCGCATCGAGGGAGAGGTCAGTCGCCCCGGCAACTATTTCCTTCCGCCCAACACGCCGATTTCCGTGATCGTGGAGGCCGCCGGCGGGCTGACGGATCGCGCCTATCCTTTCGGCGCCAAGCTGGAGCGCCAATCGGTGCGGGCACAGCAGATGGAAAGCTATCAGGAGGCTATCCGTCAGCTGGAATTCCTGCTCGCCTCCGCACCACTGACCAATAGCGCCGGCCTGAGCACCGAACAGGTGGCGGGCCAGGCGGCTGGAGCGCGGGCGATTCTGGAGCAACTGAGAAGGACGGAGCCGGATGGCCGGGTGGTGATGCTTGTCTCCCCTTCAGCGGACGCCCTTCCTCCTTCAGTGCTGCTGGAGAACAACGACCGCATCCTGATTCCGTCGCGCCCGACCGTTGTCGGTGTATTTGGCGCGGTCTATCGACAGGGCTCGTTCCTGATCGACGGCCAACCGCTGAGAGTGCAAGACTACATCGAACGCGCTGGCGGCGCTCAGCAGGCGGCGGACAGGAAGAACATCTTCGTGGTGCGCGCCAACGGCGAAGTTCTGACTCGCAAGAAGGGGGGGCTCAAGGCCTTCGTTCTTCCTGGCGATGTGATTTTTGTGCCCGTCAGGACGAACACCTTCAACATCTGGACCGAGTTCCGCGCCGCTACCAGCATTCTGTTCCAACTCGCCGTGACGGCCAGTGCGGTGAATTCACTCCAATGACCCCGCCCAAAACCATCATCGGCCAGATCGTCAACCTCCGCTTCTTCGAACGCTTTGCCTGGCGAGCGGGGGTCTTTATCCCGATCATTGCCCTGTTTCTTCTGCTCACTTTCATTCCCGAGCGGTACAAGGCGACGGGCTCATTGACCCCCACAGACAGCGCGAGCATGGGTCTGAGCGGCGCGCTTGGACAGCTCGGCGCAATCGACAATGTGTTTGGCACTCAGGCCGCGGTCGAAGTCGCCGTGCGTATCGCCAATAGCGTCGATGTCAGCGACCGGGTGATCGCCGATGTCAATCTGGCCAATCGGATGAAGGGCCGAAGTCGGGTGGCTCTGCATCGTTGGCTGGCGGGGCGTGTAGACATCCGCTCGCTCCGCGGCGGCATTATCGTGGTCGAAATGGAGCATCGCGATCCCGCTTTGTCGCGAGATATTGTCGCCAGCTACATCCGTGCGACGCAGCAGCAGCTCACGGTGATCAGCCGAAGGCAGACCAACTACAAGCGCGAGATTTTGCGCAAGCTGGTCTCCGACTCCCTGGTGGACCTGGCGGATGCCCAGGCCAAGTATGACGAATTTCGCCTCCGCAATGGCTTTGCGGATCCGCGCAAGTCGATAGAAGCGATCGGCAACCGCATCCCCGCGCTGGAAGCCGATATCAAGGGCAGGCAGATCGCCCTGAGCGCCGCGCGGCAGATATACACGGGCGACAATCTCGTCGTGAAACAGCAGCAGGCCGAGTTGGCCGCGGTGCAGAGTCAGCTGGCGGCTGCCAGGGCGACGAACAGGCAGGGCCCCGACAGCCTCGGAAAGCTCGTCGACAATTCCAACCAACTGTTTTTGCTGGAACGCGAACTCGGAATCTCGCGCGCGCTCTATGACAGCTACATGCGCTTTCTGCAGGGCACCGCGGTCGAAGACCTGACGGCGACAGGTAACGTTCGCGTTCTTGAAGAAGCTTACACTGACACCTCTCGCCAGTATTACCTCCCAGCGATGGTCGGCGCCCTGGCGTTCCTCCTGCTGTGGATGGCGATTGAATTCTATCGACTTCGTCCGCCGGTAGGGGAACGCCTGAACGATAGGGCATCCCATGGCTAGCAAACCAGAAGTCTCAGTTGTCATCGCCTGCCGAAACGAGGAAGAGAACGCCGAAGCGATCGCCGAGGCCGTCATCGAGCAGCTGACGACCGTTACCGACTCCTTCGACATCATCTTCATCGACAATCAGTCGCAGGATCGCACGGTGGAGATCATACGGGCGATGAGCGGCCGCGATCCGCGCATCCGTCTGATCATTAACACCCGCAACTATGGGCAGATGCGATCGCCAACCCACGGCATCTATCAGGCCGGCGGAAAGGCGGTGATCTCCATGTGCGCCGATTTCCAGGATTCACCCGCCCTGTTGCCTGAGTTCGTGCGACGCTGGCGCGATGGCGTGGGCATCGTGCTGGGGGTGCGGGAAAGCGAAAAGTCCGGCGTCGTGCTGAGCTTCATGCGAAGCCTTTCCTACAATCTGCAGAAGCGCTTTGGCGACTACGCGATCATTCCCAATGCGACGGGCTTCGGCATCTATGACCGCCGCGTGGTCGAAGCCATTCGCGCGCTGAACGAACCAGAGCCATTCTTCCGCGGCCTGCTTGTCGAAACCGGCTATCGCATCGAGACGATCCCGTTCAAACGGCCGCCCAGAGCCGGCGGCCAGTCAAACAACAACTTCTTCACCCTGCTGGACTTTGCCTTGAACGGCCTGGCCGGATCTTCGAAGAAGCTCCTGCGGGCGCCCCTCTATGTCGCGTTCTTCGTCGGGCTGTTGACCGCCATCACCCTCGGTGGCTCGGTCTTTGCCCTGCTCACCGGCAACTCGGTCCAGCTCTGGCTGTTGGCGGCGATGATAGAAGGACAATTCTGCCTGTTGTTCCTGTTCCTGGGACTGCTTGGAACACAGGTGGCCCTGGTATCCGAACGCACGCGCAATCAGCCCCTGGTGCTTGAACACGAACGCGTCAACTTCCCACCGGGATACTGATGATGTTCGACTGGCGGTCTCCGAAGGAATGGAACACCCTCTGGCGTTATTACCAGGCAGGGATCATCAACACGGCATTCGGATATGGCGTATTTGCGCTTCTCGTCTGGCTGGGGCTCAACATCTATCTTGCGCAGATAATTTCCCACGTTCTTGGGATGACATTTAACTACTTTACGTACAGCCGGCACGCCTTTGTGGGGCAAACGACGACAAGGACGCGTTTTGTCCTGTCCTACGCGGGGAACTATCTGCTTGGCCTGGCGACCCTGCGGGTCATCGCGAGCTTCATAGCCTCGCCCTACGCCGCAGGGTTTGTCTCCACCGTGATCGTGTCGTTGGTGAACTACTTCGTCCTCAAGCGGCTCGTGTTCCGGCCGCGGGACGGGGCATGACAGGATGGCGCTCCATTTTGCCCGACTGGCGCTGGGTGGAACCGGCCCTGGCGGCGGCTGTTGTGGCGGGCATCATCTGGTGCGCCGTTTATCTCTACGTCCATGGCTACCTGCCCCAGCCGTTCCTCTACGACCGATCCGACACCTACGGCGATTGGTTCAATACGGCGGGTTGGGCCCGTGACAAGGGCAGCCACGATTCGTGGAAGTCGATCTACCCTCCACTGTCGTTCGTGTTCATCCGCTTGTTCGGCATCAATGGATGCTACACGAATCCGCCTGGCGGTGAGCTACTCTCCCACTTGCGGGCGTGCGACGGGGTCGGCGTCTCGGCGATCTGGCTGATCTTCGCGATCAACGTGGCGCTGGTCTGGCGCACCTTCCGCAAACTGGACCCAAAGACAGCCCTGCCGCGGACAATCTGCGTCGGCTTGGGCTTTCCCATGCTCGACGCAGTCGAGCGGGGGAATCTGATGCTGATCACTTTCACCTGTCTGATCCTGGCGCTGGGCCCGCTCTTGCGGTCAGCCAGGCTGCGCTGGCTGTTCGCGGGGCTGGCGGTGAACTTCAAGGTCTATCTTATCGCCGCCTTCGTTCCACTGCTCCTGAAACGCCGTTGGCGCTGGGTGGAAGGCGCGCTGATTGCCGTAGTCCTCGTCTACATGTTCAGTTACGCGATCCTCGGACGCGGAACACCCGCAGAGATCGTAAGGAATATCATTCAATTCTCAAACGGAGCCATCTATTCCATTATGGATATTTGGCACGGAACCAACTATCGACCGCTACTTTCGCTGATGTCTGAAGGCAACTTTCCCTTCACGTTGCTAATCGGATCCAAAAACGTCGATATTATTCTGTTCGTCATTCCGCTATTACAGCGCCTGGTTCAGCTTTTAATTATAGTCGCCGCCGGTGCTGTATGGCTGAGACCGGAGGCAGTTTCGTCGTTCAGAGTAGTCAGTCTGGGCCTGCTCCTGGCGATGGTTACGTCGGACGCGGGACTGTACAGCATGGCGTACTTTATGCTGTTCGTCATGATGGAGCCTTGGCGCGGTGTTGGCCGGCGCTGGGCTATTGTCGCATGTTATATCCTGGCCTTGCCCCTGGACATTCGCATCGATGCTCTGCCGGCGACGCCGCAGAATCTATATTTTGGCAACCTCAGGGCTCTCGTTGACAACTATGTTGTTGTCGGACCGTTTGTGCGCCCCCTCATCGTGATGATGGTCGCCGTCGCCCTGTCGTTGACCACGATCCGGGAAGTCTGGATGGATGTCCGCCTGCAGGGCTGGGCGGGACGCTGGCGTTTGCGCCGTGACGCGCCTTTGCTTCCCGGTGTGCGTCGGCCAGAGCCGCGGGGCGTGGAATGAGCCCGGGCGCCCAACCCGGGCCTCAAAGTCCCAACGGGCCCTACGCAGGTCAAACCTCCTCCCCAGAACCTCGACTAGATGATCGGTTCCCCGGCGCGCCTCAAACTATTCCTCAGGTCGTCAAGCGGGATTGGTCTTTCCCATCGCAAATCGCAATAGAGCAATTCATGCTGATCCTGGTCTTGGTGGGATTGGTATATATCGTTCAGCAATATGTTACTTTGGGCCATCTACCCCGCCCCTTTAATTCAGATCCATCCCAATCTTTGATGGATTTCTATAATACAGCATACTGGTCACACCGCCCCGGTGCTTACGAGATCTGGCACACGGTCTACCCGCCGCTCTCCTTCCTGTTCGCCCAGATCGTAACAAACGATGCCTGCTATGTGGGCACAGCGTATGATGCCCGCACATGCGACCCCGCCGGCGCCGGGTTCATCATGGGATTCTATCTACTCAACACCGTCCTGGTCTTCCTTTCGCTCCGGCGATCCAGGGCGGCGGCGGTTCCACGCACTCTCGCGCTCTGTCTAGGGCTTCCGATGCTCTACGGTTTGGAGCTCGCCAACCTAATCATTCCCTGCTTCACCCTCTATGTTCTGGCGGAAGGGGGGCTGCTGAAGTCTCGGTGGGCACGGCACCTGTTCAGGGGGCTCGCATTCAATTTCAAACTCTATCTATTGGTTGTCGCCCTCCCGTCCGCGCTGCAACGACGCGTTGGATGGTTGATCGTCGCCGGCGTGACCTGCCTGACAATATATCTTGTCACTCTGGTAGTTTACCGATCGGGGACCCCATGGGATATATTTACCGATCTGGTCTTATATTCTCGCGATCAATCAAAATTGTACTTCGAGCAAAATCACCTGGCGGAGATTGCGTCAAAAAGCAACGACATTTGGAACCGAACTCTTCCGGCCATTCTACGTCTTGGTGAAGCCATCGCGCTTACCGGTCTTGCTTCGGGCCTGATATTGAAAGACGCGGTCAGTCGCCGTCGACTGACCGCCTTGGCGCTTACGACTATCTGTGCGGAAGCTGCAATTCATACTCAGGGGTTTTCCGCCGACTACACGCAGATATTTCTAATATTTCTAATATTTCGCGAGCGAGAATGGAGCATAACATCTTCCATAGTTATAGTAATGGCGTACCTTCTTTGCGTCACTGCGGACATTGCCCTTGTGGACGCCTATCGTGAATTCAAAATGAGCTTCCTTTCTGGTCGTCTCGTTGAGGTGGAATTTGGACTTACTGCGAGCCAGTTTGTAAGGCCACTATTGATCGTGATGATTCAGATGGGACTGACTGGCATGCTGTGGCGAAAGGTGATCGATAACTCAAATCGCCCCGCCCGACGGTACGCCACCTCCTTCGCCTGGATCGGGCGGCCAAGGCGGCGGGATTGAAAGTCGGCCTGCGGGGGCGACCCACCCCTAAAACCCTCGCGCCTCCAGCCAGCCCGTTACCGCCTTCGCTGCTTCCGGCAGCAGGTCGTGGCGTTCGATGTAGTAGTGGTCGGCGTCCTTGATCTCGACGAAGGTCTTGTCCTCCGACGCCAGCGCCTCAAACAGCCGCGCGGCGTGGCTGGGGGTGCAGGCGAGGTCGGCGGTGTTGCTGATCACCAGGGTCGGGCAAGCCACGTTGGCGGCGTTCTTCAGGCCGTGGGCGCGGCTCTCGTCATAGCTCCACTGCGAGAGCCAGGAGCGCAGGGTGGTGAAGCGGCCAAGGCCCACCGGCCCGTCGTTCACGATGCGGGGGTCGCCCAGGTAGCAGGTGTAGGGGCGGCGGTCGGACGGGTCCTGGGTCGGGTCGGTCCAGCGCACGTCGCTCATGGTGCCGTAGACGACGAACGGCCGTTCCATGTCCGGGTCGGTCTTCTTCAGCTCGGCGAGGGTCGCCTTGGCGCGGGCGGTGATGCGGCGGTTGCGGGCGATCTGGGCCTCGCGGAAGCGGGCGACGAATTCGGGGCTGTAGGGCGGCTGGTCGGGACAGGCCGGGTCGTAGATGTTCAGCGACGGGTCGCGCTCGAACGGCCGGTCCTCGTCGAGGATCGAGGGGTCGAGCCACTCGGTCATGGTCACCGAGCGGCTGATGTGGGCCGCCAGCAGCATGATTCCGTCGGCCGGCTGCAGGCCCGCGGCGGCGAGATCGATGGGGTCGCCCGCCGGGGTCTCGGTAATCGTCGGGTTGACCGCCTGCTCCTGGTAGAACAGCGACAGCGAGCCGCCGCCGGACCAGCCGCCGAGGATGACCTTCTCGTAGCCGAAGCGCTTCTTCAGGTCGGCGATGCAGGCGCCCAGATCGGTGACGCACTTTTCGAGAATCAGGGCCGTGTCGTTTCCGCGATAGCGCGGGTTGCAGTAGATGACGTGCCGGCCGGCGTGGGCCAGGGCGCTGACCAGCGGCAGGAAGGATCCGCCCCCGATCGGATGGCTGAAGACGATCGCCGTGTTCGACTCGCCGGTCTGGGGCCGAATGCGCATGCATTCGATGAACACCCGCCCCTCGGGCCCGCCGTAGGTCTCCTTCAGGCGGCTGCTCTCGGCGTAGGAAAAGCCGTAGGGCTCGCGAATGATGCTCATGAGCTTCCCCTGCGGCGCCCGTTCGCCCGCTTGCGAAGGCCAGCCGTATCTGGTTTCTGAGTCCGGAATTCAGGGCGGAGAGTCAAGGAAACCCATGTCCCAGCACCCCTCCGGCATCCATCACCTGGCCTTCATGGCCGGGGACATCAAGAAACACATCGCCTTCTTCTCGGAGGTCATGGGCTGCCCGCTGGTGGCGCTGTTCGACATGCACGGCGTGCCGGGGGGCCTGCACGCCTTCCTGCGGCTGAACGAGCACAGCTATTTCTCGATCGTCCAGCTGCCCGACGTGGACCAGATCCCCATCAGGCTGGGCGAGACCCACGCCGGCAGCGGCGCCCTGCCCAGCGCGCCGGGCACGCTGCAGCACCTGGCCTTCCGGGCCGACACCGAGGACGCGCTGATCGCCATGCGCGACCGAATCCGCAGCCACGGGGTCAACGTCATCGGTCCGATCGACCACGGCATGTGCAAGTCGATCTACTTCGCTGGCCCCGACCAGATGACCCTGGAGGTGGCCACCGCCACCGGCAACATCGACCCGGCGCTGTGGATCGACCCGGCCGTGCTGGCCAAGGCCGGCATCAGCGACGCCGAGGCCGAGCGCTTCAAGGCCCCGGCGGCCTATGAGGGCCCCAGCCCCGTGCCGCAGCCGGCCTACGACGAGACCAAGCCGCACATGGCCTATCCGAAGGAAGCCTATCTGAAGATGCTGGCCATCCCGGACGAGGCCCTGACCGCCGGCGCATCCTACGCCGAACCGCCGGTCAAGGCGCACGCCTGAGCGGGATGAGCATCGCCGGCCTGGCGGAGCGGATCGCAGGCAGGGCCTCGCCGGGCGAGGTGCTGGTCGTCGGGGTCACCGGATCGGTGGCGGCGGGCAAGAGCACTCTGTGCGCGGCGCTGAAGGCGGCGCTCGAGCCGGTCCGACGGGTCGAGGTGGTCTCGACCGACGGCTTCCTCTGGCCAAACGCCGTGCTGAGCGAGCGCGGCGTCCTGATGCGCAAGGGCTATCCGGAGACCTATGACGTCGAGGGGCTGGCAGCGGCCCTGCGCGGCCTGCGGGAGGGGCCGGTGACGGTCCCCGGCTACTCCCACGTGATCTATGACATCGACCCGGCGCTGGCGCGGCGGGTGGCGCCGCCTGACATCCTGATCGTCGAGGGGCTTGGCCTTTCGCCCCGGCCGGAGGGCCTGGACCTGCTGGTCTATCTGGATGCCGGGGAGGCGGACCTTGAGGACTGGTTCGCGCGACGGTTCATGGACCTCTGGCGCGCCGCGGAGGCCGATCCCGCGTCCTTCTACGCCCGCTTCCGGAGCATGACCGAACAGGAGGCCGAAACCTTCGCCCGCGCGGTGGTCTGGACGCAGATGAACCTGCCCAACCTGCGGGGGCACATCATTCAGGCGCGGGACACGGCGGACATCGTGGCGCGCAAGCGGGCGGACCACCGTCTCGTGCTGGAGGCGGCGGCTACCTCCCGCTGCTGACCGTGATTTCCTTGATCAGGGCCTGGACCTGGGCCTTGCCGCCGGCGGCCCAGACCACCTTCAGATGCGCCAGGGTGCGGGCGGCGGCGTCATCGAAGCGCCAGTCGCAGTTGTCGAAACGGCAGCTGTCGAACACCGGCGGCTTGCCGCCGCTGTAGACCATGCGGCAGTCGCGGAATTCGCAATCGGCGAACGCCTCGCCGTCGAGCACCACGGTCTCGTGGTTGAAGATGGTCGCGGTCTGCATGGGAGTCTCTATTCGTCGTCGGTGGCGGCGGGGGCTGGAGCCCCACCCTGCTCGAGTTCACGGGCGCGCTTCTTGGCCTCGGCCTTTTCGGCGGCCTTGACGGCCTTGAGGCGCTCGCGCTCACTGCGTTCGAAATTGTAGTTGGGCTTGCGCGCCATCAATTGCTCTCCAGTCAGTCGGGGCCGGTCAGCCCTGCTGCTGCGAGTTGAACGTCGCGGCGCAGATGGCTTCCAGGTGCTTGCGGATCGAACGGGCCGCGAGCAGGGCGTCGACCGCGCGGCAGCCGTCCGCCTTCAGCCGATCCTTGATCAGCTCGACATCCTTGTACTGGCCGGACCGGGCCAGGGTATAGGCGCGTTGGACAGTGGACATCGGTTTCAGCCTGCTCGAGGACGGGCGCGCCCGGGGCGGCGCGCGCGATCAAACTGTCGAAAGGGAGTGCGACCAGCCAGGCGCCGAAGGACGGCGAACCCGGCGGGTGACCGGACCCGGACGATATTTGATCGCCCGGTCCTACGCGAGATAGTGCTCCAGCGCCACCAAAATGCGGTTCGCAAGTGCGAAATGAGCCTTTGAACTACCGCCCTTTGAGCAGATCGAAGCCCTCGGTGGCGGCCTGAACCTCGGGTGTGTAGTCCTCCATCTCCTGGATACGGCGGATTTCGATGACCTCGTTTTCGGCGCCCGGACAGCGCGCGGCCCAGGCCGTGGCGTCCTCCAGCGACCCCACCTCGATGATCCAGAAGCCGCCCAGTGTCTCCTTGGATTCGGCGAACGGGCCGTCGGTGACCAGGGGCTTGCCACCCTGGAACGACACCCTCCGGCCGGTGGCGGGCGGGTGCAGACCCTCGCAGGCGCGCAGGACGCCCGCGTCCGCCAGCGACTGGTTGAAGGCCATCATCAGCTCGACGCGGTCGACCGGAAGGTCGAGCTCGGGTCCGGCGGTCTCATAGCCCCCGGGGATCATCAGCAGCATGTAACGCATGGTCGTCTCTCCTGTGACGGTTCGTCAGGATGACGAACGGCAAACGCGGTCGCCGACAATTCCATCGAGGCCATCTGACCAGAGCTCAAAATCACTGTCATCCCGGACGGCCGCCAGGCTGATCCGGGACCCAGATTGAATCCCGTGTGCGGGCGCGAGAAGCCGAAGCTGGGTCCCGGCTCTCCACGCTTCGCGTTCCGGCCGGGATGACAGTTTTGGATGGCCGTTACCGCAGGTTCCGGGCGTACAACGCCAGGATCCGCTCCCAGTGCCGTTCGGCCGCCGCCTTGTCGTAGGCGGCCCGCTGGGGAAAGACGTAGCCGTGCTCGACGCCCGGGCAGAACTCCACCTCGGCGTTGACCCCGTTGGCCTTCAGGTCGTCGCGTAGCCGGGGGATCATCTCCTCCGGGAACCAGCGGTCGATCTGGGCGCAGCCGAAATAGAGCTCGGCGTCGGTCTGGCGGGCGCAGAGGTGCGGGCTGTCGGGCGCGTCGGTCATCAGGGCCACGCCGTGCAGCGAGGCGGCGGCCCTGACCCGGTCGCGCAGGAAATGGGCCGTCTGGATGGCGTAGGGGCCGCTCATGCAATAGCCGACGGTTCCCACGGGGCCATCCGCGGCCGCCGGGTCGGCGTCGGCGAAGGCCAGCATGGCCTCGCAGTCGCTCATCACCCTGTCCCGGTCTAGCCCCTGCATCAGCCCGAACATCCGCACCCGCGCCGGGTCGGCGGGATCAGCGGTGATCGGCCCCAGCTCCATCACGCCAGCGCGGTAGTAGAGGTTGGGCAGCATGACGTAGTAGCCGCTGGTCGCCAGCCGCCGGGCCATGTCGCGCAGCTCCTCGCGGATCGCCGGGGCGTCCATCAGGAACAGAACGACAGGGTGCGGTCCGTCCCGTTCCGGGTGCACGACGAAGGTGGTGCTCGCGCCATCCCGGGTGGGGATGTCGAGCTGACGTTCGATCATGGGATGCCCCCAGGGGACTGGAAATCGCGTCCCGAGGGACACGATATCCAGTCCCTGCGGGGAGATCGAGGGGACTGGACTGCTTGTCCCGCTAACGCCGGCTGAGCCGCGCGCCGACGTCGGCCAGGGCGGCGGGGGCCAGGAACCAGGGCTCGACCAGATAGCGGAACGCCAGGCGTTTGGGCTGGGACAGCAGGCGGTAGAGCCACTCCACCCCCAGGCGGCCGGTCCAGCGGGGGGCGGCGCTCTGCACGCCGGCCTCGTAGTCGAAGGCCGCGCCGACGGGGAAGAACACGCCGCGACCGATCAGGTGGCGGTTGGCGGCGATCCATTCCTCCTGCCGGGGCATGCCCATGCCGACCAGGATGATGTCCGGATCGAAGGCGGCGATGTCTCCCCGCAGGGCGCGGCTGTCGGCGCTGGCCGGATCGATGTCGAAGAAGCCGTTGCGGACCGCCAGGTTGACCCCCGGAAAGCGCTTGCGGATCGCCGCCGCCGCCCGCTCGCCCACGTCCGGCGCGCCGCCGACATGGAACACGCGCCAGCCGCGCTCGCGGGCCAGGGTCCAGAAGTCCTCGCGCCAGTCCAGGTAGGTGGAGCGGTGCTCCCGCCCGACCTTCAGCCCCAGCAGTCGGCCCCAGAGGATCATCGGCAGGCTGTCGATCTGGGTCAGGTCCGCGTCCTCGAAGAAGGCGCGCAGAGCAGGAATCCGCTGCAGCAGGAACAGGCTGTGGCTGTTGTGGTTGGCGATCACCGCCGTGCCGCCGCCGGCCACAAACACCTGCGTCGCCGCCAGCATCTCGGCCGGGGTGACGGGATCCACCTCGCCCCCGAGGAGGCGCAGGCGCAGGGCGGGCGCGAAGAAGTCCATACCCGCACCATGCACGCCGCCGATGTAGGGAGGGTTAGGAGGCGTGGTTAAGTCCCGCTGAATCGCCATTTCAGCCCCAGCACAATGCCGCTGAGCACGAGACACACCGCGTTGGCCGCCGCCACGGGCCAGCTGCCCAGCATCACGCCATAGGCGGTCCACAGGACGAACCCCGTCACCGTCAGCAGCCACATGCGCAGGGACACAGAGGCGGCGTCCTTTTCGCGCCAGATCTTGAGGATTTGCGGGGTGAAGCTGGCCATTGAACAGAAGGCCGCCGCCGCGCCCAGGGCGTTGAGCCAGACCGGGGCCACGGGTCAGGCCGTGCGGGGCAGGTCGTTGAGGCCCCAGTGGGCCGCCCAGGCCGGCGCCAGCTGAAGGCCGGCGGGCGGCAGGCCCGGGGCGTGGCCGTCGCGTATGCAATGGTCCAGAAAGCGCAGGGCCGATCTCACGCCGTGTTCGGAGTAGGGCTTGCCGATGACCCCGCAGGCGCCGGCAAAGTCGTCGGGCAGGCGCCGCACGTTGGCGGTCATGAACAGCGCCACCACGCCGCGGTCGATGGAGATGTGCCGGGCGACCTCGATGCCGGTAGGACCGTCCTGCAGGTGCACATCGACCAGGGCGAGATCCGGCTTGAGCCGGGCGGCCATGTCCAGGGCGTCGTCCGAGCTCATGGCGTGGCCGACATCGCGGCATCCCGCCTCCTCGATCAGGTGACTCAGCTCCATTGCCAGCAGGACCTCGTCCTCGACGATCAGGACGTTCAGGGAATCCTCGTCTGCATTGTCCATGACTTCAACGCGCACCGCTCAGAGGCAGACGAAGGATCGTCTGCACGCCGGGATGGGCGTCGGCGACCTGACAGTCCGCGCGAAGCTGATCGCAGAGAAGCTTCACGATGGTTTGCCCTGCGCCGGGGTTTGCTCCCGTCGTCGCGACTCCAACGCCGTTGTCGGCAATTTCGATCCGAAGTTGATCGCCTTCGCGGACGAGAGTGACCGTGATCACGCCCCCGCGGTCGTCGGGAAAGGCGTGTCGCACGCAGTTTCCCAGCAGTTCGCCGACCAGCAGGGCCAGCGGCGCGGCCTGGAAGGCGGGCAGTTCCGCGGGTTCCAGATCAAGCCGCGCATGCAGGTCCGTTCGACCCGAGCCGCCGATGGCGTCCTCGACCATGTCCTCCAGGAAGGCGGCCACATCGAACTGAAGGGCGTCCTCCTCCTGGAACAGGCGGCGATGGACGATGGCCACGGCGTTGATGCGGGCCTGGGCGCTTCGGAGCGCATCGCGAACGGCCGGATCGACGGCGCGCCGCGCCTGCAGCAACAGCAGCGACGACACCAGCTGGAGGTTGTTCTTGACCCGGTGATCGACCTCGTGGAGCAGCGCCGTCTTTTGCGCCAGCGCCCGAACCAGAGCGTCGGGATCATCGGCGGTGGTGTCCTGCATGCAGCCTCGGCCCCGGACCTACTCCGGCAGGTTGCAAACGGAGGAAGGCGGCTCGGGTTCCGGCCGGAGGGCATGCAATGAGACCGGGCCGGGACCTGAAACCGGTCCCGGGCGTGTTCGGCGGCGGCCCGGACGCGCCGGGCCGCCTTTTGAAGGAGCGGAAGGCTCCTAGAACATCATCCGGCCGGCGAGCTGCAGATTGTAGCGGTCCTCGCCGTCAGTGGCCTCGTACTCGGCTTCCATCGCCACGTAGGACATCGGCGTGCCGGCCTTGAGCGACAGGCCCAGGACAACCGCCCCGTCGCCCGGCTCGCTGGCCGGAAGCGCGACCAGCTGGCCGTTCTTGAAGCTGAACACGGTGTCGCCCATGTCGCCGGCGATGTGCTGGCGGTAGCCGACACGGAATTCCGGACGCCACCACAGTTCGCGGCCGAAGGTCGCTCCGAAGGTCAACTCGGCGCCCGCCGACAGGCGGCTGCTGGTCCGCTCCTGGATGAACAGGTTGAACGCATCCTCGCCGCCCGTCTCCTGGCGGTCGCCTTCGCTCAGGTAGAGGTAGTCGACACTGACCAGCGGGCGGACGAAGAAGCGGCCCACGCCGGCCTCATAGGCGGCGCTGGCGCTGGCCACGCCGGTGAAACCGTTCCAGCCGGAGTCGGCCTGGCGGATCAGGCCGTCGGTGGGCGCGATGAACACGCGGTCGCCGTCGAACCAGGCATAGCCGCCGCTGCCGCGGGCGCTGAACCGCCACCCCCCGACCGACCGACGCCAGTAGATGCCGGCCTCGAGCAGGGAGATGGTCGTCTCCTCGCCGATCTGGGCGACGTCGTCCTTTTCCTCGGCGCTGATGAAGGCCAGCGTGGCGCCCAGCGCGCCGCCGTCGGCTCCCATGCTCTCATAGCCGCCGACGAAGCCGAACGCCTTGGTTTCCGAACCAAGGCCCAGGCCCGCTTCGCGCATGACCTGGACGTTGACCTCCTGCATCCAGAAGCTGTCGGGGCCATAGCGCTGGCGCAGGTCCGGCTTGGAGCCGGTCAGGCGCGAGATGGTGCGCGTCAGGGTATCGACCGCCGAGAAGACGCCTTCGCCCTGGTCGGGCAGCATCTGCTGGTAGAGGCTCATGAACTCTTCGCGGGTGGTCGCGCCCAGGAAGGCGTCGCGAACGTCTTCGTCGCCGTTGAGGGCGTTGTAGACCGCGTCCAGGGCCAGGGCCTCGTTGCCGGTCAGGGCCATTTCCGCCACCGTCCGGCGGCGCACGTCGAGATAGACCTCGCCGGCCGCCTCGTCGCCGGACGCTTCGACCACCACCAGGTAGGGCGCGTTGCCCAGCAGGGTGGAGTCGATGTCGCCCAGCGTCAGGCCGCCGGGGTTGGTGCTGATGATGGTGTAGGTCTCGTTGCCGGTGATCAGGCCCGTCAACTCCAGGCCGATCTGGGCGCCGTCAGCGATCGTGGCGGTGTCGACGTTGATCTGGGTGACGGAATTGGCGTCAGGGTCGGCCGTGACGGTCAGGGTGCCCAGGGCCGACACGGTTAGCGACGTCGCGTTGACCACCGTCGCATTGGTAAAGGTCAGCTCGCCGTTGATGAGGTTGATGTCGAGCTGGCCGTCGGAGTCGCTGATGTCGGCGGTAACGTTGGCGATGCCGCCGACCGAGCCGACGTTGAACACGTCCGCGCCATCGCCGAATGCCACCTTGCCGAGCACGAAACCGTTCTGGATGTCGAACAGGTCGTCGCCGGCGCCGAACAGGACCTCGCCGAAAATGATCGGCTCCTTGGCGTCCAGAACGCCGTCGCCGTCCGCATCGAGGGCGTCTTCGGTATCGTCGGCGTTATCGATGCCGTCGTTGTCCGCGTCGTCGTCGTCGGCGTTGATAATCCCGTCGCCGTCGATGTCGCCGTCAACGCCGTCGAGGACGCCGTCACCGTCGCGGTCAGCGGCCAGGGCTTTCTGGACCAGGGTGAAATTACCGGTCGCGAATCTGACATCGACCGCGATGGCCCGGCCGGCAATGAACTCGTCGCTGGGGTCGGTGCCCGCGTCATCGGTGTCGTCGGCGTCGTCGGTTGGCGTGATGACGGCCAAGATCCGGCCGGCGTTGTCGATCCGGGTCAGGCTGCCGCTCAGGTCCTGGATGGCGATGGCGTTGCTGGCCTCGCCGTTGACCGTGACGCTGACGATGCCGTCGTTGGTGATCCGGTCGATTGTCGCGCCCGAGGCAATGCGAATGCCGCGAATGTTGAAGGAATCTTCGCTGGCGATCGGCGCCGACGTCGCGGTGTAGGTCGTGATGATCGAGCCCTGGTTCCAGATCTCGTCCACCACGGCGCTGCTCTTCAGCCAGAGCGCCTGGGATTCGCCATTGTAGGACGTTGTTGTGATCACGCCTTGCAGACGGATGCCGCCGGCGATGGTCGTCGTCTGCCCGGTGTCGCCGCCGATCTGCAAACCGGTGGCGGACACATCGTCCAGAATGCCATTGCCGGTGATGCTGCCGCGGATCACCAGGCCATAGGCCAGGTCGCCGGCGCCCACCGCGCCGATGGTCACGGCCTGGGTGTCGGAGCCGATCAGGACCGCCGGGGCGGACCCCTGGGTCGCGATGGCGGAGGAGCCCTCAAGCGCATCCGCGACGCCATCCGAGTCGAGGTCGGCGTCATTGATGCCGTCGCCGTTGTCATCCGGATCATCGGCGTCGAGGATGCCGTCATTGTCGTCGTCGGTATCGCTGTTGTTGACGGTTCCGTCGTCGTCGAAGTCGTCGTCGGTGATGCCGTCGCCGTCGATATCGTCGTCGTCGGTATCGAGGATGCCGTCGTTGTCGTCGTCGGTGTCGGCGCTGTCGATGATGCCGTCGCCGTCATTGTCGCCGGAGACGACCTGCACGACGTCGAACAGAATTCCGCCCGTGACATTGGCGGTGACCCGCACGGCCGAGCCGCCCTGCAGCTTGTCATCGGCCTCCAGCTGGCCCTGGGCCGAGGCGAGCGTTGGACGGTTCGGGTAGCGATAGCCGCGGGAGATGATCCCGCCCTGCAGCAACACCGGGCCCGTGATGTCGCCGTCGAGGGCGACGCCAACGGCGTTCTCGCCGATGACGGAGACGGTGCCTCGCACCTCGACCGCCCCGGTGATCGGCGCGGTAGGCATCACGTGGATGCCGAAGCTGTCGTCGCCGACCACGGTGATCGTGCCGCGGCTGCGCAGATTGCCAACCATGGCGCTCTCGACGCTGATGCCGGCGGAGTCATTGCCGTCGATGGTGATCTGGCCGGTAGTGTCGTTGAGGATCGAGCCGGTGAAGACGCCCGGGCCCGTCAGCCGAATGCCGAAACGCCCCGTGCCTTCGGCGAACACGCCATCCAGGTCGCCGTCATTGTCGCTGTCGGTCGAGTTGTAGGTTTCGTCGATCGTGATCTGACCCTGGTTGGTGACGTTCGCCGTCACGCCGCCGTTGATCAGAATCCCCGCGGTATTGCTGATGTCACGGGTGGCGATCTCGCCGCCGTTGACGACGTTGTGGTTGCTGTCGACAATCAGCGAGCCGCCGCCGGCCGTGGCGGTCGGCTTGATCTTGCCGGTGTTGGTGATCGTGATCGCGTCGGCGCCCGTGCTGGTCAGCACCGGCGCGGTTCGGGTGTCGGAGATGGTGATCTCCGCCAGCGCCTGGCCGGCGAAGAGCAGGAGCGGCGCAGCGGCGGCTGAAGCGATGAGACGCTTGCGGAACATGAACTGAAAACCCCGGACCTTATACGGCGACACGTTCGTCCCCTTTCGATGCGGCGAAATTGCGTCTGCCGTCATGAACCATCCCCAGGGACCCCGCCTCGTCTATCGCAAGGCCTGCAAGGGCGCCATATCTCCGGACACCTTAGCCCGTCGAAAAAATGGAATCGAGGCTTTCGCGCCATGCCTCTTGAGAATGAGGCCGTACGGCATCGGCCGACGCTTGTTGTGGGCCTCGTCGGGGCTGCAGCGCCCCTGGCGCTTGCCGTCGTTGGCCAGTCCGAGCCGGGACCGGCGATGCTGGCCGCCGCGGCCGTGGCCGCGTTGGGCTGGGTGCTATCCGGGCGCCCGCCATCCCCCGCGGCCGTGGCCAGTCCGGTCCCGCCGGCCGCGCCGCCCTCGGACCCCATGCCCTACGCCGCGATCGTCGAGGAGCTGGAAGATCCGGTCATGGTGGTCGAAGCGGGGACGCCGGGGGAAGCCGCCGGGCGCCGGCTGGTGTTCGCCAATGCCGCCGCCCGGACCCTGTTCCGCATCCAGCGGCAGGACGCACGGCTGATCACGGCGATCCGCAATCCACAGGTGATCGAGCTGGTCGACGAGGCCCTGATCGGCGGTATTTCGGGCCATGGCGCGTTCGAGGCGGGCGGCGCCCATGACCGGGTCTGGACCGCCGCCGCCCAGCCTCTCGCCGCCGGGGCCGGCGGCCCTCCGCTGGCGCTTCTCGTTCTGCGTGACCAGACCGACCTGCGCCGGGCCGAGCGGATGCGGGCCGATTTCCTGGCCAATGCCAGCCATGAACTGCGCACGCCGCTGGCCTCCCTGACCGGCTTCATCGAGACCCTGCGCGGCCCGGCCCGGGACGACGCCGGGGCGCGGGAGAAGTTCCTCGGCATCATGCAGACCCAGGCCGAGCGCATGGCCCGCCTGATCGATGATCTGATGAGCCTGTCGCGCATCGAACTGAACGAGCACATCGCGCCCCAGGGCCGGGTCGACCTGGCGATGGCCGTGACCGACGTCGCCGACGCTCTGACCCCGGTGATCCGCGGCCGGGGTGTGAGCATCGACTGGGCGCCGCCGGAGCGCGGCGCGGCGACGGTCGAGGGCGACCGGGACCAGATCATTCAGGTGATCCAGAACCTGATCGACAACGCGGTGAAATACTCGCCCCGGGATGGGGTGGTGCGAGTCGAGGTCAGCGCCCCGGCGGGCGGCGATCCGCCGGCGATCCGCGATCCCGACGCCGCCGGACTGACCCTGTTGGCGCCCGATCACCGCCCGGGCGAGCGCTACGCCCTGCTGAGGATCAGCGATTTCGGCCCGGGCCTGGCCCGCGACGCCTTGCCCCGCCTGACCGAGCGGTTCTATCGCGTAGAGGGCCAGAAGAGCGGCGACCGGTCCGGCACGGGTCTGGGCCTGGCCATCGTCAAACACATCGTCAACCGCCACCGGGGCGGGATTTCCGTCGAAAGCGCCGAGGGCCGCGGGGCGACTTTCTCCGTCTGGCTGCCGCTGGCGACCGCCGACCGGACCACGGACCCGGAGGCTGTCGTAAAACCGTCGTAGAACTGTCGCATAGGAGCAGCATCGGGCGGGCATCAAGCACTCGCACTCCCGCCGCCCCGTTTCCGGACCCGCGATGACCGTACTGATCGCCCTGGCCCTGCTGGTCGTCTTCTCCGGCGGCGCTTATCTGCTGGGCCGCAGGCGTGCGGTCGCCCTGGCCGGCGGCCGATCTGCCTCGCTGCACTCCCTGCCCGGCTATCATGGGACCTGGGTGGCGCTGTGGGCCGGCGTTCCTGCGGCCCTGATCATCATCATCTTCGCCGTTTTCGGCGCCCGGATCGAGGATGCCGCCCTGCGCGCCGAGGTTCCGGCCGCCGTCGCCCAGCTGTCCGACGAACGCCAGGAGGTGTTCTGGAGCGATGCCGGGGCCATGGCCCGCGGCGAGGCCCAGAGCGAAATCACCTATGAGGGCGAGCTCAAGACCGCCTTCGACGCCAAGGCCGCGGAGGGTCGCCGCATCGGCGTCATCGGCCTCGTCTCGGTGCTGGCCCTGTCCGGCGTGCTGGCCCTGTGCGGCGTGCTGCTGGCCTTCCCACGCCTGTCGCGGGACTTCCGCGCCCGCAACCGGGTGGAGGGGTGGACCGGCATCCTGCTGATCGCCTGTTCGACCCTGGCGGTGCTGACCACCCTGGGCATCGTCATGTCCCTGGCCTGGGAGAGCTTCCGCTTCTTCCAGTCGGTGCCGCCGCTGGACTTCCTGCTCGGAACCTCCTGGGACCCGCAGATCGCCATGCGCAGCGACCAGGTGGCGGCCGTGGGCGCCTTCGGCGCCGTGCCGCTGTTCGCCGGCACCTTCCTGATCATGCTGATCGCCATGGCCGTGGCCGCGCCGATCGGCCTCTACTCGGCCATCTACCTGTCGGAGTACGCGGGGCCGGCGACCCGCTCGATCGTCAAGCCGCTGCTGGAGATTCTCGCCGGCGTGCCGACGGTGGTCTACGGCTTCTTCGCCGCCCTGACGGTCGGCCCGACCTTCCGCGCCTTCTTCAACTGGATCGGCGGCTTCCTGGTCGGCGGGCCGATGGACCGCCTGGGCCAGTATCTCGAGACCGTACAGAACCAGATGGCCCTGACCGCCGGGGTGGTGATGGGCATCATGCTGATCCCGTTCGTCTCCTCCCTGTCGGACGACATTCTCAACGCGGTGCCCCAGTCCCTGCGGGACGGCAGCTACGCGATGGGCGCGACCAAGTCAGAGACAGTAAAGAAGGTGATCCTGCCGGCCGCCCTTCCGGGCGTGGCGGGAGCCCTGATGCTGGCGGTCTCGCGGGCCATCGGCGAGACCATGATCGTGACCATGGCCGCCGGCCTGCAGGCCAAACTGACCGCCAATCCGCTGGACACGGTCACCACGGTCACCGTCCAGATCGTCACCCTGCTAACCGGCGACCAGGAATTCGACAGCCCCAAGACCCTCGCGGCCTTCGGTCTGGGCCTGACCCTGTTCGTGGTCACCCTGGTCCTGAACATCGCCGCCCTGGCCATCGTGCGGAAGTATCGCGAACAATATGACTGACGCCGTCGCCACCCGCCTGAAGAAGCGCCACGCCGCCGAGGCCCGGTTCCGGTTGTACGGCCGTATGGCGATCGTCGTGGCCCTGTCGTTCCTGGTGTTGCTGCTGGGCCGGATCGGCCTGCAGGGCTATTCGACCTTCACCACCAACACCGTGTCCCTGCCGGTCTATCTGGACCCGGCGCGGATCGACCGGGCGGACCTGGAAGGCTCCAACTACGACTATGTCGTGGCCCTCTCGCTGTTGAAGATGATGGGCGAGACCGAGGACGAGTTCGGGACCGCCTCGGACGACGCCATGGAACTGGTCAGCCGCGACCTGGGCTTCCAGATCCTCGACCAGATCAAGGCCAACCCGGCCCTGATCGGCAAGACCATCACCGTCACCGGGCCGGTCAAGGCCGACGCCGACCTCTACTACAAGGGCGAGCTGAAGCGTTCGACCGACGAGGCCGACCGCAAGCTGAACGACCGCCAGCTGGCCTGGCTGGACCGGATCAAGACGAGCGGCGCGGTCACCAGCGGATTCAACGTCGCCTTCTTCACCAACGCCGACTCCACCGAGCCCGAGCAGGCCGGCATCCTGGGCGCGGTGATCGGCTCGGCCATGATGCTGCTGGTCACCGCGCTGATCGCCGTGCCAATGGGGGTGATGGCCGCCGTCTGGCTGGAAGAATTCGCGCCGAAGAACCGCTGGACCGACCTGATCGAGGTCAACATCAACAACCTCGCGGCGGTGCCGTCGATCGTCTACGGCCTGCTGGGGCTGGCGGTGTTCGTCAACGGGTTTGGCGCGCCTCGCGGCGCGGCGCTCACCGGCGGCATGGTGCTGGCCCTGATGGCCCTGCCCACGGTGATCATCGCCACCCGCTCGGCGCTGAAGGCCGTGCCGCCTTCGATCCGCGAAGCCGCCTGGGGCGTGGGCGCTTCGCGCACCCAGACGGTGTTCCACCATGTCCTGCCCCAGGCCATGCCGGGGGTAATGACCGGCACCATCCTGTCCCTCGCCCACGCGCTCGGCGAGACCGCGCCTCTGCTGATGATCGGCATGATCGCCTTCAACCCTGGCCTTCCCGAGAGCTTCACCAGTTCCGCCAGCGTTCTGCCGGTGCAGGTGTTTATCTGGGAAACCGCCTCCGAACGCGCCTTCCACGAACGCACGGCCGCAGCCATCATCGTGCTGCTGGTCTTCATGATCGCGATGAACGCGGCCGCGGTGATCCTGCGCCGCCGCTTCGAGCGCAGATGGTAGCCCTGATGACCGTTCAACCGCCCCTGATCCGCACCGCCGCGCCGCACAGCCACCACCCGGTGAACCTGGACGCGCCCAAGATCGTCGTCCGCGACGTCAGCGTCTTCTACGGCGCCAAGCAGGCGCTCGACTCGGTGTCGATCGACGTCCCCGGCAAGGCAGTCACCGCCTTCATCGGCCCGTCCGGCTGCGGCAAGTCGACCTTCCTGCGCTGCATCAACCGGATGAACGACACCATCCCCGGCTGCCGGGTCGAGGGCGCGGTGGAGATCGACGGCGAGGACGTCAACGCCCGCAGCGTGGACCCCGTCATCCTGCGGGCCAAGGTCGGGATGGTGTTCCAGAAACCCAACCCCTTCCCCAAGTCGATCTTCGAGAACGTCGCCTACGGCCCGCGCATCCACGGCCTGGCGTCGGGCAAAAGCGAGCTGGAGGGCATCGTCGAGGCCTCCCTGAAGAAGGCCGGTCTGTGGGCCGAGGTCTCCGACCGCCTGAACGCGCCCGGCACCAGCCTGTCGGGGGGTCAGCAGCAGCGGCTGGTCATCGCCCGGGCCATTGCCGTCAGCCCCGAGGTGATCCTGATGGACGAGCCCTGCTCGGCCCTCGACCCCATCGCCACCGCCCGCATCGAAGAGCTGATCGACGAGCTGCGCCAGCAGTACTGTATCGTCATCGTCACCCACTCCATGGCCCAGGCCGCGCGGGTGTCGCAGCGGACGGCCTTCTTCCACATGGGCCGGCTGATCGAGGCCGGTTCGACCGAAGAGATCTTCACCAATCCGCGCGAGTCGCGGACCCAGGACTACATCACCGGCCGGATCGGCTGAGGCGCGCCATGAACGAACACATCGTCAGATCCTACGAGGAAGAGCTCAACCAGCTGGCCGCCGAGGTGGTCCGCATGGGCGGCCTGGCCGAAGCCCAGGTGAACGACTCGATCCAGGCCTTCGCCAAGCGGGACGTGCCTCTGGCCCAGGCGATGATCGGCCGGGACGGCAAGCTGGACGCCATGGAAGCGGATATCGAGCGGGCCGCCATCCGCATGATCGCCCTGCGCCAGCCCATGGCCAACGACCTGCGGCGGACCATGTCGGCGATGAAGATCGCCATGAACCTTGAACGCTGCGGGGACCTGGCCAAGAACATCGGCAAGCGCACCCTGATCCTGGCCGAGGCTGAACCGGCCGGGCCGGTGACCCGCTCCATCGAACGGATGGGCAGGCTGGTCGCCTCGCGTCTGAAGGAAGTGATCGACGCCTACACCGCGTCCGAAGTCGATCGCGCCGTCTCGGTCTGGGCCCGCGACACCGAGGTGGACGAACACTATGAGAGTCTGTTCCGCGAACTGCTGACCTACATGATGGGCGATCCGCGCACGATCACCGCCGGCGCTCACCTGCTGTTCGTGGCCAAGAACCTGGAACGGATCGGCGACCACGCCACCAACATCGCCGAGATCGTTCATTTCGAGATCACCGGCCAGGAAATCCTCTCCGAACGGCCCAAGCTGGATACGCTCACGCCATGACGCCCACCGTCCTGGTGGTCGAGGACGAGGACGCCCTCGCCACCCTGCTGCAGTACAATCTGGAGAAGGAAGGCTACCGCGTGATCCACGCGGGCGACGGCGAGGAGGCGCTGATGCTGGTCCAGGAAGAGTTGCCCGACCTGGTGGTGCTGGACTGGATGCTTCCCAAGGTCTCGGGCATCGAGGTCTGCCGCCGCCTGCGCCAGCGGCCCGAGAGCCGCAACCTGCCGATCCTGATGCTGACCGCCCGGGGCGAGGAGAGCGACCGGGTTCGCGGCCTGGACACCGGCGCCGACGACTATGTGGTCAAACCCTTCGCCATGAGCGAGCTGACCGCCCGCATCCGCGCCGTGATGCGGCGCATCCGGCCGGGCCTGGCCGACGACCGGGTGACCTGCGGCGACATCGTCATGGACCGGGTGGCCCACCGGGTGAAGCGCGGCGGCTCTGAAGTCCACCTTGGGCCCACCGAGTTCCGCCTGCTCGACCATTTGATGCAGCACCCCGGCCGGGTGTTCAGCCGCGAGCAGCTGCTGGACGCCGTCTGGGGCTCGGACGTCTATGTCGAGGCGCGCACCGTCGACGTGCACATCGGCCGCCTGCGCAAGGCCCTCAACGGCAAAACCGACGCCGACCCGATCCGCACCGTGCGCTCGGCGGGCTATTCGCTGGATCTGGACGGGTAGTCCCGGGGACGATCCTGGAGGGGACCGGCCGATCAGGCACGCAGCCGCACGAGGACAAATCGCCAGCCGGTAGCCGGGGATCGCACGAACAGGGCGGTTCTGTGCCTGCCCTCGAAGTCATAGTCCACACTGCCCGCGTCGCCGGCCAACATGGTCGCGACGGCCGAGGCCAGGCTTGGCGCGCCGAGGTCCGAAGGGAAGACGAACATCTTTTCCGGATCCTTGTGGATGGCGGTCCGGCCCGTCGCGTCGAGCGCATAGAAGGCCAGATCGTCCGGGAAACGCAGGCTGGCCTCCACGAACGCTCCGACCAGACGGGTCCTGACCGAAACGCCAAGCGCGCCAACGACCTTGCCGCCTCGCGTCACCGGCGCCGACACGATGATCGAGCGATGGCCCGTGGACTTGCTGACCACCAGTGCGCCTTCGACAACCCGGCCCGCCATCAGTCCGGGGAAATAGTCCCGGTCGCTGAGAGTCGCCGCGCTCAGACCGGCGTCGACGGTTTGATAGCGCCCGTCCGGCCGCACGAACCAGACCGCCGCCTCGGTGGTGACCTCGTCGGCCAGGACGCTCAGCGCAGGGCGAATCCGGTCCCAACGGCCTGACCGGGCGTCCCCCGTGCGGGCGAGGACTTTCAGCGCGCTGAGGATGCCGCCCAGGTGCGCCTCAACCAGGGCGCGGCAGCCGTTGAGCGCTACATGACCATCCACGGGGAAGGTCTCGCCCGCGGGCGCGGCCAAGGCTGCCCCGGCCAGGGCCGCGCCGGGAACGAAGGCTCCGGAAACGAGGAATGTGCGTCGATCCATGGCTGAACCCCAGTTCGGGTATCGGGTGACGCAGCCGGGCGCGAGAACTCAGTGCGCGAGACCGCCCAGCTGGCACGACAGGGCCTGACGGCGGATCGCGCCTTGATCGGGGTCAAAGGTTGTGGATGAATCGGAACGGGAAGTCTCCATGCGCCTCGATCATCTCGTCATTCCCTGCTTCGACGCCGAAGCCACCCTTCGCTTCTATGGCGAGACCCTCGACCTGCCGTTGATCGGGGCCCACGAGGGCGACGACTGGGGCGGTCACCCCTGGCTGATGATGATCTTCTCAATCGGCGACGGCCGCGAGATCGTGCTGGTGGCGCTGAAGGGCGCGACCGCGCCGGCCAATCCTTTGCCCGCCGATTCCCGGCACTACGCCTTCGCGGTGGAGACGCCGGGCGAACTGCAGTCATGGCGGGCGCGGCTGACCGAGACGGGGATCGCCTTTGACGAAGAGGACCACGGCGAGCAGCAGTCGATCTACTTCCCCGACCCGGCGGGGAACGTGCTGGAAATCACCAGTCCGCCGACGACAGTTCCACTGACGGCCAATCCGGACGCGATGGCTACTGCAAAGCGGTGGATCGCGGGCGCCTGAGCACGGGGACATGCACTTCAGTGCGTGTCCCCTCCAATCGGACAAAGGGGACACGTACCGGCTTGCCGGTACATGTCCCCGTTCCCTAAAACCCCCGCATGAATATCCTCCTCGTCGGATCGGGCGGTCGCGAGCATGCGCTGGCCTGGAAGATCGCTCAGTCGCCGCTGCTGACGCGCATGGTGGCCGCGCCGGGCAGCCCCGGCATCGCCCTCATCTGCGAGACGCGGCCGCTGAAGGTCACCGACGTCGATGGCCTGGTCGCCCTGGCCCGGGAGATCGCCGCGGACCTGGTGGTCATCGGCCCCGAGGCGGCGCTGGAAGTCGGCCTCGCCGACGCCCTGACCGAGGCCGGCATCGCCTGTTTCGGCCCGACCAAGGCCGCCGCCGAGATCGAGACGTCCAAGGCCTTCAGCAAGACCTTCCTCGCCCGTCACGACCTGCCGACGGCCGCGTTCGGCGTGTGCGAGACCGCCGAGACCGCCGCCGCCTTCCTCGATACCCAGTCCGCCCCTTATGTGATCAAGGCCGACGGCCTGGCGGCGGGCAAGGGCGTGGTCATCGCCCTGACCCGCGCCGAGGCCGACGAGGCGGTGGCCGACATGCTGGGCGGCCGGTTCGGCGCAGCCGGCGCCCGGGTGGTCATCGAGGAATTCATGGACGGCGAGGAGTGCTCCTTCTTCGCCCTCTGCGACGGCGAGACCGCCGTTCCGTTCGGCTACGCCCAGGATCACAAACGCGCCTTCGACGGCGACATCGGCCCCAACACCGGCGGCATGGGGACCTATTCCCCCGCGTTGGTGCTGACCCAGGCCCTGGCGAAGCAGGCCTTCGACGAATGCGTCCTGCCCGCCGTCAAGGGTCTGGCGGCCGAAGGGCGACCCTTCAAGGGCGTACTCTTCGCGGGGCTGATGCTGACCGAGGACGGTCCCCGGCTGGTGGAGTTCAACGCCCGGTTCGGCGACCCGGAAACCCAGGTGCTGATGCTGAGGCTGGCCGACGACATCGTGCCCTGGCTCAAGGCCTGCGCCGACGGGACCCTGGCGGCGATGCCCCGGCCGACGTGGCGGGACGAAAGCGCCATCTGCGTGGTCATGGCCGCCAACGGCTATCCGGACAGCCCGGTCAGCGGCGCGATCATCCGCGGGGCGGACGTCAAGCGGCCGGACGCCGTGGTCTTCCACGCCGGCACGGCGAGAGACCCGGACGGGACCCTGCGCTCGGCCGGCGGCCGCGTGCTGAACGTCTGCGCTCTGGGGGCGACGCTGCAGGAGGCCAGGGACAGGGCCTACGCCGCCGTCGCGACGATCGACTTCCCGGGCGGGTTCTACCGGTCGGACATCGGCTGGCGGGCTTTGTAGGGAGTAGCGCGTAGGGAGTAGGGAGTAGTTCGACCGGCGCCGCGCCAATCCCCCGGCTACTCCCTAAGCCCTACTCCCTACCTTGCACCTACCGCCCCAGCCCCTAAACTCACGCTCAAACAACTGTACGAAAATGGGGAAACGCTCATGGCTGAAGCCGCAGCCGCGCCGACCGCGCAGGATCTGAATTCCGGCACCAAGCCGGTCGACCCGCGGCACGCCATCGACGAGGCGAAACTCGCCGCTTGGCTGGAGGCCAATGTCGAGGGCTATGCCGGCCCGCTGGAAGTGCGCCAGTTCAAGGGCGGCCAGTCCAACCCGACCTACCAGCTGGTCACGCCGGCGAAGAAATACGTCCTGCGCCGCAAGCCGCCGGGCAAGCTGCTGCCGTCGGCCCACGCCGTCGATCGCGAGTTCAAGGTTATCTCGGCCCTCGGCAAGACCGGCTTTCCGGTGGCCCACGCCTATGCCCTGTGCACCGACGACGACGTCATCGGCACGATGTTCTACGTCATGGACAATGTGGAGGGGCGGATCCTCTGGGACCTGACCCTGCCTGACTACCAGCCCGCCGAGCGTGGCCTGATCTACAAGGCCAAGATCGCCACCCTGGCCCAGCTGCACAACACCGACTACGAGGCCATCGGCCTGGGCGACTTCGGCCGGCCGGGCAACTATTTCAGCCGCCAGATCGACCGCTGGACCAAGCAGTACAAGGCGTCCGAGACCCAGGCCATCCCGTCGATGAACCGGCTGATGGAGTTCCTGCCCACCACCGCGCCGGAGGACGACAAGACCTCGATCGTCCACGGCGACTACCGCCTCGACAACATGGTCCTGCACCCCACCGAGCCGCGCGTGGCGGCGGTGCTGGACTGGGAGCTGTCGACCTTGGGCAACCCGATGGCCGACTTCTCCTACCTGCTGATGCACTGGGTCATGCCGGGCGCCGAGCGCGCCTCGCTGTCGGGTATCGAGGACCTCAAGGCCTGGGGCATCCCGACCGTCGATGAGGTGGTCGAGCAGTACTGCGGCCTGACCGGTCGTAGCGGCGTGCCCAACCTCGACTGGTACTTCGCCTACAACCTGTTCCGCCTGGCGGGTATCTGCCAGGGCATCGTCGGCCGGGTTCGCGACGGCACCGCCGCCAGCGCCCACGCCCAGACCATGGAAGCCCGCGTCCCGGCCCTGTCCGACGCGGCGCTGACCTTCGCCATCAGGGCTGGAGCCTGAGATGACCCCTGTGACGAAGCGTTTCGCCGCCCTCGGCGCCGCCGCCCTGCTGGCCGTCGGCGCGGGCCTTGGCCTTGCCCAGGCGCGCAGCACGCCGGCCGAGGCGCCCCTGACCTATGTTCAGGCCGGCCGGCTGCTGGCTGACCCGGCTTCCGGAACGGTCGAGGCCGAAAGGACCCTGGTCATCCAGGGCGGCAAGGTCGTGCGCATCGAGGCGGGCTACACGACCGCGCCCGGCGCCAAGGTCATCGCCCTGCATGACAGCTTCGTCCTGCCAGGCCTGATCGACAGCCACGTCCACCTGACGGGCGAACAGGGCCCCAACAGCCAGCTGGAAGAGTTCACCAAGACCAAATCCGACCTGGCCCTCGACGGCGCCTGGAATGGCATGAAGACCCTGCGCGCCGGCTTCACCACGGTGGCCGATCTGGGCGCGCCCAACGAGTCGATCTTCGCCCTGCGCGACGCCATCCGCAGCGGGCGCATTCCGGGCCCGCGAATCATCGCCTCCGGCGCGGCCATCTCGGTGCACGGCGGCCATGGCGACCCCGGCAACGGCATGCCCGAAGCCCTGGTGCCGGTGTTCCGCGGCACGGCGGTCTGCTCCGGCGCCGACGACTGCCGCCGCGCGGTGCGTGAACAGATCCGCGCCGGCGCCGACATCATCAAGATCACCGCCACCGGCGGCGTCCTGTCCCAGACCGCCGCGGGCCTGGCTAAACAGTTCACCGACGACGAGCTGCGGGCGATCGTCGAGACCGCCCACGCGATGGGCCGCAAGGTCACCGCCCACGCCCACGGCGGCGACGGGGTCAACGCCTTCCTCAAGGCCGGCGGCGATTCCATCGAGCACGGCACCTACCTCGACGCCGAATCGATCAAGCTGTTCAAGTCCGGCGGCGGCTACCTGGTGCCGACCCTGATGGCCGGCGACTTCGTGGCCAGGGAGGCGGCGAAACCCAACACCTTTTTCACCCCCGCCCAGCGCGACAAGGCGCTGCTGGCCGGGCCGAGGATGCTCGACATGGCCCGCCGGGCCTGGGCCGGCGGCGTGAAAATCGCCTTCGGCACCGACACAGGCGTTTCCGCCCACGGGGACAACGCCGGCGAGTTCGCCCTGCTGGTCAGGGCGGGCATGAGCCCGATCGATGCGATCCGCTCGGCGACGGTCTGGGCGGCCGAGCATTTCGGCCTCTCCGACCAGATCGGCTCGCTGGCGCCCGGCAAACAGGCCGACCTGATCGCCGTCCGCGGCGACCCCCTGGCCGACGTGACGGTGCTGACGCGGGTCAGCTTCGTGATGAAGGGCGGGGTGGTTTACACATCCGAATAATCCTCCCCGCAAAGCCGGGGAGGGGGACCATGCGGAGCATGGTGGAGGGGTCGGCGCCGGACTCGCCGGAAGGACCGGAATTCAGGATGAGGCCGCTCGTGTTCGCGCCGACCCCTCCACCGCCTCCGGCGGTCCCCCTCCCCGACTTAGCGGGGAAGAAAGCTCTGGATTACATAACGACCGGCCCTAGGCCAGGAAGGCTTCCGCGATCCGTTGCGTCGGTTCGACCGGATCGAAGTCGACCTGGCCGAGGTTGGTCAGGATCGACACGGCCAGGGCCTCGTCCGGCAGCAGGACGATCACCGACCGGGCGCCGAGGATGATGCCGTCGTGGTGCGCCCGGCGGCGGCCGGCGGCGTCCCTGTCCACCCGCCAGCCGAGGGCGGTGTTGGTCTTCACCGTCCCGGACGGCGGCCGGATGGTGAACA
>JAUXTQ010000062.1 GCA_030678995.1 Caulobacter sp.
GATCTCCACCAGCGTCTCGCCCCCACGCCAGCGATCCCACAACTCTCGCTTCTGAGCCTCGCTCAGCCGAACCGACCGCCCCATCGAAGATCCTCCCGCATCGCAAACCTAAACCTGTTGCGATGACCGGTTGAATCCGCCGTGTCCCCATTTGCCTGTCCCCATTTGCCGATCGGCGCCCGCCTGCGAAGGGTCAGGTCGCTGTCATGCCGCCGTCCACCACCACTTCCGACCCCGTCATGAAGGCCGCCTTGTCCGAGGCGAGGAAGACGATCGCGTTGGCGATGTCGGTGTCACGGCCCAGGCGCCCCAGCGGATGGCTCTGGGCGAAACGCTCCAGGGTGCTGTTGGAGCCTTCCCCCGTCCGCTCGGAAATGGCCGCCGCCGCGCCGGCCATCATCGGGGTGTCGATGATCCCCGGATGGACCGAGTTGACCCGGATTTTCAGCCTGTCCCGGGCGCATTCCAGCGCCGCAGACTTGGTCATCAGCCGCACCGCGCCCTTGGAAGCGTTGTAGGCCAGGCCGCCCGCCTGTCCGACCAGTCCGGCCACCGACGACAGGTTGATGATCGAGCCGCCGCCGTCCCAGCGCTGGGCCCGCTCGGCGATGGCCGGGATCGCGTGCTTCAGCCCCAGGAACACGCCTTCGACATTGATCTGCTGCATGCGCCGGAAGTCCTCAAGCGCGGTCTCGACGATCGGTTTCATCCAGAAGATGCCGGCGTTGTTGACCAGGATGTCCAGCCCGCCGAAGGCCTCGCGGGCGAAGGCCACGGCGGCGATCCAGTCGGCCTCGACCGTCACGTCGTGCCTGACATAAGCCCCGCCGACCGCGTCAGCCACGGCCGTTCCGTCGCCGATGTCGCTGACCACCACCTTCGCCCCGGCCGCCGCCAGCGCCCTGGCCGTCGCCGCCCCGATGCCTTGCGCCCCGCCGGTGACCAGCGCCACGCGCCCGTCGAGATCGTTCATGCCGTTCTCCCCTGATCGTTGAGTCGGCTATAGCCCCGGACCGGACATCGACCAAACGGGGACGGCCATGATCGATGACTTGATGGCCTCGCGCGGGCTGATGGAGACCCGAAGAGCGGCGAAGGCCACGCGCTGACGGCGGTCGCCCAGGAGGCCTGCATCCAGGGCCTCTCGATCCGCTCGCCGCTCGGCCCGGGAGCGCGGAGGCCATGATCCGATCGAACCGCCGAGCTTGATCCACCCATATAAGTGAGTTATCACTTATAAATTGAGACGCGAGGTCGTGACCGTGGGCCGCAGGAAATCCGTCGATGACGAGACGCTTCTGGCGCACGCGCGCGCGGTATTCCTGGAGCGCGGCGCGTTTGGGACGACCAAGGACATCGCACGCCGCGCCGGCGTCTCGGAGGCGGTTATTTTCCAACGATTTCCGACCAAGGCGGAGTTGTTCCTCGCGGCCATGATGCCGCGGGATGTCGATGCTGACAGCATCATCGCCTCGGAAATCACCGATACACAGGCGGCGCTCGTCGAAACCGGCCGCCGCCTGCTTGACCATTTCAGGCAGGTCATCCCGATGGCGACGCATTTGATGCTCCACCCAGACATCAAGATGTCCGAGGTCGTGGAGCATTTTGGCGCGGGACGGGTCGACAGGATCGCCGACCTTCTGACCCGTTTCATGATCAGGAGAAACGCTGAAGGCCTGCTCCGGGTCGATGACCCGCAAGCCACCGCCAATCTGATGATCGCCGCGATCCACAGTCTCGCCGTCTATGAAATGATGGAACTCCATAAGGGCGACGACCTTGGGCACGCCGTGCCGCTGTTCGTGAAGGCGCTCTGGTCCGGCATGGCGCCCGGGCCGCCGGACCGCGGCGGCCCTTAGCCAGGCGCTGACCACCGCCGCTCATTGGCGGCCCGATCTCCCATTGTTGACAGGACAAGCCGATGCTTTTGCAGACACGGATTGATCAAACACGCCCGGCGGCCTCCGACAGCGTCGATCGACCCCTGATAAGGTTGCGCGGCGTCTCGAAGGACTACGAGACCGCCGCGGGTCCGTTCACCGCGCTTCGGGGCATTGACCTCGACGTCGCGGCCGGGGATTTCGTCGCCATTGTCGGCCAGTCTGGCAGCGGCAAGTCGACCCTCGTCAACGTGATGACCGGCATCGACACTCCGACGGCGGGAACGATTGCCGTGGGTGACGCCGAGATTCAGCATCTCAGCCAGGAGCAGCTGGCGGTCTGGCGCGGGAAGAGTGTCGGCGTTGTGTTCCAGTTCTTCCAACTGCTGCCAACGTTGACGGTCGTCGAGAACATCATGTTGCCGATGGATTTCTGCGGGACGTTTCCGCTGGCCCAGCGGCGCGGTCGCGCGATGCGGCTGCTGGACAAGCTCGGTATCGGCGCCCAGGCGGACAAGCTGCCCTCCGACCTGTCCGGGGGGCAGCAGCAGCGTGCCGCCATCGCCAGGGCGCTGGCCAACGATCCCCCGATCCTGGTCGCCGATGAGCCGACCGGAAACCTCGATTCCAGGACCTCCGACGAGGTGATGCAACTCTTCGCCGGTCTGGCGGGCGAGGGCAGGGCGGTCGTCATGGTCACCCACGAACGCGACCTGGCCCGGTACTTCACGCGCGTGGTTGAGTTGAGCGACGGATGCGTGACGAGCGGTCGCGCCGTGGGGCCGACGGCATGAGGATCGCGACCAGATGGTGGAAGCTGATCCGCGACTTCGACGCCATTCAGGGCCGGATTCTGATGGCGGTCACGGCGATCGCGGTCGGTGTCTACGCCGTGGCGACGATCGCCAGCGCCTACGCCATTCTCACCCGGGAGATCTCGCGCAACTACATCGCCACCAATCCGGCCTCGGCCCTCCTGGATGTGGGCGTTGTCGATGCGAAGCTGGTCGAAGCGGTGCGCAAGCGTCCCGATATCGCCGCCGCGGAAGCGGCTTCCATCGTCGCCGCCAGGGTGGAGTATCGGCCCGGCGAATGGGTGCGAATGCTGCTCTTCGTCGTTCCCGACTTCGACGCGCTGCGGGTCAACAAGGTCTTCCCCGAGGCCGGCGCCTATCCGCCGAAGCCCGGGTCCATTCTCCTTGAACGGGAGGCATTGGCCTTTCTCCGCGGCAAGATCGGCGGATCCATCAGGCTGCAGACGCCGACCGGTCCGAAGGTCTTCGTGATGGTCTCCGGCACGGTTCATGATCCCAGCCTTGCCCCGGCCTGGCAGGAGCAGACGGCGTACGGCTATCTCACGCCCGAGACCTTCGCGGCGGTCGGAGGGGATCCCACGCCGAACATCCTGAAGGTCGTGGTCAGGGAGGCGCTCCATGACCAGCGCAAGGTCGACGCCGTCGTGGGCGAACTGGCCCTGGCCCTCAAGGCCCGGGGCCTGGATGTCCACCAGATCCAGGCGCCGCCGACCGGTCGTCATCCCCACCAGAACCAGATGACCGCCGTCCTGACCATGTTCCTGATGTTCGCGATCCTCTCGCTTGTCCTGAGCGCCTTCCTGACCGCGTCGATGATCGACGGCCTGCTCGCCCAGCAGGTCCGGCAGATCGCGGTCATGAAGGCCATTGGCGCCCGCACGCGCCAGATTGTCGGGCTCTATCTGGTGGGCATCTTCGCGGTCGCGAGCGTGGCTGTGTCGGCGGGCGTTCCCTTGGGCGTCATCAGCGGCCAGGCCTTCGCCGACATCATCGCCCGGCTGCTGAACTTCGACATCGCCAGCCACGCTCTTCCGCATTGGCTGATCCTGGCCCTGGTCATAGGCGGCCTCGCCATACCGCTGACCTTCGCGCTCGTACCGATCCGAAAGGCCGCTCGCGCCACCGTTCGCGAAGCGATTTCCGACTACGGTTTAAGCCGGCAGGTGTTCGGCGCCGGTTGGTTCGATGTCTTCCTGACCCGGCTCAGGGGGATCGATCGCACGCTGATCCTGGCGATACGCAACGCCTTTCGTCGGCGTGGTCGTCTCATCCTGACGCTGATGCTGCTGGCCGCCGCCGGCGCGATGTTCCTCGCAAGCCTCAGCGTCCAGAAGGCATGGGGTCAATTCATCGCCTCGTCGGCTCAAGACCGGGACCACGACCTGGAACTTCGGCTTGACCGCCCGGCGCCGACCGCCGCGCTGCTGGCGATCGTGGCGGGCGCGCCGGGTGTCCGAAAGGTCGAGCCCTGGAGCGTCACCTCGGCCGCCGCGACCCGGCCCGACGGGTTGGCCGTTGTTCGAACATACCCTGACGGCGGTCATGGCAGCCTTGCGTTTCAGTCGCTGCCCGCGCCGGCCAGGCTATCGCACCTGGTCATGCTTGATGGCCGTCTCCCACGGCCCGGCGAAGACGGCGCCATTCTGCTCAATCAGGGCGCTCGCGCCCTCCTCGGCCGTCCCCCGGTGGGAAGCACGATCAGGCTGACGGTCGAGGGCCGCGCGGCGTCATATCGCGTTGTCGGGGTCGTCCGTCAGATCGTCACGCCGGCAGCGGTGTTCGTTTCGCCGACCGGGTATCAGGACATCACCGGAACCGGGGGCAAGACAAACGCGGTGCGCATAGTGACGGTCGACCATGGCGTGGCGGCCACTTCCGCCGTGGCCAGCGCCGTCGAAGCGCGTTTGGGCGCGGCGGGCATGCGCGTGGTGCTTTCGACGTCAGAGGCGCAGGTTGATGGCGCCGTGGGCGGTCACGTCAGGATTCTCGTGGTTTCGCTCGTCATCATGTCGATTCTGATGGCGGCCGTTGGTCTGCTGGGCCTCGCCTCGGCGCAAGGGACCAGCGTGACGGAGCGCACACGCGAATTTGGCATCATGCGCACCATCGGCGGTACAAAACGGGTCATTGTCCGCAACGTCATCGCCGAGGGCTTGTTCACGGGCCTCATGAGCGTGGTGCTCGCGCTGTTGCTGGCCCTGCCCCTCGCCGCGGGGATCGGCAATCTGATCGGCGTGCTTTCCTTCGGCCTGCCCCTGCCGCTCACCCTGTCGCTGCCGGGCCTGGGATTGTGGCTGGCCATTGTCGCCATCGGGTCGGTCGTGGCGAGCCTCGTGCCGGCGCTGAATGCCGCCAAACTGACCATCCGCGAAACCCTGGCCTATGCCTGACGAGAAGGAATTCCGAACGTGACAAAGAAGATTCTAGTGCCGCTGATTGTCGTCGTCGTCACAGGACTGCTCCTCTATGCCGCCCATACCCTCAATCTGGTTGGCCTGATCCGGGCGATGCATGGTGGATGATCCCGCCGCGTCGGGGCGCGGGGCCAATGTTCGATTCTGTTCTGACGTCCCCGATGGCATCCGCATCGAGGCGGTGTTCATTCCCCAATACCTGGCCGAGGTCGATGCGGTGCTCGCCAGGACGGTCGTCGGATAGCCCCGCGCCCGAATTTGCCTTATCTGACCGGCCGATGACGCCGCCCGCCCACCGCCTCTCCGTGGCCCCGATGATGGACTGGACCGACCGGAACTGCCGGGCGTTCCATCGGGTCCTGACGCGCCGGTCGCTGCTCTATACCGAGATGGTCACCAGCGGGGCGGTGCTGCACGGGCCGCGGGAGCGGTTGCTGGGCTACGACCCGTCGGAACATCCGCTGGCGCTGCAGCTGGGCGGGTCGGAGCCGGCGGACCTGGCGACCTGCGCCCGCATCGGCGAGGACCTGGGCTACGACGAGATCAATCTCAACGTCGGCTGTCCCTCCGACCGGGTGCAGAGCGGCCGGTTCGGCGCCTGTCTGATGCGCGAGCCTGAGCTGGTGGCCGACTGCATGGCCGCCATGATCGCCGCCGTGGCCGTGCCGGTGACGGTGAAATGCCGCATCGGCGTCGATGACCAGGATCCGGAGGAGGCCCTGTTCCGGCTGGTCGATCTGTCGGCGAAAGCGGGGGTGTCCACCTTCATCGTCCATGCCCGCAAGGCCTGGCTGCAGGGGCTGTCGCCGAAGGAAAACCGGGACGTTCCGCCGCTGGACTATCCGCTGGTCTACCGACTCAAGCGCGAGCGGCCGGACCTGACCATCGTCCTCAACGGCGGGGTGGCGACGCTGGACGAGGCCCTGGTCCACCTGGCGCAGATGGACGGGGTGATGCTCGGCCGCGCCGCCTATCACGAGCCGGGCATCCTGGGCTCGGTGGACAGCCTGGTCTTCGGCGAGGGCGAGGCGGTCGATCCGTTCGAGGCCGTCGCCCGCTACCGCCCTTACATGGCCGGCCGGCTGGCGGCCGGCGCCCATCTGGCCGGCATGACCCGCCACATGCTGGGCCTGTTCCACGGCCGCCCGGGCGCGCGCAGCTGGCGACGGATCCTGACCGTCGAGGGCAGCAAGGCCGGCGCCGGGCTGGAGGTGCTCGACGCGGCCCTGGCGGCGGTCGCCGACGCGGCGGCGCGGAAGGCGGCCTGAGGGGACATGTACCGAAGGTACGTGTCCCCTAAACGAACCGCCGCTGAATCTGGAGTAGGGGACACGTACCCGCGGTACATGTCCCCTCCTCGCCGGTCATGATCCGCTCTCCTCGAGCCAGGCCTTCAAGGGCGCCAACTGGTGCTGGTAATGCCGCGCCCGGCCCGAGGCGCGCTGGTACAGCGGCTCGCGCACCTGCCAGACGCTGGCGGTCTTCACCGCGTTGTCGAGCTTGTGGAAGGCGAGGCAATTGTCGTCCCAGTCGAGACCCAGGAAGGCCAGCAGCCGCTCCAGCGGGGCTCGCGGATCAGCGACGAAGGCGTCGTAGTCGAAGTGGAGAATGTCGTTCGGATACAGCGACTTCCAGTGCGCCATCATCCGCTGTTGCTGGCGCTGATAGTGGCCGATGTCCATGAGATCGAGGGCGTAGGCCATGCCGTGGTCGAGGTGCAGGAAGTAGACAGACAGGGCGTTGTCCAGCGGGTCGCGCACGGAGTTGACGATCTTCGCGTCCGGAAACAGCCGCTTGATCAGGCCGATGTGCATCAGGTTGTCCGGCCGCTTGTCGGTCAGAACATCGGCGGCCGGGAAGATGGCCGACAAGGTCGCCAGACAGCCGGCGGCGAGGGTGTCCAGTGTGGCGGGCGTGGTGGCCTTCAGACTGGCCGGCCAGGGCGCCAGCGGGCCGCGGGTCATGGCCGGGATCAGGTCCAGCTCCCCGCCGGCGGTGACCCGGGCGTGGCTGGCCAGCACCTGCTCCGCCAGGGTCGAGCCGGAGCGGAACATGCCGCAGACGAACACCGGCGGCGGCCGGGTCCCGGCCACGGGCGGGCCGGTCCAGGGCTTCGGGAAGGCGGCGATCAGAGCGTCGACCTGGGCCTCCATGGCCGCGCGGTCGTAGCGGGCGGTCCCGCTGGCCCGGCTGGCGGCGTTGGCGGCGGCATAGGCGGCGAAGGCTTCGTCGTACGCCCCGGCCGCATCGAGCATCCGGCCGAGCGCGAAGCCCAGCGCCGCGTCCCGGGCCGGGCCATGTCGGCCGATCGCGCCGCGCAGCCGGCCGATCAGGGGATCGTCGGAGCCCGATGGCGTCGCCAGTCCGCCAAGCCGGGCGAGGGCGTCGGGGTCGGCGGGATCGAGAGCGACAATGGCCTCATAGGCTGCCACGGCTTCGGCGCGCCGGCCCCGGTCTTCGTGCAGGTTGCCCAGGTTCAGCAGGGCCGGGACGTAGCGGGGATTGAGCGCCAGGGCGGCGGTCAGTTCGGCCTCGGCCTCGACCTCGCGGCGCAGGTCGTCGGACAGGATGACGGCGCGGTTGAGCCGCACCTCCTCCGGGTCGCTGACCCCGCGCCTCAGGGCCTGGTCGTAAGACGCCAGCGCCGCCTCCGGCCGCCCGGCCTTCCGCTGCAGCAGGGCCAGGTTGTACCAGCTGTCGGGCAGGTCCGGATGGGCCGCCAGCAGCCGCTCATAAGCCGCCAGCGCCTCGGCCGTCCGCCCCGCGCGACGCAGCTGGGCAGCCTGACCGAGCAGGGATTCGAGGCTCTGCGACATCCGGCCATTGAAGGCCCTGTCGACGGGCGGCTCAAGGGCGTCATTGCCCCCACGATCTCGGGCGTCCTCGGAGCGGGCGCCGCACGGAAGACGGAAACGCCGCTTACGAGATCCAGCTCGACAGTTCCTTGAACAACCAGCGCCCTTCGACCTTGCGCAGGCCGATCGTGCCACCGCTCCAGCCGTTGCTGTAGACGAAGTAGCCCCTGTCCCCGGCGCGGTTGAGGATCAGGTCGCCCAGGTCCATCGGTTGGAAGTCCGGGGTCCGCCGCCGCAGGGCCGGCAGATCCGCGGGGCTGTAGACGATCATCAGCCGGTCGATCCGCAAGCAGGCGAAATCGGCCGGGTCGCCCAGGACGAAGATCGGCCGCTGCGGGTTGGTGGCGGTCGTCGTCCAGCCCATCAGGCCGAGCGCGCCGTGTGGCCGGTCGACTGGCTCGATGATCGCCCCGGTCGGACGGCTGAACAGCCGGGTCAGGACCGCGCCCATGGCCTCCTGCATCGGCGACTGCGGACCGCCGCAGCGCGTGTCCGTGCGGGCGCCGACCACGAACGGTGTAGAGCCGGCGGGCGTGGGCGACAGCAGCAGATGTTCGGCGGCGATGTCGCTCAGGCCGTCGCCGTCGCTGTCGCGGCTCAGCTCGGCCAGCGGGATGCGCAGGTAGAGATCGCTCTCCTGCCGCTTCGACCGGGTGGCCACGGGCGGATACATGATCGTGTCGGTATCGATCTCCTGCACCGAGACGGCCAGGTTCAGGGTCTCCCCGTCGAACAGGGGCAGGGTCGCGGTCCCTTCGACGACATAAGGATAGAACTGCGATAGTCCGGTGTAGAGCGGCCGATCCCAGTTCTTGCCGCCATCCTTCGACAGGTGGACCCAGTAGCCGCCGCCAGACACCTCGCCCGTTGGATCGAACTGCTGAGACAGGCTGATGATCGCCACCCGGTCGCCGTCCCGCCCGACCCGCACGGGCTGGAAGCCTGGGGGCAGGGGCGCCAAGGTCTTCAGCCACGCTTCCGGGGGCGTAGAGCCCGGTCCGCGCAGCGCCGGCGGAACCGGGTGCTGGGCGAACCGCGACGGCAGTGGCCCGCGGCCATGGACCCCGGCCGGCCGCGTCCGGGTCTCCTCGCCGCCGTACCGCTTGGCCGCCGCGGTCAGTGAGGCGGCAAAAACGGCCTTGCGTTCGTCCTGGCCGGGCAGGTTCGCAGCCTGTAGCAGGGCGGCGGCCTGCGCGTCGGACCCCTGGAAGCCGCCGTATCCCTCGTCCAGGATGCCTGATGCGGTCTGGCGGCGGGCGTTCTTGCACAGGTCCGCATACTGCTCTTCGGCGAACAGCTTGCAGATCACTTCGGTCCAGACGGCGCCGTGGGTGTCGTTGAAAAAATCGACGACGAAGAAGACCTCGGCCAGGGGGTAAGGATCGTCGCCCGGATGATGGAGCAGAGCGTCGAGTAGCATCACCTTGGCCGCTCCAACGGGCCCTTCGCCGCAACGGGGCGCCTCGCGGCGGGCGGGGCGGGGTGAATCAGTCGCCGGCGAAGCGTAGGCGCAGGCGAAGTGGGACCGCACTGCGTCCAGGTCGGCAAAGGCTGACAGCCCCGCCTCGGCCAGGGCCGTCCGGCCGGCCATCAGGTCGGCGGCGACGATGTCCAGCAGGATCGTCTCGCCCTGAATGCCTTGTGCGTCCAACACGAGGGGCAGCCCGTCGATCACCACCGTCTGCAACGCTGGCTCAGGGCGTGCAAGCCGGTTGCGGACGTCAGGCGTCAGCCGCTGGACCACGGCGTCCGCCTCGGCGGTCAGACCCTTGCGGAACAGCAGTTGCAGATAAATGCGATTGACGCGGGCGGCGAGGGCCGGCCGGCTCTCGGGCGCCACATGGGTGAGGGCTTCGTCGGAGGTGAGCCAGCCGTACAACGCCAGCTGGTTGGCGCCGTGCAGGCTGCCGTATTCCCCCTGACGAACCAGAGCGGCGGTCGCTAGATCGGGGTGTTCTTCGACGAACGCCCGGTACCAGCCGGCGCAGTCGGCCGCGGCGGCGGCGACCCAGGCTTCACCGGCGTCGGCGTGCGGCCCCACCAGGGCCCTGAAGCCGTCAGGCGTGCATTCCTCCTGCTGGCTCAGACCGGCGGCGGCGGCCTCGAGCACCAGCCGCGACCGGCCGGTGCGGGCGAGAAGCGCCTCGAACCGCCGCCGGATGGCCTTTACCTGCGGCGCGTTCTCGTCCTCCCGGTACGAAACGTGCTGGACCTGGATCCACAGGGTTATCAGCGACTCCATCGCCCCGGCGTCGAGCCCGTACCGGCCGGCCAGTTCCTTTGCTGATCCCGACAGACCCCGGCTCGGCAACAGACTCCGCAGGGCCTTGTCCCACTCCTTCAGGGGACCGCCCGCATGGCTGTCGTAGAGCCTGGAGGGATGCGGGCCGAACGACTGGATGTCGCGCGCCGTCAGCGCCGGCTCATCGGCCGCCAGGGCCATGCCGCAGACGGCCACCAGGCCGGCCGCCAGGATTCCGACAAGACCTGCCGCAACGGACCTGACCATGACACGCGCCCCCAACCTATGCGGGCAGAGGCTCGCATGGTCGACGGGCGTCGCGCAATCGGCGGGTGTTACGGCTTGAGGATCAGCGCCGTCTGGGTGGCTTCGAAGGCGCGCAGGCGGCCCAGGTAGCTCATGCCCAGCAGGGAGGCGGTCAGGCCCTTCTCGATCACCAGGGCATCGACGTTGTCGATCCGCGCGCCGGCGATGGAGATGCTGGCCAGCTTGACCGTGGCGGCCCGGGCCTTGCCGTCGGCGGTGATCACGTCATAGCGGTAGTCGAGGCTGGATGTGTCGACGCCCAGGCGGCGGGCGTCCTCCAGGGTCAGGGAGACGGCGGTGGCGCCGGTATCGACCAGGAAGCGGACGGCCTTGCCGTTAACGTTGGCCTCGGCCCAGTAGTGGCCGTCGGCGGACTTGCGCACCTGGGCGTTGGCGGGCGGCTCCGCGGCAATGGTCGCCACCGCCTGCTCGGCCCGGGCCGGCACGGCGTAGCGGTCGGGATCAAGGCTGACGACGGCGCGCGCGGCGCCGACGGCCGATAGTGCGCCAATCGCGGCGATCGCCACGAACCTGATCATTGCAGACACCCCGCCATACTGGCTTTGCCGGGGGCGTTTTCCGCCCCTTCGCCGAACACCCTAGGCGGCTTGGGTTTGCAATCCGTGAAGGGGTGTAAGGGGTTGGTAAGGTGGGGGGCTTTCCCTCCCCTTCATGGGGAGGGTGGACGGACGAAGTCCGGACGGGTGGGGCAACCCATTGCCACTCCGACGCATCCGGCACGGCGTCCTGCTTCCCCACCCTGTCGACTTCGCCGACGTCCCTCCCCATGAAGGGGAGGGAGGAGGTTGGTCCCCTCGCCCTAAACCAACCCCAGCTTCTCCGGCCGGATGCGGCTTCGCCGTTCCGGCAGCGCCGCCGTCAGCGCATCCCGTTCGGCCTCGCTGAACCGCGTCCAGCCGGCGATCTCCATCAGGGTGCGGTGGCAGCCCAGGCACAGGCTGCTCTCCGGGTCGACGATGCAGACCTTCACGCAGGGGGTGGCGATGGGCTTCGGCGGGGCGTCGGGCAGGCTCATGGCCGCAACATCGCCGTCGCGCGGCTGTGTTTCAAGGATTCATTGCCGACACGAAGTCGACATGATTTCGCCATCTTCATTTCAAGTCGGAAAAACATGAACGCTATGTAATCATTCGAATCTGTCAGGTAATTAATTTGTGAATACATGAGCGAGGAAGCATTCTCATCTGGCGCCAACAGGGAGATGGAGCGACCTCATGAAAATTCTGACCCTTACCGCCGTGGTTCTGACCGCCGCCGCCACGGTCCCGGCCTTCGCCGCCGACGGCCGCCTGACCGACGGACAGTACGTAAAGGCCGCCCACTGCCGGGGCCTGGCTACCGGCGACGACGCGGCCAAGCTCGACGCCCTGCTCAAGGTGCAGAAGCGCGGCCGGTCCGACCACATCATCGACCGGGCCTACAACGCCCGCACCGACGCCGAACGCCTGGCCCGCGGCGACGCCTCGGCCGCCCAGGCGACGCTGGCCAGCGACTGCGGCCAGTTCATGGGCTGAAGTCCACCCACCAGCACCCAGAGCCCCTGGCGCTCCGCCTCCCCAGGCGGGGCGCTATTTTTTGGGACTGCTTCCGACGAAGTCGGTAGCTGTCCCTTCAGGCTCTTCCGAAAACAGGGACAGCTACCGGCTGCGCCGGAAGCAGTCCCCGGGGCGAGGCTTCGACCACCCCATTCAGATGCACCTGCGAACATTAAATTCGCGCCACATGATTACAGAACCGACAGATTAAATCACTGTAATTGCTCATATATTTCAGACATGTAATTTGCGAATACAGCTGAAGCAGAGCATCAAGGGTCCAGTTTCAACACAGGGAAAGGGAGCCTCCCCGATGCGTATCCTCACCGCCGCCGTGATCCTCGCCACCGCCGTCTCCGGCGGCGCCGCCATCGCCAACGACCGCCTCACCGACAGCCAGTTCATCGCCGCCGCCAAGTGCCGCGGCCTGATGCAGGGCGCCGACACCGCCGGCATCGACGCCGTCCTCCAGGCCAACAAGGCCGGCCGCATGGGCCTGGTCCTCGACCGCGCCGATACGGCCCGCAAGGCCGCCGCCACCAAGGCCCGCAAGGCCTCCGGCCCGGGCGGCAAGGCCGAAATGGCCCGCCAGGCCGCCGACGCCTGCGCCGGCTTCAACGTCTGACCCTCCGCCGCGCCCCTCGCGCGGCCGATCACCGATCCAGTCGAGCACCCTGGATTCCTTGGCGCCTCGCCCCGTCCCCCGGGGCGGGGCGCTCTTTTTTGTCGGGCCCCGCCCGCTCCACCATCCCGGCAAGCCGACCGATATCGACGGCCGACGCCGGCGGGCCTTCCCCGGCCAGCCTTACGTTGACGCGCGCGTCATCTTTCCAAACAACCGTTTGATCCCTATAGTCGCCGGCGACTTGAAACGGCCCCATGAGAGGCCGCCCCGGGAGCCAAAAATGAACCTAGAATTCTCCCCCGAAGACCTCGCCTTTCGTGACGAGGTCCGCAGCTTTATCGAGCAGAACTACCCTGAAAGTCTGCGCGGAAAGCAGGACGAGGGAGATGATCTGACCAAGGAAGACTTCCTGTCCTGGCACAAGGTTCTGGCCAAAAAGGGCTGGGTCGCGCCGTCCTGGCCCAAGGAGTGGGGCGGCTGCGACTGGACCTCGACCCAGAAGTACATCTTCTCCGAGGAAACCGCCCGGGCCGACGCCATCGCCATCCTGCCGTTCGGCGTCGCGATGGTCGCCCCGGTGATCTACACCTTCGGCACCCAGGCGCAGAAGGAACGCTTCCTGCCCAAGATCTACAACGGCGAGGAGTGGTGGTGTCAGGGCTACAGCGAGCCGGGCGCCGGCTCCGACCTGGCGTCCCTGAAGACCAAGGCCGAGCGCATCACCGGCGACGACGGCAAGGAATACTACCTGGTCAACGGCCAGAAGACCTGGACCACCCTGGCTCAGCACGCCGACTGGGGCTTCTTCCTGGTCCGCACCGACCCGACGGCCAAGATCCAGTCGGGTATCTCCTTCCTGCTGATCGACATGAAGAGCCCGGGCATCGAGGTGCGCCGCATCACGACGCTGGAGGGCGGTCACGAGGTCAACGAGGTCTGGCTGGAGAACGTCAAGGTTCCGGTCGAGCAGCGTGTGTTCGAGGAGAACAAGGGCTGGACCTGCGCCAAGTTCCTGCTGGCCCATGAGCGCTCCGGCATCGCCGGCGTGGCCCGCTCCAAGCGCGGCGTCGAGAAGGTCCGCGAGATGGCCTCCACCGAGCTGAACGACGACGGCACGCCGCTGATCCAGGACCCCGCCTTCAAGCGCAAGGTGGCCGAGCTGGAGATCGACCTGACGGCGCTCGAATTCACCGAACTGCGCACCCTGGCCAGCGAGAGCGCCGGCAAGGGCCCGGGACCGGAATCCAGCCTGCTGAAGATCAAGGGCACCGAGATCCAGCAACGCCTGACCGAGCTGGCCCTCGAGGCCGCCGGCCACTACGGGTCGCCCTACCTGCGCGATGCCGGCGACAACGCCCGCATCGGCCCCGACTACGCCGTCGGCCGCGCCGGCGCCTATTTCAACACCCGCAAGACCTCGATCTACGGCGGGTCCAACGAGATCCAGCGCAACATCATCGCCAAGATGGTGCTGGGCCTCTAACGTTCCGCTCAATCAGACAAAAGCCGCCAGAAAACGCGTCAGGGAAGCCCATGGATTTCAACTTCACCGAAGAACAGTCGATGCTGCGTGACACGGTCACGAGCTTCCTGCAGGACCGGTACGACTTCGACAAACGCCGCAAGATGATCACCTCCGAAGCCGGGCGCGATCCGGCGATCTGGGAGGCCTTCGCCAACGAGCTGGGCATCCTCGGCGCGCCGTTCTCGGAAGACCTGGGCGGCCTGGGCGGCGGCGCCATCGAGAACATGATCGTCATGGAGGAGTTCGGTAAGGCGCTGGTCGTCGAGCCCTACCTCGGCACCGTGGTGATCGGCGGCGGCCTCCTGAAGCATTCCGGCTACGCTGGCGCCGCGGACCTGATCGGCGGCATCATCGAGGGCAAGGTGATCATCGCCTTCGCCTATGCCGAACCGCAGGGCCGCTACACCTGGTCGGACCTGAAGACCACGGCCAAGAAGGACGGCTCCGGCTACGTCCTCAACGGCCACAAGGCGGTGGTCATCGGCGCCCCCTGGGCGACCCACCTGATCGTCACCGCCCGCACCGGCGGCGGCCAGCGCGACGAGGGCGGCGTCTCGGTGTTCATCGTCGAGAAGGGCGCCAAGGGCGTGGTCACCCGTGACTACCCGACTGTCGACGGCCAGCGCGCCTCGGAGGTCTATTTCGAGAATGTCTCGGTCGGGGCCGACGCCCTGATCGGCGCGGAAGGCGCCGGCCTGCCGCTGGTCAACAAGGTGCTCGACGAGGCCGCCGCCGCCAGCTGCGCCGAAGCGGTCGGCGCCATGCGCCAGCTGCACACCGGCACCCTGGAATACGCCCGCCAGCGCAAGCAGTTCGGCGTGCCGATCGCCAGCTTCCAGGTGCTGCAGCACCGGATGGTCGACATGTTCATGAACGTCGAGCAGTCGGTGTCGATGACCTACATGGCCACCATCAAGCTCGAGGACGACGCCGAGCGGGCCAAGGCCGTCAGCGCCGCCAAGGTGCAGATCGGCAAGGCCTGCAAGTTCGTCGGCCAGAACGCCATCCAGATCCACGGCGGCATGGGCATGACCGACGAGCTGGCGATCGGCCACTACTTCAAGCGCGTGACGATGATCGAGGGCCTCTACGGCTCGGTCGACCATCACCTGCGCCGCTATGAGGGCCTCAGCTTCGGCAAGGCGGCGTGAGCCAACAGCCGGAGGAAACTCCGGCATCTCCCCGGCGCCCGGCGCCGGGGGAATTCTATGTCGGATGGGACCGGCGGGACCTGATCGCCGTGTTCCTGTTCACCGCCACACTGGTCGCGGCCGCGGCGGCCTGGGAGCGGTTGCCGACGGCCCTGGCCATGCTGGCGGCCGGGGCCCTGGGCGAGGTCACGGTCGGCGTCCAGCTGCAGTTCTTCCTCGCCTTCGCCACCCTGGTGGCGGCCCCCATCGCCGGCTGGGCCCTGTGGTGGTACGGCCGCAACCGCCTGGCCCTGGCGACCCTGGCGCTGCTGCTGCTGGCGATCTGGATGTTGCGGCCGGTCTAGGCGAGCCTCAAGGACAACGCCCGGTGCGACGGCACGTCGCGCAGGCCGCGGGCGCGGTTCACACATCTGAAATTGCTGCATGTCTAGATAACCCCGCGTCCGCAACCGGTTGCCGCGGAGGGGTCCGTGTCCACCATGGTCAATCAGCGAAATACACGGCGGAAGTCGGCGGCAGCTCGCGAGTTGAGAACCGCGACGCTGACCAGGACAATGACCCTGATTGCCACGGGTGGCTCGTTGCCGGTCATCCTCGACGCCATTGCGCGATACGTCGAGGCGGAACACCGTGGCATCCTGTGCAGCATCCTGCTGCTGGACGACACCGGCCAGCGCCTGTTGAACGGCGCCGGGCCCAGTCTGCCGGACTTCTACAACCAGGCCATCAACGGCGTCGTGATCGGCCCCGACGTCGGGTCCTGCGGCACGGCCGCCTACAGCAACAGCTGCACGATCGTGTCGGACATCCAGACCGATCCGCTGTGGATCAACTTCAAGGATCTGGCCGGCCAGGCCGGTCTGGCGTCCTGCTGGTCGGAACCGATCCGCGGCCGGGATGGCCAGGTGCTCGGCACCTTCGCCATGTACCATCGCGAAATCCGCGTCCCCGACGAGGCGGATTTCAGGTCAATCGAGGCCGCCGCCCATCTGGCGGCCATCGCCATCGAGCGCAAGCAGTCGGATGACGCGCTGGCCGCGAGCGAAGCGCGCCACAGATTGTTCGCCGACAACGCCACCGACCTGATCATGCTGAGCGGCGCCGACGGCCGCCTGACCTTCATCTCGCCGTCCGTGGGTAGGGTGACCGGCTATCCGCCCGAGGTCCTGGTTGGACGGCTGGTCCGCGACATCGTCCATCCCGACGACTGGCCGGCCATGAAGGCGATCGGCGACCGGCTCTACGCCGGCGAATTTTCCGGGGACGCGCCGCGATCTGAATACCGCGCCCGGCACAAGGACGGCCGCTGGCTCTGGTTCGAAACCCGCACCACCCTCATCAGGGACCCCCGGACCGGCGAGCCGACCGGGACCCTGGACGTCGCCCGCGAAATCACCGGGCGGAAGGTGCTCGAGGAAGAGCTGCTCCAACGGACCCACGAGGCCGAGGCGGCCACCGAGGCCAAGTCCAACTTCCTCGCCAACATGAGTCATGAAATCCGCACGCCGCTGACGGCGATCCTCGGCTTTTCCGGACTGCTGAAGCGGTTGCCCGGAATGCCCGCAGACGCGGAGCTTCACCTGCAGCGGATCAGCACCGCCGGCGAAGCGCTGCTGTCGGTGGTCAACGACGTGCTCGACTTCTCCAAGCTCGAGGCTGGGCAGATCGAGCTTGATCCCCAGCCCTTCGACCCGGCCGCCATCGTGCGGGAAACCGTCGATCTGGTGGCCGCCCAGGCGGCGATGAAAGGGCTGCGGCTGTCGCTGGACCTGGGTGAGGACCTGCCCGCGGTCGTGCAAGCGGACAGTGGACGGCTGCGCCAGATCCTGCTGAACCTGCTCGGCAATGCCCTGAAGTTCACCCAGGCGGGCGATATCCGCGTGACCCTGACCTGGCTTGCCGACAATGGCGGCCAGCTGCGTATCGAGGTCGCTGACACCGGGTCCGGAATCCCGGTCGACCGGCTGGATCGTCTGTTCCAGCGCTTTTCGCAGGTCGATGGATCGATCAGCCGGCAGCATGGCGGCTCGGGCCTGGGTCTGGCGATCTGCCTGGGTCTGACCGAGCTGATGGGCGGCCGGATCGGCGTCGACAGCACCCCGGGCGAGGGGTCGCGGTTCTGGTTCACCGTTGTCGCGCCGCCGGTCGCCGCGCCGGCCAAAGGGGAACACGAAGAGGCGGCGCTGGAGGCCATGCCGGCGGCGCGTCTGTTGCTGGTCGATGACGTGGCCATCAACCGTCAGCTGGTTCGCGCCATCCTCAGTCCTTTCGGACATGAGATCATTGAGGCGAGCGGCGGCGCCGAAGCGGTCGAGATCGCGCTCCACACCGCCTTCGACCTTATCCTGATGGACGTCCAGATGCCTGGTCTTGACGGCCTGGCGGCCACGCGGGCGATCCGGGCGACGTCCGAGCCCAACCATCGCACGCCGGTCCTGGCCTTCAGCGCCAATGTGCTGGCCGACCAGCTGGCGGCCTGCCGGGCGGCCGGCATGAACGACCATATCGGCAAGCCCATCAACATGGCCGAACTGGTCAGCAAGGTGGCGCTCTGGACCAGCGACGCCGCCCCGGTCGCCGTGGATGACCAGGATCGCAGCGAGGCTCAGTCGGCGTAGATCCGCCCGGCGATCGCCGCTTCAGCCGCTTCAATCCGCGCCCAGCCGGCATCAATCCTGATTGAGCGCCTCTACATCGACAAACAGGCGGGGGAACAGAACCTCGTGGGTCCGGGTCGGGAAGCGCAGGGAGACCGGCCCCTTGGGGTTCTCGCTGCCCAGCAGACCTCGCTGAACCAACATTGAGAGCACGTCGCGGGCGGTCCTCTCGGCGAGGCCCGTGATGGCGCGGGCCTCGCCGCGTGGAAACTCACCGCGATGCAGGGCGGCTCTGAGCAAGGCTGCGGCTTCGGGCTTCATGTACGGATCGATATGAACCATCTGCGTCAGGCGGTCAGCCAGCGTTCGAAGGTCGAACAGGCCGGACATATAGGTCACCTGATCAAGGCAGACCTTCAGGAACCATAGCGTGAATGCGTTCAGGGCCTTCAGCGACAGGTTCCCGCGGCCGTCGCGGTCGCCCTGACGCGGCGCATCGGCAAGGGCCAACATGGCCTTGTACTCACCCTTGTCGGACAGCCCGCGGGCCAGGCCGCGCGAGATCGCCCACAGACCATGAGCGCCAAAGCCCGCCTTCAGGATCATGGCGTGGGTCATCAGGCGCGCGACCCGGCCGTTGCCGTCGGCGAAGGGGTGGATGTAGGCCAGTCGATGATGCGCTGCCGGGACGGCCAGCATCTGGCGTGTCGGGCTCCCCAGGGGACCAGCGGCATAGACCTCCGAGAACCGGGCCATGAAGGCTTCGACCCGGTCGCTGGACGGCGGAACATGTCGCCCGACTTCCACATCATGTTCCGGAGCGGTGCGGAAGACGCCTGGTTCCATCAGGAACTCCCGGTCGCGACCCTTGATCAGGCGCATCTCCTCGGGAAGCCTCCAATAGAAGGACTCGTGCAAAAAGCGGATGAAGCCGGTCGAGGCGGGGTCGGGCTGGGTAGCGTCCCCCTCAATCTCCTTATCGAGCAGCTCTTGCACTTCGATGTGCGCCACGGCCTCGATCTGCAGGTCGCGTTTGCGCGGATCGGCATCCATCTCGCCGTTCAGGGCGCGCTCGATCTCTCGCGGCCGGGTGTGATGGCCCTCGATCAGGTTGCTGTAGTAGCAGTTCATGATCCGCACGATCGCCGTCAGTTCGCGGGCGGTGTGCGGGTGCAGGGCTTTTCCGAGCACGGCGGTGAGGGCCGCGAGTTCGGCAACCGTCTCCGTGATCTCCGGACTGATGTCCGTGAGAATCATGGGTTCCAGCCGGTCGGGGGTTTCGGAAAGTGACATGCCTGCCGATCTTCGTAACGCCTATATAATTGTAAATACATGAAAATACCAGATTTTGACAGATAATCTGCCGATCTTTCCGCCGATCTTTCTGAAATGACCAGACGCCAATCTGACCGAGGCCCGCCAGCCCTTGCAGGAAAGCGCTTACGGGCGGCGGTCAGTCCGGTTTCGCCGATCTTCCCGCCGATCCTGCTCGTAGGTCCGGGAACGTCTCCTCGAGACCACAATCAACTCAGATGGTCGGGTCAGGCGTCCCGTAGGCCGTGGCGCCGATCCGCTCCACCGCCGCCTCGATCCGCGCCCAGCCGGCGTCGTCGAGGGTCATCCCGGCGAAGGGCCGCTCCTGAGACCGGCGCAGGGCCAGCATCTGGATGGCCGCGATCAGCACCGCATTGACCGCCGCGACATCGACGCCCGTGGGCCGGGGCAGGGCCGCCACCCGCTGCGCCGTCCAGGCCTGCATGGCCGCCGACCGGCTCGCGTCCAGCGCCCGCAGGACCGGGGCGTCCTCGACCGTCTCCCAGGCTGTCAGGCCACGCAGCACCGGGTTGCCCGCCAGCGCCCGGCCATAGGCCAGCACCAGCTGCGCCGCCGCCGAGCCGTAGTCGCCGGCGCCGGTCTGCCCGGCCGCTTCGCCCAGGGTCCAGCGGGCCTCGGCGCCCAGCCGTTCGACCACCCCCTCGACGCCGCCGAAGTAACGGTAGACCAGCTTGCGATCGACGCCGGCCGCTTCGGCCACGGCCTGCACATTGAGGGCGGCGAAGCCCCTGTCGGCCAGCAGGCCGGCGGCGGCGTCGATGATCGCGCGCTCGGTCGCGGCGCGGTCACGGCTGGGGGGTGCTGCGTTGTTTCGGACCATGGCGAATCCAGTGAATTGACTATGTCTCACATATGGGACATATCGATGTCACACAACTGGGACATTCTCTTATGACCACGCCGAACCCCCCGTCCGCCCGCCGCGTCGCCGGCGCCGCCCTGATCCTGTTCCCGCTGGCGGCCACGGTTCCCTACGTCCTGCTGATCGACCGGTTCGGCTATGACGACATCCTGCGCGAGCCGCCGCTGGCCGTGCTCAAGGCCTTCCAGGCCGGAGGCCCCGAGCTGGTGCTGATCTGGCTGGCCTTCGCCCTGTGCGCCGCGAGCTTCCTGTGGGTCGCCGGCTGGACGGCCGAGGCGGTCAAGGCCCAGGGCGGTCGCTGGCCCCTGTGGGCGACCCTGGCCGGCGCCGGATCGGCCCTGGTCCAGGCCATCGGCCTGCTGCGCTGGCCATTCGCCGTGCCGGGGCTGGCCGCGACGGCGCTCGACCCGGCGACCGACCCGGCGGCCCGGGCCGCGGCGGTGGTCGTGTTCGAGACGCTCAACCAGTTCGCCGGCGTGGCCCTGGGCGAGCATCTGGGCCAGCTGCTGCTGGCGGCCTGGACCTTCGCCCTGGCGGTTGCGGTGCTGCGCGGCAGGCTGGCGCCGGCCCTGTTGGGGTGGATCGGCCTGGCGCTGGTTCCGCTGTGGATCCTCGGCCAGAGCGAGATGCTGGCCACCGTGATTCCCGGCTTTCCGGTGATCGAAGCCGCCCCCATTGCCTTCATGGGCTGGCAGGTCTGGCTCGTCGCGCTGGGCCTCTGGTGGCTGGTTCGGCGCCAGAATGCGTAAATTTTCTGTCGACCGAATTTTCGACAACCTATTGAAAAGGCCAGAGAACAGGTAACCGTCAGCACACGGATTTGATCCGAACCCGGATTAATCCTCTTGCGTCATCGATTCGGCGCGGCGCAGCGTCTCCCCACACAGGAGACGCCCCATGCCCCTCTCGAAGATGGACCACGCGATGCTGTCCTTCGGACTGCTCGGAGGCCTGCTGGTTCCCCGCTCTAGGACCCCAGGCTCTCGCGCTTCTCCGCCAAAGCCAGCCATTCGTCCTCGGCCGCGCTGAGCTCGGCGCGGGCCTTCTGGCCGGCCTTCATGATCCGGTCGAAGCCGGCCGGGTCGCGTCTGTAGAGGTCCGGGTCGGCCAGCTGGGCCTCCAGCCTGGCGATCTCGCCGGGCAGGCGGTGGACCAGGGCGTCCAGTTCTTCCAGCCGGCGCTGGTCCTTGTAGGACAGCTTCCTCGGCCGGCCCCCTCCACCAGGCTTCGCCTGGTCCCCCTCCCCCGGTGGGGGAGGATCCGCGGTCCTGGATGCTCCCGCCCTGGGGGAGCTGTCGCGAAGCGACTGAGGGGGGATTTCCTCAAAGAACCCCGGGTTCTGGCCCATGAAGTCGGTCCAGCCGCCGGGGGTCTCGACCACCTTGCCCCGGCCGTCCAGGGCGATGGTCGAGGTCGCCAGCCGGTCGATGAAGTCGCGGTCGTGGCTGACCAGGATCAGGGTGCCGTCGAAATCGGCCAGCAGGTCCTCGAGCAGGTCCAGCGTCTCCATGTCCAGGTCGTTGGTCGGCTCGTCCAGCACCAGCAGGTTGGCCGGCCTCGCCAGGGCCCTGGCCAGCAGCAGCCGGTTGCGCTCGCCGCCGGACAGGCTCGACACCGGCTGGCGCAGCTGCTTGTCCTGGAACAGGAATTCCTTGGCGTAGCCGGCCACGTGCCGGGGCAATCCGCGCACCATGATCTGGTCGCCGCCGCCGTCGGTCAGCACGTCCCAGAGGGTCTGGCCCTCCTTCAGTTCGCCACGCGCCTGGTCGATGTAGGCGATCTGCAGGCCGGTCCCCAGCTTCACCTCGCCGGCGTCGGCCTTGAGCTCGCCCAGCAGCAGCTTGACCAGGGTGGTCTTGCCCGCGCCGTTGGGACCGACGATGGCGAGCCGGTCGCCCCGCTGGATGCGGGTCGAGAAGCCCTTGACGATGACCCGCTCGCCGAAGGCCTTGGTCAGGCCCTTGGCCTCGGCCACCCGCTTGCCGCTGGTGTCGCCGGCGGCCAGGCCCATGCTCAGGCTGCCGCGCGCCTCCTTGAGCACCGTGGCCTTCTGCTGGCGCATGGCGATCAGCCGGCGGCGGCGGCCTTCGTTGCGCGCCCGGCGGCCGGTGACGCCCCGCTCCAGCCAGTGCTGCTCGCGCTCGAGCGCCTTGTTCAGGCGGCGGAACTCGTCGGCCTCGGTGGCGAGAATCTGCTCGGACCAGTCGTCGAAGGCGGCGAAACCCTTGTCCAGCCGGCGAACCTTGCGGCTTTCCAGCCAGAAGCAGCGGCGGGTGACCCGCTCGAGGAAGGCCCGGTCGTGGCTGACGATGAGGGCGGCGCAGCGGGCCTGGGTCAGGCGGTCCTCCAGCACCTGGATGGCGAAGATGTCCAGGTGGTTGGTCGGCTCGTCCAGCAGCAACACGTCCGGCTGCTCGGCGAAGCCCCGGGCCAGCGCCGAGCGGCGGATCTCGCCGCCGGACAGGCCCTGCGTCCCCTTGGCCGGGTCGAGCCCGAAGGCCATCAGCTCGGCCTCCGCCTCATGGGCCGCCGCGCCGCCTGCGGTGGCGTAGTCCAGCAGGGTCGCGCCGGTGATCGCCGGCTCCTGGGGCACGAAGACCATCCTCGCGCCCGGGCTGGCGAACCGGTCGCCGGCGTCGGGCTGAATCTGCCCGGCGAGCATCTTCAACAGGGTCGACTTGCCCGCCCCGTTGCGCCCCACCAGCGAGGCGCGGACCCCCGGCTCGATGGCCAGATCGACCCCGTCGAACAACATGGTCGCCCCGTCGGCGAGACGGACGTCTTTCAGGGCGAGGATGGGGGCGGCCATGGGGTTTTCAGGTCGGCTTAAGGGAGGCGCGTCTATCTCCTGTTTTCGCCGGTCGGGAAAGGGCCGCGCTACAGAGTCCCTCCCCCACGGGGGAGGTGGCTCGGCGAAGCCGAGACGGAGGGGGGCGGGCCGTCCATGCCGTGGCCCCCCTCAGTCAGCCCTTCGGGCTGACAGCTCCCCCGTGGGGGAGCGACTGGAAGCCGGCCAGACCGCGCAATTCATCGATGGTGGCGAGGATGGTGGCGGCTGTGGCGCTCATATCCCTCAAGACCAGACTGGCCGGAAGCCGAAGGACGCGAATTCCCGCCATGGCGAGCCATTGATCCCGTTCGGCATCGCGCGTGGGACGATCGCCGAGGTGGTGCATTGCGCCATCCACCTCAACGGCCAGCCGCACGGAATCACAGTAGAAATCGAGGACATAGCGTCCCGCTGGGTGCTGGCGTCGAAAATGTAGGCCGTCGGCGCGCCAAGTTTTGAGGACTCGCCACAGAAGGCCTTCGGGAAGCGTCGTCTCTCGCCTCAGAGTCTTGGCGAAAGATCGTGTTCTCGGATTGGCATCCATGGAGCAATAATACAACCATAGGAATTATTGGGCAAGACGCTCCTCACCCCTCGTAAGGCTCATCCCCCCGATCCTCGTTCAGATCCCACGCCGCATACTCCAGGGCGTCCTCCGGCTCGTCCAGTTCGTCCTCGTTGATCGTCTGGCCGCGGATCGAGATGCCGGCCTTGTGGACGCTCTCCGGGTCGCCGGTGACCAGCGGATGCCAGGCGGGCAGGGTCTTGCCCTCGTCCAGCCGGCGATAGGCGCAGCTGCGCGGCATCCACTGCAGCTGCTCGATATTGCCCGGGGTCAGTTTGATACAGTCAGGCACCTGGGCCTTGCGGTTCTCGTAGTCGATGCAGCGGCAAAGCTGCCCGTCGAACAGGCGGCAGTGCACCCGCGTCGGGATCACTTCGTTGATTTCTTCATCCTCGAAGCGAACCAGGCAGCAAAGGCCGCAGCCGTCGCATAGGCTCTCCCACTCGGCGGGACTCATCTCGGCGAGGGACTTGATCTCCCAGAAGGGTTTGCGCGGCATCACTCTTGCGTCCTAAACCCCTAAACGCAGTAACCCAAGCGCGCAGGTTATCCTCTTGAGCGACGACTGGTCCCTTCCGCCTTACAGTTTCGAGCCCGAGCCGGCGCCGGAACCCGAACCCACGCTGGAAGAGCCTGGTCCGCGGAAAAAGGCCAGGGCGCCCAAACCACCCAAGCCGCCAAAGCCTCCAAAGCCTCCGAAGGGCGACGCCAGGCCGTTCATCGACCCGGACGCCATCTACGCCTGGGTGCGCTCGCCCGGCATGCGCTGGGTCTGGATCACCCTGCTGGTGCTGTTCATCAGCGGCGCGGTCACGGCCACGGCGGGCGGCGTCTACATCTGGCGCAAATACCTGACGGACGTGCCGCCGATGCCCGGCCGCGAGGCGCTGTTCGCGGTCAACCGGGCGCCGGGCATCCGCTTCCAGGACCGCTCCGGCAAGCAGATCGCCGTGCGCGGGCCGCGCTATGGCGAGCGCGTCACCCTCGACCAGCTGCCGGACTACGTGCCCCGCGCCTTTCTGGCGGCGGAGGACCGGCGCTTCTACCACCACGGGGCCCTGGACCTGCGCGGCATCGCCCGGGCGGCCTGGATCAACTGGCGCGCCGGCGAGGTGGTGCAGGGCGGCTCGACCCTGACCCAGCAGCTGGCCAAGGGCCTGTTCCTGACCCCCGACCAGACCATGAAGCGCAAGCTGCAGGAGGCGGTCATGGCCCGCCGCCTGTACAGGATGCTCAGCCGCGACGAGCTCCTTGAGCTCTACCTCAACCGCATCTTCTTCGGGGCCAACACCTTCGGCGTCGACGGCGCCAGCCGGGCCTATTTCGGCAAGCCGGCGTCGAAGATGAGCCTGTCGGAGGCGGCCCTGCTGGCGGCCCTGCCCAAGGCGCCGTCCAGGCTGGCCCTGACCAAGAACATGGCCGGCGCCCTGGAGCGGCAGCGGCTGATCCTGGCCAACATGCGCCGGGAGCGCTGGATCACCGCGGAGGAGTACGAGGCGGCCCTGGCTGATACGCCCAGGCTCGCCCCCGGCGCGGTGCAGGATGAGGGCGATCTGGGCTATGTGCTCGACTACGCCACGGTCGAGGCGGTGAAGATCGCCGGCCAGAATTCGCCCGATCTGGTGGTCAGGTTGACCATCGACAACCGCCTGCAGGCCGCCGGGGCGAAGATCGTCCGCGAGGTGTTGAAGACCGACGGTGCCAGGGCCGGGGCCAAACAGGCGGCCCTGATGGCCATCGCCAACGACGGCGCGATCCGCGCCATGGTCGGCGGCACGGACTTCGACGAGACCCCCTTCAACCGCGCGGTCCAGGCCCGGCGCCAGCCCGGCTCGACCTTCAAGCCGTTCGTCTATGCCGCGGCGCTGGAGCGGGGCGTCCTGCCGACCGACGAGCGGGTCGACGCCCCGATCAAGTTCGGCGACTGGGCCCCGGAAAACTACGGCGGCGGCTACACCGGCTCGATAACCATCGAGGCGGCCCTGGCCAGGTCGGTCAACACCATAGCCGTCAAGCTGGGCCACGAGGTCGGCGGCCCGGCCATGGGCGAGCTGGCCCGGCGGTTCGGCCTGTCGACCATTCCCGCCAACCCCGACCTGTCGGTGGCGCTCGGCGCCTATGAGGTCTCGCTGATCAATCTGGTCAGCGCCTTCCAGGTGTTCCAGCAGGGCGGCCAGCGCCGCACGCCCTACATCATCGAGAGCATCACGACGGTCGGCGGGGAGTCGATCTACGTCCATCCGCCGGCGGGCGGGGGCATGCCAGTCTACGACATCGCCAAGGCCTCGATGATGGTCAAGATGATGAAGGCGGTCATCGAGCGCGGCACCGGAACCCGGGCCGCCTTCGGCCGTCCCGCCGCCGGCAAGACCGGCACCAGCCAGAACTGGCGCGACGCCTGGTTCGTCGGCTTCACCCCGGACATGACCGCCGGGGTCTGGATCGGCAACGACGACGACCGGCCGATGAACAAGGTCGCCGGCGGCACCCTGCCGGCGATCATCTGGCGGCGGTTCATGATCGTCGCCCACGAAGGCCTGCCTGTGCGCGACTTCGACTGGCTGCTGCCCGATCCGGAGCTCGAGGAGGAGGCCGACCCGCGCAACCCGTTCTACGGCGAACTGTCGTCCGACTTCGCGAGGACCGCGGATTCCCTGGAACCGGCCATCGAACCCGAGGCCCCGCCGACGCCGGTCGTTCCGCCCGAGCCGCCGAAACCGCAACTGCCGGTGGGAGAGCCGATTCCGTACTGATCCTCCCCTCGCAGAGGGGAGGGGGACCATGCGGAGCATGGTGGAGGGGGCTGAGCCGGGATCTGCCGGGCAGACCTGAATTCGGGATGCGGCCGCTCGCGGTGGCGCTGACCCCTCCACCGCCTCCGGCGGTCCCCCTCCCCGCGGGGCGGGGAGGATAGGGGGATAGAACGCCCATTCCCCTCGGAATACGCGAACCAAACCCCAGCCTTTCCAATCCCTTCCAACTTTCTCACCCTGAATCCCCATCGGCGCCCGCTGGTCGGGTAGCTTTAGGGCATGCCTACAAAACCCACTGGAGCGGCGGAGCTGCTCGCGGGCCTCGCGGAGCAGCAGGCTCGCGGGCTGCTTGAGGACGCCGCCATGATCGACGATCTCCCGAAACCCGAAAGCTACATCGCGCTGGCTCAGCGGGTGCGGCTGCGCGGGGCGATCGCCCGCTCGGCCGTGGGGCTCCACAAGCTGCAGGATCAAGAGGACCGCCGCTCCGGCGCTGCCAACCAGGACGAGGCCGACATGAATGACCAACCCGACGATCCCGACACCATCGAGCGGAAGTACGTGGAGCTTCAGAACCTCCTCGATCGACTCTCTGATCGGCATGACCCCGGAGCAGACGAGGGCGACCGTTCCGGCGGAGGAGCTGGACATCGTCCGGGCCAACTGGCTCATCCGGGCGAACGTCGAGCAGCGTAGGCTCGACCGCGATTGGCGGACCTGGCTGCTGCTGGGCGGGCGCGGCTCGGGCAAGACCTGGGTCGGCGCCGGCTGGCTGGTCGAAAAGGCCTGGCATGGTGGACGGTTCGCCCTGGTCGGGCCCAGCCTGCACGACGTGCAGGAGGTGATGATCGAGGGGCCGTCGGGCCTGCGGGCCCAGAGCCCGCGCGGCCTGCGCTTTCGTCATGAGAAGTCCCGCCGACGGGTCACCTGGAGCACCGGCGCCGAGGCTCACATCTTCTCCGCCGAAGACCCCGACAGCCTGCGCGGACCCCAGTTCAACAGCGCCTGGGCCGACGAGTTCTGCGCCTGGCGCAAGCCCGGCGACGTGCTGGCCATGTTGCGCTTCGGCCTGCGTCTGGGCGAGATGCCGCAGCTGCTGGTGACCACCACGCCCCGGCCGATCGCCGCCCTGCGCAAACTGAGAGCCGAGGTCTCGACGGTCGACAGCGTGATCCCGACGCGGACCAACGCCCATAACCTGTCGCCGGCCTTCGTCGACACCCTGACCAGCCTCTACGGCGGCACCAGCCTGGCGGCGCAGGAACTGGACGGCCTCATCGTCGAGGGCGAGGGCGCCCTGTGGACCGCCGCCCAGCTGGCGGACTGCCGGGGCGCGACTCCGCCGCACTTCGACAGGATCGTGGTCGCCGTCGATCCGCCGGCCAGCGCGACGGGCGACGCCTGCGGCATCGTGGTCGCCGGTCGCCTTGGCGAGCGCGCCTTCGTGCTGGCGGACAAGACGGTCAGCGGCCTGTCGCCGCTGGGCTGGGCGAAGACGGCGGTGAAGGCGGCGCGGGAATTCGGCGCGGCGGTCATCGTCGCCGAGGCCAACCAGGGCGGGGAGATGGTCCGCGGCCTGCTGGCCCAGGCCCAGGCGCCGTGCCCGGTGAAGCTGGTCCACGCCCGCTACAACAAGCGCATCCGCGCGGAGCCGGTGGCGGCCCTCTACGAGCGCGGCCTGGTGGTCCACTGCGGCGCCTTTCCGGCGCTGGAGGAGGAGCTGATGGCCCTCGGCTGCGAGGACCGCGGCCCCAGCCCCGACCGCGCCGACGCCCTGGTCTGGGCGCTGACGGACCTGATGCTGGGCCGGGCGGCGAAACGGCCGAGGGTGCGGGTGCTGTAGGCGCACACAAATAGGCGTGACTCATCCAGCGCTGGGGAGACGAGAAAATGGGGGGTGGTCGGCCCCGATGGGCCGAACGTCATCGCATCGCTAGCAGGACGATCAAGCCGACGACAAACTGCGCGAAGAGGCGGAGTTCCCGCATCACTGCAGCTACGTCGACCGTCACATCTACCTTGCGATCGGTCTTCTTCATCACGGTGCCTCGATAGCTAGCCCACGATGGTGCGACCAACGTGGCATTGCATTCGGGATGGGTGTCAGCGCTCGTTCGAAACGCTCGGGAGCTCCCTAGTAGGAGGTCCGGGTACGTTGGCCTTTGGTGTTGTGGGAGATCGAGCGCGCAACAAAAATGCCCCCCAGCGAGAGCGGAGGGGCATCACGGGTCGCAGAAACCAACCCATAGACTTTGTACCCTTGATTCGAGGCGTCGGGAAGCTCTGGGTCGAACCCAAGGTCTGGCTTCCCACTATGGCGGCCACGTCGGCCACTTCACGAAGGTTGCCCCTATGCCCCTCTTCCCCCGCCTTCGCCGGCCCCGAACGCGCGCGCCGGAGGCCAAGGACTCCCGCGCCGCGGCCCTAGTGGCCGTGACCACGGCCGGTCGGCCCGTCTGGACGCCCCGCGACTATGAGTCCCTTGCCCGAGAAGGCTTCGCCAAGAACCCCGTCGCCTATCGCTGTGTGCGCATGATCGCCGAGGCGGCGGCCTCGATCCCGCTGGCGGTGTTCGCCGGCGGGCGGCGGGCGGATGACCATCCCCTGCGCCGCCTGATCGACCGGCCCAATCCCGAACAGGGCGGGCCGGACCTGCTGGAGGCCTTTTTCGGAACCCTGCAGGTCAGCGGCAACGGCTATCTGGAGGCGGCCGGGGAGGGGCCTGGAGAGCTGTGGGCCCTGCGGCCCGACCGGATGAAGGTGATCCCGGGCCGGCAGGGCTGGCCGGAAGCCTACGACTACGGGGTGGCCGGGCGCAGCGTGCGCATCGGCCGCGACGCCGACGGCTGGCTGCCGGTGCTGCATCTGAAGCTGTTCAACCCGGCGGACGACTACTATGGCGCCAGCCCGCTGGAAGCGGCGGCCTTCGCCATCGACGTGCACAACGCCTCGGGGGCCTGGAACAAGGCCCTGCTGGACAATTCCGCCCGGCCGAGCGGCGCGCTGGTCTACGCCAATCCCGAGGCCGGCGACCGGCTGAGCGAGGCGCAGTTCGAGACCCTCAAGGCCGAGCTGGAGGCCCGCACCGGCCCCGCCGCCGCCGGCCGGCCGCTGTTGCTGGAGGGCGGGCTGGACTGGCGGCCGATGTCGCTGTCGCCGGCCGACATGGACTTCATCGCCGGCAAGCACGCCGCCGCGCGCGAGATCGCCCTGGCCTTCGGCGTCCCGCCGCAGCTGCTCGGCATTCCCGGCGACAATACCTACGCCAACTACCGCGAGGCCAACGGCGCCTTCTGGCGGCACACGGTGGTCCCGCTGGCCGAACGGTCGGCGCGGGCGTTGACCGGCTGGCTGGGGGTGAAGCACCCCGGCGTGCGGCTGGCCTGCGACCTGGACGCCGTCCCCGCCCTCTCCGCCGAACGCGACGCCCTGTGGGCAAGGCTGGAGGCGGCGACGTTCCTGACCCCGGACGAGCGGCGGCGGCTGGCGGGACTGGAACACTGACAATCCTCCCCGGCTTCGCGGGGAGGAAAGGAGAAACGTATGACCCCCTCCCGCTTCCGCCTCGACCGGCAGGTGACCCTGGCTGTCGTCATCACCGTGGCCGTGCAGGCCGGCGGCGGGCTGATGTGGGCGGGCCGGGCCTCGGCGCGGATCGACGAGCTGCAGCGGCGGGTGGAGGGCCAGTCGGAGACATCCGAGCGGCTGGCGCGGCTGGAAGAGCAGGTGGCCGCCGCGCGCGTGACCCTGGAGCGGCTGGAACGCCGGCTGGAGACGGGGGAGCTGTGAGTTCGGGGACATGCACTTCAGTGCGTGTCCCATGTTCAGGACCTTTCAGACGAAGGGGACACGCACTGAAGTGCATGTCCCCGCGCGGAGCAAAAGATGACCCACATCAGCGGCTACGCCTCGCTGTTCTGGACGCGCGACCTCAATGACGACGTGACCGCCGCGGGGGCCTTTGGGGCCTCGCTGGCGCGGACCGGCGCGGCGGGGGTGCGGATGCTGTGCCAGCACGACGGCGACCATCCGGTCGGCGTCTGGGACGAGATCGTCGAGGGCGCGCGCGGGCTATTCGTCCGTGGACGGATCATCGAAGTTGGACCCCACGGCCGCCTCTGCGCCGCCCTGGTCCGCGCCGGGGCCATGGACGGCCTGTCCATCGGCTTCCGCGCCGTGAAGGCCCGCCCCGACGAGAGCGGCCGGCTGCGGGTGCTGACCGAAGTGGAGCTGTGGGAGGTGTCGATCGTCACCTTCCCGATGCTGCCGGGCGCGAGGATCGAGACGGTTCTCCCTCTCCCGGAGGGGGAGGGCGGGGCCCATGCGCAGCATGGGAGGGTGAGGGATTACGCCCTCGCCGGTTAGCGCGCCCTCGACACCGTAACCCCTCAACCTCCCACGCCTGCGGCGTGGGTCCCTCCTTCTCCCTCCGGGAGAAGGGTTTTCTGTTGGAGACACCATGAAAGAAACCAAACACGCCGCGGCGGATCCCGCCGCGCGGGCCGCCATGCATGAGGTCATGGCCGCCTTCGAGGCCTTCAAGGCCGCCAATGACGAGCGGCTGGGCGCCCTGGAAAGCAAACGCGCCGACGCCCTGCTGGAGGAGAAGGTCGCCCGCATCGACGCCTCGCTGCAGGCGGCGCAGGGGCGGCTGGACCGGGCCCTGGTCGACGGCCGGCGTCCGGCGCTGGCCTCCGAAGGCCGGCTGATCGTCCCGGACGAGCGCAAGGCGGCCTGGGACGGCTATCTCAAGACCGGCGCCTCCTCACTGATGATGCTGGAGGCCAAGGGGCTCAGCGAGGGCGTGCCCACCGCCGGCGGGTATGTCGCCCCGCCGGAGACCGAGCGGCTGATCGAGCGGCGGCTGCAGATGTCCTCGCCGATGCGCGACATCGCCACGGTGCGGACCATCGGCGCCGGCGTATTCCGCAAGCCCGTCAGCACCGCCGGCATCGAAAGCGGCTGGGTCGCCGAGACCGACGCCCGGCCGGAGACCGATCCGCCGGTCCTGGCCCTGCTGGAGTTCCCCGCCGCCGACCTCTACGCCAGCCCGGCGGCGACCCAGGCCCTGCTCGACGACGCCTTCGTCAATCTCGACGAATGGCTGGCCGCCGAGTGCGAGGACGCCTTCGCCGGCCAGGAGACCGAAGCGTTCGTCAACGGCAACGGGACCAACAAGCCCAAGGGCTTCCTCAGCTACACCAAGGTGGCCGACGCCGGCCACGCCTGGGGTGAGATCGGCTATGTCGCGTCGGGCGCGGTCGGCGACTTCGACCCGATCGACCCGGTCGACCGGATCATCGACCTGATCTACGCGCCCAAGGCCCAGTACCGCGCCAACGGCCGGTTCGTGCTCAACCGGCGCACGGCGGCGAAGATCCGCAAGTTCAAGGATGCCGACGGCAACTACATCTGGTCGCCGGCCACGGCGCCGGGCGCGCCCGCCACGCTGCTGGGCTATCCGGCCACCGAGATCGAGACCATGCCGGACGTGGCGGCCGATGCCTTCGCCCTGGCCTTCGGTGACTTCGCCAAGGGCTATCTGATCGTCGACCGGGCGGGGATGCGGGTGCTGCGCGATCCCTATTCGGCCAAGCCCTACGTGCTGTTCTACACCACCAAGCGGGTCGGCGGCGGGGTGCAGAACTTCGACGCCATCAAGCTGATGAAGTTCGCGGCGTCGTAACCACTGATCCTCCCCGGCGTAGCCGGGGAGGGGGACCGCCGGAGGCGGTGGAGGGGGCTGCGCGAACGCCAGCGGCCGGGTCCTGAATTCAGGTCGTTCCGGCCAGTTCGGCGCCGCCCCCTCCACCATCCTGCGGATGGTCCCCCTCCCCTCTGCGAGGGGAGGAAAATCCGGAAATTACCCCATGCCCCCTGTCACCCTGGCCGAGGCGAGGCTGTTTCTGCGCGTCACCGATGACGCGGAGGACGGCCTGGTCCAGCTGCTGATCGACGCCGCCGTGGCGCGGGTCGAGGCCGCGACCGGCCTGACCCTGACCGACGCCTCCCCGGCGCCCCTGCGACTGGCCCTGCTGATGCTGGTCGCCCACGGTTTCGAGCACCGCGAGGCGACCGAGTCGCCGCTGGCGCTGGTCGAGCCCTGGCTGGCCCCGTTCCGCCCGGTGCGGCTGTGACCGTCGCGTCCCTTCGAACCCTGGCCATCCTCGAAGCCGTCTCGGAGGCCGAGACCGTGTTCGGCGGCCGCACGAAATCCTGGATCCAGGTCGCCGCCCTGTGGGTCGATCTGCAGCCGCGCGGCCATCGTGAAACCGCCGACGGCGTCGCCCGGCCGGCCCTGATCGAGACCGCGCAGGCCATCGCCCGGTCCCACGCCGCCGCCGCCCGCGGCATGCGGCTGAAGGCCGGCGGCGAGGCCTGGCGGGTGGTGGCGGTCATCCCCGCCTCGCCGAAGCCCGGCCGCATGACCCTCAGCCTCGAAAGGATCTGGCCGTGAGCCCCGATCTCGCCCTGCACAAGGCGCTGCTCGACCATCTGCGGGCCGACGCCGCCCTGGCCGCCCTGCTGGGCGACCCGCCGCGCATCCATGACGAGCCGCCGGCCGACGCCGACTATCCCCTGCTGCTGTTCGGCCGCGCCGAGACCCGGCCGTGGGGCGGCCTGGACGGGGAGGGGCTGGAACACGCCCTGACCCTGACCTGCCTCTCCCGCTTCGACGGCGCCGAGGAGGCCAAGGCCGTGGTCGCCGCCGTCCGCGCCCGCCTGCACGACGCCGCCCTGACCCTCGACGGCCACCGCCTGGTCAATCTGCGAACAACCTACTGCGACGTCTTCCGCGCCGCCGGCGGCAAGCCGACCGTCGGCGTGGTTCGGATCCGGGCGGTGACGGAGGCGGTGTAATCAAGATCCTCCCCCATCGGGGGAGGTGGCGCTGCGAAGCCGTAGGCGAAGCGGGGACGGAGGGGGTCCGCTCAGATCCCGGGTGACCCCCTCAGTCCGCTTCGCGGACAGCTCCCCCAAGGGGGGAGCATCTGCAATTCACTCCACGAAACCGATGCTGCGGTAGAGGAAGAACAGCGACCGGGGGCCGTCCATCGGGCGGTAGGCGCCCAGGGCCCCGGTGATTTTCGCGGCCACGGCGGTCATGGCCCAACCCAGCTCGGTGAGGTTCTCGCCCTGCAGGCGGGGCGCAACCAGGTCGGCGACGCCGTTCTCCTCGCCCCAGGCCCGGACCTTCTGCACGTCCTCCAGCAGGGCGGCCGGCCACCAGCCGGCATTGGCCCAGCCCCACAGGAAGTCCACGTCGGTGGCCCCGATCACCTGGATGTCAGCCACCACCCTGGCTTTGCCCTTGTGGGAAAAGGTCAGGGTTCCCGCGCCCAGGTCGTAGTCGAACCGCTCCCAGGCGGTGATCCCGAATGTCGCGTTGATGCCCTCGTTGAGGTCGGTCAGTGCATGCACGGCGTCGCGCCGAAATTTCGGGAAATCCAGCGCCGCGCTCATCTAATCCTCCAGACCTGACGGAGCCTACCATGGCCGCTCAACGCGGAAAGGACATCCTTCTCAAGATCAGCGACGGCGGCGAGCCCCCGGACTATGTGACGGTGGCCGGCCTGCGCGCGCGGACCATCTCGCTTGGCGCCCGGACCATCGACGCCACCGACGGCGACAGCGCCGGCCGCTGGCGCGAGCTGCTGGCCGGGGCGGGGGTCAAACAGGCCGCCGTTTCCGGCGCGGGCGTGTTCCGCGACGCCGCCTCCGACGCCCTGGTGCGGGAGGTGTTCTTCGCCCAGGAAGCCCGCGCCTGGCGGCTGATCGTGCCGGACTTCGGGACCCTCGAAGGCCCGTTCCTCGTCGCCGCCCTGGAATACGCCGGCGACCACGAGGGCGAGGCGACCTGGGCCATCACCCTGGCCTCCGCCGGGGCGGTGACGTTCGCGGCGCTCTGAGATGCACGCCAACCATGCCCGCGGCGAGGTGGTCGCGACCCTGGCCGGCCGGCCGCGTCGGCTGTGCCTGACGCTCGGCGCCCTGGCCGAGCTGGAGACCGCCTTCGCCGCCGAGGGCTGGGAGGCGCTGGCCGCGCGGCTGAAGAGCCTGTCGGCCCGCGACCTGACCGCCGTGCTTGCGGCCCTGCTGCGCGGCGGCGGCGAGGCGCCGGGCGACCTCTCCGGCGTCGAGCTGGGCGAGGCGGCAGGCGCCATCGCGGCGGCCTTCACCGCGGCGGGGTCATGACCACCCCCTGGCCGCGCATGCTGCGGCTGGCGGCGCTGGAGTTCCACATCCCGCCGCGGGACTTCTGGCGCCTGTCGCTGGCCGAATGGCGGGCGCTGTCGGCGGACGACGGCCCGCAACCTCTCGGTCGCGCGGGGCTCGAAGCCCTGGCGCGGCGCTTTCCGGACAGGACGCCATGACCCAGTTCGACGATCCCGGCCTCACCGCCATCCCCCGCCAGACGGCGGAGGCGGCGGCGGCGCTGGAGGCCCTGCGCGAGCCCGCCCGGCGGGCCGCCGACTCCATCGACGAGGCCTTCACCCGGGCGGGGAGCAGCCTGAGCCGTTCGCTGGCCAGGGCGGCTTCCGACGGCAAGGTCAGCCTGGCCGAGCTGGCCCAGGCGGTGCTGGCGGCCGTCAACGCCGCCGCCGGCGCGCGCGGCGGCGGCTTGGCCGAGGCCGTGTCAGCGGTTCTGAAGGGCGGCTTCGCCGGGGCGCGCGCCGACGGCGGCCTGACCGTCAACGTGACAGTG
>JAUXTQ010000064.1 GCA_030678995.1 Caulobacter sp.
CCTCGTCATTGGCCATCTTCATGGCGTCGTAGTTGAAGGTGTAGCGCTTGGCGCCGCGGCTCTTGGCCGCCCAGATCAGGGTCTCGTGCGCGTTGGCGAAGCGGGTGCCCTTGAAGTTCGGCATCGGGTTGGTCTTGCGCCAGACCACGTCGTTGAGGATCCAGAAGCCCAGGTCCTGCAGCACCACGCCCACGCGGAAGATGTTGTGATAGCTGCCGATGACCCACAGGGCGCCGTCGTCCTTCAGCACGCGCTGGCACTCGGCCATCCAGGCGCGGGTGAAGTCGTCATAGGCCTTGAAGCTGGCGAACTGGTCCCAGTGGTCATCGACCGCGTCGACCTTGCTGTTGTCCGGCCGCAGCAGATCGCCGCCGAGCTGCAGGTTGTAGGGGGGGTCGGCGAACACCAGGTCCACCGACTTGTCGGGGATCTTGCGCAGCTGCTCGATGCAGTCGCCCTGAATGATGGTTTCCGCGCCGAACGCCATGGTCTGATTTCCCGAACCCAAGAGAATCCAAGGAATCTGGGCGTCACACGGTTAAGGGGGCGTTTGGGGACGTGGTTAGCGAAAGATGAACAGGGCAGGATGTCGGAACCCGCCACCCTCGTTCGACCTATGATCAGGCAATCCCGAAGGAGGCTCCCATGCCCTATGTCGATGGTTTCGTGATCGCGGTGAAAAAGGACCGGATCGACGACTACAAGAAGATGGCCGCGCTGGGCGGGGAGGTCTGGATGGAGCTGGGCGCGCTCAGCTATGTCGAGTGCTTCGCCGACGACGCGCCTTACGGCGAGCTGACGTCCTTCCCGCGCGCGGTCCAGGCGACGGACGACGAGATCGTCGTCTTCTCCTGGATCACTTACGAGTCCCGCGAGAAGCGCGACGAGATCAACGCCAAGGTCATGAAGGATCCGCGGATGAACCAGAATCCCGCCGACATGCCGTTCGACGGCAAGCGGATGATCTACGGCGGGTTCAAGAGCTTCATGAGCCTGTAGGCTCCCGACCTCTCGACTCCCGCAACGGAAGGCCTGACACCTTCGGCCGAAGGCGCGCGGACAGACGCGCCGCACGGATCGGAGACGCCATGACCAGCCCGCTCGCGCCCCTCGACGACAGCCGCACCAGCCCGTTCTACGAGGAGCATCACCGCGCCTGGCGCGACACGCTGCGCCGCTGGGTCGAGGCGGAGATCATGCCCTTCGTCAACGACTGGGACGAGGCCGGCGAATTCCCCCGCGAGCTCTATCGCAAGGCCTCGGAGATCGGCCTGCTGCGGCTGGGCTGGCCCGAGGAGTACGGCGGCGTGGCCACCGACCCCTTCATGTCCATCGTCACCAGCCAGGAGATGGCCCGCCACGGGGCCGGCGGGGTCAACGCCAGCCTGATGAGCCACGGCATCGGCCTGCCGCCCATCCGCCGCATGGGCAGCCAGGAGATGAAGGACAAGATCATCCCGCGGGTGCTGTCCGGCGAGATGATCTCGGCCCTGGCCATCACCGAGCCGACCGGCGGCTCCGACGTGGCCAACCTCAAGACCACCGCCCGCCGCGAGGGCGACGAGTATGTGGTCAACGGCTCCAAGATGTTCATCACCAGCGGCATGCGGGCGGACTACTACACCGTGGCCGTGCGCACCGGCGGGGAGGGCGCGGGCGGCGTCTCCCTGCTGCTGATCGAGCGGGAGCGGGAGGGGTTTTCCCGCACCCCGCTGAAGAAGCAGGGCTGGTGGGCGTCCGACACCGCGGCGCTGTTCTTCGACGACGTGCGGGTGCCCGTCGAGAACCTGATCGGCCAGGAGAACATGGGCTTTTCCGGCATCATGCAGAACTTCAACGGCGAGCGGATCGGCATGAGCGCCGGGGCGATCGGCTTCTCGCGGGTCTGCCTCGAGGACGCCATCGACTGGGCCCGCGAGCGCAGGACGTTCGGGAAACGGCTCGCCGACCACCAGGTGATCCGCCACAAGCTGGCCGACATGTACAAGCGCATCAACGCCACCCAGTCGTGGCTGGAGATGCTGGCCTGGCGCATCCAGAACGGCGAGTCGCCGATCGCCGAGATCGCCCTGCTCAAGGTCCAGGCCACCGAAACCATGGAATACTGCGCCCGCGAAGCCATGCAGGTGATGGGCGGCACGGGCTACATGCGCGGCAGCCGGGTCGAGCGGATCTACCGCGAGGTCCGGGTCAACGCGATCGGTGGCGGCAGCGAGGAGATCATGCGGGATCTGGCGGCAAGGCAGATGGGGATCTAGGCGGCTTCAAGGTGTTCGGCCGGGTCTTCTTCAGCGTCGTCATTCGCCGGGGGCAAGGCGGCCTCTGAAGGCGGTGACCGGTCTTTGGCGCGGTCGGTTCGCCGGGCGAGCGGCCTGACGGACACCTCTACAGCCTGGCGGAGACTCTTCTGGACGCAGGCGCCGACAGCTCCGATCCGCCGGCTGGAGGCGGCCAGCCAGACAGCGAACAGGATGTCCAGCAGGCCTGTCAGGTCGATGGTCAGCAGCAGTGGCAATTCGCCGGTCCCGGCGAGGGCCACCAGGGCGATGATAACCAGGGTCGCCGCGATCGCCAGCACCCGGCTCACGGACACGGTCGACAGCTGATTCGCCCATTGATCGAGCAAGGATCGTCCGGTCGGTGTCCGGACCTTGCCGGAAAGCCAGAGGACGAGGACGCCACAAAGGGCGATGGCGAACATGGTCTGGTCTCCGCAAGGCCAATGCCCGCGCGATCGAACATGGGGGCGCTGTCGTTGCGCTCAAGTCCCGTCCAGCAATTCCCTGATCGGCGCCCAGGTCATCCGGTGGATCGGGCTGGGGCCCAGCGTCTTCAGCGCCTCCACATGGACCGGCGCGTGATAGCCCTTGTGGCCGGCGAAGCCGTAGCCGGGGTGGACGGCGTCCATCTCGACCATCAGCCGGTCCCGCGCCGTCTTGGCCAGGATCGAGGCGGCGGCGATCGAGGCGCTGAGGCTGTCCCCTTTCACCACTGTCCGGATCTCGCAGGGCAGTCTGAACCGGTAGTTTCCGTCCACCAGCGCCACCCGAGGCGTCACCGCCAGGCCCTCGACGGCGCGCCGCATGGCGAGGCCGGTGGCCTGCAGGATGTTCAGGCTGTCGATTTCCTCGACGGTGGCGAAGGCCACGCACCAGGCGAGGGCGCGGTCCTTGATCTCGCCCTCCAGCGCCTCGCGCCGCAGGTGGGTCAGTTTCTTGGAGTCATCCAGGCCCTTGGGCGCCGTGGCCGGGTCGAGGATCACCGCCGCCGCCGAGACTGGTCCCGCCCACGGCCCTCGTCCCGCCTCGTCCACGCCGCAGACCGGCCCCTCGCAGGCCGCCTCGAGCGCGAAGTCGGGCATCAGCGGGCCATCGTCGACACGGGGCCATGACGGAAGCAGGTCGTGGCGTGATCGTTGACCATGCCCGTGGCCTGCATGAAGGCGTAGACGATCACCGGGCCGACGAACTTGAAGCCCTTCTGCTTGAGGGCTTTGGCCATCGCTTCGGCTTCGGGGGTCTTCACCGGCACCGACGCCATGTCGGGCCAGGCGTTGTGGATCGGCTGGCCGCCGACGAAGTCCCACAGGAATTGCGAGAAGTCCTCGCCCCGGTCGCGCATCTCCAGGAAGAGCCTCGCCCCGCCGATGGCCGCGTCGATCTTGGCGTTGGAGCGGACGATGCCGGCGTCGGCCATCAGCCGCGCCCTGTCCGTCTCGCCGTAGCGGGCGACCTTCTCAGGATCGAAGCCCTCGAACGCCGCGCGGAAGGCCTCGCGCTTGCGCAGGATGGTGATCCAGGCCAGCCCCGCCTGGAATCCGTCCAGCACCAGCTTCTCCCACAGGGCGCGGGAATCGTACTCCGGCACGCCCCATTCCTCGTCGTGGTAGGCGAGGTAGAGGGCGTCAGTGGCGCCGGGCCAGGCGCAGCGAGTCAGGGCGGGATCCATGCCGTTTCCTAGCACGGTCGCGCCGCGCGCCGGAGCCGCCCAAGTTCCCCTCGCCGCAGAATCTTCGCGCGGGCGCCGACAAACCCCCGTTCTATGATTATGGTTATCGCCAGGCGGGCGTGGGACTTCACATGAGCGGACATCCGGACGTCGTCACCAGGATCGGGATCGGCGCGGCGCTGGCGACGATCATCGCCGGGGCGGCGATGGCCGGTGACGGCCTTGACTGCCCGCCCAACCCCCGCCCTGGCGCCTGTTATGAAAAGGTCCTGATCCAGCCGATGTATCAGAACGGCGTGCTGATCCGGCCTGGCAGCTTCGAATGGCGCGAGATTCCCTGTGCGACCGGCGGACCCGCCTGGCCAGCTCCGGCGGGCTACATCTACGCGAGCGGCCCGGCCGGACCTCCGACCGACATCCGCGTCATCACCAGCCCCAACCTCGTGCGGGCCGTGCAGACGGCGCTGGCGGGCAAGGGCTACTACCGCGGACCGGCCAGCGGCTTCGCCAACGGCGAGACCGAGCGTGGCCTCGCCCGCTTCCAGGCCGACAATCGCCTGCGTCCGGGCTGGAACAAGGACACCCTTCGCGCGCTCGGCGTGCCCTATCCCTGGGGCTCTCCCGACTAGGTCATCGGCGCCGCGAAGACGGCGTTGCTGAACAGCGCCGACCCGTCGGCGAGGGTGCATCCCGTCGGCGCGCCGGCGCGGGAGACTCACCTGGACGGGGGAGCGCTCGATGGTTCCCGTGATACGCGAAAGGTTCTCGTCCGGGGCGAACTTGCCGGCCCGATAAGTCGAAATGGGTTTGCGAGCCGTTGCGCGGAGAACGGTGTTCGATATGGTTAATGTGATCGCGCCAGCGCTGGCCGACCCGCCGGCTTCACGAGGAGGCGGCGACGCAGGGAGAGCTTCGGCTCTCAGAGGATGGGGATCTGCTGTGAAGAAAATCATGCTCGGGGGCGTCTTTGCGCTGCTGGCCTCGGCCGGCGGCGCCTATGCGCACGACCCCTACGGCCCGCCCGGGCCGCCGCCGGCCGATGACTGTCTGTGCACGCGGACGGTCACCTTCTATGGCCCGATTCCACCGCCGTCGATCGTGACCGTGCGGGGGCCGGGCGTGCGGGTGATCGGCGCGCCGATCGTGATTCCGGGTGGCCGGATCAACATCCAGGCCCCGCCGGTCTATGTGGATGCGCCGCCCATTCGGGTCATGGCTCCGCAGATCTATCTGGCGCGCCCCGACGTCTACGTCCGGCCCTCGACGGTTACGGTTGAGCCCCCGGAAGTTCACTTCGAAGCGTGCGATCCGGGCGAGGTTTGCACCCCGGCGCCACACCCCTAAAGCGCCAGACACCGAAAACGGATCGGCCGGGCCCAAAGCCCGGCCGATTTCGTTTGGAGGCCGCGCCGCAGTCAGGGCTTGCAGAACGCCCGCGCTTTACCCGCCAGGGCCAGGTCGCCGCCGTCGAGGGCGGCCTTGACCGCCTCATCGCACTTCTTCTCGCCAAGGAGACCGGTGACGCGGGAGTTCAGCGCCGCCGCAGCCTCGGCCTGTTGACGCAGCTGCCTGGCCTCCCGGCGCTCGCCGGGCAGGCAGAGGGACACCCAGCCGGCGTCGGCGCAGCGGGCGATCAGTCTGGCGCGGCGGGCCGCCTCCGCCTGACCGGTCTCGCTGATGACGGGCTGCACGATCAGCGGTGGCGGGCCGAGGGTGATCGCCGGCGCGTTGGGATCGCCCCTGAGCGTGACCGGCGGCATCTTGTAGTAGCAGACCCAGCCGCTGGCGGTCATTTCGCAGCCTTGGAAGTCCGCCTTGGCGCCCTCGGCGGGGGGGGCTTCAGCCAGCGCCAACAACAGCATCAACATCGCCAACTCCCGGGAGCCGCCCCAAGATCAGGACCATAGCCGCGAACCGGCCGGAGCCCCAATTTAATCCAGCCCTGGCGCGGGTCAGGGCGACAGCCAGCCCGACGTCCCGACCCTCGCCATCCGGCCCTCGACGCTCAGCGCCTTGCCCTCGATACGGTCGAGGCGGAGAAGAGCCATGGCTCGGCCGTCCTGCCCTGACAGCACCTGGCCGGCGCGCAGGTCGCCCGCCAGCACCTCGGTTCCGAAGGCCGGCGGCGGTCCGGCGAAGGTGATCGGCAGCATGCGGCTCTTGATCTGGCCGCGCCGCTTCATGCGGCTGGTGGTCTCCTGGCCGACGAAACAGCCCTTCTGGAAGTCGATGCCGTTCAGCAGGTCGAAGTTGGCCTCGATGGGAAAGGTCCTGTCGTCGCCCAGATCGGCGGAAGCGGGGACGCCCAGCGCCAGCCGGTGGGCTTCATAAGCGGCCTCGTCGGCGCGCAGTCCCGGCGGCTCCACGGGGCCATAGCCGCGCAGGCCCAGCGCCGGCAGGCGCGGGTCGATGGCGAAGCCCTCTTCCGCCTGGGGCAATGGAAACACCGCGATCACCGGCGCCGCCACGGCCGCGATCTCGACCTTGGCCCGCAGGCGGTAGATCGACAGCCGCGCGATCAGCGCCTCGCGCCCGCTGGCCGCCACGTCCAGCCAGCAGCCGTCCTCGCGGCCGAGGATGAACAGGTCAAACAGCAGCCGCCCCTGGGGCGAAAGCAGGGCGCCGAAGCGCAGCTCGCCGGGCGCCAGGGTGTCGACGTCCTGGGTCAGCAGCCCCTGCAGGAAGGACCGCCAGTCGGGCCCTGAGACGGAAACCACGGCCCGGTCCCGCAGCACGGCGTAGGTCGGCGCTTTGTTCATCTTCCTGATGTGGCCTTTCGCGCCCTGTAACGCCAGTGCCGTGCAGTCTAAGGTCCGCGAATGGCGGTCAAGCCCTTCCCGATTCTCTTCATCGGTCCCAGCCGGATTGGCGACGCGGTTCTGGCGTCCGGCCTGATCAGGAAACTCGCCGACGAGGCGCCGGGCGCCCGCTTCACCATCGTCGTCGGGCCGGCCGCCGCACCGCTGTTCACCGAGGTTCCGGGCCTCGACGCCCTGATCGTGATGGAGAAAAAGAAGGGATCCGGTCACTGGATTTCCTTGTGGAACAAGGTCCGCGGCAAGCACTGGAGCCTGGTCGTCGACATGCGTGGCTCGGCCATCGCCGGCTTCCTGCGCCGCGACCGCCGGTCCGTGCACCGGAAGAACCACGGCGAGCCGGTGCACAAGGTGATCGAGGCCGCGCGCCTGCTGACCCTCGAGGACGATCCGCCCGCGCCCTTCCTCTATACCTCTGACGAGATCGAGACCCGGGCCGCCGAGCTGGTCGGGGAGGGCGGTCCGATCCTGGCCATGGGCCCGGCGGCCAACTGGTTGGGCAAGACCTGGCCGATCGAGCGCTTCGCCCGGGTGGCCATCGAGCTGCTCGACGCGGACGGCCCGATGGCCGGCGGACGGCTGATGATCCTCGGCGGGCCGGACGACGCCCGCTATGTCGAGCCGCTGGCGCGCACCCTGCCGCGGGACCGGCTCATCGACCTGACCGGCCAGGTCGACCTCTTGACGGCCTATGCGGCGCTGAAGCGGGCGCGGCTGTTCGTCGGCAACGACTCCGGCCTGATGCACCTGGCCGCGGCGGCCGGGATCCCGACCATCGGCCTGTTCGGCCCCTCGGACGACCGGCGCTACGCCCCGTGGGGTCCCGATACCCGCGTGGTCCGGGGACCGCGCGAGTTCGAGCAGTTCCGCGCCATCGACCCCGGCCTCAACCAGACCATTGGCCACATGATGGACCTGCCCGTGGACACGGTCGTAGAAGCGGCGCGTGAGCTGCTGGCGGCCACAGCCTGAATCCTCTCCGCGGAGCGGGGAGGGGGACCGCCGGAGGCGGTGGAGGGGCAGCGCGGTAGCGGCAGGCATAACCGCAATGCCGGGTTCGGCCGACAGTCGTTTTCAGGATTTTTCAGCAACCTCTGCGCTGCCCCTCCACCATGCTTCGCATGGTCCCCCTCCCCGCTTCGCGGAGAGGATTAAGGGATGCTAGAACGCCTCAGCCCGCGCGGAGAGCCCCATGACCCAGACCTATGACCTGATCATCCGCGGCGGCGAGGTGGTGAACCACGCCGGTCGCGCGGTGACTGACATTGGCATCCGCAATGGCAAGTTCGCCTTCGTCGGCGACCTGTCGCAGGCCTCGGCCGGCGAGACCTTCGACGCCACGGGCCTGACCGTCATGCCCGGCGTCATCGACAGCCAGGTCCACTTCCGCGAGCCGGGCCTCGAATGGAAGGAAGACCTGGAGACCGGGGCCAACGCCGCCGTGCTGGGCGGGGTCACCGCCGTCTTCGAGATGCCCAACACCGAGCCGACCACCACCGAACCCGACGCCCTGGCCGACAAGCTGAAGCGGGCCGCCGGCCGAATGAGCTGCGACCATGCCTTCTACGTCGGCGGCACCCACGAGAACGCCCGCTTCCTCGGCGAGCTGGAGCGGCTGCCGGGCTGCTGCGGCATCAAGGTGTTCATGGGCGCCTCGACCGGCACCCTGCTGGTGCAGGACGACGAGGGCGTTGAGCAGGTGCTTCGGCACATCAACCGCCGGGCCGCCTTCCACTCCGAGGACGAATACCGCCTGGCCGACCGCCGCCCCCTGGCCCGCACCGGCGACTGGACCAGCCACCCGGAGGTCCGCGACGCCGAGAGCGCCATCCGCTCGACCCGCCGGCTGGTCGCCCTGGCCCAGAAACTGGGCAAGCGCATCCATGTGCTGCACGTGACCACCGCCGAGGAAATCGCCTTCCTGGCCCTGAACAAGGACGTGGCCAGCGTCGAGGTCACACCCCAGCACCTGACCCTGGCTGGTCCCGAGGCCTATGAGCGGCTGAAGGGCTACGCCCAGATGAACCCGCCGATCCGCGATGCGGCCCACCGCCAGGCCCTGTGGAGCGGCGTCGCCACCGGCGTCGCCGACGTGCTGGGCTCGGATCACGCGCCGCACACAGCTGAGGAGAAGGCCCGGCCCTATCCGGCCTCGCCGTCGGGCATGCCGGGGGTCCAGACCCTGCTGCCGGTCATGCTGACCCATGTGGCCGAGGGCCGGCTGACGCTGGAGCGGCTGGTCGACCTGACCAGCCATGGTCCGAACCGCATCTTCGGCCTGGCCGACAAGGGCCGCATCGCCGAGGGCTTCGACGCCGACCTGACCATCGTCGACCTCAAGGCCCGCCGCACCATCCGCCACGCCGACATGGCCAGCCGGGTCGGCTGGACCCCGTTCGACGGTTTCGAGGCGAAGGGCTGGCCGGTAGCGACCATCATCCGCGGGATCACCGTGATGCGCGATGACGAGATCGTGGCGCATGGGCAGGGCAAGCCGGTGCGGTTCCACGAGACGCTCGGTTCCTGAACTCTATTGCGGCGCAAGGGCGCCGTAGCCGGCATTGACCGGCTGGTCGCGGCCGGGCTGACCCGTGGGCCGCGTCGGCTGGGCCAGGGGCCGGTCCTTGACCGCCTGCTGGATCGCGGCGGCCATCGCCAGTTCAACGGGACCGCTTCCAAGCAGGGGACCCGAACTCGCCTGGCCGCGAGTCCAGCCGTCGATTCGCTGCGCCATGCGCACCGGACCGATCACATCGCCGCCGGAAGCCAGGGCAATGTCGAACTGGATCCGCACATCGGCCAGGGCGTTGCGGGCGCGCAGATCGTACCACGCCGGCGTTTGGTCGACGGGCCAGGCAGCTCTGGCGAACCGCCCCTCAATGCCGGCGAAATAGGCGGCGGCGTTCTCGCGAGCCTCGCGGCGCAGGGCGTCGAGGTCGCGGTTCGTCACGCCGGCCGTGACGAACCGGTAGGCTCGCGCGCGGAGGAAATCGTCCGGCGGGTCCTTGCCGAGCGACTCCGCCAGGAGTTCGTTCGCGTGGGCCAGTTCGGTGGCCAGGCCCGCCCGTTGGATGGCGGACCGCAGCCGCTCACCGCCCGGCAGTTCAGCCACCCTGTCCGGCGGCGGCTTGCAGGCCAGCAGGGACAGGGCGAGCGCGGGGATCAGCATGACGCGCAGCGGGATCATCGGGTCGTCCCCCCGAAGGGGTTGTCGCAGCTGGCGGTCTTCGGGAACCGGCCGGGCGGGCGGTCCGACCCCGGCGGCGCCGGCGCCCACCAGACACCCCGGCATTCCAGCCCGCCCTGGACGGCCGTCGGGCCGGTGTTCTGGCAGAACAGTCCCTCGGCTTCGGTCATCCGGCCATCGGCCCGCAACGCCACCGCGCCGACATAGATTTTCGGGATGTCGCCGTCGCCCGGACCTGTGCCGCCGGCGGCCAGGCCAGCCAGCTGGTCGTCCATCTGCACGAACTCACCGCCATAGGACTCGCTGCCGCCGGAGGGTCCCTTGCGGATGGTGAACCGGCTGCGTTCGGGCCCGCCCCGGGTCAGGCGAATGCGTGTGGCCTGATCGTCCTGGCCGGCGCAGGAATAGATCAGAACGCCATCGAGGCTGTTGTCGCCAGTGGAGCCGTCGGGCGGTGTCGCCGGCGCGACGGCGCCGTCGGTCGCCGGGCGGCCGCCCTTCGGCTTCCCGCCGCTGCCGCCGCCGAGGCCGAGGGCCTCCCGCTGGGCGGCGATGCAGGCGGTCACCCGCTGGTCCGCCTCGGCCATCAGGGCGTTGAGGTTGCCGGACACCCGCACATCGCGCTCGAGCTCCAGTCGGTCTCGGATGAGCCCGGCGATATCGACCCTGAGATTGACGAGATCCTTCTCGCCCTTTCTGAGTGCGTCCAACTCGTTGGCGTTGAGGCCTTGGGACTTCGCCCCCGGCTCCGCGGCGGCGGCATCGACGCCCTTGCTCGACAGGTAGGAAATCAGATTGTTCATCAGGGTCGCTCGGGCATCGACCACCACACGGTCGATCATGCCGTTGTCGCGCCAGTCCGACAGCCCCTCGCCGGGGAAGTGGGCGCGGATGTTGCCGAACGCTTCGATCATCCGCACCGCGACCTTCACCATGTCCACGATGGGGGCGTTGTTGGGCGACATGGTCGCGCTGCGGTCGCCGCCAACAACGCGTTGAAGCCAACCGGAGAAGCCTGTCCGGCGATGCCTGCGGCCATCGTAGGCGCCATCAACGAGGAAGTCCGAGGGATTGAGTTTCGCCGCCTTGAGGATCGCGAGGTCGTTGGAATACGGGTTCACGACCGCGTCGATCTCCTTGCGCGCCGCCTCGACCCTGGTGATCTCCGCCAGCACGTCCCGCCGCCTGGTCTTCAGGCCGGTCAGCTTGCTTTCCAGCGTATCCCGCTCCAATTCGGCCTTCTGGACCTTCGCGGTATGGGCGCCCAGATCGAGTCTGGCCGTGGTCAGGCGCTCGCTGGAATATCCCTTGCCGGCGTCCAGCCTCCGCCGAATGGCGTCCAGCGCCTTGTCGTCCCGCGCGGACCAGGCGTCGTTGCAGAGACTGGCCACCAGGTCCTCGGCGGCGTCCACGGCGGCGACGATCGGATCATGAGGCTGCACGCGGGCGTCCCCGGTCAGGCCAAGCCAGACCGCGATCGACAGAGCAAGAACGCTGGAGACTCTCGCGGTCATCATCCGCCCTCGGAGCGATCGCAAGCTAGACCGAACCGCGTTCGTTGAAAACCACGAGGCGGGGAGGATTGATCTCCCGGGGGCCGGCGCCTGATAAGCCGCAGATGAACGGCGACACCTCCCTTTCCACCGCCCCCTTCCGCGACGCCCGCTATGCGCCGCGCCGGCTGGACGTCCAGCGCCGCACCGACGGGTCGCTGGTGCTGGCCAATCCCACGCCGGTGGTCGCGGCCTTCGAGACGATGCACGGCGCCCTGGTCCACTGGGCGGCGCAGGCTCCCGAGCGCGTCTGGCTGGCCGAGCGAGCCGGGGAGGGCTGGCGCGAGGTGACCTATCGCCAGGCCCTGCCGATGGTCGCGGCCCTGGCCGGCGGCCTGGCGGGCAGGGGCCTGAAGCGCGGCGACTGCCTGCTGATCCTGGCGCGCAACGGCATCGACCACGCGCTGATCTCCTATGCCGCCATGGCCCTGGGCGTCGCGGTGGCGCCAGTGTCGCCGCAGTACGGCCTGGCCGGCGCGGACCTGTCGCGGCTGGCCTATGCCTGCGGGGTGCTGAAGCCCGACGCCGTCTATGCCGACGATGCGGCTGCCTTCGCCGGCGCGCTGGAGGCGGACTTCATCCGCGGCCTGCCGGTCATCGCCAGCGCCAACGCGCGGCCGGGCGACATTGCCTTCGACAGCCTGCTGGCCTCGGCGCCCGCGCCCTTCGTCGCCCAGCCGGACGACACGGCCAAGCTGCTGCTGACCTCAGGCTCGACCGGGCGGCCCAAGGCGGTCATCTGCCTGCACCGGAACATCGCCACTAACGCCGCCCAGATCACCGCCTGTTTCGACGACCCCGACCCGCCGGTGGTGGTTAATGCCGCGCCCTGGAGCCACAGCCTGGGCGCCAACGCCATCCTGCACATGGTGCTGCACCGGGGCGGGACCCTGTACATCGACGCCGGCCAGCCGACGGCCGCCCGCTTCGCCGAGACGATCCGCAACCTGTCGGAAGTCTCGCCGACCTATCACAACATGGTCCCGGCCGGCTGGGGCCTGTTCGCCAGCGCCCTGGAGAAGGACGACGCCCTGGCGCGGACCTTCTTCAAGCGCGTGCGGGTGCTGCAGTACGGCGGCGCCGCGATGGCCCAGAGCATCCTCGACCGGGTGCAGGCGGTGGCCATCAAGACCATCGGCGAGCGGGTCAGCTTCGCCACCGGCTACGGCTCGACCGAGACCGGCCCGACCGCCTGCAACATCCACTGGCTGAACGCCCGCTCGGGCATGATCGGCCTGCCGGTGCCGGGCACGGCGGTGAAGCTGGTGCCGGCCGGGGAGAAGTTCGAGATCCGGGTCAAGGGTCCGCAGATCTCGCCCGGCTACCTGGGCGAACCGGCGCTGTCGGCGGAGGCCTTCGACGAGGAGGGCTTCTATCGACTGGGCGATGCGGCGCGGGCCATCGACCCGGCGGACCCCGAAGCGGGCCTGATGTTCGACGGGCGGCTGGTGGAAAACTTCAAGCTGGCCAGCGGCACCTTCGTGGCGGCCGGCGCCCTGCGGGTGGCGGCGGTCTCGGCCATCGGCGGCGCGGCGCTGGACGCGGTGGTCTGCGGCGAGGGGCAGGACGGCGTGGGGCTGATGCTGTTCCTCGACCCGTCGTTCAACGCCCGTCATCCCGATCCAGCCGAAGTGCGCGAGGCGATCCGCTCCGGCCTGGCGAGAATGAACGCGGCGGCCAGGGGCGGCGGCGGGAAGATCTGGCGGGCGCTGATCCTGGAAGACGCCCCCGACGCCGCCAGCGGCGAACTGACCGACAAGGGCTACATCAACCAGGCGATGGCCAGGGACCGCCGGCCGGCCGAACTGGCGCGGCTGTTCGCTGAGACGCCGGGTGCGGACATTTTGACGTTCTAACTCACACTGTCATCCCGGAAGCCGCGCAGCGGCTATCCGGGACCCAGATTCAGCCTGGATTCAATCTGGGTCCCGGCTCTTCGCTACGCTACGGCCGGGATGACAGGCGTTGGGTCTGCCGCCAGTGCTCCAGCGCCCCGGCCACGCCCAGGCAGATCAGCAGCTGGCCGAAGTAGTACAGCCCCCACACCGCCAACCCGACTGGCAGATTGTCCGGCAATGGACCCATTCGCGCGAAAATCAGCAGGTCGCTGACCAGGAACATCATCGCCCCGATGCCGACCCGGAAGCGCGGAAACCGGCTGGTCCAGGCCGTCGCGGCCATCAGCGCCAGGCCCAGGCTGTAAAAGGCCACGCCCGGCGCCGCGGCGCGGTCGGCCGGCAGCAGGAAGGCGATGACCACCGTCGCCGGGACCAGCACCACGGCCAACGCCAGCTGGCTGCGCAGGACCGTCCGGCGCCGGTTGTGCAGATAGAGGCCGATGGCGACCAGGTGGCCGGCCAGAAAGGCCAGGGCACCGACGATGAAGTTGACCCCCAGCAGCACGTCGCCCAGCACGCCGAAGGTCATCACCGCGGTCAGCAGCCAGCCGTCCGGGCCGCGGGCCCTCAGCGCCGCATGGACCGCCAGCAGGCCGACGCCGGTCCCCTTCCAGGCCAGGTCCAGCGCCAGGGGCAGATGCAGCTGCCAGGCGGCGACATAGCTGACCCCGCCGATGATCGAGGCGATCAGCGCCCAACGGGCTGCTCTCTCGCGCAATGTCATGTCCGTTCCCCCGCGTCCCTGCGCCTGAATGCCCGCTTTACCGGCGGGAAAAAAGCCCCGGACGGCCGCGGGATTGGCCTGGATCAATACGGTCGCGGCCCGACCGCGCCATTCTCGCCCACGAAGCTCTCCGGGAGGGTCGCATGGACCGACTGATCAAGACTCTGCGGGCCAGGCTCGCCCCGGGCGGCGTACTGACCGGCGCCGACGCCGCCGAGCACCCTCGCGGTCCCTGGACGCGCCTCGGTCAGCCGCTGGCGATCCTGCGGCCGGTCTCGACCGGGGAAGTGTCGGCCATTTTGCGACTGGCCAGCGCGGCGGGCGTGGCGGTGGTCCCCTGGGGCGGCTGCACCGGCCTGGTCGACGGCTGCCTGGCCGACGCAAGCCTGGCGCTCTCGTTGGAACGGATGGCGGCTGTCGAGGCGATCGACGCCATGGCCGGAACCATGACCGTGCAGGCCGGCTGCATCCTGCAGACCGCCTGCGAGGCGGCGGAGGCGGCGGACCTGTTCCTGCCCCTGGACTTGGGCGCGCGGGGGTCGGCGACGATCGGCGGCAACCTGTCGACCAACGCCGGCGGCAACCGGGTGCTTCGCTACGGCATGACCCGCGAGCTGGTGCTCGGGCTGGAGGCGGTGCTGGCGGACGGAACGGTGGTGTCGGCGATGAATCCGCTGATGAAGAACAACACCGGCTACGATCTCAAGCAGCTGTTCATCGGGTCCGAGGGCACCCTGGGCGTCGTGACGCGGGTGGTGTTGCGGCTGCGGCCGGCCCCCGCCAGCCACGACGTGGCCTTCGTCGGGGTCGACAGTTTCGACGGCGTCGCCCGGCTGCTGCGGCGGCTGGAGCGGCGGCTCGGCGGCATGATGTCGGCCTTCGAGGTGATGTGGGCCGGCTTCCATGACCTGGTCACCGCCCCGCCGGCGCGCGGGCGGCCGCCGTTGGCGGGGCCGCATCCCTTCTATGTCCTCGTCGAGAGCCTGGGCGGCGACGTCGAGGGTGACGCGGCCCGCTTCGAGGCGGCGCTGGCCGAGGCGCTGGAGGACGGCGACATCGCCGACGCCGCCATCGCCCGCTCCGGCGCTGAACGGGCCGCCCTCTGGGCCCTGCGCGACGACGTCGGCCAGACGGCCCGCGACGGGCCGATCATCGCCTTCGACGTCAGTCTGCCGATCACCGCCATGGAAGCCTATGTCGACGACGTCAGCGCCGCGTTGACCGGCCGCCGGCCGGACCTGGGTCCGCCGCAGGTCTTCGGCCACCTCGGCGACGGCAATCTGCACATCATCGTACGGGTGTCGCCGGAAGACGGTCTGGCCGGTCGGCATGCCATCGAGGAGATTGTTTACCGCCCGCTGCAGGTGGTCGGCGGGTCGATTTCGGCCGAGCACGGGATCGGCCTTTCCAAGCGCGAATGGCTGCCCCTGTCCCGTTCGCCGGAGGAGCTCAGGCTGATGGCCCGGCTGAAACAGGCGCTGGATCCGGCGGGCATTCTGAACCCGGGCAAGATCCTCGCGTCGGCGACCTGACCCGACGCCCGTTGGCGCGGGCCGCGAAATGTTGGAATGAGATGGGCAAGACCCGCACCGGAGAAGACCATGAACGGCGCCGACGCCCTGATCACCACCCTCGCCGACAACGGCGTCACCGCCTGTTTCGCCAATCCGGGCACCAGCGAGATGCAGTTTGTCTCGGCGCTGGACCGCGAGCCGCGCATGCGGTCGGTGCTGTGCCTGTTCGAGGGCGTGGCGACCGGGGCGGCGGACGGCTACGGCCGGATGGCCGGCAGGCCCGCCTGTACCCTGCTGCACCTGGGCGCCGGCTACGCCAACGGCGGGGCCAACCTGCACAACGCCCGGCGCGCCGGCACGCCGCTGGTCAACGTCATCGGCGACCACGCTACCTATCACCGCCAGTACGACGCGCCGCTGAACTCCGACATCGCCGGCTGGGCCGCGCCCAACTCGCTCTGGGTCAAGTCGGCCGAGAGCGCCGATGACGTCGGGCCGCTGGCCGCCGAGGCGGTGCGGGCCAGCTTCGGCGCCCCCGGCGGCTGCGCCAGCCTGATCCTGCCGGCCGACAGCGCCTGGACCGAGACGACCGTGAAGGGGCCGGTGCTGGCGCCCGCGCCCCGCGCACATGTTTCGGCCGACAAGGCCGCCGCCATCGCCGCCCGCATCAGGGCGGCGAAGAAGCCGGTGATCCTGATGGGCGGCCGCACCTGCCTCGACGCGGGGGTGCGCCAGGCCGGGCGGATCGCCGCCACCGGCGTGCGGGTGCTGACCGACACCTTCGTCGCCCGCCTGGCCCGCGGCGCCGGCCGGTTCGCGCCCGACAAGATGATGTATTTCGGCGAGATGGCCCTGGCCGACCTCGAGGGCGTCGACCTGATGGTGCTGGTCGAGACCACCGAGCCGGTGGCCTTCTTCGCCTATCCCGACCGGCCCAGCCTGCTGGTTCCCGAGGGCTGCGAGACCGCCAGCCTGTGCGGCCGCGACGCCGACGGCCCCGCCGCCCTGCAGGCCTTGGCCGACGCTCTGGGCGCGCCCGAAGCCGCGCCGGTCGAGCCGCTGAAGCTGCCCGACATGCCCATCGGCGCGCAGAACCCCTATACGCTCGGCGCCTCCATCGCCCGGCACATGCCGGACAACGCCATCGTCAGTGACGACGCGGTGACCGCCGGACTGCCGATCTACCAGTCGACGAAGACGGCCCGGCCGCACGACTGGCTGATGCTGACCGGCGGGGCCATCGGCCAGGGCATTCCGCTGGCCATCGGGGCGGCGGTGGCCTGTCCCGACCGCAAGGTGCTGAGCCTGAACGGCGACGGGGCGGCGATGTACACGGTGCAGGGCCTGTGGACGATCGCCCGCGAGCAGCTGGACGTGACCGTGGTGGTCTTCGCCAACCACGTCTACCGCATCCTTGGCATCGAGATGGGCCGCACCGGCGCCGGCAACCCCGGACCGGCGGCCAGGAAGCTGCTCGACCTGGGCGACCCGCGCATCGACTGGGTCAGCCTCGCCGGCGGCCTGGGTTTGCCCGCCGAGCGATGCTCGACCGTCGAGGAGTTCGACGCGGCGATGGAGCGGGCGATGACCGGCAAGGGCCCCCGCTTCATTGAGGCGGCGCTCTGACTGAGGGACAGACACCTCCGGTGTCTGTCCCTGTCCACAAAGAAAAAGCCCGCCGGATCGCTCCGGCGGGCTCTTCTGTTTCGGGTCAGGCCAGCGATCAGCCGCTGGTCTTGTTGGTGGCCAGCTTGCAGCCGCCGCCGACGCTGGACGCCTGGCGGCAGCTCAGCACTTCCTTCGGTGAGTTGGTGCTGGTCGGATAGACCATCACCCAGCCCGGCAGGCCGTCGGCGCAGGCAACCTCGACGTAGCCGTCGCCGGCGTCGCTCTTGCCGATCACCCGGGCGTCGGACACCACGCAGGAGCCCTTGCCCAGACCCTTGAGGTCCGCGCTCAGCTTGGGCATGGCCGCTTCCTTCGGCGAGAAGGTGCAGCGGTAGCCCTGCACCTCGGCGAGGATGCAGTTGTAGACGCGGCCGGGACCTTCGGCGTCGAACACCGCCACGGCGCCGTCCGGCCGGTCCGAGCACTTCAGCTCGACCACTTCCTGGCGGGCCACGCGGGTCGGGAACAGGGCGTACTTCTCGACATTGCAGGGGAAGCCGGCCTTGCCGGCCAGGCGGCTGTAGAGGCCGGCCTGTTCGGTCTGGGCCTGACGGGCGTCGGTCAGGGTGCATTCGGCCCCGCCCGGGGCGTTGGCGCAGTCGATGGCGCGGGCCAGCGAACCGTTGGAGGCGCGCTCCAGCACGTAGCCCTTGCCGTCCGCGCAGGCGACCTCGAAGTAGAGGGAGCCGGTGGTGGAGGCGAGGATGTAGCGCTTGTCCTTCACGACGCAGTTCTTGCCCGACGCGGCGGCCAGGGTGTCGACCATGGCCAGCTGGGATTCGCGGCTGGTCAGCTCGCAGAACAGGTTGCCGCCGGCTTCGTAGGCGAGGCACGTGTTGGCCTTGACCTCGGCGTTGGCGTCGGCCGGATACGAGGCCACCAGGATGAAGCCGTAGCCGCCCTGGCAGGACACTTCAAAGAAGGTGTTCCTGGTGCTGGCGCCGATGGAACGGGCCTTGTCGACGGCGCAGGTGACGCCCGACTTGGCGACGAACGGCGCGAGCGCCTGGATCGGATCGGCGTTGGCGGCCAGTTTGCAGGCCAGCGAGCCGGGCTTGCCGTCCGGGCCGGGCTTGCCCGTCTCGATGCAGGGGTAGTAGGCGGGCTTGGGGTCATCCTTCTTGGCGACCAGCACGCCGCCCAGACCCGGGTTGCAGGCCACTTCGTAGTAGCTCTGGCCGGACTTCTTGTCCTCGCCGATCCAGCGGGCATCGGAGACGGTGCAGGCCAGACCCGCCGCCGTGACGAGCGCCGGCGTGTCGGTCATGCCCTTCTCGCGGTACTTGGGGTCGATGCCGTCGGCCGGGGCCGTCGGCTTCTTCGCCGCGAACGCCGCCGACGCGGGCGCCATCACGACAAGCGCTAGAACGGCCGCCAGGCCGATCCTGATGATCTTCATTGTCCAACTCCTGGCAGAATCCTCGCGCGGACTTAAACGCGCGCTTTTTTCGAGGGTCAAGATCACGCAACCGACTGGCGGAATTGCGGCGCGGGGCTGAACAGCCGATGATGGCCCGGTTCATCGGGAGTGCAGCAAGTTGCGGGACGGCATTGAGGAGACGGCGACCGAGGTTCGGCGGCCGAAACTCGACTACCCCTTCGAGACCGGGCCCGCCCCCGGGACAGGCGAGGCGGTCGATGTCGCGCCCGGCGTCAAGTGGTTCCGCATGCCGCTGGGCGGGGCGCTGCAGTTCATCAATGTCTGGGCCATCGAGGACGGCGAGGGCTGGTGCATCGTCGATACTGGCATGCAGACCCGCGACACCTCGCAGGCCTGGCGCACCGCCTTCAAGGACGCCCTGGGCGGCCGGCCGATCACCCGGGTGATCGTCACCCATCTGCATCCCGACCACATCGGCCTGGCCGGCTGGATGACCCGCAAGTTCAACTGCCGCCTGTGGATGACGCGGCTGGAATACCTGCAGTGCCGCATGCTGGTGGCCGACACCGGCCGCGAGGCGCCCGAGGACGGCATCAACTTCTACAAGGCCGCCGGCTGGGACGAGGACGCCATCGAGAACTACCGCACCCGCTTCGGCGGCTTCGGCAAGGCGATCTACCAGCTGCCCGACAGCTATCGCCGGGTGGACGACGGCGAGGAGTTCGACATCGGCGGGCGCACCTGGCGGATTGTCACCGGCAACGGCCATTCGCCGGACCATGCCTGCCTCTACTGCCCGGAGGCGAAACTGCTGATTTCGGGCGACCAGGTGCTGCCGCGCATCTCGTCCAACGTCTCGGTCTTCCCGACCGAGCCGGACGCCGATCCGCTGTCCGACTGGATGACCTCCTGCGCCAAGGTGAAGCGCGAGGTGCCCGACGAGGTGCTGGTGCTGCCGGCGCACAATGATCCGTTCCACGGCCTGCACGCCCGGCTCGACCACCTGATCAACGGCCACGAACGGTCGCTGGGCCGGCTCGAGGCGGTGCTCGGCAAGGAACCGAAGCGGGCCATCGACGTCTTCGGCGCCCTGTTCGCCCGGCCCATCGGCCCCGAACTGGTCGGTATGGCCACCGGCGAAAGCCTGGCCCACATCAACTGCCTGATCGAACGCGGCAAGGCGGTGGCAGAAGCCGACGCCCACGGGGTGATCTGGTACCGGGCGGCTTAAGGGGCGCTGAATTCAAATGATTGCCGCTCTAGCGATCCTGGCGCTCGTTGCGTCTTCGTCGGAGCCAGCTTCGAAGCCGACCCTCCGGCTCGCCCGAAACAGCCAGATCGTTTTCCTTGTGCCTGTCGAGAGTCTGAGTCGTCAGGGCAAGATCGCGAAGGCGGTGCTGGTTTCGATCTACGAGACGCCCGATGAGTCGTGGGAGCTGGCGCGGCGCGACCTCGACCTTGAGATCGACTGCGACGCTGGCCTGATCAGGTACACAGCGATGACCGGCTACGACCTGCAGGGCCGGATCATCGCGGACGCGCGCCTGCCGGCTGAGTGGGAAGGGATCGGCGAGTTTCCACCGTTCGTGAGTCTTGTTGAGCTTGCTTGTGATGGGCGAAGGAGCTCGCTGGTTCAGATGGGTAGTCTGGCCGAAGCAGAAGCGGCTGCGCGGGCAGAACTTGACGCGGAGCGCAGCCGGTAACCTGCGAGTTGCTTCACATGCGAACTTGATGTTTCGTATGTGAAGCATATATTGACGTTCGATGAGCCCCCGCCCGACCTTCTACACCCTGCTGAAAGCGGCCAACAAACGCGTCGAACGCTGGATCGAGGCGGAGGCGGTGCAGATCGAGGGTCTGTCGGCCGCCCAGGCCGGGCTGGTGCTGTTTCTCGGCAAATTCGACGGGGCGGCCATCGGCGACGCCGCCGAGGCCCTCGACGTGGCGCCTTCGGCCATGACCGGCCTGGTCGACCGCATGACCCGCGCCGGCTTCGTCGAACGCCGACCCGACCCGAAGGACGGCCGCGGCCAGCGGCTGCATCTCACCGACCAGGGCTGGACCGCCCGCAACGAGGCGGTCCGGCTGCTGGCCGATCTCAACCAGCGCATGACCGAGGGCCTCTCGCCGGAGCAGGCGGAGACCGTCGCCCGCTGGCTGGAGACCATCGCGACCAAATTCTCACGAGAGGACCTGACATGACCGACCGCATCACATCCCCCTTCGGGGCCTTCACGCCGGCCCGCGACGTGGTCGCCGGCATCGACCTGAGCGGCAAGACCGCCATCGTCACCGGCGCCGCGACCGGCATCGGCATCGAGACCGCCCGCGCCCTGGCCGAGGCCGGCGCGCAGGTGGTCATCGCCGCCCGCAAGCCGGACCTCGCCGCCGACGCCATCGCCGACATCGACAAGACCGCCCCGGGCAAGACCCGGTTCGAGATGCTCGACCTGTCGGAGCTGGCCTCGGTGCGCGCCTTCGCCGGCCGCTGGGGCGCCAAGCCGCTGCACATCCTGATCAACAACGCAGCCGTCATGGCCTGTCCGCTGGACCGCACCAAGGACGGGTTCGAGATGCAGATCGGCACCAACCACTTCGGCCACTTCCTGCTGAGCGTCCTGCTGGTCCCGGCGCTGGAGGCTGGCGCGAAACAGGCCGGCAAGCCGTCACGCCTGGTGGCCCTGTCCTCGATCGGCCACCGCCGGTCGGACATCAACTGGGACGACGTCAACTATATCACCCGGCCCTACGACAAGTGGGAGAGCTACGGCCAGGCCAAGACGGCCAACGCCCTGTTCGCGGTGGGCTTTCACAAGCGGTTCAAGGATCGCGGCATCACCGCCAACGCGGTCATGCCCGGCGGCATCATGACCCCGCTGCAGCGGCACATGCAGCACGAGGAAATGGTCGCCATGGGTTGGATCGACCCGGACACCGGCAAGATCCGCGACGGCTTCAAAACCCCCGAGCAGGGCGCCTCGACCAGCGTCTGGGCGGCGGTGGGTCCGGAGCTGGAGGGCGTGGGCGGCCTCTATCTTGAGAACTGTGGCCAGGCCTTGCCCTGGAGCAAGGAGTCCCCGTTCACCGGCGTGATGCCCCACGCGCTGGACCCGGCGAGCGCCGACCGTCTCTGGGCGCTGTCGGTGGAGACGGTGGGAGCGGGCTGAGGTTTGTCCTCTCCCTCCCCTTCATGGGGAGGGTGGACGGCCGAAGGCCGGACGGGTGGGGGAGTGGAGCGCCACCCCGACACATCCAGCACGGCGTCTGACCTCCCCACCCTGTCGGCTTCGCCGACGTCCCTCCCCATGAAGGGGAGGGAGGGTTACGCTACCCCCCATGATCGACTCCGCTATGCCCCGCCTGTCCGTCCGCCCGGCCCGTCCCGGCGACGCGGACATCATCCTGGGCTTCATCCAGGCCCTGGCCGATTACGAGAAGCTGCGCCATGAGGCCGATCTGGCCCTGGCGGATGTCGAGCGGTCGTTCTTCGGCGTCGCCCCGCGGGTGTTCTGCGACATCGCCGAGCTGGACGGGAGTCCGGTCGGCTTCGCCGTCTGGTTCTACAGCTATTCCACCTTCCGCGGCCGCCACGGGATTTATCTGGAGGACCTCTATGTCGATGCGGCGGCGCGGGGCCAGGGGGCGGGCAGGGCGCTGCTGGCGGGACTCGCTCGCCGTTGCCGGGACGAGAGCCTGCCGCGCCTCGACTGGGCGGTTCTGGACTGGAACGCGCCGTCGATCGCCTTCTATGACGCCCTGGGCGCCGAAGCGCTGGACGGCTGGACCACCCGGCGGCTGACCGGCGCGCCGCTTGAGCGGCTGGCGGAGGCGGCATGAGCGCGCCGCCCGACACGGTTCTGCAGGTGTCGACCGAGGAGGCCGCCGCAATCCGCGAGGCGGTGCTCACGGCGGACCTCGCCACCCTGGGGCCAGGCCGCGGTCTCGCCGGACCACAGGACGCGTCGGACCTGACCGACTTCCTCGCCGACCCGCGCGTGACCGACGCCATTTACGACCTGCCCCGGCCCTTCACCCTGGCCAACGTCGCTCGCTGGATCGCCGAGTCCGAGGCGCTAAGGCGGGAGGGCAGGCGACTGTTGATCCTGACACGTGACGAACAGGGGGTGATCGCCGGCTACAGCTGCGTCAGCGTCTGGCCGGACCGTTCCGCCGCCGAGTTGGCCGGCGCCCTGCGGGCGGATCGCCAGAGCGGCGGCCAGGGCGGGGCGGGGGCCCTGCACACCTTCGGCTGGATTTTCGACACCCTGGGAGTCCGGCTGATGTGCCTGACGGCGGCGATCGACAACATCCGTTCGGCGAAGCTGATCGACGCGGCCGGGTTCGTCCGCATGGGAACCCGAGACGCCGTGCGGCCCGACGGAACGACCCGCGTCTCGCTCTACTGGGAGGTCACCCGCGAGCAATGGCGCACTCGCTGGGGCTGACGGGGCGGGGTTGCCAGACCTGGCCGGAACCGTCACGCTCCGCCCATGACGACGGGAGATCGACGATGAACACGCTCGCTATCGCCTCGTTGGCCGCCTCCGCGCTGATCGCGTCGGCCGCCGTGGCCCAACCGGTCAACACCATCGTGGACTCGAGCGCGCCGCCCGCGCCGACCGACGTCCAGGTCAACAGGGACGGCAAGATCTGCAAGATCCTGGTCGTCACCGGCAGCCGCGTGCCGCAACAAAAGATCTGTCTGACCAAAGAGCAGTGGGCAGCGAAGTCGGATGGCGCGAAGGAAGCCCTCGATGGGCTGCAGCGCTCCGGCCTGACCCGCAACTGCATCGGCCAGCCCGGCGGCGGCTGCGGTCAGTGATTGGACGGACGATCACGGCCGCGGCGCTGTTCGCTCTGATAGCGACGACCGCCTCGGCCGGACCGGCCGGACAGGTCCAGGCCGAGCCCACCACCGTGGCGCCGGCCCTCGCGCAGGCAGCTCCCGCGCCGACGCGGGGGAAGGACAGGCCGGACGAAGTGGTCTGCAAGCGAATGGCCATTTCCGGCACCCGCGTCATGGGGTCGAAGACCTGCATGACCCGGCGGGACTGGAAGTCGATGGAAGGCCGCGGCATGGAAGACGTCGAGGCCGCCATGCGAGCCGCCCGGACACGCAACTGCGCCGGCTTCTGACCTCCGGTCAGGCCCGCTCGAACACCGCGGCGATGCCCTGGCCGCCGCCGATGCACATGGTTTCGAGGCCATAGCGGCCGTCGCGACGGTGCAGTTCGCGCAGCAGGTTGGCGAGGATCCGGCCGCCGGTGGCGCCGATGGGATGGCCGAGCGAGATGCCGCTGCCGTTGACGTTCAGCTTGTCGCGGTGGTCCCAGCCCCAGCCCTTGAGCACGGCCAGCACTTGCGGGGCGAAGGCCTCGTTCAGCTCCACCAGATCGATGTCCTTCCAGCCCATGCCGGTGCGGGCGAACAGCCGCTCGACCGCCGGCACGGGGCCGATGCCCATGCGCGAGGGGTCGCAGCCGGCCGCGGCCCAGCTGACGAACCAGCCCATCGGGTCGAGGTTCAGCTCGGCCAGCTTGTCCTCGGCCACCACCAGGCAGGCGGCGGCGGCGTCGTTCTGCTGGCTGGCGTTGCCGGCGGTGACCACGCCGTCCTTCTCAAGCGCGCGCAGCTTGCCCAGCGACTCCATCGAGGCGTCGGGGCGGAAGCCCTCGTCCTTCTCGAAGATGACCGGGTCGCCCTTCTTCTGCGGCACGGCGACCTTGATCAGCTCGTCGTCGAACTTGCCGTCAGCCCAGGCTTGCGTGGCCCGCTGGTGGCTCATGACGGCGTATTCGTCGGATTGCTCGCGGGTGATGCCGTAGTCGCGGGCCAGGTTGTCGGCGGTCTCGATCATGCCGCTGATCACGCCGAACCGGCTGATCGGCTGGCTCATCACCCGGCCGCGGCTCAGGCGGTCGTGCATGGTCACCGAGCCCATGCGGGCCCCATTGCGCATGTCGGTGGTGTAGTATTCGACGTTGCTCATGCTCTCGACGCCGCCGGCCACGACCACGTCGGCCGTGCCGGTCTGGACCATCATCGCCGCGTTGACGATCGCCTGCAGCCCGCTGCCGCAGCGCCGGTCCAGCTGGTAGCCGGGGACGCTGATCGGCAGGTCGGCGGCCAGGGCCGACCAGCGGGCGATGCAGGGCGCCTCGCCGTTGCCGTAGCCCTGGGCGAAGATCACGTCGTCGATCCGCTCGGGGTCGATCTTCGTCCGCTCCACGAGCGCCTTGAGGATCACCGCCCCCAGTTCCCCGGCGGTCATGCTGGCGAGGCCGCCCTGGAACTTGCCGACGGCGGTGCGGATCGGCGTGACGATGGCGGCGCGGCGCATGGAAGGCTCCGAGAATTCTCCCTCCCCTTCATGGGGAGGGTGGCCCGAAGGGCCGGGTGGGGAATGACGCCGCCGCACCGGAGTGGCGGGTTACCTCCCCACCCTCGGCTGCTGCGCAGCCTCTCCCTCCCCATGAAGGGGAGGGAAGTTGATCAGATCGGGTCGTACGGGAACACCGACGCGCTGGCCCCTGCGTCGAAGAAGCTGTTCTTCATCGCCGGCAGGGCCACGTCGAGCAGGGAGCGGGGGCTCCAGCCCTCGACCTTGGCCATGGAGCGGATCGGGCGGGGCTGGTCGAACAGGACCACCTCGTTGCCGCGCACGCCGAAGATCTGGCCGGTGACGTCCTTGGCCTCGGGGGAGGCGAGGGCGATGGCCAGCTGGGCCACCTGGTCGGCGCGCATGGCGTTCTTCATCCGCTCGACGCGCTGGGCGCTGGCTTCGTCCTTGATCGGGATCGAGGCGATCATCCGTGTCCAGGCGAAGGGCGCGATGATGTTGGAGCGGACATTCTTCATCGCCCCCTCCATCGCCAGGATGCGCGAGAGGCCCATGACGCCCAGCTTGGCCGCGGCGTAGTTGGCCTGGCCGATGTTGCCGATCAGGCCGCTGGTCGAGGTGAAGTGGACGTAGCTGCCTTCCTGCTGACCGCGGAAATGCTCGACCGAGGCGCGGGAGACGTTGTAGGCGCCGCGCAGGTGGACCTCGATGACCTTGTCCCAGTCCTCGTCGGTCATCTTGTGGAACATGCCGTCGCGCAGGATGCCGGCCGGATTGATGATCGCGTGCAGGCCGCCGAAGGTGTCCATCGCCTGCTGGATCATGCCCTGCACCGAGGCCATGGACGTGACGCTCTCGGAGTTGGCCACCGCCTCGCCGCCCGCGGCGTTGATCTCGTTGGCCGTCATCTGGGCCGGACCGGCGTCGCCCTCGTCGCCGCCGGCGACGCTGCCGCCCAGGTCGTTGACCACTACCCTGGCGCCCTCGCGCGCCGCCAGCAGGGCGCACTCCTTGCCGATGCCGCCCGCGGCGCCGGTGACCAGAACAACCTTGCCTTCAAGCACGCCCATCTCGGGTCTCCCTTGGATTATTCTTGCGCGTTGGAAGCGGTCTAAGCGCCGGACGCTGCGTTATGCAAGGCGGGACAGACACCGGAAGGTGTCTGTCCCCGTGTCACGCAAGCCTGTCGGCCTTGCGCAGGTCCGGGAACAGCCTGGCCCACAGGCCCGTGACGATCAGGGCCCCCACGCCGCCGAACACCGCCGCGCCGACCGGGCCGAGGAAGCGGGCGACGACCCCGCTCTCGAACTCGCCCAGTTCGTTACTGGCGCCGATGAACAGCGAAGACACCGTGCCGACCCGGCCGCGCATGTGGTCGGGGGTGGCCAGCTGCACCAGCGTCTGGCGGACGTAGACGCTGATCATGTCGGCCCCGCCCAGTAGGATCAGCCCGCCCATGGAGAGCCACATCAGCTTCGACAGGCCGAAGATCAGGGTGCCGACCCCGAACAGGGCCACGGCGGAGAACATGATTACGCCGGCGTTTTTGCGGATCGGGTTGCTGGCCAGCCAGAAAGCCACCGCCGCCGCCCCGATGGCCGGTCCGGCCCGCAGGATCCCGAAGCCTTCCGCGCCCACGTGCAGCACGTCCTTGGCGAACACTGGCAGCAGCAGGGTCGCGCCGCCGAGGATCACGGCGAACAGATCCAGCGAAATGGCCCCGAAGACGATCTTGTTGTTCCAGACATAGGCCAGCCCCTCCTTCATCAGCTCCCAGCGCGAGCCGGGCTGGACCACCGGCTGGGCGTTGCCGCGGATCAGGAAGACGCAGACTCCGGCGGTCAGGTAGAGGACCGCGGCGACGGCGTAGGACAGGGTCGGGGAGGTGGCCACCAGCACCCCGCCCAGGGCCGGACCGGCGACGGAAGCGGTCTGCCAGGCCAGGGACTGCCAGGCGATGGCGCGGGGCAGCAGGGGCCTGGGCACCAGCATGGGTCCCAGCGCCGTGCTGGCCGGCGAGAAATAGGACCGCGCCGCGCCGAACAGGGCGGCCGCGCCCAGCAGCACCGGGATCGAGGCCCAGCCCAGATAGGTCACCGTCGCCAGACCGGCGGCCACAACGATCTCGGCCAGGTAGCAGCGCAGCAGGATGCGGCGGCGGTCGTGGCGGTCCGCGGTCTCGCCGGCGGGCAGGGCCAGCAGCAGCACTGGCAGGAAGGACACCAGGCCGATCAGGCTGACAGTCAGAGCGGCCCGCCTGACGTCCATGCCGACATCATCGCGGGCCACGGCGTAGATGTGCCAGCCCAGAGCCACCCCCTGCACCTGCACGCCCAGCACGGCGACGAAGCGCGACAGCCAGAACAGCACGAAGTCGCGCTGGCCCAGAAGGGCGCGGAAGGAGGTGTCGGGTTCGGGGAGATCGGCGGAGTCGGACATGGGGCGGCGCACCTTCGCCCGTGGTCGCCGCCCTCGCAACAGGCGTTGACGCGACCCGGCGTCGGCCCTAAGTCGCGCGCCTCTGTGGCGAGAAGGACGAGGGCGCGATGCGTAGCCTCCGACGAACGATCCGCGGCGCTGGCACGGCGCGCGCCTAGCCGCCCCCGCCGGAAGGCTCGGGGCCTCGTCCCCTATCGCCTCCAGGCTGACATGACCCAGATCACCTATCGCCCCGAGCGTCCGCAGGACGCCCCGCTCGTTTCGGCCCTCATCGACCGGGCCTTTGGCCCCGGCCGCTACGCTAAGGCCGCCGACCGCCTGCGCGAAAACAACAGCCTGATCCCGGACCTGTCGTTCACCGCCCGGGACGGCGAAACCCTCGTGGGCTCGGTGCGCCTGTGGCCGGTGGCCATCGGCGGCGAGCCGGTGGTGTTCCTCGGCCCCATCGCGGTCGAGGCGCAGCTGCGCAAACACAAGATCGGCCAGACCCTGGTCGAGAAGGCCTGCGAGGCCGCGGCGAAGGCCGGCTGGCGCGCCGTGCTGCTGGTCGGCGACGCCCCCTATTTCGGCCGCGTCGGCTTCGACGCCGCGCCGGCGAAGGCGGTTCGCATGCCCGGCCCGGTGGACCAGCGCCGGGTGCTGCTCAAGGCCCTGCGCGTCGGCGGCGCGGACGGGCTGGCGGGGCTGGTGACTCACTAGCCGGGGAAATGCACTTCAGTGCGTGTCCCCATCCGCTAACGCAAAGCTGCAGGGGACACGTACCGAAGGCGGTACATGTCCCCGTTCGGCTACGGCCTTGCTTTCCCTGGCGCGAGGGGCATCTACACTGTCATCATGAGTGACGTGAAACCGGGACTGGAAGGCGTGATCGCGGCGGCCAAACAGGCGCCAGGGCGCGGTCTGCCGCCGGTGCATCTGTGGAACCCGGCGCACTGCGGCGAGATCGACATCCGCATCCGCAAGGACGGGGTCTGGTTCCACGAGGGCACGCCGATCGGCCGCGAGGCTCTGGTGCGGCTGTTCTCCACCGTGCTGCGCAAGGATCCCGACGGCTTCCACCTGGTGACGCCGGTGGAGAAGATGCGCATCGAGGTGGACGACGCGCCGTTCATCGCCATCCGGGTCGACCGCGCCGGCGAGGCGCTAAAGTTCCAGACCAATGTCGGCGACGAGGTCGAGGCAGGGCCGGACAACGCCATCCGCGTGGCCATGGACCCGGCCACCGGCGAGCCCCGGCCCTACCTGCATGTCCGTCGCGGGCTGGAGGCGCTGATCGCCCGGCCGGTGTTCTACGAGCTGGTCGAGATGGCGAGCGAACGCGACACCGCCGAAGGGCCCGCACTCGGCGTGGAGTCCAACGGCGCCTGGTTCCCGGTCGGGCCGGCGGGGGCGCACCGGCTGTGAACCCCAGGGCGTCGGCCGACGAGCTGCGCGACTGGATCGCCGGGCATCTGGACCCCCTCGACGATGCGGCGGGATCGAGCCGGCCGCACAGGTCGGATTTCGACATGAACCCCGAGATGGCCCCCGCCGTCCCCGAGCCAGTCAAGCCGGCCGCCGTGCTGGTGGCGCTGGTGGAGCGCAAGGCCGGCCTGTCGGTGCTGCTCACCCGCCGCTCCGACACCCTGCGGCGGCACACCGGCCAGGTCGCTTTTCCCGGCGGCCGGATGGACCCGGGCGAGACCGTCCACCAGACCGCCCTGCGCGAGGCGGAGGAGGAGATCGGCCTCGGGCCCCACCACGTCAGCCTGGCCGGCCTGTCGACCCCTTACCGGACGGGGACCGGCTATCTGGTCACCCCGGTGGTCGGCTTCGTGCCCCCGGACCTGCCGCTGGTCCCCAATCCCGACGAAGTCGCCGAGGTGTTCGAGACCCCGTTCGGCTTCCTGATGGACCCGGCCAACTACGAGCGGCGCCACTACGACACGCCCGACGGCCAGCGTCGGCACTTCTACGCCATGACCTGGGAGAACCAGCTGATCTGGGGCGCCACGGCCGGCATGCTGCGGGCGCTCTACGACCGGCTCTACGGCGCCGCCATCGCCTGACGCCGTTCGGCGACCAGGGGGACGCCAACGTCACGCTTTTCAGCGCCGGGCAGGCGCCCTAAGTCCTGAGGAATGTCATCGTTTGAAACTATCGGCGTTCGGCCCTGGATGGAGCTTCCCGCGACCCGCGCGGTGATCGAGGCGCTCGAGGGGCGCGGCTATGCCGGTTGCGCCCGGTTTGTCGGCGGCTGCATCCGCAACACCCTGCTGGACCAGCCGATCGACGACGTGGACATCGCCACCACCCTGACCCCCGACCAGGTCATTGAGGCGCTGGAAGCGGCCGCAATCAGGGTCGTGCCGACCGGGGTCGACCACGGCACGGTGACGGCGATCGCCGACGGCAGGCCCTACGAGATCACCACCCTGCGCCGCGATGTCTCGACCGACGGCCGCCGCGCCGTCGTCGCCTTCACCCAGAGCTGGGAGGAGGACGCGGTCCGCCGCGACTTCCGGCTCAACGCCCTATACTGCGACGGCGAGGGCCGCATCTACGACCCGACCGGCGAGGGCGTCGCCGACGCCAGGGCCGGGCGGATCGTCTTCGTCGGCGATCCGATGACCCGCATCCGCGAAGACTACCTGCGCATCCTGCGGTTCTTCCGCTTCCAGGCCTGGTACGGCAAGGGCGACGCGGATCCGGCTGGCCTGGCCGCCTGCAAGGCGCTGAAGGGCATGCTGTCGGGCCGCGCCGCCGAGCGGACCCAGAAGGAACTGCTCAAGCTGCTGGCCGCGCCAGACCCCAGCGCCGCCCTGCGGCTGATGGCGGCCACCAGCGTCCTGTCGGCCGTGCTGCCGCAGGTGAAGGCCCTGACCCGGTTCGAGAACCTGGTGCGGATCGAGTCCGAGCATTTCTTCGAGGTCGATGCCGAGCTGCGGCTGGCCAGCCTGCTGCCCGACGATCCGAAGGTGGCCCAGGACACTGCCGAGCGGCTGCGCCTGTCCAACGCCCTGAAGGACCGGCTGATCGCGGCCGCCGGCCGCGAGCCGCGCATCGTCTCCTGGATGAGCCCGCGCGAAACTCGCCGCACCGTCTATCGCCTCGGCGGTCGCACCTTCGCCGACCGGATCAAGCTGGCCTGGGCCGCGTCCGATCGCCCGGCGGCGGCCAACCAGTGGCGCGCCCTGATCCCGCTGGCCGACACCTGGACGCCGCCGGCCTTCCCGCTGACCGGCGAGGACGTCATCGCCGCCGGCGTGCCCAAGGGCCCGCTGGTCGGCCAGGTGATGAAGGAAGTCGAGGACTGGTGGGTCGACCAGGATTTCATCGACGACAAGCTGGCGGCGGTGGAACGGCTGAAGGCGGTGGCGCAAGGGATGGCGTATTAGGGACCGCATCAGATCCTCCCCATCGGGGGAGGTGGCTCGCCGAAGGCGAGACGGAGGGGGTCCGCTCAGATTTCGGGTGACCCCCTCAGTCGTCGCTGCGCGCCGACAGCTCCCCCGAAAGGGGAGCATCAAAGCCTAGTCCTCGTCGTCGTCCAGGTCGTCGTCGTGGTCGGCGAAGACGGTCTTCAGGTTGACGGCGCCGGCGACTTCCTCGTCGGTTTCCTCGATTTCAGGCTCTTCGACCTCGGCGCCGGTTTCCGACGCGGGCTTCAGGCTGGCGCCGTCAGGGGCGACGATGCCCTTGCGGGCGTCGTCCTTGGCCTTCTTGTCGGCCGCCTTGCGCACCAGGGCGTCCAGGTCGATCTGGGTGGTCAGGCCCAGGGTCACCGGATCGACCGCCTTGATGTTGGCGCTGTTCCAGTGGGCCCGGGTGCGCACCGACTCGATGGTCGACTTGGGGGTGCCCAGCAGGCGGGCGATCTGGGCGTCGGTCACTTCCGGGTGGTGGGTGACGAACCACTTGATGGCGTCCGGCCGGTCCTGGCGGCGCGACACGGGGGTGTAGCGCGGGGCCTTCTTGACCGGCTTGAGCAGCGCGGCGTGGCGGCTGACCTGGGCGACCATGCGGTACTTGGGGTCGGCCCCGGCCTTGTCCAGCTCCTCGCGGTTCAACTGGCCATTGGCGATCGGGTCCGCGCCGCGGATGTCGCGCGCCACCTCGCCGTCGGCGATGCCGCGGACTTCCAGCCGGTGCAGGCCGCAGAAGTCGGCGATCTGCTCGAAGGTCAGCGAGGTGTTGTCCACCAGCCAGACGGCGGTCGCCTTCGGCATCAGAATTTGGTCGGCCATAACGTGCTCCAGAAACAGCGGCGCCCGGCCTTTCGGCCGGGCGGTGTATTGGATCGGACATATAGAGCCGTTCCGGGACAAAGGAAACGGCGTTCCTCTGCGGCGTCTTCAACAAGCCCTGAAGGCCGTCACATCGTCCAGTCTTCCGCCTGACCGCCATAGGCGTCGATGGCCTCGAACATCGACGCCACCTGCGCCCGCTCCGCCTCCGACAACTCGGGCCGCCAGACGTCGAACAGCAGGATCACCCGGGTTTCGCTGCTGCGGTTCCAGGCCTCGTGCTCGATGGTGTCGTCGAAGACCCAGGCCTTGCCCTCCTTCCACGCGCGAACGTCGTTGCCGACCCGGAAGGTGCAGCCGTCCGGCACGATCAGCGGCAGATGGCAGATCAGGCGGGTGTTGACGAAGCCGTGGTGCGGTGGAATCGCCGCGCCCGGCCGCAGCAGCGAGAACAGCACCGAGGGCGTGCGGCCCTCGATCGTCGCCAGCGGCGCCCCGGCCAGGGCCGCGGCGGTCTTGGGACAGCGGGCGATGTTGTCCGTCTGGGGCGCGCCGTTGCGCCACAGGTAGAAGGCGCTCCAGTCGAGATTGTCGATCATCCCGTGGACGTCCCTGTATGGCCGGTCGGGACTGCTCTCCAGGTAGGGGGTGAAGGCGGACTGGTCCTTCATCACCTCGATCAGCTCGGCGCGGATGTCGTCGGTGGCGGCCTCGACGGCGTCCAGCCAGGGGAACTGGTCGCGGTCGTAGAACTGGATCTGCGGCAGCTCGGGAAAATAGTAGTGCTTCGGCTCCTGCAGATAGATCCGCTTCTTGCCGAACATCAGGTCCAGCGACCGGGCGAACCGGCCGCCCTGCGCGAAGCCCTGGCCGGCCAGCTTCTCGCGCAGGAAGGCCTCGTAGTCGGCGGCGTAGCGCTGGCTCATCATCTGCGCCCGGGCCACCTCGGCGCGCAGGTCGGGCGGCAGCTGCTCGGGCGGCGGCGCGTTGCGGACCACGGCGGCGTAGAAGGCCGAGGCGGCGCGGGCGTCGCCGGCTTCAGTGAAATGGTCCGCCTTCATGATCCGGGCGCGCAGGTTCTGCGGCTCCAGGGCCAGGGCGCGGTCGATGGCCGTCAGCTTGCCCGGCGCATCGCCCAGCCGCCCCAGCGCCAGGGCCAGGCCCAGCCAGACCGAGGCGTCGCCCGCCCCGGCGTCGATGATGGACTGGAACCGCTGGCGGGCGGTGGCCGCGTCGCCGCGTCGCAGCGCCTCGATGGCCTGCTGGACCAGGGCGCGGGGATCGATGGGCGTGCTCATTCAGGCCTCCAGCATGACCTTGCCGACGTGGCCGCCGGCTTCGAGCAAGGCATGGGCCGCGGCGGCCTGCGCCAGGGGGAAGGTGCGGTCGATCACGGCCCTGACCTTGCCGGCCTCGACCCACGGCCAGACCACCCGCTCGACCTCGGCCGCCAGCCGCGCCTTCTCGTCGGCGGAGCGGGGCCGCAGGGTCGAGCCGGTGATCACCGCCCGCTTCTGCATAATGGCCATGATCGGCAGCTCCAGCGTCCCGCCGGCCTGGGCGGCGATGTAGACGATGCGGCCGCCGGTCTTCAGGGCCGCGAGGGTCTTGGGGAAATAGGCCGCCCCGACCATGTCGAGCACCACGTCCACGCCGCCTTCGGCCAGGGCGATGGCCTCGAAGTCCTCGGTGGTGGTGTCCACGGCCAGGTCGGCGCCCAGAGCCAGGGCCTGGGCCGCCTTGTCCGCGCCGCGGCCGGTGGCGATGACCTTGGCCCCCGCGGCCTTGGCCATCTGGATGGCGGCGACGCCGATGCCGGACGTGGCGCCGTGAACCAGGAAGGTCTCGCCGGCCTTCAGGCCCCCGTGCTCGAAGACGTTGGCGTAGACGGTGAACACAGTCTCGGGCAGGCCCGCGGCCTGTTTGAAGTCCAGCCCCGCCGGAATCGGCAGGGCGTGGCGGGCATCGACCACGGCGTATTCCGCATAGCCACCACCGCCCAGCAGGGCGGTGACCTTGTCTCCGGCCTTCCAGCGGCCCGCGCCCGTCACGACCTCGCCCGCCACCTCCAGCCCCAGGGTGACCGGCGCGCCCGGCGGCGGCGGATAGAAGCCCATGCGCTGGACGATATCGGGGCGATTGACCCCCGCGGCCCTGACCCGGATCAGGATCTCGCCGGTCTTCGGCTCGGGGACCGGGACGGTGACCGGCTTCAGCGCTTCCGCCGTTCCCTTGCCGCCCTCGACAGCGATGGCGGTCATGCTGGCCTGGGCCATGGGTCGCTCCTGGACTTGCGTGTTATGGTCCGCGAGCGTCTGATATCGTGAAAGACCTCGGAAGCGATAGGGAGGCCCCGGCGATGAGCGAAGAACCGGCCGAGCCGCGCGGACACAGGGGCGAGGCGCTGTCCCTGGCCCTGCGCGAGGATCTGGAGCTCTACAGCGTCGACGATCTCGAGGAGCGGGTTGGCCTGCTGCAGGCGGAAATTGACCGCACGCAGGGGCAAATCGAAAAGAAGAAGGCCAGCAAGTCGGCCGCGGATGCGTTTTTCAAGTTCTGACGGCCCAGGACGGGCCGGCTTGGCACGTCCGTTGCAGCCGATGGGGCAATGCGGGAATGTTGATCCCGTGCGTTTTTGTGAGGGGCGGTTTTGTCCATGAATGAACTCGGCGCGCCAGCGACGGCGCCGTGGCGTGCGAACGTCATCTCTGACTTCGCCCGCTCGGAGCTGTTCGACCGCACCTTTCTCGAGGGCATGGACCTGGTCGAGGAGACCGCCGCCTATCTGGACGGGGGCGGGCGGCAGGATTCCAAGCTGCTGTCCCGCAGCGCCGCCCTGGCCTACGCCTCCGAAAGCATGCGCCTGACCACCCGCCTGATGCGGGTCGCCAGCTGGCTGCTGGTGCAGCGGGCCGTGCGTGAGGGCGACATGGAGCCCAAGGCCGCCTGCGACGACCGCTATCGCCTCGACAGCGAGGACAAGGGCGTCAACGAGGCCGACGCCCTGCACGAACTGCCGCTCGGGCTGCTGGAACTGCTCGACCGGTCCGCCCGGCTCTACGACCGCGTCCGCCATCTCGACCGCCGCATGTACGTCGAGGCCAGCGTCGAGACCCTGCCCCATCCGGTGCTCTCCCAGATGGACCGCCTGCGGGACGCGTTCGGGACGGCGCCGAACTAGTTGGCGCGAGCTGTCCCCTTTTCATTGGGACTTCTGGCCGGGTCGATTGGGGCGTTCGGCGGACTGCTGATGCTGCCCGGGGACCTGTTCATTCTGCGCAACGAGAGCGCCGAGCCCATGCGGCTTACCGTCGTGGCGGCCGAACGGATCGTCTGGCAAGGCGACCTGCGAGCCGGCGGAGTCCAGATTGCGTTTTCGGACATCGACCGGGAAACCGACGTCACCGTGACCTGCGCCACGCCGGGAACTGCCCCGGTCACGGTCCGCGGCAACTACATGATGGGCGGCGTACCTCCCCAAATCGCCACGATCCGGCTGCCCAGCTGCGCGAAGGCGGACATCTGGGTGGAAATGCTGCCCTGAGGCAGGGTCGTCCTGGTGTCTTGACGGCCAGTGTTGCTCCGGCGGTCGACCTGCTCAAGGACCGCTTCGCGGCCGCGCAGCGGCGGGCCCACCGGGCCCGTCCTTGACCAGGGCGACCGTCCGGAGCGCATCATTCCATCAAGGCCTTCAGGGCTTTTCGTCATCATGGCGAGGCGCCTTGCGTGGTTCGACACGCGCCTTCGGCGCTGCTCACCATGACGTGGAGAGGTGGCTGTCCACACTGCACGTCATCCTGAGCAGGCCCGCAGGGCCGTGTCGAAGGACGCACAACGCCAAGCAGCAAAAAGGCCGGCGGGGTCGCCCCTGCCGGCCTTTTCGATATCCGCCTTGCGGCGAATTACTTCTTCGCGGTGAAGCCGGCGAACTTGGCGTTGAAGCGCGAGACGCGGCCGCCGCGGTCCAGCAGGTGGGCGTTGCCGCCGGTCCAGGCCGGGTGCGTCGAGGGATCGATGTCCAGGTTCAGGGTCGCGCCTTCCTTCCCGTAGGTGGAGCGCGTCTGGTACGTCGTGCCATTCGTCATCACCACGGTGATGAAGTGATAGTCGGGATGGGTGTCTTGTTTCATCGGGCGGTCCAACCGACTTAAGAGAAATATGGATCCGGCCGCCGAAAGTCGGGGCCAGCGAAGACCGGCGGCTATACAGAAGGGCCGCGACGAAGGCAAGGGGCCGAGCATGAGTGACACCACCGCGACCGAGACTGTGGCCGACGGACGGCCCGGCGCGGGGGCGGCCCTGGCCCAGAGTCTGAGCGAGGCGGCGGCTCGCCGGCCGAAGAGCCGCGACGTGCGCAATCTCGGCCATCTGCTACCGTTTGTCCGCGCCCACTGGGGCTACGCGGCGGCGGCGGTGTTCTTCCTGCTGTTCTCGACCAGCGCGACGCTGGGCGTGACGGGCGCGGCGCGGTTGATCGTCGACAAGGGCTTTACCTCGGCGGAGGGCCTGGACCGCTACTTCCTCGTCGGCGCGGGGGTGGTCTCGGTGCTGGCCCTGGCCACGGCCATGCGATTCTTCTTCATCACCATCCTGGGCGAGCGGGTGGTGGCCGATCTGCGCAAGGCCATCTACCGCCACGTGCTGTCGCTGGACGCCGCCTATTTCCTGAAGATCCGGACCGGCGAGGTGCTGTCGCGGATGACCACCGACGTGACCATCGTCGAGAACCTGGTCGGCTCGTCGGCCTCGATCGCCCTGCGCAACAGCCTGACCATGATCGGGGCCACCTCCTACATGGCCTTCGTCAGTCCCCGGCTGACCCTGTTCGTGATGCTGCTGGCTCCGGTGGTCATCGCCCCGATGTTCCTGTTCGGCCGCCGCGTGCGCAGCCTGTCGACGCAGGCCCAGGACCGCTTCGCCGACGCCGTCGGCTATGCCGGCGAGAGCCTCGACGCCCTGGAGACGGTGCAGGCCTTCGGCCGGGAAGCCGCCGCCGACCGCCGGTTCGGCGAGGCGGTGGAGATCGCCTTCGGCATCTCCATGCGGCGCATCCGGGCGCGCGCCGGGATGACCGCGGTGGTTATCGCCCTGGTGTTCGGCGGCGTCGGCCTGCTGCTGTGGGCCGCCGCCCATTCGGTGCTGGCCGGGACCATGACCCCCGGGGCCCTGATCCAGTTCGTCTTCCTGTCGGTGATGGCGGCGACCTCCGTCGGGGCGCTGGGCGAGGTCTGGGGCGACATCCAGAAGGCCGCCGGGGCCATGCAGCGGATCTCCGAGCTGCTGGTGGCCCGGCCGGCGATCGCCGCCCCGGCCAACCCTCGCCCCCTGCCCGTCCCGGCCCGGGGCGAGATCGCGTTCGAGGGGGTCACCTTCGCCTACCCCGGCCGCCCCGATCTGCCGGCCCTGCAGGGCTTCGACCTGCGGGTGCGGCCCGGCGAGACCGTCGCCCTGGTCGGACCCTCCGGCGCGGGCAAGAGCACCGTCCTGCGCCTGCTGCTGCGGTTCTATGACCCCCAGACCGGCCGCATCCTGATGGACGGCGTCGACCTCAAGGACGCCGACCCTGCCGAGGTCCGCGCCCGCCTGGCCCTGGTCGCCCAGGACGCCTCGCTGTTTTCAGGCTCGGCGCTCGACAACATCCGCTTCGGTCGCGAGGACGCCACGTTGGAGGAGGTCAAGGCCGCCGCCCGCGCCGCCGAGGCCGAGGCCTTCATCAACGCCCTGCCCGAAGGCTTCGACACTCCGGTCGGCGAGCGGGCCAAGACCCTCTCCGGCGGCCAGAAGCAGCGGCTGGCCATCGCCCGCTCGCTGGTCCGGAACGCCCCGATCCTGCTGCTCGACGAGGCCACCAGCGCCCTGGACGCCGAGAACGAGCGGCTGGTCCAGAAGGCCCTCGAAGGCGCCATGGGCGACCGCACCACCCTGGTCATCGCCCACAGGCTGGCGACGGTGCTGCGGGCCGACCGGATCGTGGTGATGGACGAGGGCCGCGTGGTCGAGGAAGGCACCCATGCCAGCCTAAGCAAGGCCGGCGGCCTCTACGCCAAGCTGGCAAAGCTGCAGTTCGGGGTGGAGGCGGCATAGTCAGGGACAGACACCGATAGGTGTCTGTCCCTATGATGTCCCCGATAAGCAACGCGGAGCCTGTCATGGACGCCATCTCCAACAGCTTCGACCAAGCCGCCCCCTGGCTCGGCGACCGGTCGTTCGCCGACTGGAAGGCGGAGTACGACACGCGCGGCTTCATCATCATCGAGAACGTCCTGTCACCCGACGAGCTCGACGCCATCCGCGCCGCACTGGCCCCCTACATCGACGGCGGCAAGTCCGGGCGGAACGACTTCGAGGGGTTCAGGACCAACCGGGTCTACGCCATGCTGGCCAAGTCGCCGGTGTTCGCCGAGCTGGCCATCCACCCGCTGGCGCTGGCCTTCGCCGAGGCGGAGCTTGGGCCGACCTGCCTGCTGTCGGCCTGCCTGGCGATCAACCTGCAGCCCGGCGAAACCGTGCAGCCCTGGCACTATGACGACAGCGGCGGCCCCCGGCCGCGCCAAGCCTATGGCGTCAGCGCCTTCTGGGCCATCGACGACACCACCGAGCTGAACGGCGCCACCGAGGTCATTCCCGGCAGCCATCTGTGGGGCGACGTCGCCATCGACGGGGCCATCGCTCCGGCGAGTTTCACCGACCCGACGCTGCGCGACGGCAAGGGCGATCCGGGCGCGCGAGCCGACGCGGTCAAGCTGGTCATGCCCGCCGGATCGCTGGCCCTGGCCAAGGGCACGCTGGTGCATCGCGGCGGCGCCAACCGGTCGGACAGGCCCCGGCTGATCATTACCCCGCAGTACTGCGCCGGCTGGGTGCGGCAGCTGGAGAATATGGTCCTGGCCGTCCCGCCGCAGATCGCCGCGACCCTGCCCGAGCGGGCGCGGGAGCTGATCGGCTATTCGATCCACCCGCCGTTCATGGGCTATGTCGACGGCGTTCATCCCCGCAAGCGGTTGCCGGGCGGCGGGCTGGCCCCTTCGGCCACCACGGCGTAAAACCCCGCGCCTGAACGAGCCCCGCGATCCCGAGCGTCCCATCCCATGGCCTTCTTCTCGACCAAGACCTACGGCGGCGAACGCGGCCTGTCCTGCGCCATGCGGGCCTGGACGGCCGAAAGCCACTGCAACCTGCTGCACGGCTATTCGCTGGGCTTCAAGTTTACCTTCGCCGCCGAGCAACTCGACCATCGCGGCTGGGTGGTCGATTTCGGCAAGGGCGGCTTTGGACCGATCCGGGAATGGCTGCACGCCACCTTCGACCACACCACCCTGGTGGCCCAGGACGACCCGCATTTCGCCGAGTTCGTCCGGCTGCGCGACCTGGGCCTGTGCGACCTGCGGGTGCTGCCGGCGATCAGCTGCGAGCGGATCGCCCAATTCGTCTTCGACAACACCGCGCCGATGATCGAGGCGGCCACCAAGGGGCGCTGCTGGATCGTCTCGGTGGAATGCTTCGAGCACGGCGCCAACAGCGCCATCTACCAGAACCCGCAGACGGTGCTGCGCCAGGTCTCGGCCGAAGCCCTGGCGGCGATCGTGGCCCGGGAAAGCGGCGCGGAGTCCTGAACCTCGGCGCAGACCAATCCGGGGACAGTTTACCTATTTCGCGTCCCGCGAGTTCGACCGTCTGGGCAGATGTCACTTGCGAAATAGGTAAACTGTCCCCGGATTGGCTACCGCAGCAGGTCGCCCGGCAGCGTCGGCTCGCTGATCACCGCCTCCATCCGCTTCCAGCGCGCGGCCTGGTCCGGGCCCGCGCCCTCGACGTAGGCGCGGACCATGTCCAGCCCAAGGCCGTAGTTGATCACATAGCTGCGGTACTGCTCGCTGAAGGCCACCGTCTGGGCGGCGCGCTTGGCCGAGACCAGGCCGTAGGTCTGGGTCAGGGCGATGGCCTGGTCCTTGGTGATCCGGCCGGAGAGGAATTCGCTGGCGATGGTGAAGCGGGCGCCGGCGAGGGCCTTCTGGGCCTCCAGCAGGGCCAGGTAGGCGTCGGCGTCCTTCGGATCGAGGCCGGCCAGCGGATAGAGAGTCCCCACCTCGAAAGCCCGCCGCTCGTCGCCCGGAAAGGCCAGCTCGATGCCGTAGTTGGCGCTGCCCTCGGCGATCAGCGACTGCGGCGAATAGAGGGGATAGACGCTGAACTCGACCCAGCCCTTGGCTTTGCTCAGCCGCTCCTCGAGCAGCATGTTCAGCACATGGTGGCCGGGATAGCCCTCGTGACAGCCCAGATCGACCGCGCGGCTCAGACGCACCGGCAGATCGGTGTTGATCTGGATCAGGCTGGTGGCATTGCCCTTGTACCAGTTGTAGCCGGACCAGGACTTGCCGGTGACGAACTCGAGCGTGAACCGCTCGTTGGCCGGCAGGGCGATGTGGGCCATCGTGCGCGTGCGACACTCCGCGATGGCGGCGTCCATCACCGCCTGCAGCCGGTCGGCGGGAATGATGAAGCGGTCATTGAACGCATCGACCCGCTGCCACAGCGGCCCCTCGCCCGGGACCAGGGCCTCGATCTCCTTGAGCACCGGATCGTAGGCCGACAGGGGCTTGAGCACCGGCCGCACGCCGAACAGGCCCTCCGCCTCGTCCTCGAAGCTGGGCTTTTCGCCCGACATCATCCGCAGGCGGGTCTCGGCGGCCTTGAGCTGGGCCAGCAGGAACAGGCGGCGGCGCTTCTCCTCGGCGACCAGCCAGCCGGGCTTGATGCGCGTCACCGCCAGCGTCAGGGCCGCCACCTCGGCCTTCAGCGCCGGCAGGTCGCGCGGCGCGGCCTTCGCCGCCGACTGCCATTCGGCCGGGCCGTAGTAGGCGTCGATGTAGCCCTCTTCATTCTCGCCGATGGCCAGGCTGAGCCTGACGTACTGCTCGGCCAGAGGATCCAGCGGCGACTTGGCCTGGGCCGGGGCGGCCAACAGGCCCAGGATCACCGCCGCCAGGGCGGCCATCTTGCGGATCATGAGAACATCCATTGCTTCCTGGCCTCGTCGGCCAGACCCGGGAAATCGCTGAACACGCCGTCGACGCCAGCCTCATAGAGCGCCGCGAACATGGCCTCAACATTGCCGTGCAGGCGCGGGTCGGTTCCGCGCTTCAGGTTGGGCGGCAGGAAGTAGTTCTCGGCGCGAACGGTCCAAGGATGAACCTTGAGACCAGCCCCGTGGGCGTCGATGACGAAGACAGCAAACTGTCCGTCAGCTGAGGACAAGACATAGCTCTTGTCGGGGCCGACGCCGTCGGCGTAGCCGGCGATCGTCTCCAGCCCCTTGGTGGTGGCCATGTCACTGTAGCGGACGCCCGGCATGTCGGCGGGGCCGCCCTCGCTGTCGATCAGCTGGACCAGCCTGGCCTTCGTCAGGCCACGGAGGGTCTTGAGCGGCGCGACCTCGAAACACTGCACGAAGACCCCCGCGTCGGCCGAGTCGAGATGGTTGGCCTTCAAGGCGTCCGCCATCCTCTGCTCGAACGGCAGGCCGACGGACGCGAAGTGCCGGGGGTGCTTCATCTCCGGATAGACGCCCACGCCCATGTCGCGGGCGATGGCGCAGACCTCGTCGAAGGTCGGGATGGCTTCCTGGCCGTCGTATCTGGCGTTGTCCGGCCGCAGTTGCGGCAGGCGTTCGCGGCAACGCAGGGTCTTCAGCTCGGCGAGGGTGAAGTCCTCGGTGAACCAGCCGGTGATCGACTGGCCGTCGATCACCTTGGTCGTCTTGCGGGCGGCGAACCCGGCCTTCGTGGCCACGTCGGTCGTGCCGCCGATCTCGTTCTCATGCCGGGCGACCAGATGGCCGTCCTTCGTGATGCAGAGGTCCGGCTCGATGAAGTCGGCCCCCTGCTCGACCGCGAGGCGATAGGCCATCGGCGTGTGCTCGGGCCGTTCGCCGCTGGCGCCGCGATGGCCGATGACGATGGGGCGCGGCTTGCGGGGCTTTGCGAGGGCAGGGGTGGCGGCCATGGCAAGGCTCGCGGCGGTGAGAGTGCGGCGGGTGAGGCTCATGACGGGACGCTAGCACCGCCCGGAGGACAGGATAAGCTGTCGCCGAACCGGGGGGACCGACCATGCTGATCCTGCGCATCATCGCCGTCATTCAGGCGCTCTCGCTGATCGTCGGCGAAACCTTTCGCAGCTGGGGCGCGGGGCGCCACTGGCTGTTCGTGGTCGATGACTACTGGATCTCGGCCCTGCTGCTCGCCGGGGCCATTTTGGTCAAGCCAGATGACGTGAGGACCCGCGCCCTGTTCGCCGCCGGCTGGGGGGCCAACGCGGGCATGCTGTACGGCAGCTTCTTCGGCAAGCTGATCGAGCCGACGTCAAGCAATCCGGGCAATTTCGGGATCGGCCTGCTGACCGCCCTGATCGGCCTGGCCTTCACCACCTCGGTGCTGGGCATGATCGCCAGCATCCTGCTGCTGGCAACTCCGAAGGCGGCCTGAGCCTGCGCCTGCATTCAGGGGACAGGATACTCATTTCCAGCCCTGATCGCCGTGAAGACCGGGAAATGAGTATCCTGTCCCCTGATTGCTGCCGGCGAGGCGTCCGTAGGGAAAGACACCGCCGGTGTCTGTCCCGAACTAACCCGCCGCTTTCAGCTTCTCGAGCACCAGCGGGTGCAGGTCGAGGTTGGCGGCCAGGATGCCCTCGTCGCCGAACTGGTAGTCGCCGCCGTCGAGATTGGTGACCTTGCCGCCCGACTCGGTGATCAGCAGCAGGCCCGCCGCCACGTCCCAGGGGTGCAGACCCCGCTCCCAGAAGGCGTCCAGGCGGCCGGCGGCCACCCAGGCCAGGTCCAGGGCCGCGGCGCCGAAGCGGCGCACGCCGGAGACGCGCTGGCTGATCTGGTGCAGCTCCTTGAGGAACTGGCCGTGGCCGGGCCTGCCGATGAACGGAACGCCGGTGCCGACCAGGGCCTCGTCCATCTTCGTGCGGGCGGCGACGCGCAGGCGCTTCTCGTTGCCGAGGAAGGCGCCCTTGCCCTTTTCCGCCCAGTAGGTGTCGTGGGTGATCGGGTTGTAGGTCACCGCCGCCACGACCTGGCCCTCGCGCTCCAGCGCGATGTTGACCGCGAAGTGCGGGATGGCGTGGAGGAAGTTGGTCGTGCCGTCGAGCGGATCGACGATCCAGCGGTGGGTCTTGTCGGTGCCCTCGATCAGGCCCCGCTCTTCGCCCAGGAAGCTGTAACCCGGCCGCGCCTTCTCCAGCGCCTCGAACAGCACCTGCTCGGCCTTGATGTCGGCGGCCGAGACGAAGTCGCCCGGCCCCTTCTTGGAGACCTGCAGTTCGGCGATCTCGCCGAAGTCGCGCGCCAGGCCTTTGGCCGCCTTGCGGGCGGCGTCGATCATGACGGAAAGAAGCGCTGAGGGCGTGGCCACGTCAGTCGGCGCGGCGCAGGTATTCGCCCGTCTCGGTCGAGACCAGCACGCGTTCGCCCGCTTCCATGTAGGGCGGAATGAGGATGCGCATGCCGTTGTCGGCCTTGGCCGGCTTGTAGGAGGACGAGGCGGTCTGGCCGTTCACCGTGGCGTCGGCCTCGATGATGGTCAGAACCACATGCTCGGGCAGGGAAATGCCGATCGGGCGATCCTCGTGGAACTCCACCGAGACGGTCATGCCGTCCTGCAGGAAGCGCACCTGGTCCTCGCCGACGAAGTCCTTGTGCAGGCTGATCTGCTCGTAGTTTTCCTTGTCCATGAACACCAGCATGTCGCCCTCGGCGTACAGGTAGGTGTTGTCGCGCTGCTCGAGGGTCACGCGCTCGACCTTGTCGTCGGAGCGGAAGCGTTCGTTGAGCTTGCGGCCGTCGATCAGGTTCTTCAGCTCGACCATGGCGAAGGCGCCGCCCTTGCCGGGCTTGACGTGCGAAGCCTTCACGCAGACCCACAGGCCGTTTTCGTGCTGAAGCACCATGCCGGGTTTGATGGTGTTGCCGTTGATCTTGGACATGGATGGGTTCGCCGCAAAGGGGTCGGGAAATGGCGGCGGAACCTAGCGGCGAGGGCCTGCGATAGCAAGGCGGCGCTTGGGTGCGTGGTTCGAGACGCGCTTCGCGCTCCTCACCATGACGACCACTTTGAAGTCCACCCCTCTACGTCATCCTGAGGAGCGGACCCTCAGGTCCGCGTCTCGAAGGACGCAACTCAACGCGCCGCCAGCCCTTCCGCGATCGCCGCGTTGAGCGCCTTTACCGCTGCCGCCGGACCGTCTGGATGGTTCCACACCCCCGCGCTGACGGCCAGGAAGTCCGCCCCCGCCGCCGCCAGCCCGGCCGCGTTGTCCGCCGTGATCCCGCCGATGGCGACGCAGGGGATGGCCATGGTCTCCTGCCAGATCGACAGGATCTCGGGGTCGGCGGTGGTCGGGGCGTCCTTGGTCGTGGTGGGGAAGAAGGCCCCGAAGGCGACGTAGTCAGCCCCCGCCTCGGCGGCCTCCATGGCCAGGTGCCGGCTGTCGTGACAGGTGACGCCGATCATCGCCGTCGGCCCCATAAGCCGCCGCGCCTCGGCGCAGGAGGCATCCGACTGGCCCACATGCACGCCGTCGCAGCCGAGCTTCGCCGCCAGGTCGGGCCGGTCGTTGAGGATCACCGCCACGTTCCGCGCCCGGGCGATGGTCCCCAGCACATCGACCGCGGCGGCGATGACGTCGTCGGGCGCGTCCTTGAGGCGGATCTGCAGGGCCGCCACATCGCCGGCGTCGAGCGCCCCGGCCAGGGTGCGGCCGAACGCGGCCAGGTCGTCCAGGCGCGGCAGGGTGATCAGGTAGAGGCGGCAATCGTGCGAAGGCTTGGAGGTCATGGGGCCGTCTCTACACGAGCAGGGCCTTCAGGGCATAGGCGACCACCGCCACGCCGACCGCCGAGGCCAGGGCGATGCCGAGGAACCAGCCCAGCCGCCGGTGCAGGGGCGCCAGGCGCTGGCCCTCCTCCGGCGGGGGTTCAATGGTAGCCTTCATCGCCCCCGACCTTGCCGCGGAACAGCCAGTAGACCCAGGCGGTGTAGCCCAGGATCAGCGGCAACATGATCGCCACGCCGACCAGCATCAGAGCCAGGGCGTTGTCGGCGTTGGCCGCCTGCCGGAAGTCGATTTCGTAGGGGACGATGGCCGGGAAGAAGCTCACCGCCAGACCCAGGTATCCCGACAGGAACACCAGCGCCGTTCCGGCGAAGGGCATGCCGTGCTCGCGTCGGCGCAGGCCCTCGACGACGATCAGCAGGCCCGCCGCCCCGAGGATCGGGATCGGCAGGAAGGGCAGCACCTCCCAGGTGAAGGCGCCGTCCTGGAAACCCCAGCGGGCGGCCACGCGCGGGTGAACCGCCAGGGTGGCGAGGCTGACCGCGCCCAGCAGGGCCGCCGTGGCCACGCCCGCGATCCAGGTCCAGCGGCGCGCGTCGCCATGCAGCTCGTCGGCGGTCTTCCACACCAGCCAGCAGCCGCCCAGCAGGGCGTAGCCGGCTACCAGGCCCGCCGCGACCAGCAGGCTGTAGGGCGTCAGCCAGTCGAACGGTTGGCCAGCGAAGCGGCCGTCCGCGACCGCGACTCCCTGGATGAAGCCGCCCAGCACCAGCCCCTGGGCGATGGTCGCCATCAACGAGCCGCCGGCGAAGGCCGCCGTCCAGAACGCCTTGCCCCGCTTGCGGCCGTGCAGGCGGAACTCGAACGCCACGCCACGCAGGATCAGCGCCAGCAGCATCAGGATCAGTGGCAGGTAGAAGGCCGGCGCGAGGATGCCGTAGGCCAGCGGGAAGGCCGCCAACAGCCCGCCGCCGCCGAGCACCAGCCACGTCTCGTTGCCGTCCCAGACCGGGGCGATGCTGTCCATCATCACGTCCCGGTCCTTCGGCGACCGGGCGAAGGGAAACAGGATGCCGACGCCCAGGTCGAACCCGTCGAGCAGGACGTAGAGCAACACCGCCACGGCGATCAGCCCGGCCCAGATGAGGGGAAGGTCGAGGGTCATCTCAGGCCTCCGGTTCCGCGCGGGCGGCGGCCAGGGCCGTCCCCGGCGCCCGGCCCTCGCCGTGGGGCAGCTCCGGCTCGGTGGCCGGCCCCACCCCGATCAGGCGCAGGATGTAGACGGCGCCGGCGCTGAACACGACGGCGTAGATCACCATGAAGGCCAGCAGCGAGACGGTGACCTGGCCCGCGCCCACCGGCGAGGCGGAGTCGGCGGTACGCAGCACGCCGTAGATGGTCCAGGGCTGGCGGCCGACCTCGGCGACGATCCAGCCGGCGATCACCGCCACGAAGCCGGCCGGCCCCATGGCCACGGCGGCGCGCAGGTACCAGGTGGACTCCTCCAGCCGTGTGCGGACGATCAGCCACACGCCCCAGACGCCCAGGGCGATCATCGCCAGGCCCAGGCCCACCATCACCCGGAAGGACCAATAGACGAGGCCCACCACCGGCCAGTCGGCGCGCGGGAAGGCGTCCAGCCCCTGGATCGGCCGGGTCTTCGGCACGCCCTGAATCAGGTTGCCGACCCCTGGAATGGCGATCTCGAAATGGGTCCTGCCCGCGTCGCGGTCGGGCAGTCCGACAAGGCTCTGGGGCTGGTCAGGGCCGCTCTCCCAGATGGCCTCGATGGCGGCGGTCTTCAGCGGCTGGTGCTCCAGCGCCATCCTGCCCGACTCATGGCCGGCCAGCAGCTGCAGCGGGGCGACGATGGCGAACATGCTGATGGCCATGCGCAGGGCCATGCGCGACTCGGTCTGGGCGCGATCCTTCAGCAGAATCCAGGCGCTGGCCGCCCCCACCACCAGGGCCGTGGTCAGGTAGGCCGCCAGCGTCATGTGGGCGAGGCGCGAGGGGAAGGTCGGCGAGAAGATCACCGCCATCCAGTCGACCGCCCGGAGGCTGCCGTTGGCCAGCTGTTCGTAGCCGGTCGGATGCTGCATCCAGCTGTTGGCCGAAATGATCCAGAAGGCCGAAACCAGGGTGCCGACGGCGACCAGCACGGTGGCGAGGAAGTGCAGCCGCGGGCCCACCCGGCGCCAGCCGAACAGCATCACCCCAAGGAAGCTGGCCTCAAGGAAGAAGGCGGTCAGCACCTCAAACGCCAGCAGCGGGCCGATCACCGGCGAGGCCATCTTCGAAAACTCGGCCCAGTTGGTCCCCAGCTCGTAGCTCATCACCACGCCGGACACGACGCCCATGCCGAAGCTGAGGGCGAAGATCTTGACCCAGAACAGGTAGAGATTGCGGAACACCGCCCGCCGGGTGCTCAGCCACAGGCCCTCCAGCACGGCCAGGAAGCTGGCCAGGCCGATGGTGAAGCTGGGAAAGATGATGTGGAACGCTATGGTGAAGGCGAACTGCAGCCTCGCGAGAAGCACCGCATCGTAGTCCATCGCCACCGCCCCCTTCGCGGACCTCGACACCCAACGCTCGCAACGTGCGCGGGACAAGGGTCGATCCAGCGACATGCGGTCGCAGGCTGGGGCGCCCAGATGCAAATGAGTTGCAACGGCGCGTGGGAATCGCTAAATGCGGGTCGTTCTCAAGTCGGGATACCCCATCCGTGTACGTCTGCAACTGCAACGGCATCCGTGAGCGTCAGGTTCGGGCCGCCATCGAGTCCGGAGCCACGCGGCCTGCCGACGTGTTCCGCGCTCACGACTGCCGCCCCCGGTGCGCCCGCTGCGTGTGCGAGATGCGCGAGATGATCGACCAGTCGCAGGAAGCCCTCCGCTTCGCCGCCGAGTAGCGGCCTCGACATCCCCCGGCCCCGGCCCCTAGGAAGGATCGGTGACGGTCCGGGGAGGGAACGATGCAGCACAGGATGGGGCCAGGCGACCTGCTGGACGCCCGCGGCTGGCTGGCCGAGACCGGCTACGCCACGGCCGAGGTCCGCCGCTACGACCGCGCCGCGATCAAGGCCCACCCGCTGCGGACCAAGGAATGGGACTACTATGCGGTCCTGAATCAGGACGTCGGGCTGTGCCTGACGGTGGCCGACAACGACTATCTGGGCGTGCTGGCCGTGCACTGGCTGGATTTCCGCGCGGCCAGGGCGATCCAGGGCGGCGTACTGACGCCCTTCCCGATGGGCCGGATGGGTCTGCCGCAGAGCGCCGACGCCGGGGACATCGTCCAGCATCATGAGCGGCTGTCGATGGCCTTCCGGCACGAGCCCGGCGGCCGTCGCCTGACCGTCGATTTCCCGGACTTCGCGCGCGGCAGGGGGCTGAAGGGCGAAATCCGCCTGGACCAGCCGCCGATGGACCGGATGGTCGTCGCCACGCCGTTTCCGGGCGCGCCGAAGGCCTTCTACTACAACCAGAAGATCAACTGCATGCCGGCGACGGGCGAGGTCGTCATCGGCGGCGAAACCCACGTCTTCGAACCCGCGTCAGCCTTCGGCGTGCTGGACTGGGGCCGGGGCGTCTGGACCTGGGACAACACCTGGTACTGGGGATCGGCCTCGGGCGTCGTCGACGGGCGCTCGTTCGGCTTCAACATCGGCCACGGCTTTGGCGACACCTCGGCGGCGACCGAGAACATGGTCTTCGTCGACGGCAAGGCCCACAAGCTGGACGCGGTCACCTTCCACCTGCCGAAAGACACCTTCGACGGCGCGCCGTGGCGGTTCAGCAGCAACGACGGGCGGTTCGAGATGACCTTCGCGCCGATCATCGACCGGGCGGCGGACAGTTCTGTGCTGGGGCTGGTCCGGTCGACGCAGCATCAGGTGTTCGGCCGGTTCTCCGGCCATGTCGTGCCCGACGACGGAACGCGTCTGGCGGTGACCGACCTGCTGGGATTCGCCGAGGAAGTGGCCAATCGCTGGTGAGCCCGGCTCATCGCGCCCTTGTGTCGTCGGCCGAGGCGCTCCGGCGGACATCGAGGTTGCGACGCGGCGGCGCCCGGTTCAGGGTCATGGCGACTCGAACGCAAGGGAGCGCGCCATGAAGGGCGATCCGGCCATCATCAAGCTGCTCAACGCGGTGCTCACCAACGAGCTCACCGCGGTGAACCAGTATTTCCTGCACGCGCGGATGTACCAGGACTGGGGTTTCGCCCGGCTGGGCAGGATCACCTACGACGAGTCCATCGGCGAGATGAAACACGCCGACAAGCTGATCAAGCGCATCCTGTTCCTCGAGGGTCTGCCCAACCTGCAGGACCTGAACAAGCTGAAGATCGGCGAGACCGTGCCCGAATGCCTCGCCGCCGACCTGGCCGTCGAGGCTGGCGGCCGCGACACCCTGGTCAAGGGCGTGGGCCAGTGCGAGACGGCGCACGACTACGTCAGCCGCCAGATTCTCCGGGAGATCCTCGAGGACACCGAGCACCACATCGACTTCCTCGAGACCCAGCTGAGACTGGTGAAAGGCCTGGGCGAACAGAACTACCTGCAGAGCGCGCTGGGCGACCTGGAAGGCGACGGGACCTGACCAACGCCTTCGCTCTCCCGGAGGGAGAGCTGTCGCCCCGGAGGGGTGACTGAGAGGGAGGAACCATTGCCCGAACGACGGCGACTCCCTCTCCGACCCGGCTCCGCCGGGCCACCTCTCCCTCCGGGAGAGGACTACGCCAGACTGTTCAGCCAGTCCTCCAGGTTGGTGAACCCGTCCCCATCGCGATCCTTCACGCCGTCCAGGCCGTCCCGCGGATCGAGGCCGTGCGCCCGCTCCCAGTCGTCCGGCATACCGTCGCCGTCGCTGTCGATCCAGGCGGGACCGCCCTTCAGCACGGGCCAGCCGCCGACGTCGGCCTGGCTGTCGATCAGCCGGCCGGTGCGGGCGCGGACCCCGGCGATAACGCGCTGGTCCACGGCGTCGCGCACCCGCGACGCGCCGGCGTCGGCCAGCACGCGCTCGTAGGCGACGGCGGCCGGGTCGGTGGCGACGCCCGAGTCGGCCAGCGGGGCCGGCTGCCGGTAGTCCGGCGG
>JAUXTQ010000067.1 GCA_030678995.1 Caulobacter sp.
GGGTGCTGCTGATCGACGCCGACCCCCAGGGCAATGCCTCCACCGGCTTGGGCGTGCCGCGCCAGCAGCGCAAGGTCACCCTCTACGACGTGTTGATGGGCGAGACGCCGATCACCGAGGCGGCCATCGCCACCGCCCTGCCCGGTCTGGACCTGATCGCCTCGGACGCCGACCTGTCGGGCGTGGAGCTGGAGCTCGGCCAGCAGGCCCGCCGGTCCTACCGCCTGCGCGACGCCATGGAACGGCTGCGGGCGGCAGGGACCTACAGCTATGTGTTGATCGACTGCCCGCCGTCGCTGAACCTGCTGACCGTCAACGCCATGACGGCCTCGGACGCGGTGTTCGTGCCGCTGCAGTGCGAGTTCTTCGCCCTCGAAGGCCTGACCCAGCTGATGCGCACGGTCGAGCTGGTGCGCGGCAGCCTGAACCCGTCGCTGGAGATCCAGGGCGTGGTGCTGACCATGTACGATCGCCGCAACAGTCTGTCCGACCAGGTGGCGCGCGATGTGCGCAGCCACTTCGGCGACAAGGTCTACGAGACGGTCATACCGCGCAACGTGCGGGTCTCCGAAGCCCCCTCGTTCGGCAAGCCGGTCCTGATCTATGACCTGAAGTGCGCCGGATCGCAGGCCTATCTCAAGCTCGCCCGCGAAGTCGTCGGGCGCGAACGCCAGCGGCGCCGCGCCGCCGCATGAACGGAAAGATGTCGTCGATGGCCGAAGGTCGCAGGGGTCTGGGTCGGGGTCTGTCCGCCCTGCTGGGCGAGTCCGACGCGGAAAACCCCGCCGCGGCGGGCGACGCCGCCGGCGCGCGGGAGATTCCGATCGAACTGATCCGGCGTAATCCCGACCAGCCGCGTCGCCGGTTCGGCGAGGCCGAGATCGCCGAGCTGGCCGATTCGATCCGCGAGAAGGGCGTCCTGCAGCCGGTCCTGCTGCGTCCCGCGCCGGGCGCGCCGGGCGAGTACCAGCTGGTCGCCGGCGAGCGCCGCTGGCGCGCGGCGCAACAGGCGGGACTCAAGGCCATGCCGGCCCTGGTGCGGGAACTCGACGACCAGCAGGTCCTTGAGATCGCCATCATCGAGAACGTCCAGCGGGCGGACCTGGGGCCGATCGAGGAGTCGCTGAGCTACCGCGCCCTGATGGACCGGTTCGGCCGCACCCAGGACGATGTCGCCCGGGTCGTCGGCAAGAGCCGGCCGCACGTGGCCAATGCCCTGCGTCTCCTGTCTCTGCCGGCCGAGGTACAGACCCTGCTGGCCGACGGCAAGCTGACGGCCGGGCACGCCCGCGCGCTGATCGGATCGCTCAACCCGCTGGCTTTCGCCGAGGAGGTCATCGCGCGCGGCCTGAATGTGCGCGACACCGAGGCCCTGGTGAAGCACGGCGCGCCGGAGAAGAAGTCGATGACCCCCGGCGCCGCCGCCAAGGTCGCCCGCGACCACGACACGGCCGCGCTCGAGAGCGACCTGTCGGAGGTGCTGGGCCTGGACGTCGAGATCCGTGATCGCGGCGGCGTGGGCGAGCTGCGCATCCGCTACGCCACGCTCGAGCAGCTGGACGACCTCTGCCGCCGCCTGACGAGGGGCGCGTGAGCCGCAGGGAGCCGTAGCGGAGTGCGCCGAAGGCGGCTTATTTCGCCACAGAGCCGATTTTCAAGGCCGGGCTTCTAACCTGCGGAAATCATTGAGAGAATTTCTGCCGATTTTCAGGCGTTCGGCGTCAGAGCCCCAGCCGTCGTGCGCGGCCGGCGATGGTCAGCGCCAGACGCTCCGCTAACAGATCATCAGGCGAGCCGGCCGTTTTGCAGGCAAGGTCCGCCGCCAGCACCTCGGGGTGTAGGGCGAGTAGATGCTCCAGCGTCCAGGCCCGGGCCTGGCGCAGGAACTCGCGCTCGTTCTTCCAGAACACGCCGGACGACTTGGCCGCCTCGGCCAGCGAGGCGCCGCTCTGGGCCAGGGTCAGGGTGCGCCGCAGCTTGGCCAGGTGCATGCCCATGGCCCGCACGGCGGCGGGGCCGCCCTCTCCTTCGGCCGCCGCGCGGCGCAGTCCGGCCTGGGCGGCGGCGAGCTTGCCGCCGAACGCGTCGGATGCCGCGTCGGCCAGGGACGCCTCCGGTTCGACGCCGAGGAAGGCCTCCAGGTCGGCCGCCGTGGCGATGCGGCCGCTGCCCGGGCCGAGCCAGAGGGCCAGCCGCTCGATCTCCTGGCGCGATACCCCGCGTTCGCGCGGCATGCGGGCGACGAACATCTCCAGCGCCCCGGCGTCCAGCCCGACCTTGTCGGCGGCCAGGGACTCCCGCACCAGGCGCGCCACGTCGCCCGGTTCGTCCTCGTAGCAGGGGATGGTCGCGCAACCGGCCGCCTTTTCCGCCGCCTTGCGCAGCGGCGAGGACCGGTCGATGGCGCCGGCCTCGATCAGGAAAAAGGCATCCGGGTTGAAGCGGCCCTCGACATGCCCGGCCAAGGCCTCGGCGGTGATCCTGTCGGGGCCGATCTTCTCGGTCGAGAACCGCACCCGCACCAGACGCCTGCCACCCATCATCGAGATGGCGCTGAGCTCGTTGGCCAGCCGGCCCTCATCGACCTCGTCCTCGGTCAGCAATGCGACATCGAAGGGATCGTCGGGGTTGGCGGTTACGGCCCTGGCGAGCCGGTCCGCCCGCTCGCGCACTCCGCCCCGGTCACGGCCATAGATGACCGCCGCGCGGAAGGCCTTGTCGGGGGTCTTCAGAAAGCGCTCGACGTCCGGCCGTTTCGAGATAATGGCCACGGTCGGCTCTATTGTCCGCCGTTGCGGAGCATCCAGTCGGCCAGTTGCAGCTGGATCTTGCGCGCCAGTTCCGACGCGGCCCGGCTCTGGGCGTCCTGATTGGCGACGATGGCGGCATAGGGCTGGTCGGCGCGGTCGAAGGTGACCTCGGTGTTGGTGCTGCCTTCCAGGGCGACCACGCCGGTCGCCGTGCTGGTCAGCTTCCAGTTGGCCTCAAGCACCATCTCATAGCGGCTGGCGGTGGAATCGACGCGGCGACCGCGCGGGGTGCGGGTCTCCCGAAGGTCCATGGTCAGCCGCCAGGCCGCCGGTTTCGCCTCGTCGCGGGCCAGGGCGTCGTCGAGCGCCTGGCCCAGCAGAAATCCGGTCCGTCCATCGGGCGCGACGCTCTCGATCGACGACAGGCCGGCCGAGACGCCGGGCGTCGCATAGAGGGGCGTGAAGCCGCAGCCGGCCAGGGTGGGCGCCGACAGCAGCAGGGCGAGGGCGACGAAGCGGGCGCGCATGATCAGTTGGCCACGATGTTGACGATACGGCCCGGCACCACGATCACCTTTCGCACGGTCAGACCGGCAAGGTGGACCGAGACGCCCTCGTCCGCCAGCGCCTTCTCGCGAACATGGGCCTCGTCCGCGTCTGGCGCCACGCGGATCTCGCCGCGCCGTTTGCCGTTGACCTGGACCGGCAGCAGCAGCTCGGCGTCGGTGGCCATGGCGGGGTCGAAGACCGGCCAGGGCGCATCGACGACCATGCCCTCGCCGCCCATGCGGACCCAGCATTCCTCGGCCAGGTGCGGCGTGAACGGCGAGATCAGCCGCGCCAGCACCGACAGGGCCTCGTTTCTGGCGCCCGAGACGCTGCCGTCCGTAGCCGGGAAGGTCTTGAGAAGGTTCAGGAATTCGTACAGGCGGGCGATGCCGCTGTTGAACTTGAACTGATCGACCGACTCGGTGACGGCCTTGATGATCTTGTGCGTCGCGCGGCGCAGTTCCTCTGACCGCATGGCATTCTCGGGGGCCGGCGCGGCGTCCGCCTGGCTGTCGAACTCGGCCCAGACCCGCTGCACGAACCGGCCCGCGCCCTCGACGCCGCCCGTGGTCCACTGCACGTCCCGCTCCGGCGGGCTGTCGGACATCACGAACAGGCGGGCCGCATCGACGCCGTACTGCTCGAAGATCTCCTCGGGCGCGACGACGTTCTTCTTCGACTTGGACATCTTCTCGATGTCGCCGATGACCAGCGGCTCGCCCGTGTCGATCATCACCGCCCGACGGGCGGCGCCCTCGGCGGTCAGGACGATCTGCGAGGGCTCGACCCACTCGCCCGTCTGCCGGGCGTAGGTCTCGTGGGTGACCATGCCCTGGGTGAACAGGCCCGCGAACGGTTCGGCGACCGAGACCATCCCCTCGTCCTTCAGGGCGCGGGTGATGAAACGGGCGTACAGCAGGTGCAGCACCGCGTGCTCGACGCCGCCGATGTACTGATCGACCGGCAGCCAGTGGTCGGCGGCGGCCTTGTCGATCGGATCGGCCGCGTCCGGGTTGGCGAAGCGCGCGAAATACCAGCTGGAGTCGACGAAGGTGTCCAGGGTGTCGGTCTCGCGCTCGGCCTCGCCGCCGCAGGTCGGACAGGTTGTGAACCGCCAGGTCGGATGGCGCAGCAGCGGGTAGCCCGGCAGGTCGAAGCTGACGTCGTAGGGCAGACTGACGGGCAAGTTCTCCGGCCGTTAGGGGACGAAGCCGCATTTCCCGCAATGGATCACCGGGATCGGGCAGCCCCAGTAGCGCTGACGCGAGACGCCCCAGTCGCGCAGGCGATAGACGGTCGCGCCCTTGCCCCGGCCCATTTCCTCGATCTTCGCCACCGCGGCGGCCTTGGCCTGTTCGATGGCCAGGCCGTCGAGGAAGCCGGAATTGAAGATCTTTCCGGGGCCCGTATAGGCGTCGGCCCCGACCATGAAGGTGGCCGGATGGGCATCGGCCGGCAGCACCACCGGCAGCACCGGCAGGCCATACTTGCGGGCGAAGTCGAGGTCCCGCTGGTCGTGCGCCGGGCAGCCGAAGATGGCGCCCGTGCCATAGTCCATCAGGATGAAATTGGCGATCCAGACCGGCAGGGTCTTGTCCGGATCGAACGGATGGGCGACGCGCAGACCCGTGTCATACCCCAGCTTTTCCGCGCCCTCGATCTCGGCCTCGGAGGTGCCGCCCCGCCGGCATTCGGCGACGAAGGCGGCGACGGCCGGGTTCGCGGCGCCCAGCTGTTCGGCCAGCGGATGGTCCGGCGCGACGCCGACAAAGGCCGCTCCGAACAGGGTGTCCGGCCGGGTTGTGTAGACCTCCAGGCCGCTTTCGAAGCCCACCGGCGGGGCGCCGGCGAAGTCGAAGGTCATGCGCAGGCCGGTCGAGCGACCGATCCAGTTTTCCTGCATGGTCCGGACCTTGTCCGGCCAGCGGTCCAGGGTCGACAGGCCCTCGATCAGATCGTCGGCGTAGTCGGTGATCCGCAGGAACCACTGCGTCAGCTTCTTCTTCTCGACCACCGCGCCGGAACGCCAGCCGCGGCCGTCGATGACCTGTTCGTTGGCCAGCACGGTCATATCGACCGGATCCCAGTTGACCGTCGCCTCCTTGCGATAGACCAGGCCACGGTCCAGCAGCTTGAGAAACCAGGCCTGCTGCTGGCCGTAGTAGGCCGGGTCGCAGGTGGCGAACTCGCGGCTCCAGTCGATCGACAGGCCCAGCAGCTTCAGCTGCTCGCGCATCGCCGCGATGTTCTCGTAGGTCCAGCCCCGGGGATGGACGCCGCGCTCCATGGCCGCGTTTTCGGCCGGCATGCCGAAGGCGTCCCAACCCATCGGATGCAGGACCGCATGGCCCTGGGCCCGGCGATAGCGCGCCACGACATCGCCCATGGCGTAGTTACGCACATGGCCCATGTGGATGCGCCCCGACGGATAGGGGAACATCTCCAGCACGTAGTATTTCGGGCGCGGGTCGTCGTTGCGGGTGCGGAAGACGTCCGCGTTCGCCCAGGCGGCGCGCCACTTGGGCTCTATGTCTTTCGGATTGTAACGGGCCATTCGGCGAGGTGTTTGCTGTCCGGGATCAGCCGGAGATGTTGGCCAGGCGCAGCTGGCGCGCCCGGGTCAGGATGGCGTTCTCGATATCCGTCTCGGTCTGGGCGGCGGTGGGCGCATCGGTCCAGCCGCCGGCGCCGTCGCCGATCTGCTTGAAGACCGTCACGTTCAGGCCGTCGGCCCGAAGTCGGGTATCGAGAATATAGACGGTGGCCTTGAAGCGTTCGTCTGGCTTTTCCGGGTTCACGTACCAGTCGGTGATCACGACGCCGCCGTAGGGATCGGCCGAGGCCAGCGGCATGAACGACAGGGTGTCCAGCGTCGCGCGCCACAGATAGCCATTGTCGCCCAGCTGGGCCGGCGCGCCGGCGCCGGCCTTCGGCGCACCGCGGCCAAGGCCCGGCAGACGGAAGCCGCCACCCTCTTCCTGCGTCTGGAAGGTCCGGGCTCCTCCCGTCGAGCCGCAGGCGGTCACGCCCACCAGGCTCAGGGCCAGAACCCCGACGGAGACGACCCGCATCCACGGCCTGCGCGCAAACGCCATATTCTCTCGCTCCACTCGTTCCGGCCGCCGCTCCCTCTGGGAAAGCGTATCGGCGTTCACCCCCGTGCCCATCAAGTGCGTCTACAACATGGCCTCGTCGCCGCCAAACGGGAATCGCGTGTCCCTCGCGCCACAGGCGAGGCGGGAATCGCCGGACTCGCCCCCGGACTCGCCCCACGGCCTGTTGACCCTGCCGCGCCTGGGCCTTTAATCGCGGTCAAGGTCCACCCATCTTCAATCCTGAGGATGAATTGGACAGAACGGCTGGGGGAGCCGGAACGGCGGAATGGCGAAAGTCTGGAGCATCGCAGGGATCGCGGCGCTGGCCCTCACGGGGTCGGTGACGGTGGCCCTTGCCCAGAGCGCTCCGGCCAAGCCGCGGGCGCAGGCTGCGCCCGACGCCTTCGTTGTTCGCGGCGACTTCAATCTGCGGGATGCCCAGTTCGCGCCCCAGAGCGGTCGCCGCACGCTGGTGTGGGACGCCAAGAAGGGTCGCTGGGGCCTGATGCTGGACATCACGCCCCGTCCGGGTGTCGACGCCCAGGCCCGCGACGTGGAAGCCGGCGCCTTTTTCCGCGTGACGCCGCAACTGCGGGTCGGGGGCGCCGTCGGCGTCGGCCCGGCCGCCGTCCCGGTGCGCAAGCCCGACGGCCGCGAGGAAACCCCCCGCGTGCGGCTCGAGACCGCCTTCAAGTTCTGATCGCTTCGGTCAGGCCTTCCACCATCGCAAAACCCTGCGCGCCCGAGCCGACAAGCCTGGGCGCTGTTCGTATGGTCACCCCGCCAAGGGCGTAGACGGGCAGCGGCGCGGCCTGGACCAGGGCGGTGAAGGCCTCCGCGCCCATGGGCGCGCCGGCAGACGGGCTGGCGCTGGGAAACACTGTGGAGGCCAGCACGGCGTCACAGCCGGCGTCGAAGGCTTGCTCCGCGGCGTCCAGGCAATGGGCGGCGGCGGTCAGGATCCAGCCCGGATGGGCGGATCTGACGCCCTGGGCCTCGGCGATGGCCCGCTCCGGCAGATGCAGGCCATCGGCGTCGCAGGCCTCCGCCAGCGCCGCGTCGGCGCCGACCAGCAGGACAAGGCCCCGGTCCGTCGCGATCCGCCTCAGCCGCCGGCCCCGGTCCACCGCGTCGGCGGCCCCGAAGGCCCGGAAAATTACCCCGCTGCTGGCCGGCAGCCGGGCCGCGACAGCCTCCGGATCGGGCGTTCGCCGGGGATCGGTGACGAACAGCAGGCGCGGCAGGGGCTTTTCCGGCGTAAAGCGGGGTCGTAAGGACCCCGCCAGGTCCGCCAGCCTCCGGAGATCGCCCGTTGCCTCAGCCATCCGATATCGCCGCCGCGCGCCTTTCCGTGCTGGACCGCATCGCCGCGGCGGCCCGGGAGGCCGGCCGCGATCCGGGCGATGTGACTCTGGTCGCCGTCTCCAAGCAACAGCCCGATGAGCGGATCGAGGCCATGCTGGCCGCCGGACAACGGGTTTTCGGCGAAAACCGGGTCCAGGAGGCTCGCGTCCGCTGGCCGCCCCGTCGCGCCGGCGTCGAGCTGCGGCTGATCGGGCCGCTGCAGACCAACAAGGCTCGCGAGGCGCTGGCCCTGTTCGACGTGATCGAGACCCTCGACCGAGAAAGCCTCGCCCGCACCCTGGCCGACGAGATCCAGCGCGCCGGCGCCGCGCCGCGTCTGATGGTCCAGGTCAACACCGGCGAGGAGCCGCAGAAGGCCGGAGTCCGGCCGCCCCAGGCCGACGCCTTCATCGCCGCTTGCCGGGCCCGCGACCTGCCGGTGGAGGGCCTGATGTGCATTCCGCCCGAGCTGGAGCCGCCGGAGCGGCATTTCACCCTGCTCGCCAAGATCGCCGGGCGAAACGGCCTGGCCAAGCTCTCCATGGGCATGAGCGCCGACTATGAGGTTGCCATCCGCTGCGGGGCGACCAGCGTGCGGGTCGGATCGGCCCTGTTTGGCGGCCGCGTCCCGCGTTGACGCTCGCGTGATGGCCGCGAGCTTCCTATCTGACGTTCGACACCCCCGCGGCGGTTGGCCTCGAGGGCCGAACCGGTGCATGGTCCCCTCATGGTGCAACGAAAGACCCTCCTGATCGTCGATGACGACGCCGACCTGCGCGGCGCCCTCGCCGAGCAGCTGCAGCTCCACGAGGAGTTCACCGTCGTCCAGGCCGAAACCGCCGGCGAGGGCGCCCGGCTCGGCAAGGAAGCCCGGCCCGACCTGATCCTGCTGGATGTCGACCTGCCGGACATGGACGGCCGCGAAGCCTGCCGGCTGATGCGCAAGGGCGGCGTCACCTGCCCGATCATCATGCTGACCGCCGCGGTCAGCGACGCCGACACCATCCTGGGCCTCGATTCCGGCGCCAACGGCTACCTGACCAAGCCCTTCCGCTTCGGCGTGCTGCTGGCCCATATCCGCAGCCAGCTGCGCAGCCACGAGGCCTCCGAGGACGCGGTGTTCCGCATCGGCCCGTACGAGTTCCGGCCGGCCTCCAAGCTTCTCGTCGACGACAAGGCCAAAAAGGTCCGTCTGACCGAGAAGGAAACCAACATCCTCAAATACCTCTATCGCTCGGGCTCCAAGGCGGTGTCCCGCGAGGAGCTGCTGACCGAGGTCTGGGGCTACAACGCCGGGGTCACGACCCACACCCTGGAAACCCACGTCTACCGCTTGCGCCAGAAGATCGAGCCGGACCCGGCGAACGCGCGGCTCCTGTTGACCGAGGCGGGCGGATACCGGCTGCAGCCGTAAACCCTCTCCTCCGGGAGAGGAACGTCCATTGGCACACCTGCCCTGATGTCTTGACGGCCAGTGTTGCTCCGTCCGGAGCGCATCATTCCATCAAGGCCAAAGGGCCGCTCTACATCCGGGCGGGAACGCGTGTGCGTTGCCGTCCAAGTGTCAGGGGGTGACCAACTCCGCCCCCCACTTTGACGCACCTGTCGCCCCGCCCAGAGTAAACGCCCCTTAACCCTCTTCGCGCGACAACGGGCGGTCACGGCGATGGGGAGGCTTTATGGCGCGGGCGATGCGACGGACAGGGCTGGAGATGGCGATGGAGCTCATCGCCTGGGCCTGGTCGCGTCCGCTGTCGGCGCGGCTGCGCGGCGGGATGGTCGCGGCGGCCGGGGCGGCGATGATCGCGGCGTTCGCCAGCTGGAACTCCGCCGACCCCAGCCTCAACGTCGCCTCTGGCCTGGCCGCCACCAATGCGCTGGGCGGCGCCGGGGCGCTGATCGCCGATGTCTTCCTGCAGTCGCTGGGCCTGGGCGCCTGGGGCCTGGCCCTGCTGATGATCGTGTTCGGCCTGACCCGCGTGATCGAGACGGATCCCGACGCGACCCGCGGCGGCATGCGGTTGCGCGCCGTCATGGGCCTGATGGCCATCTTCGCCCTCGCCGGAGCCCTGTCGGGCCCCACGCCGCCGAGGAGCTGGGCCCTGGCCAGCGGCCTTGGCGGCTTCTGGGGCGACGCCGTGCTGGGCCTGTTCTCCGGCCTGTTCGCCTTCGCCCACATTCCCGGCGCCGGAATCATCGCCGCGGTGCTGCTGCTGGGGCTGGGCCTGGCCGGTCTGGCCGGCGCGCTGGGGGCCAGCCGCGACGCGGTGGCCGAGGCCGCCGGCGGGGCGCTGGAGGGCCTGCTGAACCGCACGCGGCGCCGGCCCGCCCCCTCGCCGGCCGCCGACAAGGCCCCGGCCGTGCGCCGCCGCGCCGAACGGGCCGCCAAACCGCTGACCTTCGCCGACGATGTGCCGACCCCGGTCCAGGCCGCCGCCCGCAAGGGCGAGGCCGAGCCCTCGATCAAGCCGCCCAAGACCACACCCAAGGACAGCGGCCGCGAGGTGCGCGAGCGGCAGAAGACCTTCGACTTCGTCCAGCCCGGCGGCTTCGCCCTGCCCGAGCTGGCCATGCTGGCCAAGCCCAGGCCGCGCGGGGCCAACTTCGACGAGGAAGGCCTGCGCCAGAACGCCCGACTGCTGGAAAGCGTGCTGGCCGAGTTCGGCGTGCGCGGGGCGATCGACCAGATCCGCCCCGGTCCGGTGGTCACCCTCTACGAACTGGTGCCCGCGCCGGGGGTGAAGCACGCTCGGGTGGTGGCCCTGGCCGACGACATCTCCCGCTCCATGGGCGTGGCCGCATGCCGCGTCTCGGTGGTCCAGGGTCGCAACGCCATCGCGCTGGAGCTGCCCAACGCCAAGCGCGAGACGGTCTATCTGCGCGACCTGCTGGCCAGCGCCGACTACGAGAAACAGTCCCAGACCTTGCCCATGGCGCTGGGCGAGACCATCGGCGGCGAGCCTTACATCGCCGACCTGGCCAAGATGCCCCACCTGTTGATCGCCGGGACCACCGGCTCGGGCAAGTCGGTGGGCCTGAACGCCATGATCCTGTCGATCCTCTACCGCCTGCCGCCCGAGCTGTGCCGGTTCATCATGATCGACCCCAAGATGCTCGAGCTGAGCGTCTACGACGGCATCCCGCACCTGCTGGCGCCGGTGGTGACCGACTCCAAGAAGGCCATCGTCGCCCTGAAATGGACGGTGCGCGAGATGGAGGACCGCTATCGCCGCATGGCCAAGATCGGCGTGCGCGGGATCGCCGCCTACAACGAGCGGGCCAAGGAGGCGATCGACAAGGGCGAGCATTTTGAGCGAACCGTGCAGACGGGGTTCGATGAAAACGGCCGGCCGATCTTCGAGAGCGAGAAGATTCGCCCCGAGCACATGCCCTATCTGGTGGTGGTCATCGACGAGGTCGCCGACCTGATGATGGTCGCCGGCAAGGACATCGAGGGCGCCGTGCAGCGGCTGGCCCAGATGGCCCGCGCCGCCGGCATCCACCTGATCATGGCCACCCAGCGGCCGTCGGTGGACGTGATCACCGGCACCATAAAGGCCAACTTCCCCACCCGCATCAGCTTCCAGGTCACCTCGCGGATCGACAGCCGCACCATCCTGGGCGAGCAGGGCGCCGAGCAACTGCTGGGCCATGGCGACATGCTCTACATGGCCGGCGGCTCGGGTGGCCGGCTGATCCGCCTGCACGGGCCGTTCGTGGCCGACGAGGAGGTCGCCGCCGTGGCCAGGTTCCTGCGCGAGCAGGGCAGTCCGCAGTACCTCGACGAGGTCACCGCCGGCGGCGAGGACGAGGACGAGGGTGAGGGCGGCCTGGCCTTCGGCGACGAGAACGGGGCCGGCGACGGCGGCCTCTATGACCGGGCCGTGGCCGTGGTCACCCGCGACGGCAAGGCCTCGACCAGCTACATCCAGCGCCGCCTGCAGATCGGCTACAACCGCGCCGCCTCGCTGATGGAACGGATGGAGAAGGAGGGGGTTGTCGGCGCCGCCAACCATGCCGGCAAGCGCGAGATTCTCGTGGGGCCGCCGCCGTAAAGGCCGCCCTAGATTCGCCGCCGGGAGCTGCTAGACGAAACGAATGGACACCCAGACCACCCGCCGCGCCCTGCTTCTAGCCGCTCCGGCCCTGCTGCTGCCGGGGGCGGCGCACGCCCTGACCCCCGCCGACCAGGCCTTGGTGGACAAGGCTGTGGCCTATCTGCAGGGCATGCCCTCGGCCCGGGGCCGCTTCGTCCAGACCGACCCGCGCGGGTCGATGACCCAGGGCGCCCTCTATCTGCAGCGCCCCGGCCGGGCGCGGTTCGAGTACGACCCGCCGTCCAGCCTGCTGGTGGTGTCCGACGGCCGTGTGGTCTCGGTGGCCGACAAGCGGCTCAAGACGGTCAACCGCTACTTCCTGACCCAGACGCCGCTGAAACTGTTTCTCGCCGACGAGATCCGCCTGGACCGCGGCGTGACCGTCAGCCGGGTGACGAAGATGACCGACGGCTTCGAGCTGACCGCCCAGGACCGCGCCGGCAAGACCCGCGGCCAGATCGTCCTGACCTTCGCCGACAGCCCGATGCAGCTGCTGGGCTGGAAGATCACCGACGCCCGAAACGCCGAGACCCGGGTGCGGCTGACCAGTCTGGTGCGGGTGTCGGACCTCGATCCGGCCCTGTTCCGCGCGCCGTTCCCCAAGCCGCCGACGCGGCGCTGAGCGCGACAGCCGAAAGTGGATGCCGGTTTCGGCGCCTGTCGTGCGACAGGCAAAACTCGCGCGACAGGACTGTGACATGTTCGCGACAGGCAATCGTCGTTGCGATTCATGATTGACGTTTACCGATAGACGTTGCGATAATGCCACTCATGGATTGCGCGCCCGACCTCGCGCACCCGTGAGATACCGTGCCGGAACCTATCCCCTCCCGGCGGCGGCATGAGAGACAACTTTTCACGCCCGGATGCTTCGCAGCGTCCGGGCGTTTTCTTTTGGTCGAAACGCCTTAGGAAGTTCGGATGCGCCTGCGCCTTGCCACCTGGAACATCAACTCCGTCCGTCCGCGCGGCGAGCTCATCGGCCGGATGGTCGACGAGGTCGCCCCCGATGTCCTGTGCCTGCAGGAGATCAAGTGCCAGACGGGCGAGTTCCCGAAGGAGATGTTCGAGGCCCTGGGCTTCAACCATTTCCGCATCGCCGGCCAGAAGGGCTGGCACGGGGTGGCCATCGCCTCGCGCCTGCCGATCGAGGATGCCCCGCCGCTGGATGTCTGCCGCGAGGGCCACGCCCGCTGCGTCGGCGCGGTGGTCGCCGGCATCGAGATCCAGAACTTCTACATCCCCGCCGGCGGTGACGTGCCCGATCCCGAGGTGAACCCCAAGTTCGCTCACAAGCTCGACTTCTACGGCAAGCTGACCGCCGAGCTGGGCAGGCGCGATCCGAAGGCCCCGCTGGTGGTCACCGGCGACCTGAACGTGGCCCCCGGCGAATTCGACGTCTGGAACCACCGCTACATGTCGAAGATCGTCAGCCACACCCCGGTGGAGATCGAGGCCTTCCGGGCCCTGGAGGCGTCGCTGGGCTTCATCAATCTGATGCGCGAGGCGACGCCGGAACCGGAGAAGCTGGCCAGCTGGTGGAGCTATCGCGCCGCCGACTTCCGCCAGTCAAACCGCGGCCTGCTGCTGGACCACATCCTGGCCACGCCCGGCCTGCGCGCCTCTGCCTTCCATACGGGCAAGGCGCAGAGCCGCATCCACGACGACGTCCGCGGCTGGAACAAGCCGAGTGACCACGCCCCGGTGACGGCGGACTTCCAGGTTTAGGACTACCCCCCGCCGCCCATCCCCGCGAAGGCGGGGACCCAGGCCCTGTCGGCCGCCGGCTAGTCGTTACCCCAGAGATCGCTTGGGTTCCCGCCTGCGCGGGAACAATCGGGGTTAGAGAGCCAAAGTCGGACCACCCTCAACAGAAAGGGTGATCACCAAAACCCATGCAGGCCAGCCTGCCGGACGTGCCGGGTTGGTCAAGGGCAGGCCCTGTGGGCCTGTCGCTCCGCGACGCGAAGCGCCCTTGAGCAACCCGGAACGCCCGGCGATGATCTCGGCATGGGGTTTGGGGGAAATAAGGGGGTTGGACTGCCCTCGAAGCCCACACACTCTGGATTCAACCAATCGGATCGAGCTGCTGCGCCATGAACCTTAGAGAGCTTCACCAAATCATGGGGCGCGAGGGCATTCGTGCGGATTCAGTCGATACCGGCGCCCAGTGGCCGTCGGAGTGCTACGTTGTGACCGAGCGAGACGGCGGGTGGGTGGTCTACTACGCCGAGCGGGGTTTGGAACGAAGCCTCACGGTATTTGCCACTGAAGACGAGGCGTGCAGACATGTCCTAGGAATACTACGCGCCGATCCCCCAACGAGAAGGTAGCAGCAAGACCGTACCGTCACGGTTACATTGCCCCCATAGAAAAAGGGCGGCCCCGTTTCCGAAGCCGCCCCCAATCTCACAGCGATGTCGCTAAGGCTTACGCCTCGACGGCCTCGGCCTTGACGGACAGGTCTTCGCCCGTCTCCTGATCCACGACCTTCATCGACAGCTTGGTCTTGCCGCGGTCGTCGAAGCCGAGGAGCTTGACCTTGACCATCTGGCCCTCGGTCAGCACGTCGGCGGGGCGGGCCACGCGTTCGTTGCTGATCTGGGAGACGTGCACCAGGCCGTCCTTGGCGCCGAAGAAGTTCACGAAGGCGCCGAAGTCGACGACCTTGACGACCTTGCCGTTGTAGATGGCGCCCAGTTCGGGCTCCGAGGCGATCGACTTGATCCACTCCTTGGCGGCGTCGATCTTGGACTGGTCCGCGGCCGCGATCTTGATCGTGCCGTCTTCGCCGATGTCGATCTTGGCGCCGGTTTCGGAGGTGATCTCGCGGATCACCTTGCCGCCCGAGCCGATCACTTCACGGATCTTGTCGACCGGGATCTTGATCGTCTCGATCTTCGGGGCGAATTCGCCCAGTTCGGCGCGCGGCGCTTCCATGGCCTTGGACATCTCGCCCAGGATGTGGTCGCGGCCTTCCTTGGCCTGCTTGAGGGCCTGTTTCATGATCGCTTCGGTGATGCCGGCGATCTTGATGTCCATCTGCAGGCTGGTGATGCCGTCCTCGGTGCCGGCGACCTTGAAGTCCATGTCGCCCAGGTGATCTTCGTCACCCAGGATGTCCGACAGGACCGCGAAGCCGTCGCTCTCGAGGATCAGGCCCATGGCGATGCCGCTGACCGGCTTCTTCAGGGGCACGCCCGCGTCCATCAGCGCCAGGGAGGCGCCGCAGACCGTGGCCATCGAGGAGGAGCCGTTGGACTCCAGGATCTCGGAGACCAGGCGGATGGTGTAGGGGAAGTCTTCCGCGCTAGGCAGCATCGGGCGGATCGCCCGCCAGGCCAGCTTGCCGTGACCGACGTCGCGGCGGCTCGGCGCGCCCATGCGGCCCGTCTCCCCGACCGAGAACGGCGGGAAGTTATAGTGCAGCATGAACTTCTCGTAGTACTTGCCTTCCAGCGCGTCGATCAGTTGCTCGTCGTCGCCGGTGCCCAGGGTGGCCACGACCAGGGCCTGGGTTTCGCCGCGGGTGAACAGGGCCGAGCCGTGGGCGCGGGGCAGGACGCCCACTTCGCCGACGATCTGGCGGACCTTGTCGACCGTGCGGCCGTCGATGCGGATGCCGGTGTCGAGGATGTCGCGACGGACGATGTCCGACTCCAGTTCCTTGAACACGCCGATCAGCTTCAGCGGATCGATGCCGTCGGGCTTGGCTTCCGACTTGGCGAAGGCGGTGACGGCCTTCTTCTTGGCGTCGGAGATGGCGCCGACGCGGACGCTCTTCTTCTGGTTCTTGTAGGCGGCGCGCAGGTCGTCGCCGACCAGCTTCTTCACGTCGGCCTTGAGGGCGTCGGTGTCTTCAGCCTCGAACTCGAACGGATCCTTGGCGGCGTGTTCGGCCAGCTCGATGATCGCGTCGATGACCGGCTGCATGCCCTTGTGAGCGAAGGAGACGCCGCCCAGGACGACTTCTTCCGACAGCTCCTGGATTTCGGATTCGACCATCATCACGGCGTCGGCGGTGCCGGCCACGACCAGGTCCATCTGGCTTTCCTTCAGCTGGTCCAGCGTCGGGTTCAGCACGTATTCGCCATTCACATAGCCGACGCGGGCGCCAGCGATGGGGCCCATGAAGGGGGCGCCGGAGATCACCAGGGCGGCGGAGGCGCCGATCATGGCGATGATGTCGGGATCGTTCTCCAGGTCGTGGCTGAGCACGGTGGCGACGACCAGAACCTCATTCTTGAAGCCTTTTACGAACAGCGGGCGGATCGGACGGTCGATCAGGCGGCTGGTCAGGGTTTCTTTCTGCGACGGCGCGGTTTCGCGGCGCGGGAAGCTACCGGGAATCTTGCCGGCGGCGTAGAACTTCTCCTGGTAGTTCACGGTCAGGGGGAAGAAGTCCTGGCCGGGCTTGGGGCTCTTGGCGAAGGTCACGGCGGCGAGCACCGTGGTGTCGCCGTAGGTGACGACGACGGCGCCGTCGGCCTGGCGGGCCATGCGGCCGGTTTCGATGGTCAGCGGACGGCCGCCCCATTCGATGGTCTTGCGTTTGATGTCGAACATTTGGGTGTGTGTCTTTCTCTAGGTCCCACAGGCGTATTCCTGGCGGGGGCGGACAGGTGTCGTTTCCGAAATCCTCTCCAGATGTCAGGCCCGGTGAGGATTTCGATTGAACCCTCGACGTACGGTTTAGGTGGAGCCTTGGCTCCGGCCGCCGCGTTCCAGAGCCTGGAGGAACGAGCGGGTAGTCTCTTGCAGAACACCCACCCCCGCGGGCGGAGGTGGGTGGTTTGGTCTGGCCTAGCGGCGCAGGCCGAGCTTTTCGATGATCGCCGTGTAGCGGCTCTCGTCGGACGTCTTCAGGTGGTCGAGGAGACCGCGACGCTGGGAAACCAGCTTCAGCAGGCCGCGACGGCTGTGGTTGTCCTTCTTGTGGGTCTTGAAGTGCTCGGTCAGGTTCGAGATGCGTTCGGTGAGGATCGCGACCTGGACTTCGGCGCTTCCGGTGTCGCCTTCAGTGCGACCATGTTCAGTGATGAGCGCCGCTTTGCGCTCCAGCGTAATCGACATCGGGTGAGTCTCCGCTCAGGCTTGAATAAAGACCCGGACGGGATTGAGCCTTCCCGCACGCATCTCGGCCAGGGCCACCAGCCTGTTTCCGTCCATGGCCGAAACGAGTCGCGAGCCGCCGGTGAGGCGGGCCTTGAGCGTTTCGACCTGTCTGGGAACCAGAACGATGGGTCGTCCCTGCGCCAGCCGGAAGGCGTCCTCCGCGGTCACGGCCAGCGCCGGGATGTCGTCCAGCGCGGTCTCGACCGGGAGCAGTACCTCCGGAAGCGCGGCCTTATGGCTCAAATTTTCCAGATTTTCCAGTGTTATCGCACGATCTTCTCCGAACGGGCCCACCCGGGTCCGCCGCAGCTGGCTGACATGGGCGCAGGCGCCGAGCGCTTCGGCCAGATCGCGGACGATCGAGCGCACGTACGTGCCCTTGCCGCACTCGATCTCGATCTCGATGTGGTCGGCGTCGGGAACGGCGCTGACCCGCGCCGAATGGATGGTCACGGTCCGCGCCTTGAGTTCGAACGCCTCGCCGGCGCGGGCCAGGTCATAGGCCCGCTCGCCGTCGACCTTGACCGCCGAGTAGTTGGGCGGGATCTGCTGGATCTCGCCGACGAAGGCGGGCAGGGCGGCTTCGACCTGTTCACGGGTCGGGCGGACGTCGGAGGTCGCGGTCGTGGCGCCCTCGCGGTCGAGGGTGGTGGTCGACCGGCCCCATTCGAGGGTGAATCGGTAGGCCTTGTCGGCGTCCATCATGAACGGCACGGTCTTGGTCGCCTCGCCCAGGGCGATCGGCAGCACGCCGGTGGCCAGCGGATCGAGGGTCCCGGCGTGGCCGGCCTTCTGCGCCTTGAACAGCCAGCGCACCTTGCCCACGGCCTGGGTGGAGCCGAAGTCGTAGGGCTTGTCGAGACAGATCCAGCCGTTGACGACCTCGCCCTTCTTGCGGCGGGCCATCAGTCCTCGCCCTCATCGTTCAGGTCGGCCTGGACGCGAGGGTTGTCGAACAGCGCGCCGATGCGGGCGGCGTGGTTGAAGCTGTCGTCGTGGAAGAACTTCAGGTCGGGGGTGAAGCGCATGTCGATCACCCGGCCGAGGCGCCCCCGCAGGAACTTGGCCGCGCCGTTCAGGGCCTTGACCAGGTCCTGCGTCGCCGCGCCCGTCACGCCGGCGCCGAGCGGCTCGACGAAACAGATGGCGTGCTTCAGGTCGGGGCTCATCCGCACCTCGGAGACGGTCACCGACACGTCGGCCAGCACCGGATCGGCCATCTCCTCCTCGCGCAGGATCTCCACCAGGGCGTGGCGGATCAGCTCGCCGGCGCGCAGCTGGCGCTGCGAGGGGCCCGACGGGGCGGCGTGACGGGACTTGCCGTGCTTGGGGGAGGCGCGTGACATGGTTCTGGTCCTGGCGCCTGACGGGGGATCGAACCCCAAACCGGCGGAAGGGCGCGCTTCTAGGCTCAGGCGGAGGCGCTGTCCAGCCCGAGCCGGCGCCGGAAGAAGCCGATGGTTCGCGCTTCAGCCGCCTTGGTCGGACCGGCGTTGTTCAGGTGGATAGTCAGCACCGAGTGGCTCGGCACGCCCGTGCCCGGCCGGCCGTCTTCCTGCTTAAGCTCGATGGCCTCGAACCTCTCGCCAAAGGTTTGCTTGAGCATCTCGAACCGGCCGGGCGGCACGAAGCGGTCGCCATGGAAGGCCAGGCCCAGCAGCGACAGGTCCTCGTCCTCGAACCGCTGTTTGGCGCAGCGGATCTCGGCCGCCGAGCAGTCGATGGCCCGGTCGCTGTTCTTGCCGAACGGCAGGGAGGGCTGGCTCAGCACCGGGGCGACCACCGAAGGCTCGGTCATCATCGCCAGGGCGAAGCCGCCGGTGAAACACATGCCCAGCGCCCCCACCCCCGGCCCGCCGCACTCGGCGTGAACCCTGCGCGCCAGGGCCCGCAGCCAGTCGACGATCTTCGAGGATTTGCCGTTGGCCCAGACGTTGAACTCCCGCCGGATGCAGATGTTCATGAACATTGAGCCGAGCATGTAGCCGTTGGACACCGGCTTGCCCGGGCTCCCGAACAGGCTAGGCAGGAACACCGTCATGCCGCTGGCCGCCACCCGGTCGGCATAGTCGATCACCAGCGGATGCAGGCCGGGGATCTCGTGGATGATAATCACCCCCGGCCCGGTCCCGCGCCGGAACACCTGGCGGCTATACGGCCCGTCGGTGAAGGTGAACCGCTCGTAGTCCGCCAGCGCGTCGATGTCGGCCATTGTTCTCCCTCCCCTTTATGGGGAGGGATAGTCGGCGAAGCCGACAGGGTGGGGAAGTGGAGAATGGCCACTGAACCTCCGGGTGGCGGCCTGCTGCCCCACCCGTCCGTCGCTTCACGACGGCCACCCTCCCCATGAAGGGGAGGGAGAAGGTCGCTACGACCCCGGCCGGCGGCCGTAGTCGGGGCGGAAGACGCGGTCGGTGACGCCGGCGGTGGTCGGGCCGGGCATGCGCCACTCGCCGCGGAAGCTGAAATCCATCACCGCGCACAGGCGCGGCTCGCCAGTCGCCGGATCGTCGCCGAAGGCGTGCACGCGCAGGTCTCGGCGGAAGGCGATCGGGCTGATCGACAGCCAGCCGGTCTTCGAGCCGGGGCAGAAGGCGTGGACCATCACCTTGCCCTCCTGGACGTCGGGGTCGATGGCGTAGAGGGCGCCGGTGCCGGCGTCATCGCCCATCAGGGCGTCCAGCTTGCGGTTGACCGCCCCGTCGGTGGACGGGCGCGGCATGATGCCCACCGGCACGGCGGTCGCCCGCACGGCGAGGATCCTCGTCCGCAGCAGCGACTTGGTGAAGACGAAGGTCAGGCCAGCCCCGGTCAGCTGCCTGGCGGAGGGCGACAGGGAGTCATAGGACACCATCCGCTTGGCGGCGGCCCAGGCGGGGGCGGCGACGGCGAGGATCAGGGCCGCCACGGAGGCGGTGCGGAACAGCTTGGGCATGGTCGGGCTCAGCGGGGTTTCTTCGGCTTGCCGCGCAGGTCGGCCAGGTCGCCCTCGAACCCGGACAGCTTCCAGGTCCCGCCGACGTTGGTGAATACCAGCAGGCAGGGTCCGTCCTTCTTCTTCGTCGCGCAGACCTTGCCGTCCGGCAGGTACTTCAGGGCGCCGCCGATGGCCAGGCGGTCGGGCAGGGGCCTGTCGGGGGTGTAGCCGTAGTAGCTGGCGGCGGCGCGGAACACCTCCGGCCGCATCAGGGCGTCCACGGCCACGCCGGCGAGGCTGGGGGCCAGCAGGGCGGTCAAGGCGCGGGCGCCGTCGTCCATCTCGGCCGCGCCGGCCTCGCGCAACAGTCGGCCCTCGAGGGAGGCCTTCAGCGCGCGGCGGTCGACGTAGCGGTCAAAGGCGACGCGGTCGTTGTCGCGGATGGCCACCAGCAGCGCGTGCACATCCCCGGCCGCGTCGAACCGGCTGGCGGTGGCGCACCCGGCCAGGGTGACCGCGGCGAGGACGACGATGGCGAGGGATCTGAACATGCTGTGTTCTTTATCACGTTCCGGGGCGGAATTTGGGCGTTAAGGCCTTGGTCTCAGCATCCAGGCGGCGATCAGCGCCACTGGCAGGCCGAACAGGAAGGCGTGCACCAGCAGACTCTCGGCCAGCACCATCGGCGGCATCGCGCCGCGCGGGGCGGCCGACAATGGGGTGATGATGAAGCGCATCACCGTGAACATCGCCAGGCCGAACAGGGTTCCGTTCAGCCAGGGCCTGGCGATCTCCCGCGCCGGGGTGACCACACAATAGATCAGCGCTGCGATGATCGAGATGCCGAGGTCGGAGACGAAGCCCAGCGCCGCCATCGGCAGGCCGCCCGCCATGGCCGCCTCCCGCCCGACCCAGCCGGCGGCGACCGATTTGCAGATGACGTCAAACGGGGCCTTGAACTGCGCCGTGGCCGCCAGCAGGTCGAGGGGTCCGGCAACGCCGCCGGCGACAGCGGCGGTGAGGAGGTGTTTCCTGGTAATCGCAGCCACAGAACTCCCCCAAAAAATCCGTCATGGCCCGGCCTGTCCGGGCCACCCAAGCGCGTTGAACCGGCAGAACAGGGCGCCGCCGTATTCGGGTCAAGGTCGGCGAAAACGGTGTTCATGGGTGGCCCGGACAAGCCGGGCCATGACGGTGTGGGGAATGGCCACAACCGGCCCTGATCTCATGGCGAGAGGATCGCCGGTCTTTCCAGCCTGCTCAAGGGCGCTCCGCGTCGCGGAGCGATGGGCCGAAGGCCCACGTCGGCGGACCAGTCTGGATAGACAGGCACGCTGGCCCGCAAGAGATCGACGGCGGAGCCTCGACATCGCCAAAGAAAAAGGCGCGGAGTTCGCACCCCGCGCCTTCTCCAATATCAGACCGGCTTGAAGCCTACGCCAGCTGGCGCTTGACCTCTTCCACCGTGAAGCACTCGATCTCGTCGTTTTCGCGGATGTCCTGGAAGCCGGCGAAGGCCATGCCGCACTCCATGCCGTTGGTGACTTCCGCCACCTCGTCCTTGAAGCGCTTGAGCGTCTGCAGGGTGCCCAGTTCCAGCACCACGACGCCCTCGCGGACGATGCGGACCTTGGCGCCGCGGCGGACCACGCCCTCGGTGACCCGGCAGCCGGCGACCTTGCCGACCTTGGAGATGTCGAAGGCCTGCAGCACCTTGGCGTTGCCCAGGAAGGTTTCCCGCTGGATCGGCGCCAGCATGCCCGAGAGCACGCCTTTGATGTCGTCGATCAGGTCGTAGATGATCGCGTAGTAGCGGATCTCGACGCCTTCGCGCTCGGCCAGATCACGGGCCTGACGCGAGGCGCGGACGTTGAAGCCCAGCAGCGGGGCGCCGGCGCCCTTGGCCAGCATCACGTCGCTTTCGCTGATCGCGCCGGCGCCGGAGAGGATGATCCGCGCACGGACCTCGTCGGTGCCGATCTTGTCCAGCGAGCCGACGATGGCTTCCACCGAACCCTGCACGTCGCCCTTGATCACCAGGGGCAGCTCGCTGATCCGCTTGTCCTGAAGCTTGGCCATCATGTCGGCCATCGAGGCGCCGGCCATCGGGCCGCTGGCGGCGGACCGCTCGCGCTTCACCCGGATGCGGTACTCGGTCAGCTCGCGGGCGCGGGCCTCGTTCTCGACCACGGCGAAAGGCTCGCCGGGATCGGGCGTGCCGTCCAGGCCGAGGATCTCGACCGGGGTGGAGGGGCCGGCCTCGGTCAGCTGTTCGTCCCGCTCGTTGAGCAGGGCGCGCACCTTGCCCCAGGCGGCGCCGGCCACGACGATCTCGCCGCGCTTGAGCGTGCCGCGCTTGACCAGCACCGTGGCGACGGCGCCGCGGCCCTTGTCGAGCTTGGATTCGATGACCACGCCCTCGGCCGTGCGGTCGGGGTTGGCCTTGAGGTCGAGAACCTCGGCCAGCAGCAGGACGCGCTCGACCAGTTCGTCCAGGCCCGTGCCGACCTTGGCCGAGACTTCGACCATCTGGGTGTCGCCACCCAGGCTTTCGACGACGATCTCGTGCTGCAGCAGCTCGTTGACCACGCGGGTGGAGTTGGCGTCCGGCTTGTCGATCTTGTTGACCGCCACGATCATCGGAACCCCGGCCGCCTTGGCGTGCTGGATGGCCTCGATGGTCTGGGGCATGACGCCGTCGTCGGCGGCCACCACCAGGATGACGATGTCGGTGATGTTGGCGCCGCGCGCGCGCATCGCCGAGAAGGCCGCGTGGCCCGGCGTGTCCAGGAAGGTGACGCGGTCGCCGTCCTTCAGACGCACCTGGTAGGCGCCGATGTGCTGAGTGATGCCGCCGGCCTCGCCCGCCACCACGTCGGTGGCGCGCAGGGCATCCAGCAGGCTGGTCTTGCCGTGGTCGACGTGACCCATGACGGTCACCACCGGGGCGCGGGGCTCCAGGTGATCGTCATGATCGTCGGCGTCCAGGAAGCCCTCTTCGACGTCAGCTTCCGACACGCGGCGGACGGTGTGGCCGAACTCGGTGGCCACCAGCTCGGCGGTGTCGTTGTCGATCACGTCGTTGATCTTCAGCATCACGCCCTGACGCATCAGGAACTTGATGATGTCGACGCCGCGCACGGCCATCCGGTTGGACAGCTCCTGCACGGTGATGATGTCGGGAATGATCACCTCGCGGGCCACGCGGGCCTGCTCGGCGGCGCCGCCGCGGCGCTTTTCCTTCTCGCGCTCACGAGCCCGGCGAACCGAGGCCAGGGAGCGCATCCGTTCGGCCGCGCCCTCGTCGTCGCCGGCCAGCACCTGGATGGTCAGGCGGCCTTCGCGGCGCTTGGGTTCGCCCTTGGTGCGCGAGACGGCCTTGCCGGGCGCGGCGCCCTTGCGCCGGTCATCATCATCCTCCGGACGACGGTCGATGACCGCGCCGGCGCCGCCGGGACGGGGCGCCTGGCGCGTGGCGCGCTGGACTTCGGGGGTGGCCGGGGCCTCGGCGGCCTGACCGGGACGGGGACCGCGCGGACCACCGGGGCCTGCGCCGGGCCGAGGCGCCGGGCGCGGGGCCAGGGCCGAGTAGCGGACGGTTTCACCGGGACGGCCGCCGTCGCGCGGCGGACGGGCGTCGCCCTCGCGGGGCGGACGCGGGGTGAAGCTTCCGCGATCACCTTCGGGGCGGGGCGTGCGCTGGCCGAAATTGGCGCCGGCGTCGGGCCGCGGGGTCCGCTGGTTGAACGGGCCGGTGTTCTGCGGGCGATAGGTGGTGGTGCTGGAGCGATCGTCGCGACGTTCGCGGGACGGCTCGTAGGTGCGGGTCTGGCTGGGCTGCGGGGCTGACGCCTCGACCGGCGCGGCGGCCGGAGTCGGGGCGGCGGGCGCCGGAGCGGCTGGGGCGGGCGTCGGAGCCTGGGCCACC
>JAUXTQ010000003.1 GCA_030678995.1 Caulobacter sp.
TTGGGCGTCGCGCCGTCAGGCACGTGCACGTGGATGTCGGTCTTCTCGAACACCGAGGGCTTGATGCCGAAGGCCGGGGCCCGCGAGCGGACATAGCTGTTCGCCGCCGAGATTGACTCCTTCATCACGTCCTTGAGGTTGCCGGTGATCGACATGCGGCCCTTGCCCGACATGCGGATGGCTTCGATGGTCAGGATGTCGCCGCCGAACTCGGTCCAGGCCAGGCCCGTGACGATGCCGACCTGGTCCTCCTCGTCCGTCTCGCCGTAGCGGAACTTCTTCACGCCCGCGTATTTGGCCAGACGCTCGTCGTCGATGGTGATCGAGACGACCTGTTCGCGCGCCAGGTCGCGGACGACCTTGCGGGCCAGGTTGCCCAGCTCCCGCTCCAGCGACCGCACGCCGGCTTCCCGCGTGTAGTAGCGGATCAGGTCGCGGATCGCCTGGTCGGGCACCACGAACTCGGCCGAGGTCAGGCCGTGGTCCTTGGTCAGCTTGGGCAGCACGTGCCGCTTGGCGATCTCGACCTTCTCGTCCTCGGTGTAGCCGGGGATGCGGATGATCTCCATCCGGTCCATCAGCGGCTGAGGCATGTTCAGGCTGTTGGCCGTGGTGACGAACATCGTCTGCGACAGGTCGTAGTCGACCTCCAGATAGTGGTCGGCGAACGCCCCGTTCTGCGCCGGGTCCAGCACTTCGAGCAGGGCCGAGGACGGGTCGCCGCGATAGTCGCTGCCCATCTTGTCGATCTCGTCGAGCAGGAAGAAGGGGTCGACCGCCTTGGCCTTCTTCATCGACTGGATGACCTTGCCGGGCATCGAGCCGATGTAGGTGCGGCGGTGACCGCGGATCTCGGCCTCGTCACGCACGCCACCGAGCGACAGGCGCACGAACTCGCGGCCGGTCGCCTTGGCGATGGACTTGCCCAGCGAGGTCTTGCCCACGCCCGGAGGGCCGACGAGGCAGAGGATCGGGCCTTTCAGCGCATTGGTCCGGGCCTGCACGGCCAGGTACTCGAGAATGCGCTCCTTCACCTTCTCCAGGCCGTAGTGATCCTCTTCCAGGATCGCTTCGGCGCGGGCGAGGTCGATCTTCTTCGGCTTGGCCTTGCCCCACGGAATCGACAGCAGCCAGTCGAGGTAGTTGCGCACCACCGTGCTCTCGGCCGACATCGGGCTCATGTTGCGCAGCTTCTTCAGCTCGCCCTCGGCCTTGGTGCGGGCTTCCTTGCTGAGGCGCGTCTTCTTGATGCGCTTTTCCAGCTCGATGAGTTCGTCGCGACCGTCGTCCTGGTCGCCCAGCTCCCGCTGGATCGCCTTCATCTGCTCGTTGAGATAATACTCGCGCTGGGTCTTCTCCATCTGGCGCTTGACGCGCGAGCGGATCTTCTTCTCGACCTGCAGGACGGAAATCTCGCCCTCCATCAGGGCGAAGACCTTCTCCAGCCGCTTCACCACGGCGAAGATTTCCAGCAGCTGCTGCTTGTCGCCGATCTTCACCGACAGGTGGGCGGCGATCGAGTCGGCCAGCTTGCCCGGCTCGGTGATCTGCGGGATCGACGCCAGGGCCTCGGGTGGGATCTTCTTGTTCAGCTTGACGTAGTTCTCGAACTGCTCGGCCACGGCGCGGGAAAGGGCCTCGGCCTCATGCTCCTCGCCGCCGTCTTCCTCGATCAGCGCGGTCTCTGCCTCGTAGTAGTCGTCGCGGGTCGTGAACCGGATCACCGCGGCGCGGTGCTTGCCCTCGACCAGCACCTTGACCGTGCCGTCCGGCAGCTTGAGCAGCTGCAGCACGGTGGCGACCACGCCGACGTCATAGATGTCGTCGGTAGCGGGATCGTCGTCGGCGGAATTCTTCTGGGTAGCCAGCAGGATCTGCTTGTCGCCCTTCATCACCTCTTCGAGGGCGCGCACGGACTTGTCGCGCCCGACGAACAGGGGAACGACCATATGGGGAAACACGACGATGTCCCGAAGCGGCAACACCGGAAGCGTGCGAATGTCGGTCATACCATTCTCCTCAGCGCAGCCCTGCAACGTCGGCGCCGCGCATGTCGATCCACACTGATCGGCCTTTGTGTAGGATATGTGGCCGCTTCGCCGCACCGTTCAAGCGGCGGACGGCCGCGCGGCGGCCGGTCGCAGGCGGAAATGGCGGGTTTTCCACGGGTTTGTGGCCTGCCCCCTTCTTCGAGGGACGGGGAACGTCCCGAATGTCTCGTTCGCCCTGAATCCGGCGAATCCGAAAATCGGCTGACCTTTTTCCACCCCGGCGGCGACTCCGGGCGGTCGCCGGAACCCCGCTGCCCGCGCCGGTCGCCGACGGGCCGGGCCGGCGTGTCCGCCGACGGCGCAATCGCAAGCCTGGCGGGGTTTGAAGACCTGGGGCCTGAATGGGTCGAGCCGATCATCGGAGGAGTATAACCCCGCCCCGACCACCGGGGACCGAACGCCTTTGCTCCCCACACGGCGACATCGCCGGATGTCCCGACTGTCTCGTTTTGTCTCGAGATCATATGTCCCGGGAGTCTCGCTTTTCGCTGTCCACAAAAGGGGGGATTTCGGCACCCGTTTGCCACGTCCCTTTGGTCCTCCATTTTGGGCGTGTGGACTATCTCCGGCACCGGGGACATGTTGCACCCAACCATAGGGGGCAGCCATGGACCTAGCGACGCGCCTTGCAGAACTACAAAAGCGGACAATCGAACACAGAGAGGTGCTCCTGACGGAGGAAGCCGCAAAGACCGCGTTGGTCATGCCGTTCCTGCAGGCGCTCGGCTACGACGTCTTCAATCCGTCGGAGGTGATTCCAGAATTCACCGCCGACGTAGGAACCAAGAAGGGCGAGAAGGTCGACTACGCCATCCGCATGGATAGCAAGATCAGCATCCTGATCGAATGCAAGCCTTCTTCGTCGGACCTGAATATCAACAACGCCGGGCAGCTCTTTCGCTATTTCAGCGTCACGGACGCGCGCCTCGCCGTTCTTACAAACGGGGTGACGTATCAATTCTACTCCGACGTCGAGCGTCCCAACCGAATGGACGACCGACCGTTTTTCACCTTCAGCATGGATGCCTTGAAGCCGACCGACGCGCGGACGCTTGAGAAGTTCAACAAGGCTTCATTCGACATCGATCTCATCGTCCAGGAGGCAGGAAATCTGAAACTCCAGACCTTGCTCCGAAAGGAACTTGAGAAGGAGTTCGCCGATCCCTCCCAGGAATTCGTGCGCATCATGGCGGCGCGTGTCTACGGGGGTCGCTTTACGTCGGCGGTGAAGGAGAATTTCGGAAAACTTCTGACCGGAGCCATCGCGACCTACGTGCGGGATCTGGTCACTGACAGAATATCGTCCGCGTTGAAAGTCTCCGACCCCAACAGAGAAGACGAGGCGCCAGAGAGCGGCGACATCGCGGTGGTAACCACCGCCGAGGAACTATCTGGCTTCCACATCGTGCAAGCTATCGCGTCTCGCATGGTGAACCCGAAACGTATCGTTATGCGCGACGCAAAGTCGTACTGCGCCATCCTCCTTGATGACAACAACAGGAAGACCATCGCGCGACTACACTTCAATGCGCTCACGGCCAAGTATTTCGGGACGTTCACCGACAAGGACGAAGAGAGACATCTCATCTCCGATCTGACCGAAATCTATCAGTTCGAAAAGCAGATTTCCGCCAGGTTGCGTGAACTCGATGACAGCATTCCCCCGGGCTAACAACGAGAACACGGCTTCGGCCACCACTCTCCGTCTCACGTCAATCCAACGCGCTCCACCTGCTCCACTAGGCTGCGCGCCCGATCCGGATCTTCGTGGATCAGCCGATAAACCACCTGCACCAGCAGGTCCGGTTCCGACCGCGCCTGTTCGTAGTCCCGAAGCCGCCCCAGACCAATGCGATAGCGGGCGGCGAATTGGGATTGGCTGAGGCCTGACTGTTCCCGGATCAGGCGCACATTTCGGGCGAGAACCATTCTCTTCAAACGGGCCTCATTAACCGGTGGATTGTCGGCGTCCGCCTCCGCCTCCGCCTCGATTTCGGCATCCGTCAGCGCACTCCGCTGAGCCAATTCGGCCTTGGAAAAGCGGGGCTGCTCGCCTGGCTTAAGTGTGAAGGAGACTGTTTTCATAGGCCTTTTGCTCTGCTGGTGTCGCCCAGCGGGCGGAAATGATGCGGATGAGATTATTTTCCGGTTCGGTGAACACGACCGTGACTAGTTGCCCGGCGACTCGTCCAATGGCGATGGTTCGGTATTCACCTCGTGAAAACCGATCGTCTTCCTCAAGTCGCGCCGGATCGGCAAACACGAAAGCCGCCGCCTCGAATGACGGCCGGCGCCTGGAAAGGTTTGCTGCGGCTTTACCCGCATCCCACGTAAAGTGGAGGCTGTCGTCAGGGTCACCCACGAGGTGTGACTATACGGAATTTCCGCATAATCGCAACCCCTACTCCGCCGCCTGATGGCTGTAGCTAAACACCCTCGCCAGCTGCCAGCCATCTGCGGTCAGCTTCCAGACCTGGACGAAGTGGGCTCGGCCGGCGAGCTTTTCGGGGCCATCGCCCTGGCGTTCGTAGAACAGGTGGTCGCCTTCCTCGAAGGCGCCGTAGCCGGGGATCGGCTCGACCTTCAGGCTGCTCGCCACCAGTTCGCGGCGGGAGCGCCAGGCGTCGGGCTTCTTGCGCGCCTCGCAGGCCTTTGCGTAGTCGGCCACGAAGCCGGCCGCGCCGGCCGCGACCATCCCGGCCTTGTCGTGGAACATCTCGAAGTCCGGCGTCAGCATGGTTTCGATGCGCGCCGGATCGCAGCCCTGGAAGAACAGGTCGAAGAACTCGGCGTCCCGCGCGGCGACGGCGCGGGTCAGGGCCTCGCCCTGCGGCAGGGTCTGGGACGCCGCCGGGAGGGCGGCCAGCAGGACGAGCGCGGCGGCCGCGTGGCGGAGGCGCATGGCCTACCGCTTCTTGCCGAGATGCGCCGCGATGTCCTTGGTCATGCGGCCGGCGGCGCGGTGGGCGGCGGTCAGCTGCTCGCGGGTGACGCCCCAGCGCTTCATCCAGTATTCCACGGCCTGGCGCTCGGAGAGATCCAGCCGTTCCCGGTCGATGAAACCGCGTTTGTCTTTCAGACCGGCCATGGGCGCTCCTCAAGGGGACACTTCGTACGTGTCCCCGTTTACCGCTGAAGGGCGATCCGGCGAAAGGGGACACGTACCGAAGGCGGTACATGTCCCCGGGGCCGGCATTGGCGCGGCCCGCCCCGCCCGCTACCCTGCCGCCATGTCCAAGCCCCTGCGCCGCCTGATCGACCTGCCCGGGATCGCCGACCTGGAGACCCGGGCGCTGATGAAGCCGTCGCTCGCCGAGCCGGACGCCCGCGCCGACGTCCCGGAGATTGACGATGTCTGCCGCGCCTGTTTCGGCCTCACCGCCGACGAGGCCGAGGCGGTCGCGCTGCCGGCGGACTGGGACGGCGTCGACGCCAAACCCCTCGCCCAGCAGGTGTTCGCCTTCGAGGACGCCGGCTGGGACGTCACCGACAAACGCCGGCCCCTGCGGATGCTGGGCCACTACGCCCTGCCCCTGTGGCTGGCGATCCGCGGCGTGGCCGGTCAGCTCCCGTTCGAGGCCCCGCCGGCCGAGGAGAAGGACAACTGGGCGAGCAGCCTGGCGGCGGACGCCAAGGCGTACCGGAAACGGTAGCACCGGGGACACGTACCTTTGGTACATGTCCCTGGCCGACATGCCGCCAATAAGCCTCAGTCGCGGCGTATCCGTCGGGTCACAGGTCCCCGCGTCCGTGCGCGCCGTGACAACGCGGCGCCTCGCACGACTCATAGCGGGGCTTTAAACATCTCCGTCGCATTGTCGCGTTAGACTGTTCAGCCAAGAAACGGCCAGCGTGACCCGGGAAGAAACCTTGACCACGAACACCGCTGAACCCCGCGCCTGGCGCAAGATTCTCACCGCCTACCAGCGGCCCAGCCACGCCCGCTCGATCCTCGAGATCGTGCTGAGCGCCGCCCCGCTGGCGGCGATCTGGACTGTTGCCTGGGTGGCGGCCGTGTTCGGCCTGTGGTGGCTGGCGCTGCTGCTGGCCGTTCCTGCGGCCGCCTTTTTGGTGCGGCTGTTCATGGTGCAGCACGACTGCAGCCATCAGTCCTTCTTCCGCAACCCCGCGGCCAACGACTGGACCGGCCGACTGATCGGCGTCCTGACCATGACGCCCTACCACTGCTGGCGCCGGTCGCATGCGATCCACCACGCTACCTCCGGCGACCTCGACCGCCGGGGCCTGGGCGACATCGCCACCCTGACCGTCGCCGAATACCGCGCCCTGCCGCTGATGAAGCGGATCGGCTACCGCCTCTATCGCAGCCCGCTCATTCTGTTCGTCATCGGCCCGGCCTGGGTGTTCGTGATCGAGCAGCGCATGCCGATGGGCCTGATGAAGGAAGGCTGGAAGCCCTGGCTCAGCGCCATGGGCACCAACCTGGCCATCGCCGCCATCATCACCGCGGTGATCCTGCTGGGTGGCTGGAAGGGCCTGCTGCTGATCCACCTGCCGACCATCCTGCTGGCGGCCTCGATCGGCGTGTGGCTGTTCTACGTTCAGCACCAGTTCGAGGGCGCCTACTGGGCCCGCAAGGGCGAGTGGGAGCAGACGGAGGCCGCCCTGCACGGCAGCTCGCATTATGATCTGCCCGAGCCCCTGCGCTGGATGACCGCCAACATCGGCGTCCACCACGTCCATCATGTGAACAGCCGCATCCCCTACTACCGGCTGACCAAGGTGCTGAAGGACCATCCCGAGCTGCGCGACGTCAGCCGGCTGGGCCTGTTGGAAAGCTTCAGGACGGTGTCGCTGGCCCTGTGGGACGAAGGCGGCCGCCGGCTGATCTCCTTCCGCCAGCTGCAGCAGCTTCGACGGGCCGAGCGGACCGCCGGCTAGGGCGAAAAATTCCGCCACCGCCTGTCGGGGGGCGGCATACTCGTTCGTCCTGTGAGGAAACGAGGCCGCGCCGATGCTCTACGCCATCCTTTGCTACAACGCCGAAGACGTCGTCATGTCCTGGTCCCAGGAGGAAGACGACGCGGTGATGGCGCGGTTGAACCTCACGCATGAGCGGCTCACCGCGGAGGGCAAGCTGGGCCCCTCCCTGCGGCTGATGCCGACCACGGCGGCGACCACCCTGATCAAGAGCCAGGACCTGGTCATCGACGGGCCCTACGCCGAGACCAAGGAGCAGCTGCTGGGATTTTACATCCTCGACATCTCCGGCCTCGAGGAGGGGCTGGAAATCGCCCGGGAGCTGGGCAGGGCCAATCCGGGCGGCGCCTATGAGCTGCGGCCGCTGCGGCTGTACCTGCCTGGAGCGCCCATCGGGTGACCGATCTGGCCTGGATCAACGCTGCCATGACCGGCGCGCGGCCCCAGGCGGTCGGCGCCCTGCTGCGCTATTTCCGGGATCTCGACACCGCCGAGGAGGCTTTCCAGGACGCCTGCCTGCGGGCGCTGAAAAACTGGCCAGTCAATGGGCCGCCGCGGGATCCGGCCGCCTGGCTGATCATGGTCGGCCGCAACGCCGGCATCGACGGGGCCCGGCGGCGGGCCAGGCAGACCACCCTGCCCGACGAAGCCGCCCTGTCGGACATCGAGGACGCCGAGACGCCCCTGGCCGAGCGGCTGGACGGGGCCGACTACCGCGACGACGTCCTGCGCCTGCTGTTCATCTGCTGCCATCCGGACCTGCCGCCGACGCAGCAGATCGCGCTGGCTTTGCGCATCGTCTCGGGCCTGTCGGTCAGGCAGATCGCCCGCGCCTTCCTGGTCGGCGAAAGCGCCATGGAACAGCGCATCACCCGGGCCAAGGCTCGTGTCGCGGGCGCCGGCGTGCCGTTCGAGACCCCGGGGCCCGTCGAACGGGCCGAGCGCGTCGCGGCGGTCGCGGCGATGATCTACCTGTTGTTCAACGAGGGCTATTCAGCCGGCGGGAAACAGGACGACCGCGCCCGGCTGGCCGACGAGGCCATCCGCCTGGCCCGCCTGCTGCTGCGGCTATACCAGACCGAGCCGGAGATCATGGGCCTGACCGCCCTGATGCTGCTGCAGCATTCGCGGGCCGCCGCCCGGTTCGACGCCGCCGGCGAGATGGTGCTGATGGACGACCAGGACCGCGCGCTGTGGGACCAGCGCCTGATTGCCGAGGGCCTGGCCCTGATCGACAAGGCCATGCGTCACCGGGCGCCCGGCCCCTACCAGATCCAGGCGGCCATCGCCGCCCTGCACGCCCGGGCCGCGAAGGCCGAGGACACCGACTGGGCCGGGATCGCCGCCCTGTACGCGGCGCTGGAGCGCCAGACCCCCTCGCCGGTCATCACCCTCAACCGGGCCGTCGCGGTCAGCAAGACCGAGGGGCCGCAGGCGGCGCTGGACCTGATCGCGCCGCTGGAGGCCCGGCTGGCCGGCTACTTCCACTTCCATGGCGTACGCGGCGCCCTGCTGCAGCAGCTGGGCCAGGACGCGGCGGCCCGCGCGGCGTTCAATCAGGCCATCGCGCTCGCCAACACCCCCGCCGAAGCGACCCACATCCGTCTGCATCTTGACCAACTGCAGGCCGGCGGGACCCGCTGAGGAAAATCACCGGGCCTGTCGGAACGGCGTCGATCCGTTCGTCCTTCGAACACAGCCAACCAGATAAAGGATTCCGTCCCACCATGACCGACCAAGTCGAAAACCCGCCGATGAGGGGCGTCATCCCCTATCTCAACCTCGTCGGCGCAGCCGACGCGGCCGAGCTCTACAAGCAGGCCTTCGGCGCGCAGGAGATGCGCCGCCTGCCAGCCGACGATGGCCAGCGGCTGATGCACTGCCACCTGGTGATCAACGGCGGCTCCTTGATGCTCAGCGACTGCTTCCCCGAGCACGGCCACGACTTCCAGCCCTCGCACAGCTTCACCATGCAGCTGGTGGTCGATGACATCGACCGCTGGTTTCAGCGGGCCGTCGTTGCCGGGCTGGAAGTCATGAACCCGGTAGCGCTGATGTTCTGGGGCGACCGCTGGGGGTCGCTGAAGGACCGTTTCGGCGTCCATTGGGCGATCAATGAATCGGCGAAACAGGTCTGATCGCCGGGCGTGGATGCGCGGCGGCCATTCGGTCGTCCTGGAAGGCGGAAGGGTTCACGAAGCGCGTCAAGCGCCCTACACACCCCCATGGCCTGGACCCGCCTCTACGAAGAAGCCGAACCGCAGCGGGTCAACCGCTGGCTGGCCCAGAGCGGCGTCTGTTCGCGGCGGGAGGCCGAGGCGCTGATCGGCCGGGGGCTGGTCAGCATCGACGGCGAAACGGTCGAGGACGCCGGCCGCAAGATCCTGCCCGGCCAGACCCTGACCCTGGCTGACGCGGCCACCGGCGCCCTGTCGGCCAGTCTGACCCTGATGTTCCACAAGCCGGTCGGCATCGTCTCGTCGCAGCCCGAGGGCGAGCAGATTCCGGCCGTGCGGCTGATCAACCGCTCCACCCTGTGGGGGCCGGGGACGGTCATCCCCGGCCGCGACAGCCGCCTGGCCCCGGTGGGCCGCCTGGACATGGACAGCCGGGGCCTGCTGATCCTCTCCGAGGACGGGGTGGTGGCCAAGGCCGTCATCGGCCCCGACTCCGAGCTGGAGAAGGAATACCGCGTCCAGGTCGCCGGCCAGATCACCCCCGACAAGATCGAGCGGCTGCGCTACGGACTGATGCTCGATGGCCGTCAGCTGAAGCAGGCGCAGGTCAACCTGCAGGGCAGGCAGACCCTCAGCTTCGTGCTCAAGGAAGGCCGCAACCGCCAGATCCGCCGAATGTGCGAGCTGGTCGAGCTGGAGGTCGTCGACCTGCTGCGCACCCGCGTGGGGCCGATCACCCTGGGCGCCCTGCCGGAAGGCCGCTGGCGGCCCCTGGCCCCGGAAGAGCGGGCGGCGCTGATCCGTTAGGGGACATGTACCTTTGGGGCTAATCAGGGGACAGCTTACCTATTTCGTCACGTATGGCGGACGACCGCGCCGAAATAGGTAAGCTGTCCCCTGATTAGCTTCCGCTCCCTAATACCCCGGCGGCTTTGCGAACCCGCCGAACTCGCGCTCCAGCAGGCCGGCGAAGGCGATGGTGGTGCGGTCTTCCAGGTACGGCCCGATGATCTGCACCCCGATGGGCAAGCCGGCCTTGCTGAGGCCGATCGGCGCGGCGGTGGCCGGCAGATGGCCCAGGGTGGCGACGCCCGACCAGGCGAGCTGGTTGAAATACGGCGTCTTCTCCCCGTTCAGCAGCAGCGTCCGCGCGCCCATGTCGGGGCTGTTGTCGTGCGGAAAGGCCAGGGTCCCCAGCGACGGCGCCAGCACCACGTCGAAGCCCTTAAACAGCTGCGCCCATTGCCGACGGATCTTCAGTTGCGCGTCGAGCAGGCCCATCCATTCATGGGCGTTGGGCGGCCGCGCGCCGGGCTGACCAATGGTCATGGCCGTGTTGAGGATGGCGCCGTAGACGCCATGCGCCTCGGCCAGGTCCGGCAGCAGCTCGGTCTGCCTGTCGACCCGGGCGCCGAGGTCCTCCAGCCGGTCTCCCAGGCCGTTCAGCGCGTCCCTGATCTCGTCGTCGATGGCGGCCAGCGGGTGATGGTCGAGGATGAGCACGCGGTAGTCGGCCAGTCGCCCGTGCCGGGGTGCGCGGAAGGACAGGCTGTAGCCCACCGCCTCGCTGTCGTCGGGGCCGGCCAGAACGCCCAGCGCCAGGTCCAGATCGGCCGCCGTGCGCGCCATCGGTCCAACCACGGCCAACGGCACATCGGCGCCGTCGAGGCCCGGCGGCGTGTGCCCTCGCAACGGGATCACGCCATAGCTGGGCTTGTGGCCATAGACGCCGCAGAACCCGGCCGGAACGCGGATCGAGCCGCCGATGTCCGAGCCGAACTCCAGCGGGATCATGCCGGCCGCCAGGGCCGCCCCGCCGCCGCCCGAAGACCCGCCGGGCGTGCGGGTCAGGTCCCAGGGATTGCTGGTGCGGCCATAGACCGGGTTGTCGCTCTGCAGGTCGCTCAGCATCGGCGGGATGTTGCTCTTGCCCAAGATGATCGCGCCCGCCGCCTTGAGCCTGGCGATGCCGACGCCATCGACCGGCGCGGTCCAGTCCTTCCAGTGCGCCATGCCCCAGGTCGTCGGCAGGCCGGCGACCCAGTTGGCCTCCTTGACGGTCATGGGCACGCCCAGCAGCGGGCCCCGCTCGCCCCGGGCGATGGCGGCGTCGGCGGCCTTCGCGGCCTCCCGGGCCCGGTCGAAGTCGCGCACGACCACGGCGTTGATCGCCCCGTCACGGGCCTCGATGCGGGCGATGGCGGCGTCCGTCGCTTCCAGCGCGCTGATCTGTCCGGTGGCGATCGCCTGGACGATTTCGCCGGCGGTGGCGCCCGCGAGGTCCCTGGTCAGCGTGTCGGTCATGGCCGTCTCCTTGTTCCCGACCGAAGCCTCGCAAACCGGAGACGACCGAGTCCAGCCTGTCGTGGCAGCGTGCTGACGGGACGCTGACAACAACATGGACTGTCCTCACCCTCTTGGGGGAGGGGGACCATGCGAAGCGTGGTGGAGGGGGATGCGCCGTTGGTGGACGGGACGATCGCGGAGTGCACTGCCGCCATCTGAGACTCCCTCTCCACCACCCTTCGGGTGGTCCCCCTCTCCCCAGAGGGAGAGGTTAGAGAAGGGCCTCTTCCACCCAGTCGAGCCGGTCCTGGCCGAAGAACATCTCGTCTTCGACGAAGAAGGTCGGGGCGCCGAAGGCGCCGCGGGCGATGGCAGTCTCGGTGTTGGTCTTGAGGGTTTCCTTGGCCTCCGGCGTCTCGGCCAGAGCCATCAGCGCCGTTGCATCGAACCCGGCCCTGGTCAGCACCTCGGCCAGCACCCCGGGGTCGCCCATGTTCTTGCGGCCCTTCCACATGGCGTCGAACAGCACGTCCACCACCTGCGGGAACGGGTCCTCGCCCACCAGGCCGGCCAGCATGCGCATCATCGGCAGGGTGTTGATCGGAAAGTGCGGGTTCATGTTCAGGCTGACGCCGAACTTCTTCGCGAACCGGGCCATGTCGGCGCCCATGTAGACGCCCTTGGCCGGCACCGCGACCGGCGAGGCGTTGCCCGTGGCCTTGAAGATGCCGCCCAGCAACACCGGCACATAGATGACCTCCGCGCCTGTGCGTTCGATCAGGCCCGGCATGCGCTTGTGCGCCAGGTAGGTCGTCGGGCTGCCGACGTCGAACAGGAATTCCAGGGTCCTGGTCATCAGAAGGTCTCCATCCAGGGTCGCAGGTCCAGTTCATGGGTCCAGGCGTCGCGGGGCTGGCTGTGCAGCATCCAGTAGGCGTCGGCGATGTGGTCGGGGTCGAGGATTCCGTCCTGGTCCTTGAGCGCGTGGCGTTGTGGGAAGTTCTCGGCGATCCAGGCCGTATCGATGGCCCCGTCGATAATCGTGTGGGCCACATGGATGCCCTGGGGCCCCAGTTCGCGGGCCATCGACTGGGCCAGGGCCCGCAGAGCGAACTTGGCCCCGGCGAAGGCCGAAAAGGCCTTGCCGCCGCGCAGGGACGCCGTCGCTCCGGTGAACAGGATGGTCCCCCGGCCCCGTGGCAGCATGACCTTCGCCGCCTCCCGCCCGGTGAGGAAGCCGGCGAAGGCGGCCATCTCCCAGACCTTGGTGTAGACGCGGGCGGTGGTCTCAACGATGCCGAAGTTGACGTTCGCGCCGATGTTGAACACCACCGCTTCCAGCGGGCCGATGTCCGCCTCGATCCTGGCGAACAACTCGACGACCTGGTCTTCCTTGCGGGCGTCGACGCCGAACGGGTGGACCTCGCCGCCGTCGGCGAGGATCTGTTCGGTCAGGGCGGTCAGCTTTTCGGCGTCGCGGCGGACGATGACCGCGGCGTAGCCTTCACGGGCGAAACGGCGGGCGATGGCCCCGCCGGTGGCGTCCCCGGCGCCGATGACGAGCATGGTCTTCTTCGACATGTCAGCGGCTCCATAACGTTAGTCTTGAATAGAAACTGACTAGCCGTCCTTGTAAAGCCCGGCGTGCAGCTCGCGCAGCAGGGCCTTCTGCACCTTGCCCATGGCGTTGCGCGGCAGGTCGCCGACGAACAGCACGCGCTTGGGCTGTTTGAACCGGGCCAGCCGGTCCTTCAGGGCGGCGATCACCGCCTCCTCGCTGAAGGCCCCCTTGCCGCCGGTGGCCACGACGGCGGTGACGCCCTCGCCGAGGTCCGGGTGCGGCAGGCCGATGACGGCGCTTTCGACCACCCCCGGCAGGGCGTCGATCTCTTCCTCGACCTCCTTGGGATAGACGTTGAAGCCGCCGGAGATGATCAGGTCCTTGCCGCGGCCGACGATGTGGACGTAGCCGGCCTCGTCGATGCGGCCCAGATCCCCGGTGATGAAGAAGCCGTCCGGGCGGAACTCGGCGGCGGTCTTTTCCGGCATGTTCCAGTAGCCGGCGAAGACGTTGGGGCCCTTCACCTCGATCATGCCAATCTCGCCCGGAGCCATCGGCGCGCCGGTCTCGGGATCGGCGATGCGCAGGGCCACGTCCGGCAGCGGCGGGCCGACCGTGCCGGCCACCCGGTCACCGTCATAGGGGTTGGAGGTGTTCATCCCCGTCTCGGTCATGCCGTAGCGCTCGAGGATCGCCGTGCCCGTCCGGGCGGACCAGTCGACATGGGTCTCGGCCAGCAGAGGCGCCGAGCCGCTGATGAACAGGCGCATACCGGCGACCGCCTCGCGGGTCAGGCCGTCCTGGGCCAGCAGGCGGGTGTAGAAGGTCGGCACGCCCATCAGGGCCGTGGCGCGGGGGAACAGCGACAGAGCCTCCGCCGCGTCGAACCTGGCCTTAAAGATCATCGACGCCCCGGCCATCAGGGTCACGTTGGTGGCCACGAACAGACCATGCACATGGTAGATCGGCAGGGCGTGGATCAGCACATCGCCGGCCGTGAACCGCCACAGGTCCACCAGGGTCGCGGCGTTGCTGGCCAGGTTGCCGTGGGTCAGCATCGCCCCCTTGGACCGGCCCGTGGTGCCCGAGGTGTAGCAGATGGCCGCGAGATCCCCGGCCTCGCGGGCCACGGTCGGAAACGTTGCCGAGCGGGTGGCGGCGATGTCGGCAAGGCTCCCCTCCCCGTTGGCGTCGAGCGTGACGACCCGGGCGTCGAGGGCGTCCACCAGGCCGCTCACCCCCTCCTCCACCGCCGGGTCGCAAACCACCAGCGAGGGCCCGGCGTCGCCGATGAAATAGTCCAGCTCGTTCAGTGTGTAGGCCGTGTTCAGTGGCAGGAAGACCGCCCCGGCGCGGATCGTCGCCAGATAGAGGTAGAGGTTCTCCGGGCTCTTCTCGACCTGCACCGCCACCCGGTCGCCGGGCTTGACGCCCAGCGCGCGCAGGGCGTGGGCGTAGCGGGCGGTGTGGGTCTGGAGGTCGGCGTAGGTGTCGACCACGCCGGAGGGGCGTTCGAGGAAGGGGGCGTGGGGTGCGCCGTTGGCGGTGAGGGTTTCAAACAGATTGCTCAACAACACCTCCGTCATGGCCCGACTTGTTCGGGCCACCCATGAACACAGCTCTCAGCGTGAACCCACATTGCTCACCACGCTTGGGGGGCCCGAACAAGTCGGGCCATGACGGAATTTTGAGGTTATTGGGCCAGCATCCGCTCCAGCCGCGCCGCATCCAGCACGCGGATCACGCCATATCCCCGCTCGACCAGCCCAGCCGCTTCCAGCTTGCCGAGCCAGCCGTTCACGGCCTTGCGGGTGACGCCGATCATCTCGGCGAGGTCGGCCTGGGAGACGGCGATTTCGCCGCCGGCCTGGGCGGCCATCTGCAGCAGGCGGGAGACCAGCCGCTCGCGGGGCTTGAGCGCGATCAGTTCGGCGACCGCCTGGGCGTTGAGGCGCAGCTGGCCGTAGACCAGCGCCGAGAGCGCCTCCCACAGGCCCGGATGCGCCGCCGCGACCCGGCGCAGGGCGCTGTCGGAAAGGGTGAAGACCAGCGACGGCGAGGCGGTGATCGCCGTGACGATGCGCGGGCCGCCGCCGAAGGCCGCGCTCTGGCCGATCACCGTGCCCGCGGGCAGCAGGCCGATGAGCGCTTCCCGTCCGCCGGGCGCCTGGCCGTAGACCTTCAGCGCCCCGGTCACGACGGCCAGCACGCCGGTCTCCTCGTCGCCCTCGCCATGCATCCACTCGCCGGCCCCGCGGCGAGACAGGCGGCCGGCCTCCAGCAGGGCGTTGCGACGCTCCGCCGGCTGGCGGGCGAACCAGGGAATGGCGGCGACGGGGTCGAGGGCGGCGTCGATCATGCCGTAATGTAACTGACGTGACATTCCCCGCGCCAGACCTGTGCGCTGATGCGCTCAATGACCAGGGAGAGCGCCATGATCGAGACCCGCCTTCGCATCGAACCCATCCAGGGCTGCGGCGCGCTGGTGAAGGACGTCGACCTGGCGCGCCTCGGCGACGCCGAGGTCGGCGACCTGCGCCAGGCCCTGTTCGATCACGGCCTGCTGGTCTTCCGCGAGCAGAGCCTGACGCCCGAGCAGCACATCGCCCTGGCCGAGCGCATCGCCCCGATCGACGTCAACCGCTTCTTCCCCGCCGCGCCGGGCTATCCGGTGATCGCCAAGGTCGAAAAAACCGCGCAGCAGACCACCAACATCGGCGGCGGCTGGCACACCGACCACAGCTATGACGCGGAGCCGGCCATGGGCTCGGTGCTGGTGGCCCGCGACCTCCCCCCCGCCGGCGGCGACACCCTGTTCGCCGACCTGTACGCCGCCTACGACACGCTCGACGCCGAAACGAAAGCCGAGATCGCCGGCCTGCGCGCGGTGCACGGCTCCGACCACGTGTTCGGGGAGAAGGGCGCCTACGCCCAGACCGACCAGCCCGAGCTGGCCAAGGGCGGCGTCGAGACGCCCGAGACGGTGCATCCGGTGGTGATCACCCACCCCGGCAGCGGCAAGAGCGTGCTGTACGTGAACCCCAGCTTCACCCTGCGCTTCGAGGGCAGGACCCGCGAGGAGAGCCTGCCGCTGCTGATGAAGCTCTATGCCCACGCCATCGACCAGAGCCGGGTCTCCACCCTGGTCTGGGCGCCGGGCACGGTGGCCATCTGGGACAATCGCTGCACCTGGCACTTCGCCAGAAACGACTACCACGGCCACTACCGCCTGATGCACCGCATCACCCTGGCCGGCTGCGCGCTGGAGGCGGCCTAGGCGGGGACATGCACTTCAGTGCGTGTCCCCTATCGCGCTGGGAGCCGGGCACTTAACCACCGGCGGTGGGGACGAATTAGTATGGTAGCTTCCTGGACTGAATTGGGGGGGGGGTGGCCATGGACGCTTGGAACTGGCTCGTTGAGCACCCGAACTTTGTGATGATGGTTGCCGGACCCGTAGTATCCCTCACCGCGATCCTGTTCATTTTCTTGCCCGTCCTGATCGCCAGCACTCCGCACGCCAGATCACAAACCCCGCCCGTTTCGGCTATTCCGATAATGCCTGGACAACATTTCCGATTCGTCGGTTATGCGTTCAGCGGTGATGCTTGGCGATCGGGAGGTATCTACCAGCGTACGATACTCTTCTTGTTCAGGACCGCCTTTCTTCTTGGCGGAGCTGTCCTGATGTTGCTGTTTGCGGTGATGGTGACAGCTCAAATTCGGGTCGTGTCGTAGGCTGGCTGGCCGGTGCAAAATCTGCGCTTGAGCAGCTTGCGTTAACGCCAAAAAAAAGGCGCGGATCGCTCCGCGCCCTCTGTCTATCGGATGATCGGGGACACGTACCTGCGGTACATGTCCCCCTCAAGCCTACGCGCTCGCCGCCCCGCCCTTTTTCTCGGCGTAGATGACCAGCGGCTGGGCGCGGCCTTCGACGACTTCGGCGTTGACCACCACCTCCTCGACGCCCTCGTAGCTGGGCAGGTCGAACATGGTCTCCAGCAGGATGGCTTCCATGATCGAGCGCAGGCCCCGCGCGCCGGTGCGGCGCAGGATGGCCTTGCGGGCCACCGCGTTGAGCGCGTCGTCGGTGAACTTGAGGCCGACGTTCTCCATCTCGAACAGACGGGCGTACTGCTTGATCAGGGCGTTCTTCGGCTCGGTGAGGATCTTGACCAGGGCTTCCTCGTCGAGGTCCTCCAGGGTCGCGATGACCGGCAGGCGGCCGATGAATTCCGGGATCAGGCCGAAGCGGAGCATGTCCTCCGGCTCCACCTGGCGCAGGATCTCGCCGGTGCGGCGCTCGTCAGGGTCGGTGACCTTGGCGCCGAAGCCGATCGAGGTGCCCTGGCCGCGGCCGGAGATGATCTTCTCCAGGCCGGCGAAGGCGCCGCCGACGATGAACAGGATGTTGGTCGTATCGACCTGCAGGAACTCCTGCTGGGGATGCTTGCGCCCGCCCTGCGGCGGCACGGAGGCGACCGTGCCCTCCATGATCTTCAGCAGCGCCTGCTGGACGCCCTCGCCCGACACGTCGCGGGTGATCGAGGGGTTGTCGGATTTGCGGCTGATCTTGTCGATTTCGTCGATGTAGACGATGCCGCGCTGGGCCCGCTCGACATTGTAGTCGGCGGCCTGGAGCAGTTTGAGGACGATATTCTCGACGTCCTCGCCGACATAACCGGCTTCGGTCAGGGTCGTGGCGTCGGCCATCGTGAATGGCACGTCGATGATTCGGGCCAGGGTCTGGGCCAGCAGCGTCTTGCCCGAGCCTGTCGGGCCGACCAGCATGATGTTGGATTTGGCCAGTTCGACGTCGTTGTTCTTGGCCGCGTGGTTCAACCGCTTGTAGTGGTTGTGCACCGCGACGGAGAGCACTTTCTTGGCGTGATCCTGCCCGATGACGTAATCGTCGAGCACTTCCCGGATTTCCTTCGGGGTCGGAACGCCGTCCTTGGACTTCACGAAGGCAATCTTGTGCTCTTCGCGAATGATATCCATGCAGAGCTCTACGCATTCATCACAGATGAACACGGTCGGGCCGGCGATCAGCTTGCGCACCTCATGCTGGCTCTTTCCGCAGAAAGAACAGTACAGAGTGCTCTTCGAGTCGCCGCTGGCGGCCTTGGTCATTGCTCTTCTCACGCTCTGACGACGATGGCCCAAGCCGCTCGACGCCCACCCCGGTAAGGCTTTTCCTGCCTAGATCATGCAGGATACACGCCGCGGGTTTTCCAAACCTTGACAATCCCCGATCCGGGCTGTCGGGACAAGCGTCCTGACGCCACAGGGGGTGCGAAACGGTATCGTTCTGTGGACGGCCACGACGCCGTCCTTCCCGATCCGAGATGGGCATTGCCCCGGTCTGGGACAAGCGGCGGTCTGTCCGGACCGGCCAATGGACCGGCCTGTGCGCTTATGGCCGGTGTGACATGTCCCGGAATCGTGATCGAAACGGACCTCCAAGGCCGTTTCGCCGCCGTCATGTGCCGGCGGGCGCCGGAACGGAAGACTGGCGCGGGTTCTGCAGTGATCGGACGAACGCTGTCACTTGGAACAGGCCTGTCGGGCCGGGGTTTGGGGAAGATGGGACGCAGATCGTTGCTGGCGCAGGGGCTATCGGCCTCACGGCCGGTCATGCCCGATCCACTCGAGGCGCCGGCCCTGGTGGCCTTCGACTTCGACGGCACCCTGACGGTCAGGGACAGCTTCACCGCCTTCCTGAAGTGGCGCGCCGGGTCGATGCGCTGGACCCTCGGCTGCCTCAAGCTGCTGCCGGCGGTGATCGCCTATCTATTCCACCGCAACCGCGGCCGGATGAAGTCGGCCGCGGTGCGCGAATTCCTCAAGGGCGAGCGGCGCGAGGTGCTGGAGGCCGAGGCCCGCGCCTTCGCCGAACAGGCCGCGCCCGAACTGTTCCGGCCCGACGCCCTGATGACCTGGCGGCGCTGGCGGACCAACGGCGCCCGGACGATCATCGTCACCGCCTCGCCCGACTTCGTCGTGGCGCCCTTCGCCCGGGGCCTGGGCTGCGACCGGCTGATCGCCAGCACCCTGGCCTACGACCAGGACGACCGCGCCATCGGCATCCTGGCCGGCCCCAACTGCCGCGGCCCGGAGAAAGTCCGGCGGCTGCGCGAGGTCTATGGCGAGGACATGCACCTCACCGCCGCCTACGGCGACACCTCCGGCGACCGCGAGATGCTGCGCATCGCCGACGAGAAGGGCTATCGGGTGTTCAAGGGACGGCCTTGAAACACGCCGGCGCCGCCGCTCTCGACCGGCTCGAACCCCTATTGGCGCAGATCCGCGCCCTGCCCGGCCTGAAGGAGAAGAGCCGGGGCGTATTCTATCGCGGCGGCAAAGCCTTCCTGCATTTCCACGAGGACCGGGCGGGCCTGTTCGCTGACCTGCGGCTGGCGGGTCCGGAATTCGAGCGGTTCCGGGTGGAGACGGAGAGCGAACAATCGGTATTTCTATCTGGAGTTGTTTTCGGACTGGCGCGATAGTCCTCCCTCCCCTTTATGGGGAGGGACAGGCCGCGAAGCGGCCAGGGTGGGGAAGCCATGTCCACCAGCCGTGCACGGGAATTGCGCGCCAACATGACGCCCATGGAGGTCCGCCCGTGGAAACGGCCCAGGACCCTGCGCGCGGAGGGCCTCCACTTTCGACGGCAGACGCCGTTCCGGGGCTACTACCTGGACTTTGTCTGCTTTAGCCGTCGGCTGGTGGTCGAGCTAGACCGTGGACAGCACAGCGACGAGCCGCAGGAGGCGCATGATACGGTCCGGGATGCGGTTCTAAAGCGCGAGGGTTTTCAGGTGCTGCGATTCTGGAACAGCCAGGTCCGGGAGAACATGGACGGCGTGATGTACAACATCCGGCTGTCGCTTGAGGCCCATGCAGCGGTGCAGCGGCCTGCTTCCCCACCCGCCCGGCGCGATGCGCCGGGCGCCCTCCCCATAAAGGGGAGGGAGGGAGAACCGAGCTAGCGGACTACCCGGCCGCCGCCGCCTCGGCCGCTTCGCGGCTTTCGTAGACGTGGTCGACGATGCCCCAGGCCTTGGCGTCGTCGGCGCTCATGAAGTGGTCGCGGTCGAGGGTCGTTTCGACCTCTTCATAGGTGCGGCCGGTGTGCTTGACGTAGATTTCGTTGAGCCGCTTCTTGGTCGCCAGGATGTCCTCGGCGTGGCGCATGATGTCGCTGGCCTGGCCGCGGAAGCCGCCGGAGGGCTGGTGGACCATGATGCGGGCGTTGGGCAGGGCGATGCGCTGGCCGGCGGCGCCGGCGCACAGCAGCAGGCTGCCCATCGAGGCGGCCATGCCCATACAGACCGTGGAAACCGGGCTCTTGATGTACTGCATGGTGTCGTAGATCGCCAGACCGCTGGTCACCACCCCGCCCGGGGAGTTGATGTACATGCTGATCTCTTTCTTGGGGTTCTCGGACTCCAGGAACAGCAGCTGGCTGCAGATCAGGGCGCTCATGCCGTCCTCGACCGGACCGGTCAGAAAGATGATCCGCTCCTTGAGCAGGCGGGAGAAGATGTCGAACGCTCGCTCCCCGCGGCTGGTCTGCTCGACCACCATGGGTACGAGGTTCAACGCGGTCTGGACGTGGTCAGACCCCGACATCGTCCGGAAGTAATCGCTCATTGTCAGCCCTTCTCCATGGATCAGCGTGTCGCGAATCATGCCGCGCCATCGTCTCCGTCTGGATATCGGGCCGAGGTTAAGAGGATGCAAGTGGGGCGCGGGATCCAGCCGGGCGGCTTTACTCCTCGCCGGCCGGTTCCCGGTCGGCGGGCGCCACGCCCAGGCGGTCGGACATCGCCCTGACGATGTCGCGCTCCTGGCGGCTGCCGCGGATAACGTTGGGATTCACCGAATAGAGGCTCTGCAGATAGGCCACGTCCCAGCCCGTCAGGCCGGTCGGCTGGACGCCGCCACGGTCGCGGGCGGCGAACAGGTTGAGGATCGACGACACCCCGGCCGGATCGGCGTCGGGGTCGATCTGGGCCAGGCCGACCATGGTCACGTAATCGGCCAGGGCCTCGAAGCGGATCACTCCCACCCGCGTGACGTCGACCATGATGACCACATGGTCGAACGTGTCCCGCGACGTGGCCCGGATCCGGCCCAGGGACCGCACCGTCACCAGCGAGCCGCGGTCATAGGCCTCGCCGTCGGCCAGGATGGTGCGGGTGATGTGCCACCAGCGCACGGCGCGCGGTGTTTCGACGAAGTCCTTCAGCGCCGCGCGGCCGCGCGAGACGCCGGTCTCCCACCTGCCGAAGGCCGTCGGATTGCGGTCGACGACCATCTTCGCCATGGCCTGGGAGTCGTCGGTGGCGACGATGACCATGTTGGCCTTGCAGCCGGGCTCGCCGACCTGCAGACCGACGGTGACAGCCACCAGGGCGATGCGGTCGATCAGCCGTTGGGCATAGGGTTGCTTGACCCCGATCACGCCGGGGCAGACCTTGCGGTCCCAGCGGGCCAGCCGGCCGTTGGGGCCCTCGGCCGACACATCGGAGACGAAGGCCGAGACGGTGTCGATCGGCGGCGCCACCGGCCGCGCTGTGATGGTCAGGCCCTCGACCGTGGTCTCCTTCGGCGGGGATGACGGCGCAGGCGGAGCAGCGCCGCGAGCCGCCGGGGCGGTGGCGGTCGGCATCGACGGGTCGACGGGATTGCCTTCCGGCGTGGTCGACGGGCCGCGCGGCGCGGCGCCGGCGGGCTGGGCCAGCAACATCAGCCCGGCCATGGCCGCGGCGACCCGTCTCGACATGCCGTTCTCCCCAAGCCCGGACGGACGGCGCAACGGCGCCGTCCCCGGAATACTAGTAGCCCTCGGGCAGGTCGTCGTCGGCCTCGATCTCCTTTTTGGAGACCTTCTTGTCGGTCACGGTGGCCTGGCCGAAGATCAGCTCGACCACCTTGTCCTCGTACAGCGGCGCGCGCAGCTGGGCCTGGGCCTGGGGATTGGTGCGGAAAAACTCGAACACCTGCTGCGCCTGCTGGCCATACTGCATGGCCTCGCGCTGCATCGCCTGGTTCAGTTCCTGGTCGGTGATCTGGACGTTGGCCTTGCGGCCGATCTCGGCCAGCACCAGGCCCAGGCGAACCCGGCGCTCGGCGATCTTGCGGTATTCGGACTTCAGCTCGTCTTCCGACTTGCCGGCGTCTTCCGGCGGCAGGTTGCCGGCGGTCTTGTCGGCCTCGACCTGTTGCCAGATGCCGGCGAACTCGGCCTCGACCATGCGCGGCGGCAGCGGGAAGTCGTGGCCCTTGTCCAACTCGTCCAGCAGGGCGCGCTTGAGCTTGAAGCGCGACTGGTTGTCGTAGCCCTGCTGCAGGTTCTTGGTCAGGGTCTCGCGCAGGGTCGCCAGGTCCGACAGGCCGAGGCGCTGGGCCAGGGCGTCGTCGGCGGCGCCTTCGACGGGGCTGCGGACCTCATGGACCTTCACGGCGAATTCGGCGTCCTTGCCGGCCAGGTCGGCCGACTGGTAGCCCTCGGGGAAGGCGACCTTCACGGTCACGTCGTCACCCGGCTTGGCGCCGACCAGCTGGTCCTCGAAGCCCGGAATGAACTGGCCCGACCCGAGCGTCAGCTCGAAGCCCTCGCCCTTGCCGCCGTCGAACGGCACGCCGGCGATGCTGCCGAGGAAGTCGATCAGCACCTGGTCGCCGCTCTTGGCCTTGACCGACTTGCCGGTGCGCGGGGCGAACGTGCCGGCCTGCTTGGCCAGGTCGGCCAGGGCCTCGTCCACTTCCTTGTCGGTCGGGGCGTAGACCGGGCGTTTCAGCTTCAGCTTGGTCGCGTCGAGCGGCTCGAAATCCGGCATCACCTCGACGGCCATTTCCCAGGCCAGGTCCGTGCCGCCCTTGAGCACCGCGTCCATGTCGGACTCGGGCTTCAGGTCGGGCTGCGAGGCGGGGCGCAGCTTGTTGTCGTCGAGGACCTTCTGGGTCGTCTCGTTGAGGGTCTCCTGGACCACTTCCTGCATCAGGGCCTTGCCGTGCACGCGGCGCACGTGGGCGGCCGGCACCTTGCCCTTTCGGAAGCCCTTCAGGTTCATCTGCGGGGCGATCTCGGCGATCCGCGCGTCGAGGCGCGCCGCCAACTCCCCGGCCGGAACCGTGACGCCGTAAACTCGGCTAAGGCCTTCGCCAGACTTTTCAACGATTTGCATCGACATTCTCAAGAGTCTCGGACGATCGGCCGAAGGCCGTGGTCATCCGCCTGGTGTGGAAATGGGATCGCCGCCCGGATCAGGGCGGCGCAAAGCGGTGGCCCTTATGTCATGCGGGCGTTGGGGGGCCAAGAGCGAGTTTTGCCGGGCGTCCGACAGCCCTCCTTCGCCGAGGCTTCGGAGGGCATCCTGCTTCGAATGAGAGAGCAGGGCTTGTCCTGCGAAGCCCGCAGGGCGAAGCAGGATGGTGCGGATGAGAGGACTCGAACCTCCACGCCTCGCGGCGCTGGAACCTAAATCTGATGCTACAAAGCCTCACTGACCAAATAAGTCAATCAAAACAACGCGGTCGGTGCACGTTTCTGGTTGTAGAGCCTGGACACATCATGGACACATGTGGTGCGCCGTCAAAGTTGTGAAATTTCTAAGCTCGCTTGGGGATGGGAGGCACTATGACAACGCATGTGATGTTCGACGGCCGGCTGCAGGTCTATCGCCGGGGTGATGGCAGGACCTGGCAGTGCGCCGCCCGCGTTGGCGGCGAGCGCTTCCGAAGCTCAACGAAGGAAGAGGATCTCGACCGCGCCAAGGATGTGGCCGAGGAATGGTATCTCGACCTGCGAGGCAAGCTGCGCGGTGGTGCCCTCCCCGCCAAGAAGGAGCGGACCTTCGGCGAAGCGGCCGAGCACTACATGCGGGAAGCCCGGGTGCTGGCTGCGACCGTCCGGAGTCCGGCCTACATCACGAACATGGAGCTTCGGATGCATGCTCACATCCTTCCCTTCTTCGGGAAGGTGCCGCTCTCCGAAGTCAATCGCGGCATGGTGCAGACGTATCGCGTCCAGCGGGCTGAAAAGACGATTGAAAAAACACTGACCAAAACGCTGGCGAAGATCGAGCGGGAAAGGCGGGAAGCGTTAGCGAAGGCCGTCACGGACACGCAGCGCATCAGCATCGAGGCCGCAGCACTGGAAGCGGCGGCCAACGCCAAAGGTAGGCCGCCTACTCGCAGCACGATGAGTCATGAGATCGTTCACATCCGGCAAGTGCTCAAACAAGCCGAGGGTATGGGTTGGCTCTCTCACCTGCCTAGCCTCGCCATGCCCTACATGACGCAGGGCAAGCGTGAGCGGCGCGCCTGGTTCTCGCCCGAGGAGTACAAGCAGCTCTACACAGCCACGGGCAGGAAGGCCGCCGAAGGTGGGCGGCGCGGGTGGCAGGAACGCTACGCCGATCTCCATGACTTCGTGCTGTTCATGGCGAACACTGGCCTGCGTCCCGACGAGGCGCTCCGATTGGAGTTCCGGGACGTGGTGGTCGAGAAGGACTACGCTACCAAGCAGACCATTCTCGTCATCGACGTGCGCGGGAAAACCGGGGTCGGCTACTGCAAGAGTCTGCCGGGAGCGGTCCACCCATTCGAGCGGTTGCGTGCGCGTCGGGTGGAACAGCTTCAAAAGCCGCCGAAGGTCTGGGCCCGTCGGTCTCGCTCGGAGAAGCCGACACAACACCATGCGTTGCCGACGAAACTCGAACCACGCGATTTGCTGCCAACGGACAGACTCTTCCCCAACTTCAACCGCGATGCCTTCAACGCGATCCTGGTGGAGGAAGGGCTCAAACATGATCGCAATGGCCGGGTCCGCACAGCTTACAGCCTTCGCCACACCTACATCTCAATGCGGCTCATGGAGGGCGCCAACATCCATCAGGTCGCGAACAACTGCCGCACGAGCGTGCAGATGATCGAGGAGCATTATGCTGCTCACATCAGAGACCGTATCGACGCGGCCGCGATCAATGTGCAGCGGCCAAGAGCCGCCAGAAAGGCCGCGAAGAACTCGGAGCGGCAGCGAAAAACCCTTACCGCAGAAGGAAATGCAGCCAATCCCGAGTGTGATGATTTGC
>JAUXTQ010000020.1 GCA_030678995.1 Caulobacter sp.
GGCGCGGCGCGGCGCGATGAGCCGAAGGCTCACGTCGGCGGACCAACCTGACCCGTCCGGCACGCTGGCCTGCATGAGATCAAGGGAATGCTCCCTTCCCCCTGGAAGGTGGAATCGCAATTGGTGGGGCCGGGCGCGACAGTCCTCCCTTCCTCCTCAATGGAGGAAGGGCCGGGGATGGTGGTGTGGCTACGGTGAAGCGGGAACGGCGCTGATCGGCGCCAGCGCCCTGCCGAGCCCTTCGCCCAGCATCAGGGGCCACACCACCACCCAACCCTCCTCCATCGAGGAGGAGGGCTTTCGGCGGGTGGCATTGTCCCAGGCGATAGCCCGTCCTCAAAAACCCCGCAGCACCGCCACCTCGTCCAGCGGGGCCCGCTCCGCGCGGATGGCGTTGACCGGGTCGGCCTCATCCGGGAGCCCCAACGCCACGGCGCAGAACAGCATCAGGTCGGCCGGCATGGCCAGGTGCTCGCGCACGGTGCGGTGCTGCAGGGACCAGGACTCCAGGGCGGCGGTGGAAAGGCCCCTGGCCGTGGCGGCCAGCAGCAGGGACTGCAGGTACATCCCCAGGTCCGCCCACTGCGGCCGGTCCATGGTCCGGTCGATGGCCAGGAAGATGCCGACCGGGGCGCCGAACAGTTCGAAGTTGCGGCGGAACTGCTCCATCCGCCCGGCCGCGTCGTCGCGGGCGATGTTCATGGCGCCGTAGAGCTGCTCGCCGTTGCGGAACTGGCGGGTCAGATAGGGCTCCTTCAGCTGCGGCGGATAGATCAGGTATTCATAGTCGCCGTCGGTCAGCTGGCCGGCGGCGATGCGGCCTAGCACCTTGCCCTTGAGCGCCGCCAGGTCCTCGCCGGCCAGGGCCCAGACCCGCCAGGGCTGCAGGTTGCCGCCCGAGGGGGCGCGGCCAGCGGCGGTCAGGATCGCCTCCACCGTCGCCCTGGGCACGGGCGAGGGCTTGAACGCGCGGCAGGTGCGCCGCGCGGCGAGGGCTTCGAACACGTCCATGGCGGGCTCCGGATGGAGGCCCAGGATGCCCGCGCCCGTCGGCGGCGGCGTTGATGGAGGTCAAGCCGGGCAGTCAGGAGGGCCGGTCAGGAGGCCGGCGGGGTCTCCAGGCTCTTCAGCCAGGCGACGATGTCGGCGATCTCGCCGGCGGAATAGGTGAACTGCGGCATGGCCGGGTGGCCCGACAGGATGCCCTCGGCGAGGGACTCCTCGAGCGCCTCGGGCGGGTAGGTCTCGTGCAGGGTGCGGAACGGCGGGGCGGCGTCGAAGTTGCTGGCGCCGGTCGCCTCGATGGCGTGGCAGCGCGCGCAGTCCCGCTGGACCAGGTCATGGCCGCGCTGGGCCGAGGGCGCTTGCGCCGCGGCGGCGGCATAGGGCGCGGGCGGCGCCACAGCCGCCGGCGGGCGGGCGCAGGCGGCCAGGGCGGCGGCGAGGGCCAGGCCGAGGAAGAGAACGCGCATGACCGACTCCGGACGATGGGAAACAGGGGACAGCTTACGCATTTCCCGGCGTTTCGCGACGTCCCGGTTCAAGAAAAAGGGGCCAGGTCCGCGTAAGTATTTGGTGGCGAAATACTATCTCGCATAACATTGGTATTTGAGCGGCTTTGGCGATTTCGGCCGCGTTTATAATACTGGACAAATTAACAGGAACGGGCGCTATCCTGTTCTTCGCGGATTTTTAGTTCGGTTTTTCTTTCGGAATCGTCCCTGCGCCGCGTCCGTTTTCTGACGATTATTGAGGCCGGCATGCGTTTTTCCCGACGATCGGCCCTGGTGGCCGGCGCATCATTTGGTCTGGTCGGCACGGCCGCCGCCACGGACGCGGCCCCCTATGCTGGCCTCAAGAAGACCATCGCGGTTGATCCCTTCCAGGCCGCCGAGGCGGTCGGCGGGTCGATCACTTCCGACGGCATGACCGCCATGCTCACCGACGCCCTGGTCCGCGACGGCCGCTTCGTGGTGGTCGAGCGGCCGGGCCTCGCCAGCGTCCAGGCCGAACAGCAGCTGGGCCAGTCCAGCGCCACGACGCCGGAGACCGCCGCCGGGGTCGGCGGCCTGATCGGCGCCAGCGCCATCGTGCGCGGGGCGGTGACCAAGTACGAGCCGGCGGCCAGCGGCGGCGGCATCGGCGTCAGCGGCCTGCCGATGGGCGGACTGCTGGGCGGCAGGGCCGGGGTCAAGAGCCAGACCTCCCTGCTCGAAATCTCCCTGCGCCTGATCGACACCACGACCGGTCAGGTTATCTCCACGTCCAAGGCCCAGGGCCGGGCCAAGTCGACAGCGGCCGACGCCTCGGTGGTCAATCCCTGGACCGGCGCCTCGGCCGGCGGCGGGACGTTTCACACCTCGCCGATCGGCCAGGCCGGCGAGGACGCCATCATCAAGGCGGTCGAGCTGATCGCCGCGGGCATGCGCGCCGTGGCCTGGTCGGCCCAGGTGATCGAGGCCGACGGCGACCGCGTCTATGTCAACGCCGGCGCCGACCGCAATGTCGCGGCCGGCACGGTGCTGTCGGTCTGGCGCCGGGGCCGGACCTTCACCGATCCGACCACCGGCGAGGTGCTGGACGTCGACCTGCAGCGCATCGGCACGGTGCGCATCGACAGCGTGCGCGACCGGCTGTCGACGGCCAGCGTGGCCAGCGGCGGGCCGCCGGCCCGCGGCGATCTGCTGAAGCTGGAATAGGAGCCGCGAGCATGTCCCGGACACGGATCCTGCCCGCCTGCGCGGCCCTCGCCCTGGGCCTTCTGGCCGCCGTGCCGGCGTCCACCGCCGGCGAGCTGATCGGGGTCGCGGTGGCGCGGCCGGCCGAGTTCCGCACAGCGCCCAAGCCCGGTGATCCGCTCGCCGATGTCGGCGTCAGCCTCGCGCTCAACGGCCTTGCCGGCGACGATAGCCGCGCCGTCCTGTCGGCCCGGACCAACGCCGACGGCGAGGCGGTGTTCAGCAATCTGCGCGCCGGCGAATTCACCATCACCGTCACGCCCGTGAACGACGCGCCGACCGCGAAGCTCAACCGGATCGGCGGGGTCATCATCATATCCGGCACGCCGCCCAAGGCCGCGGCGTTTTCGTGGGCCAGGGGCCGCAAGAGCTTCGGCGCCGACCGGGCCGGCCACCGCATCGTCATCCCGGTCGCCCGGGATGGCGGCGAGGTCCGGGTCCGGCTGACCATCTTCGACCGGTGGGGCAAGTGACCCCCCGGATCGCGGGCGCGGGCCGCGCCGGGATCGGGCTGCTGGTGCTCGCCTGGGTCGGGTCGGCCGCCGCCATGACCGTCACCGCCCCGACCGGCGCCACCCTGCCCAAGGCCGCGCCGATCGTGGTCAACTGGGTCAGCACGCCGGGTCCCGGCGCCATCGAGATCCGGCTCGAACGCAACACGCCCACGTTCCAGACCTATATCGTCGCGGGCGCCGCCCCCAACACCGGACAGGCCACGGTCAGCTTTCCGGCCGCCTGGCCGTGCATCCCGGCCGCCACCTACCGGATCAGGGTGTTTCGCTATCAGTCGACAGCGACCAGCTGGACTCCCCTCGACCAGGGATACGGCCCGGTGTTCAGGTTTTCCTGCGGCGGCAAGCCGGGTGGCGGCGTCAGCGTCCCCGCCCCGATCCAGCTTTCAGGCGCCGCCGCCATGGCCCTCGCGGCCGACGGCGAGTTGAAGGTGGTCAAGGAAGTCGTCAACACCACGAGATTCCCCACGCCAGCCAGCCAGTTCAAGATCACCGTCGCCTGCACGACCGGGCCGGGCGCGGTCTTCACCCCGTCGGCGCCCGCCGGGATGAACCAGGTCATGACGATCGCCGCCGGCGCCCAATGCACCGTCACCGAGGCCGATCCGCCGCTGCCGCCCAGGCCCTGCCGGTGGGTGACGACCTACCCGGGCGGTCGGACGGGCGGCGACGGCGCAACGCTGATCGTGCGCAACACCCTGGTCTGCGGCCCCGATACCGGCGGCTCTGGCCCGAAGTGACCGATGATGACGGATTCAACCGAGTTCCGGGAGCCATGACCATGACATCACCCCCCCGCGCCGCGCGCCTTGCGCTCCTCGGCGCCGCCGCCCTGGCCTTCGACCTGGGCGTCATGGTCGTCGCCGGCCATGCGGTCGAGGCCCCCAAGACCCCGGAGTCGGGGGCGCCCTCCACCGTCCGCAAGGCGGGGACCAAGTCGGACGACTATCTGAAGATCAAGCTCACCGACGTGCTCGTCAGTTCCTACGCGATCGACCGCACCCACACCGCCAGGGGCTGCGAGATCAAGCACGGCAAGGTGGTCGAGGTGGCCGGCATGCCGATGTGCCAGCTTCCGGCCGCGCCGGTCGCCAAGTGAGCGGGACAATGACGAGGCTTTGCGCCACCGCCCTGGCGAGCCTGGCCCTGGCGATGCCGGCCGCCGCGGCGACGGCCGCGAGCCCCGCTTCGCCGGTCGCGCTCCCGCCAACGGCCCAGAGCTGCACCCTGGTCGAACTGATGATCGTCGTCGCCCTGTACGACAGTTCCGGCAAGCTGGTAGGGAGGACCACCAGTGATCGCAACGGCCGGTTCACGTTCAAGGGCCTGACGCCCGGGACCTACCGCTTCACGCTCAGCGGCGACAGCCTGACCCGGGCCATCAGCAAGGGCGGTCCGGAATGGGGAGACAGGCCGGGCATCATCGCCATTCTGGTCGGCCTGCTGCTGCCCGCCGGCAGGCTCGAGCCGGTGGGGTCCCATGAGGCTCCCCTCGTTGGCAGCCGGTCAGGCGCCGGCGGCGGCGGCCATGATGTCTGGATCCAGGTCCAGGACATCAGCTTCACCATGAGGCTCCCTGCCCCGGCAGGGAGCGGCGCCCTCAAGCCAGGCCAGACCTTCGACTACCAGGGAACCCTCAGCCTGCGCGCCCGATAGCCCGCCGGAGAACCGACATGAAACCCAGAACCATGCTGGCGTTCGCGCCCCTCATCGCCGGGCTGGTCCTGGCCGGTCCGGCCTCGGCATCCGTGGCGGCGGTGAGCAACATCTGCGACGGGACAAATACCGTCCGGGTCGTGACCCTGTCGCTCAATACCTATGAGTACTTCTTCCAGCCGTTTCCCGGCGGGACGGTGGTCCATTTCAACGGCATCATCACGCCGACCTCCTCGACCAAGGTGCGGCTCTTCGCGGTGCCGCCGGGGCGCTACCGGCTGACCTACAAGATCCCCGGCACCGTCCCGATCGGGACCTGGCCCCCCGACGTGGTGGTCAAGCCCTGGGCGATGGTCAACGGGGTCTGCGTTTTCACCGACCCCCTGAAGAAGGCCCGCCCCGTCGGCGCGCCGGTCCAGTGAACAGGGCGATGTCACCCGAAGGGATGATCCGATGCACGCTGTAGGTCTGACCCTGGGCGGCCTGCGCGCCGCCGGACTCGCGCTGGGACTGCTGATCGCGGCGGTCGCCGGCCCGGCCATGGCCCTGACCATCTCCGCCCCGACCGCCGGGGTCCTGCCCAAGGCGGCGCCGTTCACGCTGCAGTGGACCACGACCACTCCGGCGGCGAACGTCTCGATCATGCTCATCCAGGTCACGCCGACCGCCACGTTCGTCGCCCCGGCCTGGCCGCAGGTCAGCAACACGGGCCAGACCACGCTGTCCTTCCCCGCCTCGGTGGTTTGCGGCGCCGGCTACACATACAAGATCGGCGTGATGGTCTGGGGCCAGGCCAGCACCGGCCTGACGTCCGGGCCGTCGATCGTGGAATCCGCCGAGACCAAGCCCTTCCGGCTCTCCTGCGAGGGCGGCCGCACGGAAACCCTGACCGTCGTCAAGACCGTGGTCAGCGACGGTCCGATTCCGCCGCCGAACGCCTCCTTCGTGGTCGATGTGCGCTGCCCGCCGAGCGGGCCGAACACCACGGTGACCCTGTCGAGCGCCAACGGCTACCAGCAGGTGGTGCCCGGCGTCACGGTCGGCGCCAACTGCACCGTCACCGAACGCCCGCCGGTCGTGCCGGCCGACCTGGCCCGGCGCGGCTGTCACTGGGAGACGAGCTATCCTGGATCCGGCGCCGGCGAGGGGCCCAAGACGGCCCTGACCACCGGGCCGAACACCACGCGCCGGATCGTCAACCGCTGGGTCTGCAAGGACCAGACGGGAACAGGAACGGGAACCGGCGTGGATCCGCGCAAGCGGTCCGACCTGTCGATCCGCAAGACCGGCCCGGCGTCGGACACCGTCGGCATCGACCTCCGGCGCCGTCCGCATTGATCCGCCCCGGATCGCCAGCCATCGAAGGAGTGCTAACATGAAGAAGACAGCCATCATCCTGGCCGGCGCGGTCGCCTTCGACCTGGGTGTTCTGGTCGTCGCGGGCCAGGCAGCGGAAGCGCCGAAAGCGCCGGCCGCGGCTCCTGCCGCGACTGCGCGCGGCAAGGTCTTCCCCAAGGTCGTGATCGACCACTTCTATCTCAAGGTGGACGCGGTCAACACGGCCCGGGCGTGCGACCACAAGCACGGCAAGGTGGTCGAGGTCGAGGGCGTGCCGATGTGCCGGCTGCCGGCCAAGGCCGCTCCCCAACCCGATGGACGATAGGGCCGGCGAGCCGGCGACTCCCGACAGCGCCCCGCCGGCCGAGCGGCTGTCGGCCGGAGATCCGGCGCAGGGACCCCTAGCCGCCGGCAAGGTCACCCTGGTCATGGGCGGCGAGCCGGTCGCGTTTGAACTCACCGTCCCGGCCGGCCCGGTCGCCGTTGAGGAGGTTCTGCCCATTTTCCAGGGCCTTAGCAGCCTGTTCGCCGAACGGGCGGCGACCAGGGCGGCCCTGGAGGGACGCACGGTCTCCTGCCGGGCTGGATGTGGGGCCTGCTGCCGCCAGTTGGTGCCGATCGCCGCGGCGGAGGCCCGGGCCCTGGCGCGCGTGGTCCGGTCCCTGCCCGAACCCCGCCAGACCGTGGTGCGCGAGCGTTTCGCCGCAGCGGTCGAGGCCGTGGCCGACGCCGGTCTGTTCGACCAACTGACCGATCTGTCGGAGCGACGGTTCGAGGCAGGACATGACTATTTCCGGCTGGGCATCGCCTGCCCGTTCCTCGAGGACGAGGCCTGCTCGATCCATCCGGACCGGCCGCTGTCCTGTCGCGAATACCTGGTCGCCTCGCCCGCCGAGAACTGCCGGTCGCCGACCGCCGAGGGCATCGACAAGCTGACACTGGAGGGCGACCCTTCGTTGGCCGTGCTGAAGGCCGACCTGCGCGACGGCTGGCTGCCCCTGGTCCACGCCCTGGTCTTCGACGAGACGGCGCCCCCGTCGCCGCTCGACCGCACGGGCCCCGAAATCCTGGCCGACGTGCTGGGCCGGCTGTAGCCCGCCGGACATTGTCAGGGTCGGGCCCGGTCCCTACCCTGACGGCAAAGAGGAATCCGCCATGCCCCGCCTCACGCCCCTCGCCGCCCTGACCGCCGCGCTTCTGCTGACCGCCGCCTGCGGCAAGGGCTCGGACCTGCCCGCCTCGGCCACCTATGGCCCGGACGTGACGCTGGCGGCGCCGGAAAAGGGCGGGCCGATCCCGACCCTCAATCCGGCCAAAGCGGTCGGCTGGCCCGCCGGCGGCGCGCCCACGGCGCCGGCCGGGTTCACCGTGACCCGCTTCGCCGAAGGGCTGGCCCATCCGCGCTGGATGTACCTGCTGCCGAACGGCGACGTGCTGGTGGTCGAGACCAACAGCCCGCCGCGCCAGAAGAAGGGGCTGACCGACTTCATCGCCGGGCTGATGATGAAGCGGGCCGGCGCCGCCGTGCCCAGCGCCAACCGCATCACCCTGCTGCGCGACGCCGATGGCGATGGCAAGCCGGAGCTGCGGACCGAGTTCCTCAAGGGCCTGAACTCGCCGTTCGGCGTCGCCCTGATCGGCGAGACCCTCTATGTGGCCAACACCGACGGCCTGCTGGCCTTCCCCTATGCGGCCGGCGCCACGGCGATTGCCGCGCCCGGCGTCGGGATCATCGACCTGCCCGCCGGGACCCCGAACAACCACTGGGCGCGCAACCTGCTGGCCAGCCCCGATGGCTCGAAGCTCTACATAGCCGTGGGCTCCAACTCCAACATCGCCGAGGGCGGGATGGAGAAGGAGGCGGGCCGGGCCGTCATCCTCGAACTGACCCTGGCGACGAAGGCGGTGCGTGTGTTCGCCACCGGCCTGCGCAATCCCAACGGCCTGGCCTGGGAGCCGGTCACCGGGGCCCTGTGGACCACGGTCAACGAGCGCGACATGCTCGGCGACGACCTGGCGCCCGACTACATGACCAGCGTGAAGGACGGCGGCCACTACGGCTGGCCGTGGAGCTACTTCGGCCAGAATGTGGACTTCCGGGTGCTGCCTGAACGGCCGGACATGGTGGCGAAGGCGATCCGGCCGGACTACGCGCTCGGCGCCCATACGGCGTCACTGGGGCTCGCGTTCCAGACCGCGCCGGCCCCGGGCTGGGAAACCTTCGCCGGCGGCGCCTTCATCGGCCAGCACGGCTCGTGGAACCGCAAGCCGGTCAGCGGCTACAAGGTGGTGTTCGTGCCCTTCACCGGCGGCAAACCCTCCGGCGCGGCGCAGGATTTCCTGACCGGCTTCCTCGACAGCAGGGGCCAGGCCCTCGGCCGCCCGGTCGGCGTGGTGGTCGACAGCCGCGGCGCCCTGCTGGTGGCCGACGATGTGGGCAACATCGTCTGGCGGGTAAGCCCCTCAAAGTAATCCGCCCTGGCATCGCCGGGGAGGGGGACCATCCGAAGGATGGTGGAGGGGGCTGCGCCGGACCCGCCAGAACGACCGGAATTCAGGATTTGGCCGCTCGCGTTCGCGCTGCCCCTCCACCACGCTCCGCGTGGTCCCCCTCCCCTCTGCGAGGGGAGGACCACAATGAAAAAGGGCCGCTCACCGGGTTGGCGAGCGGCCCAATTCGTAGCTGTCGAAAGCGGCTACAGCCGCTCGACGATCGTCACGTTCGCCAGGCCGCCGCCCTCGCACATGGTCTGCAGGCCGTAGCGGCCGCCGGTGCGGCGCAGGTTGTGGATCAGGGTGGCCATCAGCTTGGCGCCGGAGCCGCCGAGCGGGTGGCCGAGCGCCAGGGCGCCGCCGCTGACGTTCAGGCGGTCGGGATCGGCGTCGTTGCCCTGCAACCAGGCCAGCGGCACCGGGGCGAAGGCCTCGTTGACCTCGTACAGGTCGATGTCGCTGATTTTCAGGCCGGCCTTCTTGAGGGCCTTCTGGGTGGCGAACACCGGCTCCTCAAGCATCACGACGGGGTCGCCGGCGGTGACCGTCATGTGGTGGACGCGGGCCAGCGGCTCGACGCCGAGGCGCTTCAAGCCGGCCTCGTTGACCACCATCAGGCCCGAGGCGCCGTCGCAGATCTGGCTGGAGCTGGCGGCCGTGACGGTGCCGCCCTCGACCAGCAGCTTGACGCCCCTGATGCCGTCCAGGCTGGCGTCGAACCGGATGCCCTCATCGACGACGTGGGTCTCGGTCTTGCCCTCGGCCGTGGTGATCTCGACGCCGACGATTTCCTTGTCGAAGTGGCCGGCCTTTGTGGCGGCGATGGCCTTCTGGTGGCTGGCGAAGGCGTACTCGTCGAGCATGTCCTTGGTGAAGCCGTACTTCTTGGAGATCATCTCGGCGCCGGCGAACTGGCTGAACTGGATGTTCGGATACCGCTCCTGCATGTGCGGGCTCATGTAGTTGCCCATGCCGGCCTTCATGGCCAGGATCGCCGGACTGCCCATGGGCACGCGGCTCATGCTCTCCACGCCCGCGGCGATGACGCAGTCCATGGCGCCGCTCATCACCGCCTGGGCCGCGAAGTGCAGCGACTGCTGCGAGGAGCCGCACTGGCGATCGACCGAGGTGGCCGGCACGCTTTCGGGGAAGCCGCTGGCCAGCACCGCGTTGCGCGCGATGTTGACGGCCTGTTCGCCGCCCTGGGAGACGCAGCCCATGATGACGTCCTCGACGGTGGCCGGGTCGGCGCCCGAGCGCGCGGCCAGGGCCTTGAGGACTTCGCCGGCCAGGTCGGCGGGGTGAACCCCGCTCAGTCGGCCGCCCTTGCGTCCACCGGCGGTGCGGCCGGCGGCGACGATATAGGCTTCACCCATGGGGTATCTCCCGGTTGGAGGGTTTCGTTTACGTACGCGTCACTTATGCGCTGCAATGCACCATGCCAAGTATGACGTGGCGTCAGTCGGTATGCACTTTGCGATAGCCGCCGCGCAGGAAAACTAACGGCTCATGGCCAGCGTCGCAGCGCACGCGCAGGACCTTGCCGACAAACACCCGGTGGTCGCCGGCGTCGAAGCTGGTGTGGGTCTCGCACTCGAAGTTGGCCATGCAGCCGGGCAGGACCGGGGCGCCGGTGCGCCAGGTCTCCGGCGCCACCCCCTCGAAGCGGTCGCCGTCCTTGCGGGTGAACTGCCGGGCCAGAGCCTGCTGGTCGACATGCAGGACGTTGACCACGAACACCCCGCTGGCCTCCAGCGCCGGCAGGCTGGAGGCGGTCAGCCCCACGCAGACCAGCGCCAGCGGCGGGTCCAGCGAGACCGAGGCGAAGCTGTTGACGGTGAAACCGACCGGCCTGTCGCCATTCAGGGTGGTGACGATGGTCACCCCGGTGGTGAAACAGCCGAACGCGTCCCGCAGCGCCCGCGCGTCGGCCGCCGGGTCCTGGCCCAGGTCGATGGTGCGAACGCCAATCATGAGCGTGTTCTGACCGGTGAGCGCCAGGAGGGCAAGTCAACAAAATCCGGTAGTAAATCGGGACACACACCAATTACGCGCGCGTAATTGGTGTGTGTCCCGATTTACTACGCCGCCCGCCGCGTCAGCCCAGGCACTTCCGTCTCCAGGTTGAACGTCACCGGCAGCACCCGCTCATGGGCCCGCTGCAGCTTCAGCGCCTTGGCCGCGCGGGCCATCGCCACCTTGGCCAGGCCGACCGGCGAGAACCCCGGCTGGATCGCCGGGTCCAGGCCCAGCCGGCGGCGCATCAGGCCGTTGGCGTAGATCACATTGGCCCGCAGCAGCGCCGGCGGGGTCATGAACTCCATCGACAGGGAGACGTTGAGCATCGGCCCGTTCTCGATCCGGTGCGGCGCGTTCTGCGGCCAGGTGATCATCCGGCCCGGCGTCAACTGGACTCTGGCCGCGCCGGCGTCCCAGGCCGGATCGAAGGCGAACTGTTCGGCGGTCTCGCGCAGCACGATGGCCTCCAGCGCCTGCGCGCCGACGTAGGGCTCGGCCACGGGCCAGGCCCAGACCGTCTTCACGCCGCGCACCTGCCACAGCGACACCATCGGCACGTCCAGATGATAGAAGACCTGGGCGTTGGGTGAGCTGATCAGCACCCCGAGGTCGCGCTTGAGGGTGCGCAGGCCCGGGACCTGCGCCTCCTTCTCGGCGAACACCTCGCCCGCCAGGGCGGCGTAGTCCGGCAGATGGTCGTTGACCGCCCGCAGGTTCAGCCAGATGCGCCCGGCCCTGGCCATGTCCAGCAGCGCCGCGCCCGAAAGCCCGCCCGCCGTCCCGCGCCGCCAGGTGCGCCACTCACGCGGGTCCTCGCCCATGGTGAACACGCCCAGCTTCTCACGCGGATAGCGGTCCAGCAGATCGGCCAGGCCCGCGTCGTCGAACATCGGCCGCTGGTGCAGGTCGTGATCGAAGGTCAGCACCTCGCTGCCGAAGGCGCGGCGCTTGTCGTCGGTCCAGTCGCGGATGAGGGTCATGCACTGCGTCCGTAGAAGTTGATCTTGAAGGGGCCGAACCAGAGGGTTTTGCCGAGGCCCCGGGCGGCGCGGTCGAGGGCCTGGGCCCGGTCCGGCGCGCGGACGATCCACTTGACCGCCGCCAGCGCGCCATAGACCGCCGCCTGGCCCAGGCCGATGACCATCCAGCGGGCGACGCCCAGCCGGTCCGGCGGGGTCGAGGAGGCGCAGTGCTCGCTCGGTCCCTGGCCGTAAACGAAAGCCCGCAGCAGGGTGTAGCGCAGGGTCAGCCGCTCGGGGACCGGGTCCTCCCAGACCATGGCGTCGGGCGCCCAGACGAACCGCGCCCCGGCCGCCTGCATGTTGCCGAACAGCAGGTCGTCCTCGCCGCCGATGCTGTTGCGGCCCAGGTCGAACGGCGTGTCGCCGCCTGGCAGCGCCGCCCGCCGCAGCAGGCTGTTGCCGCAGCCGAAATAACCCGGCATCGGTCCGGCCATGGCCGGTCCCTCGCGGGAGAAGAAGCGTTCCAGGTAGGCGCGATGGGTCGTCACCGTCGCCGGCGCGCGGGCCTGGACAGGACCGAAGACCACGTCAGCGCTGTGCGTCCTTGCCGCCTCGAGCAGGGCGGCCAGCCAGCCGGCCGGGGCCTCCTGGTCGTCGTCGAGAAAGGCGATCAGACTTCCCTTTGCCGCGCGCAGGGCCGTGTTGCGGACGTTGGCCACACCGGCGACGGGCTCATGGATGTAGGTCACCGGGAACGGGGCGTGGCGGGCGGCGGACTCCACGGCCAGCCGGGCGGACGGTTGCTGGTCGTTGTCGGCAACGATCACCTCGACGGTGGCCGGGTCGACCCCGGTCTGGGCCAGGGCCGAACGCAGGGCGATCGCCAGGCCCGCGGGCCGGCGCTGGGTCGGGATCACCAGGCTTACGTTTGCGCCCATCGCGGCCTATTCGCCCTCCATGGCCAGCCGGCGTCGCGGCTGGGCGGCGACAGCGTCGGCGAAGCCGCGCAGCCGTCCCGCCGTGGATAGCTCCGTCACCGCGATGGCGTCCAGCCGTCGCCGCAGGCTGGCGACCATGCCTTCGCCCCGGGCGCCGGCCAGGGTCCAGATCCGCTCGCGGCCCCCCGCCAGTTTCCCGGCGGGGGTCGACGCGGCCGCCGTCCCCTCCCCGACCTGCGCGGTCGGGGCGGCGTAGTGTCGCTTGTAATGGTCGTGGCTGGGGCCCAGGTCATAGGTCGTCAGGCCCAGATCCGGCATGGCCGCGATGGCCCGCATCAGGAAGGTCTGGCCCGGCGAGAAGGCCGCCAGGTCCGGATTGGTCGAGGCGATCCACGGGTGGTACCAGCCGTTCTTGACCACCCCGAAATGGCCGGCGGCGATCTGGTCGCCCGCCCACAGGGTCAGGGTCAGGCCCCGCAGGGGGCCTTCGGCGGCGGCGAACCCGGCCAGCAGCCGGCGGGTCCAGTCCGGGCGCATGAAGTCGGCCACCCCGGTGCGGACCAGCTGCGCGCGCTTCCAGGCCATCAGCTGGTCATGGACCGCCGGGTCGTCGCTGGCCTCGAAGCGGATCTCGCCGACCTCGCGCTCCAGCCGATGGTCGAGGCGGCGCCAGTTCTTGAACCGCTTGGCCGAGGCGGCGCGCAGGCCCTCCAGATAGGTCTCCGCCGAACCGTCCAGCGCGATGGCGTAGCCGGGCGAGGCCGGGGCCGCGCTGCCGGCGAAGACCCCGTGCGGGTCGACCAGGCCGGTGAAGCGGAAGGCGTTCAGCCCGGCCAGGGCCAGGGCCGTGGGGCCGTCCAGGCCGCTGTCGGCGGCGGCGACCAGGCCGTGATAGTCCGACAGGGGGGCGCCCAAGGGCCTGGCCATGCCGCCCGGCCGGCGGTGATGGGCCAGGAAGCCGATGATGCGCTCGCCCCGGCGATAGACCGCGACCCGCGCGTCAGGCCGCACCGCGCCAACCGCGCGCGCGAAGTCAGGTCCGAGCAGGGGATTGCCGAACACCGGCTGGGCGGCGATCAGGGCCTCCCAGGCCGCAACCTCGACGGGCGACAGGTTTGAGGGGTGAACCGTGGTGGCGGAGATCATCTAGACTGGCTCATTCTGGGGACAAGCCCTGTCCCGGTAGGGGATTCTCGCCCCTCACCCAGCAAGAGCCGGGCCGCGCTCAGCGGCCGAACGCAGCCGCCACGATCCGCTCCAGCCAGCGGGCGTCGGTCTCGTCGAAGGCGGCCGGCCGGTCGGAATCGACGTCCAGCACCGCGATCAGGGCGCCGTCCGGGCCGAACACCGGGACCACCACCTCGCTCGCCGAGCGGCTGTCGCAGGCGATGTGGCCCGGAAAGGCGTGCACATCGGGGACCAGCTGGGTCTTGCCGCTCGCCGCCGCCGCGCCGCAGACGCCCCGGCCAAAGGCGATGCGCAGGCAGCCCAGCGTCCCCTGGTAGGGACCGACCACCAGCTCGTCGGCCTTGGCCGGATCGACCACATAGAAGCCGGTCCAGAAATAGTGGTCGAAGCTCGCCGCCAGCATCGAGGCCACCGTGGCCATCCGCGCGGTCAGGTTCGGCTCGCCGTCCAGCACCGCGGCGATCTCCGCCGCCACCTCGGCGTAGCGGGCCGCGCGGTCGGCGGACAGGGTCAGGTCGTTGAAGGCTTCGGCCATGTCGGGGATATAGGGGATCGGCGGCGAAGGAGCGAGCGATGGCGTACTGGCTGGTGAAGTCCGAACCGGAGGTGTTTTCCTGGGACGACCTGGTCAAGGCCGGTCCGAAGGGCGAGCCCTGGACCGGGGTGCGCAATCACACCGCCAAGCTCAACATGATGGCCATGAAGACCGGTGACCGGGCCTTTTTCTACCATTCCCAGGCCGGCAAAGAGATCGTCGGCATCGCCCAGGTGGTCCGCGAGGCCTACCCCGACCCCACCGACGCGACCGGCAAGTTCGTCTGCGTCGACATCAAGGCCGCCCTGCCCCTGAAGGTCCCCTTCACCTTGGCCCGGGCCAAGACCGACCTGGCTCTGGAAAAGATGTCCCTGGTGACCAGCTTCCGCCTGTCGGTGCAGCCGGTGACGGCGGCGGAGTGGGCGCACGTGTGCGAGGCGGGCGGGGTGAAGGGGTAGGGGCCCTCGGACTAGAGACGCTTCTTCGCGAACGCCCGACCGGATGCAGACTTGAGATGGCGTTCGAACAGGATCGCCTTCTGGGCATTCGAAAAGCCGATGTAGGTTTCGATCCGCCAGGGGCGGTATTTCGACGTGTGCCTTGAACCGCCTGCATTGTGCTTTTGAAGGCGGATCCGAAGGTCGTCGGTCATCCCGGTGTAGTGAAGGCCGGGATGGCTGAGGCTTTCGAGAATATAGACATAGCGCATTCTCGAAATGCTACCGGGTCGCCGATATGCAATCAAGGATTGAGTTCAAAATGGCAATCGGGGAGAAGTCCGTCTGCGCCCTGCGGGCTTCGACGTGACAGCCTTCGCGCAGGACAAGCCCGTGGGCTTGCCAAGCCGTAGCGCGGAGCGCGAAGGCTGGTAGGCCCGGCAGGACTCGAACCTGCAACCAGACCGTTATGAGCGGTCGGCTCTAACCATTGAGCTACGGGCCCCCGAAGCGCAGGCTTGGCCGGTTACCACGCCCCGAACGCGCCTTAAAGGTCGGGTTCATGTAGGGTCAGCCAAACAGCCGCGTGGCGGGACGCACAACCCTGCCCGCCCAGGAGACTAAGCCATGAAGTCCCTCTTCCGCGCCGCCGCCATCGGAGCGCTGATCGTCGCCGGCTCGGCCGGGGGCGCGCTCGCCCAGTCCGCGCCCGCCACGGCGACCGACACCATCTTCCGCGCCACCACGCTGAGCCTGTCGGCCTATGGCGAGGTGCGCCAGAAGCCCGACAAGGCGACCATCTCGCTCGGCGTCCAGACCGAGGCGCCGACGGCGGCCGAGGCCATGCGCCAGAACGCCACGCGCATGACCCAGGTGATCGCCGCCCTGAAGAAGGCCGGCATCGCCGACCGCGACATCCGCACCAGCGGCCTCAGCCTCAGCCCGCAATACGTCTACCAGGAAAACCTGCCGCCCCGGCTGACCGGCTACCGCGCCTCAAACCAGGTGACGGTGACCGTGCTCGACCTAACCAGGCTCGGCCCGGCGGTCGACGCGGTGGTCGAGTCCGGCGCCACGGACGTGGGCGGCATCGCCTTTGGCCTGCAGAACAGCGACGCGGCCGAGGACGCCGCCCGCCAGGACGCGATCAGGACCATGCTGGCGCGGGCCAATCTCTATGCGAAGGCCACCGGTTACAGCGGCGTGCGGCTGGTGGCCCTCAGCGAAGGCGGCGGCGGCTACGCCCCGCCCCAGCCGATGGTGATGGCCAACTTCCAGCGCATGGACAAGGCCGAGTCCACGCCGGTCGAGGCTGGCGAACTTACGGTCCGCGTGGATCTGAACGCGACGTTCGAGCTGATCAGGTAGGGAGTAGGGAGTAGGGAGTAGGCCTGTTCGGCGATAGCACCGGCCGCGCGCGCCGGTCGAGCTACTCCCTACGCCCTAATAGCTACTCCCTATGTCCCCTACATCCCCGCGCGCCGGAAGGCCGCCTCGAGCCGGACCTTGATTTCGCGGCCGGGGAGGACGGTGGGGCCTTCCATGACGGCGGCGTAGGCGAGATCGCCGTACTTCGCGCCGGGCGACGGGGTGATGGGTCCCGACGCCCAGCCGACCCGGCTGGCGCCGTCCGGTTCGCTGTCGCAGCTGAGGGTGCGCACCTCGCCGGCCGCGGCCAGCTTGGCCAGGCCGTCGGCGTTCAGCGCCGCGCTGCCCTGACAGGAGGCCATGGAGACGGCGCAGGTCGAGTAGTCGCCATAGCGCCAGACCACCTTGCCACCGCCCTTCTCGACGATCAGCACGCAGGTGTTGGGATCGCCGATGGCCTTGCTGACCTCCTGGGTCAGCAGATCGCCGTCGATGCCCTTTGGCCCGGCCGGGTTGCAGGCCGCCAGGGGCAGGGACGCGGCGGCGATGGCGAGAGCGATGAGCGGCGTGCGCATGGTGGTCCTCCTGTTGAAGGAACCCTGCGCCATCCCGTGCGGATGCTCAATCAGAAGCGATCAGGCGGCGTGCTTGACGTGGTTCTCGTCGTCGAGGAGCACGACGCTCGGATTGTAGTTGCGGGCCTCCTCGGCCGGCAGCTGGCAGTAGGTCACGACGATGATCTTGTCGCCCTTCTGCACCAGACGGGCCGCGGCGCCGTTGACGCCGAACACCCGCGACCCGCGCGGGGCCTCGATGGCGTAGGTGGTGAACCGGGCGCCGTTGGTGATGTTGAGCACGTCCACCTGCTCGTGCGGCAGGATGCCGGACTGGTCCAGCAGATCGCGGTCGATGGCGATCGAGCCTTCATAGTCCAGGTCAGCCTGGGTCACCGTGGCGCGGTGCAGCTTGGCCTTCATCATGGTCAGCAGCATGGCGTCTTCCTCATACTCAGGAAAATTCGCGGCGCCGCACAAATCCCGCGGCCGTTGAGACGGCAGGCATATAGCGGTTCGGCCACACCGATTCAATTGCGGTGCAGCATCGCAGGTCCCCAGCATGGGGTGTGAACCCGGCGGGCGGACCGCTTTGACAGGCGCAGGGCCCGGGCGCAGCCTGAGCGGCTCACGTTCAGGGACCTTTCATGCGCCTGTTGCTGCTCGCCCTCGCCCTGCTGCTGACGCCCGTCGTGGCCCTGGCCCAGACGGTCGGCGACACGCCGCCGGTCTATGTCGCGCAGGTCTATGACCGGCTGGCCAACGACGGCGACTACGATCCGCCGGACGCGCTCTATACCCCGCGCCTGCTGGCCCTGTGGCGGCTGCAGCGCAAGGAGGCCGGCGGCGAGGTCGGGCGGATCGACTTCTTCTACTGGACCAATTCCCAGGACTGGACGCTGTCGGATCTCTCCATCGCCAGCGAGTATGTCGACGGCCGCGACGACCGGATGATCGTCACCGCCGGCTTCAAGAATGCCGGCCGACCAGAGCGCATCCGCTTCTATTTCGAGAAAACCGGCGGCCGGTGGCTGCTGGATGACGTCGCGTCCGAGCTGGGCGACCCCTGGACGCTGTCGATCCTGCTCAAATACGGCTGGCCCGGCGGCGACTAGGGGCGTGGCCAGGGACAGACACCGCAGGTGTCTGTCCCGCGTTCTACCGCCCCTCCACCAGCTTGCCGATCGCATCCAGGTAGGCGGTGAACGCCTTCCGGCCGTCGTCGGTGAGGGCCAGGGTGGTCAGGGGCTTGCGGTCGACGAAGCTCTTGGTCACCGCCACATAGCCGGCGTCCTCCAGCTTGCGCAGGTGGGCCGAGAGGTTGCCGTCGGTCGCCTGCAGTCGGGCCTTCAGGGTGTTGAAGTCGGCCGATCCGGCGCCGGAGAGGAAGGCCATGATCCCCAAGCGGATGCGGCCGTGGATCACCTCGTCGATCCGGTCGATGTCGAAGCCGTCGGTCATGACCGTCCTCAAATCGTGTCCGACGGTTCCTGGCGCATCAGCACATAGCCGGGCAGGGTCGCCAGCAGCAGCAGGGCCGCGCCATAGACCAGGTAGACCACCGGATCGATGGCGAACCAGGCCACCACCAGGGCGCCGGCATAGGACCCGATGGCCGTCAGCCAGATCCAGCGCTTGCCCGACATCGCCGCCGCCACCGACCAGCCCATGCCGTAGAGGCCCAGGATCAGCGACGGGAAGACCAGCATCGGGATCTCGCTCTGGGCCCGGATGGCGATGATCATCAGCGACAGGCTGATGGCGAAGATGGTCCAGCCGACCGCCGCCCAGGCCGTGCCCGCCGCGCGGTTGCCGGGCGTGCCGGCGCCGGGCTTTCCGCGCAGGCGGCGGTTGAGGATCGTCAGGGTGACCAGGAACAGGCCCAGGGCCGCGACCCAGAGGATCGGGAACGCCCAGGGCGTGACCGCCAGGATGCCGGTCAGCACCGCCCAGTGGACCACGCTGGCCCCGCCGAAGATCAGCCCGGCCGCGACCAGGATCGACCCGCCCAGCAGCGGGGCGGAACCGCCCTCCTGGGCCAGCGCCTTCATGAAGGCGATGTCGTCCTTCAGGGTCTGGATTTTCTCGTCGGTCATCTCAGGCCCTCCCGGAGCCCCAAGGGTGTGTGATTCCCCGGATACTCCCGTCACTTTGTAATGTAAAGTGCTTTTTCGTAGACTGACGGTCGGGCAGCCGGGCCTAACCCGGCGGACTGATCACGAACGGGACCGCGCAGATGACGTCAGCCGCAGCATCGACACCGACCTTCGACGATGTCGTCACCGGACGCCGCAGTATCCGCGGCTACAAACCCGACCCGGTGCCCAAGGCGGTCATCCGCGAGGTGATCGAACTGGCCATGCGGGCGCCCTCCTCGCTGAACACCCAGCCGTGGAACTTCTATGTCGTCGCCGGCCCCGTGCTCGACGCCATCCGCGCCGGCAACACCGAGCGCAACCTGGCCGGCGTCCCCTCCTCCCGCGAGTTCCGCAGCCACGGCGAATACGCCGGCCCGCACCGCGAGCGGCAGATCGAGATCGCCAAGCAGCTGTTCGCCGCCATGGGCATCGAGCGCGAGAACAAGGAAAAGCGCACCGACTGGGTGCTGCGCGGCTTTCGCCAGTTCGACGCCCCGGTCTCGATCGTGGTGACCTATGACCGCAGCATCCACGGCGGCGACATCGCCCCCTTCGACTGCGGCGCGGTGACCAACGCCCTGGTCAACGCCGCCTGGAGCCGGGGCCTGGGCTGCGTGATCAACAGCCAGGGCATCATGCAGTCCCCCGTCGTCCGCGAACACGCCGGAATCCCGGACGACCAGGTGATCATGATCTGCGTCGCGATGGGGTGGCCGGATGAGGATTTTCCGGCCAACGCGGTGGTGAGCCGGCGCAAGAGCGTGGACGAGGCGACGGTGTTTGTGGGGTTTGAGGGGTAGGGAAGCGTGTAGTTACGAGGAAGCTGGTCTTCAATCCTCCGCAACGCGGAAGCCGCCTCCGTCCTCAATCACCTTAAGTCCGGCTCGATTAGCTGCGGTCTCAATCGCCGTGACTAGGTTAGATCGATAGGTTGTATCGCTGCCATGGAGCGACAGCAGAATGTCGACCGCCTGCCGCGTGCCGTGTCCGCTGATATGGCTGACGGTTTGGCTGCGTAAGCCATCGTCTTTAGCGGATAGCAGGACGCTAACGGACTCCAAGGGTAGATGAATCGATAGGGTCGAAAGCCGCCGAAGCGCAGCTTGCAGAGCGATGGACAACGGCGTGTCCGCGACGCTGTGATCACCCGACTGGATTGCAGTGAGGGTCAACTGGCGTAGCTGCTCAGTCGCGCCAGGCAACTGGGCCTCTGCCGCGAGCGTCTCGATATGGATCGCGTCGGCGGTGTCGAAGCCGCCCTGATCTCGCCACTCCACTAAGAGGCTAACGAATTCGGCAAAGCCGGGATGTGCGCGCGCTGGGGTCAGGCCGGCTGTATCGTGTCCGAATATCTCCATGTTGTGGCTCGCGCCGGTGAGTAGCTCATCGATCCGGCTCACTCGCTCCGCCGGTTCGGTAACTCGAGCACGAAGCTCAGCGAGCAGCCGCCGGCCCAGAGTGAGATCTGGAACCTTATTGACGCACCAGAGCACCCGCCGAAGGGCCTTCTCAGGCAGGGTGCCAAACGATTCGACGAGACATTCGAAGGCCGCCGCATCACCGAAGGTCATAGCTCGCAGCCGAAGGGATAAGTGTAGATCCTGCGCCAGATCGGTCTTGTCGGCCTCCCGGGTCAAGAAGGCGATGCGCTGAGGAAGGTCAGGCAGTGCATCGCCAATGTGCTCGATAATCCCCCTTTTTGTTTCAACGTCGACAGCCGCGCTGCGCAGTAGGGTCGCAAGACGTAGTTCAGCATCCGGCATCCGTGCCAGGAGATGCAGCGCCGCCCAATGTTCGCGGTAATCGCTCTGCTCCATCGCCTCCTGCACAAGACGAGACACGAGGTCCACAGGCGGGTCGTCCATCAGTTCGAGGCTGGCCAGCCTAACCGTGCGATCCAGCGCCTCGTCGGCTACAGTTTGGGCGAGAAGGCCGCAATCGATACGACGGCCGTCCAGCTTGCGCATCGCACTCGCCGCGCTCCAGATATCGTCATCCGACGACGCGGTCCGCGCTTCCGCGAGGTAGAGGTCAAAGGCAAAGGCCGACACACGATTGATGGCAGGCTGGAAGGCCCCATAGTGGACTTGCAGATGGGAACCCTTCCGGAGCGCGACGAGAACGCTACGGGTTAGCGCTTCGTCCGCGACGTCGCCGAGGATTTCCTCACCCCCTTCGTGGAACAGGCCGCGTCGGTGCAGTGCCGCGCGTAGCGTGGTCAGGAGCGGCTGACTCCACCCGTCCCTCAATAACTGCCCGATCCGCTGGGCCGTCCAGTATCCCTGCCTCGGCCAGGCGGAAACCAGACGATTGCCGACTTCGATCCGGAGATCAGGGCCGCACCGCATGCCGTTGACAATGCAGCGCGCCATTAGGCGAGCTGTCGAGGCAAACATGTCATCCGGGACGGACAGCAGATCCCGTACGATTGCCGTGGCATCCGGTATGCGCTCCAGCGCGAACTGGATCGACTGCGCCCAAGGCCGGTCTATGCCGGCGGCAGCTCGCGCGGCGATCTCCTCAGGATGCCGCTCGACCAAATCTTGCGCGGCCAGATATTCTTGGACAATCGGGAACGGGAAGCGAAGCCGTGTCGAAGTCTGTCGCTGCAGCACGCCGCACCGAAGGGCATCATCGAACAGGCGCTCGGCGGTAGCTTCGCCCGAGGCACCCGCGGCGAACCGCCGGCGTACATCGCGCTCCTCAGCACCGACTCCTCCGGTGCCGAGCAAGTCGTAGGCAAGACCCTGAAGAACCAGCCTGAGCCGGTCCGGATCGACGGCGCGAACGGTCTCCTTGTGCTCCTCGGGACGGAAGAGGGTCTTGAGATAAGCCTCGATCAGGTCGCCGCGTTGTTGCGGTAGATCTTCCCCACGGACCTGCATGGCCGCGATAAGAGCCAGGAAGAGCGGAATCCGGGCAAGCCGCCGCACATCGGGGTAGGCGTCCAGTTGGGCAGCGAGCCGCTCGAGGTCCACCTCGGCAATTCCAGGGTGTATCTGACGGACAAAGGCCTTCATCTCGTCGTCGAGAAGAGGGAGCAGTTCGATCTTCTGGGCATCGAGCTGAGCCGGCACGAGCGCGGGATCTCGCACTGTCAGCAGCCAAGGCGTTTCGCGGCGACGCGCAACAAAGCGGGCCAGCCGGGCAATCAACCGCGCCCGCAAGACTACGGGCACCTCGTCCAGACCGTCGAATAGGATGACGGCGGCACCGGTTTCGATGAGGCGTTCCCAGCGGATGCGAACGTCAAAGTCTGCATTGAGCCGGGTGTTCAGATAGCTGACCACCTCCTCATCACTTTCCGCCAGCGCTGCCAAGTGAATCACTGCTGGCGCGAGTAGCCCTTCCGCTGCAATCCTTTGGGCCAGTGCGATCAAGAGCGCCGACTTCCCGAAACCGGGGCCTGCGTGGACGATGGCCTGAGCCAGATCTGGCGCTGGAAACACCCTCAGGTCCACCGCGGAAGGGGCTTCAGCGAGCAACTCCAGCATTTGCTCGTCGTCAAAGTCCCGCCGAAACGCCTCCGTGCGGGCGGTCCGGGGCCAAGCGAACATCTCGGCAGGGTCACCGCCTATGGGCGTCCCAGGGACTGAGATCCGATTCGCCGAAATGGTCGACAGATAGGCGGGAAGACCCCAGTCGCCCGGCGGGTCAAGTCGGACGCTGTGTTCGGCGCGTAGTCGCCGTCTCAGTTGCGGTGCACGGAACATCTCCCTTCGCCCGCCGCCGCCGCTCACCAGCGTCGTCAGGATCGCATGCAAGGCTGTCGTTGTGCCATCGCTCAGCGGCATGCGGGTGCGCGCAAGGCGGTCGACCGTATCCCCATCCGCGATCACGACGTCCAGCCGCTCGAAGGCTGGCCAGGCCGATCTGCCCAACAGTGCCTCGATCGCATCCACCTGACGCCTCTGGACCGCCGTCAGCCTGCCGCGCCATTCGGTTGCATCGGAATCCTTCGTCCGGGCCGCGCATTCGCGTAGCGTTCGGGCCAGTGGTCCATCATCTCCCAAATACAGGCAAAGACGATCACCAGCTCTGAAGGCCGCGTCAGTTCGTTGAGCTTCAAGGGCGTGCCACAAGCCCTCCCATGCTGCTGAGCGATCCTCCAGGGCGAGCTTGGCCTGGATCCACAGCCGACGACCGTCCGCATAGGCGACGACTGTGTCGTCGACGTGAGTGGGTGCCTCGATCCGAACCTCGACGACCCGATCCGGGGCCTCGCCGTCAAAGCTGAGGAGGTCACCGAGATAGAGGGCCGCAATGCTGTTCTGATAGAGAATGCCGGCCTGAACCGTCGGTCCGCCCCGTTCCACGCCTGCTCCTGAAAACTGACGACGCAGCTTCCTCCCTCGCCCAGTCCCGCACAAGTCGCACGTCCGGCCGAACCGTCGGGCGGCCGGATCGACCTGCGGCACCCGAGTGTCCACCCAATGAAATGCGATCCAATACCGTCACTGGTAGCTGAAGACTCTCGAGACATATAATCGCGAGACAAAGCGAGACATTCGATCCCCCGAAATGTCCTGATCGGTGCCGGCAAGCCGGCGAAGGGCCGCGCAATACCGCCGGCGCCGGCTCCGCAAATTCAAGGATTCACCTGACCCTCCCAGCCACCAACTCCCTGAAACTCTGACCCTTTCTCACGCCAATCCCCGCCCCCTCGCACGGGCGTACAATGGGGGATGGGTGGTGTGGCCAGATACCTCTGCGGCAAAGTCCGGGAAACAGTGAACCGGGAAACGAGACTCCCCGCCCTGTCGGCGGCGGAAATCAGGGGACAGCTTGCTCATTTCCCCTGGGGACCAGGGTTCGGGACAGACACCCAAAGGTGTCTGTCCCTACAGCCGGAACCCGCCGTCGTTGATCTTGTCGAACCCCGCTTTGGTGATCTTGGTCCAGGCCCTCTTCACCGGGTTGCGAAAATACAGCGGGTCCTTGACCCGGGCGGGGTCGAAGCCGTCCGTCACCAGGTCGACCTTGCGGTATTTGAAGGTGCCGGTGGTCTCGATCTGGCGCTGCAGGCGGATGAACAGGGGCTGGGCGTAGGGCGGCAGCTCCTTGTCCACATGGGCGTGGAATCCGGCCAGGTCGAAGGCGTCGTCGACCGTCAGGGCGACCATGCCGGCGCGGCCGTCCTGTCCGGGCACCGTCACGCCGTAGACGTTGGCCTCCAGCACGCCGGGGGCCTCGGCCAGGCGGTCGGCGACCTCGCCGGTGGAGACGTTCTCGCCCTTCCAGCGGTAGGTGTCGCCGATGCGATCGATGAAATAGAGGTAGCCGTCGGCGTCCTGCTTCATCAGGTCGCCGGTGCGGAACCAGGCGTCGCCCTTTTCGAACACATCGTGCAGCACCTTCTTCTCGGTGGCCGCCTTGTCGGCGTAGCCGGTGAAGTTGGTCCGGGCGTCGCTGGTGTCGATCTTGCCGATGCACTCGCCGATCTGGCCGGGACCGCATTCGATGCAGAAGCCGCCCGCGCCGCGGACCGGCTGCTCGGCATCGATGTCGAACTGCACCAGCCGGGCGTTGAACCGCTTCTTCAGCCATTTGGGCAGGCGGCCGATGGCCCCCACATGGCCGTCGAAGTTGAACGTCGACACATTGCCTTCGGTCGAGCCGTAGAACTCCAGCACCCGGGGGATGTTGAACCGCCGGGTCATGTCCTCCCAGACATCGGCCCGCAGGCCGTTGCCGAAGGCCAGTCGCAGCTTGTGGTCGCGCTCCAGCGGGTGCGCCGGGGCGTTGACCAGATAGCGGCACAGCTCGCCGATGTAGACGAACATCGTGCAGCCTTCGTCGTGGATGTCCTGCCAGAAGTGGCTGGTGGAGAACTTCTTGCGCAGCACCACCGAGCCGCCGGTCAGCAGGGCCGCGCCCATGCCGCACAGGCCCCCGGTGGCGTGGTACAGCGGCAGCACCTGGTAGATGCGGTCGGTCTCCACCGCGCCGGTCGCCCCGGCGAAGCCGCGCATATAGAGCTGGGCGCGCATGTGGTTGATGCGGGCGGCCTTGGGGAGGCCCGTGGTGCCCGAGGTGTAGATCCACAGCGCCGTGTCGCTGGCCCGCAGCTCGCCGCGGGCGGTCAGGCGGTCGGGGCGCAGGTTGCTGCAGCTCTTCAGGGCGGTGGTCAGGTCGTGGCGGCCGGGGGTGACGGGCCCAAGCGTCCACTGGGCGACGGGCTTGGTCAGCTGGGCGCGCACGGCCTCGAAGGCCGGCGAGGTCTCCGCATCGACCAGGCAGTGCAGGGCCCCGGAGATGTTGAGGCAGTGGGCCAGCGGCGCGCCGGTCAGGTTGTTGTTGATCAGCGCCGTGGCCGCCCCGATCTTGGTCAGGCCATACCAGATCGGCAGGTAGTCCATGCGGTTGGGCATGAACAGGGCGACGGTCTGGCCGCGGGTGATGCCCTGTTCCTTGGCCCAGTGGGCGTAGCGGTTGGCCAGGGCGTCCATCTCGCCATAGGTGAGGGTCTTGCCCTCGAAGGTGATGGCGGGCCGGTCCCTGTGGCGGTCGACGCTGGCCTCCAGGTCGTCGCAGAGCAGGTCCTTGCTGTCAGGCGCGATGGGCTTGACCCATTTCAGCGTGCGGCCCAGGCCCTTGATGAACCTCACCTCGCGCGCGATCCGCGCCTTCAGCTTCATGGACAACGCCCTCCGCTCGCCCCCGACCATTCGCCCGACGGGCGAATTGCGGTCAAGCGAAGCCTAGCGCCCAGGCGTTGCGGCGCGGTGAACGTGACCGAAAGAGCGCACCGGCCGGCGCGGAAACCGCGGCCCTGGTGCAGGCGGGTGGATGGCAGGTTTATGGCAAGAACAAGGCCTGTATTCGCAGCGTCTGGAACGTTGTCATAGGATAGACGGAATTATATGACGTTATATGTCATGTATTTTGAGATCACGATCAGAATATATTCACGACAACAATAGAGCCGGTTACAATACAAACTGGCATATGAGTAGCCCCTCTGGAACCTCCATGCACGGCGTTCGTTAAACAGGCGATCAACATTCATGAGGATCCCGACCATGACCTTGGATCGTGACACCGCCCGCGCCCTGTTTGACAACGCCCCGGCCCCCGCCGCCGGGGCCAGCGCGGCCCCCTTCGCCGCCGGCTCGCCCTTCGGCGCCGCCGACGTCTCCACCCGCAAGCCGGCCCGCAAGGGTCCGGCCTGGCGCCTGATCGCGCCGGTCGCCGTGGCCGCCGTGTTCGGCGGCGTGGTGATCCTGGTCGCGCAGAACAGCGACAAGGCCGAACCCGGCAGGACCGTGGCGAAAAGCGAGGCCGTCCGGCCCGCGCCTGTGCTGCTGGCGCCCGCGCCTGTACAGGTCGCCGAGGCCGAGCCCGCGCTGGTCATTGCCCCGGCCGCCCCGGCTGTCCGCAGGACGACGCGCGCCGCCCCGGCCCGCCGCGTCGCCCCGCCGGTCGTCGCGACCGCGCCCAGCGCCACCGACTCGAGCGCCGACGCCAGCGCCAATGAGTACCAGCGCTACGTGCCGCCGCCCCCGGCGACCGTGACGGCGTCGGAACCGGCCGCACCCCCGCCGCCGATCATCACGCCTGACCCGGCCCCGACCACGCCGGTCCCGCCGGCCAGCGTCCCGATCCCGCCCCAGTAGACGGGCGGAGGAACCCAGGGGACATGTACCGTTTGGTACGTGTCCCCTACCCCGTCACCGCCGTCGCCCCGAGCGCCTCGCGCCAGTGGCGTTCGCGGCTCTTGAGCTTGCTGGTCAGCTCCCAGCCCTTGAGGTCGTCCTCCGTCAGCGCCTCGATCTCCTCGAAGACGAAGGCGTCGGCGCCGTGGGCCTTCCATTCAGCCTGCAACCCCTTGTTCGGGTGCGAGCCGATCTTCAGCGGAAACCAGACGCCGTTCTGGCAGTTGGCCAGGTTGACGGCGGCCTGCACCCAGACCTGGCCGGTCGCGGTGCAGCGCACCGCGAACACGCCCGGCCGGGGCTTCTGCTCCTTGTAGGCCGCGAGCAGTTCCTTGCGCCGTTCCTTGCTCATGACAGGTCTCCCAGGCCCGGCGCCGCGATGGCCAGGGCGTGCTCGCGCACGTCGGGCGGCCAGGCGGCGGTATTGGCCTCGAAGCCGGCCCGGTCGCCGGCGTAGAGGGCGCGGGTCGCCTCCTCGAAGCCGGGCGCGTTGCCGGCCATCAACGCGGTGAAGCGATAGGCGCTGTCGCGGGCCGCGCGGGCCAGTTCGCGCGGGTCCTTGCGGGCCGCCTCGACCAGCCGCCGCAGCGCCACCGAGGCGCCGCCGGTCTGGGCCGAGAGCCACTCCCAGTGCCGGGGCAGCAGGGTGACCTCGCGGGGCACGACGCCGAGTTTCGGACGGCCCGGCCCCTTTTCCTGCGGCGCCACGCGGGCGGCGACCTCGGCGACCGTGCCGCGCAGGTCGACGTCCAGCCGGCGGCTGTCGTCATCGGCAAAGATCAGCACCGAAGCGTTGGGCCGCGCGTCCAGCTCGGCGCGCACCAGCGGGGCGACCTCGCTCAGCGGGCCGGCGGCGATGCGGCGCTGGCCGTCGAAGGCGGTGCAGCGGGTTTGCGGATCGGTGGACATGACGATGCTCCTGTTCGGAGCGCGCCTTTTACCCGGATAAAACCGCCTGTCAATATCGCCCGGGTAAAACTATTCCGTGGGGGTGACGTAGCTCACGTAGCCCCGCTCGACCAGCCGGCGCATGGCGTCGTAGGCCTCGGCCAACTCCTCGAAGGTCTGGCGCAGATGGGTCAGCTGGCTGAGATCCTGCGGCGTCATCCGGCCGCCGCCGGCGGACACGGCCAGGGCCTGGGCCACCCAGGTCGCCCGGGCGGCGGCGGCGGCCACGGCCAGCCGCTGGAACTTGCGCGCGTCGCCGGGGCCCAGCGCCTGGCTGATCACCGACTTGTTGGCGGCGAAGGCGGTGTAGTCGATGTGATCGAGGTTGCCGCGCATGCGCCGCTGGGCGTGCGGATCGCTCTGGTCTTCCGGCTCGAAGTGGTCGTTCGGACGGCGGTAACCGCCAGTGCGGGTGACGGACATGGGATCGGGCCTGGTTCGAACCGCGAAGACGGTCCCGTATCGCAGGGAGTTTGGAATGCTTCGCGTTAACAAGCTCTTAGGGTTCCGCACCGGTCAGCGGCAGCCAATAGTAGCCGTCGGTGGTGTAGCGCCCCTCTCCGAGCTTCAGGGCGAAGGGCTCCAGGCCCCAGCGCCGGAAGCCGTGGCGCTCATAAAGAGCCACCGCCGCGGTGTTGGTCGAGACCACCACCAGGATCAGCACCTCGACCTCGCCGCGGGCATGGTCGATGACCGCGCTCAGCAGCCTGCCGCCCAGCCCCAGCCCCCTGGCGGAGGCGCGGACATACATACTCCAGACCGTGCCCTTGTGCCGTTCGCGCAGGGGCTTCATCCGCGCGAACCCGGCCATGCCGACCAGCTCGCCGTCGACGAAGGCGCCGAACAGGGCGGTGGCGCCCAGGGTGGCGGCGCTGGCCTCGACGGTCTTTTCCCGCTCCTCGGCGATGTCGGTGCCAAAGCTTTCCGGCTCGGCCGTCATCGCCTCCAGCCGCAGGGCGCGGAAGGCGGCCACGTCCTCGGCGGTCAGGCGGCGGATCATGGTCACGGCCGCGATCAACCCCTCGCCCGCCGGCTGGCCGACAGCGCCAGCAGGATCGCCGGCGCCACCACCGCCGCGCCCAGGATGAACGGCCCGTTGATCACCTGGGCGAACACCAGGCCGGCGCTGAGCGGCCCCAGCACCCGCGACAGGGCCCCGGCGGCGTTGTTCAGCCCCATGATCTGGCCCTGCCGGTGCGGGTCGGCGCTGCGCGAGATCAACGCCCCGACATTGGGCCAGGCCACCGAGGTGCCGACCGCGCTGAAACACATTAGCGCCGTGGTCATCACCCCGCCGGTGGAGACCGTCTGCAGCAGCATGGAGAGCACCGTCATGCCCATGCCCACGGCCAGCACCGGCCCCTCGCCGAACCGCTCCGACAGCCGGCCGGTGAGCAGGGTCTGGGTCAGGAAGGCGGTGATCCCCACGCAGGCGAAGGCGAAGCCGATCTCGCGCGGTGACCAGCCGAACCGCGCCTCGGCCCACAGGCCGAACACCGACTCGATGCCGGTGAAGGCGAACCCGACCAGGAAGGTCAGCAGGATCAGCCGGCCGATCACCGGATGGCGCAGAGCCTCGCCGGCCGCCGCCCAGCGGCTGGCCCGGTGGGAGATGTCGGTCTGGCGCACCCGGCTCTCGCGGATCACCGCGATCACCGCCGCCACGCAGACGAAGGCCAGCCCGGACGCGATGAACAGCGGGATGCGGAACCCCGCCGGCCCCATGTCGGTATGGGCGAACAGGCCGCCGATCGACGGCCCGACAATCAGCCCCACGTTCCACGCCGCGCCCTGGTAGCCGAGCTGCCGCGCCCGCTTCTCCGGCGGGGTGACGTCGGCGATATAGCCCTGGATCACCGCCCCGTTGCCCGCCGCCAACCCGCCCAGCAGCCGGATGACGAACGCCGTCTCGATGCTCGGGGCGAAGGCCAGGAACAGGTAGCAGAGGCCGTTGGCCATGATCGTCGAGATCAGGATCGGCTTGCGGCCATAGCGGTCCGACAGCCGGCCCCAGAACGGCTCGCCGAAGAAGGCCCCGACCGAATAGGCCGAAAAGATCAGCGCCATCTGCCAGGGCGGGGCGTCGAACGACTTGGCATAGAACGGCAGCAGCGGGACGATGATCCCAAAGCCCAGCATGTTGATGAACACCACCCCGATCAGCGACGCCGCCGCGAACGGCGGCGCGGTGGTCTGGGCCTCCGGCGACGGCGGCGAGGGCTCGGAGGGGGACATGTGATCGGTGATAGGTTGAGGGGGCGGGTGCGGCAAGCGTCCCGAATGTCTCGCCGCGCCCGATTTGCCGGCGCTTGAGTTTGAGGAGGCCTCGCGCCGAGGGGGACAGGCGAGGCGTGGCGGGCGCGCGGCGGAGGAGATGGCCCATGCCGCGCCCCGCCCGCCAGGCCGGCGCGGCGCCGCGCGAGGCTTTGCCGGCAAGGGTCTGGACGGATCGGACAGCGGCGCTCATGGAGCCATTGTACCCCCGCGCCGGGGGGCGGGGATCGAACACCCGAACCCGCGGCCGGGGCGGCGGCGAGGGTGTCGCGAATGTCTCGTTTTGTCTCGCTTTGTCCCGAAATTATATGTCCCGGGAGTCTCGCTTTTCCCCGCTCATGCTCCCCGCCTGCATCGCATGAGCGGGACGGCGGCTAGCGGACGCCGGGGGGCAGGGGGGCCAGCAGCCGGGGCTCGGGCCGCTGCCCGGCGCGCTCGCGGCCCTCTCCGGGGCCGGACCCCGGGCCAACGGCGATGGAGTTGCAGAACTCCCCCGCGCAGGTCTTCCAGGACGTGCCGACGTCGCAGGGGATCCGGTACAGCTTGTAGGTCGGATAGCAGCCGACGCTGATGTAGTACTTCTTCGCCGCGTGGGCGGAGCCCGAGGCGAGCAGCGCCACCGCCAGGGCCAGCGCGAAAGTGGTCTTCATGGCGTTCCTTCGCGGCGGGGGCGCGGACGGCCGCCGCCTGGCCCGCGAGCGTCGGCCTGTTACGCGGCGAAGTCCAGCGGCGTGACAGGCGGCCGTTCCCGGTCCGCGTCAGCCTCCGGATATCCTTCTCCCATTGTGGGAGAAGGGAGATCGCCCTTGATCTCATGCCGGCCAGCCTGCCGGCCGGCTATTCAGCCGCCGTCGAGGTCAATTGCCGGCAGGTTTGCGCGACGCGCCTGCTCTGCCGCTTCAGCCATGCGATCTCGGATCGCGTCAACCGATGGCTGACGAGCGAGATAGGCGGCTTCGACATCGGTGAGGCAGTCGAGCCCATGACCGAAGGTGTCTCGCCAGAGCGTTTCGAGGGCTTGCCCATGGTTCTCCCTTAGCACGTTCAGCGTTTCCGCGGCAGACACGACCTACGGTTCCCCAACATTCCGCTCATCCCGGCGAAGGCCGGGACCCAGGCGTTTTTTAAACAGCCGCCCACCTGTCAGGCAGTCCCGAGCCCCCTCCGGAGCCGTGAGCCGAAGCTCTGAAAAAACCTGGGTCCCGGCCTTCGCCGGGATGAGCGGAGTTTTAGGGGAATGCTTGTCCCGCAGGGAGAAGGGAAGACCCCTTCGATCTCACGCAGGCCAGCCTGCCGACCGGCTTACAATGCAATGCCAGCTCGACGAGCCTTGACCCGAAGAGTCGCCGCCATGTCGCTGAAGGCCAGGTCAACCTCAACGTTGATCCTTGCTGCACCGACACCGAGCCTGAGGACCTCATTGATGTAGCCGGGATTTTGCATTTCGGCGTGCAGCATCATGGCAAACACCAACTGTTCGAGCGCCAGGTCACGTGGATAGGAAATGGGGAATTCGTTCGACATTTCATTTCTCCTTTTCGCCTTCGAGGATCGAGGCGTGAGGAGGACGGTAGAGGTGGTTCGAATCGCGCAACGCGCTGGGGTTCCGAAGCTCCGCGTCCTCCTGGTGGAGAGTCCGGTCGATTCGGCAGGGGGGGGATAAGCCCAGCGACGGATCATTTCGTAGGAATGAAACCCCGCCCTCGATCTCACGCAGGCCAGCCTGCCGACCGGCCCAGGTCAGTCAAGGCGCGCCCTCCGGGCGCCCGCGCGCGGCGGAGTGGGCGAGGCCCGGCCTTGAGTGACCTGGGCCGGTCGGCGAACGTCTTGGCATGAGATGAAGGGGCGGCGGGGGAGTGGAAAAGAGTGCGTGCACCCGATTCTCAGTGTTCCTGCTTCGTGTTTCCGTAAACTTATCGAGGTATGGAAGGCGCCTCAGCAATCACGCCCCGCAAAAGCGCATATGCTGCAATAGTAACGGTAAGCGCCGCAACCAATATGGATACATAGTTTAATAGAAACTTTCTAAAATTCTCAGCTCGCTCTCTGTAGTAATTGGACAATCTGTCCACTTCCGCCAACACGGCCGTCAATAGCCCCAAATTAAAATCAATTGCCTCATGATCAGCCAACTCAATAGCCCTGGTCAACGAGGCCAAGTGCTTTTCCAACCCTTCTCGAATACGCCGACCACGAGGTCCTAAGGTAATTGGATCTCTGATTCCACCCACCACTAACGCCAAATTTCTGGGCCGAGAGTCTTTCGATTCTTGCCCGCTTGCACGGCGCAGCACCGATAACTCGACGCTGGCATCTGGGCGCGCCCAAGCGTCTACGATCCAAGTCGATCTTGAGTGGTCTCTCGCCGGACCTAGCAATTCTGAAACGGGGTCGCGCCGCTGATTTTGATCTTGTGGCAATATCCCAAGCTGCCTCAACGAATAAAATCCGACAAGATCGGCCGATGAGCCGATCGATGAGATCAAGACTTTTGGAAACCGCTCACCTGCATCGATAATCGCAAATCTATATTTAGAGTCATATTCATCCGCCATTTTCAAGGGGCCCTGAACATCTTGATTACTGTCGACACATCTTGCGATTTCAGATTGGAATGAGATGGTATTACAGAGACCTTGCTGGGCGTGGCAAATTCTCCGGTGGCCAAAATCTTGTCCTTCGCACCCACAGCAAGCGCATTCATTTTTTCTACCGCCTCAGGCGCAGATCCCCACAAATCCGCCTTGTTAGCGACGATCAACACCCCGTCATACTCCCCAGAAGATTGACGAATGGCGGGGACGATATTCCCCTCCGTTGATCGTTCGTGCTCCTTCATTCGAACGGATTCAAGCGCGACGTCATCGCCGCTTGAATTGTGATCAAGAAATATCAAGAGGGCGTCCGCACGCTCTATCATCTGTACTTGATTGGGATATTCACGACCCACTGTATCGATAAAGCCCACAAACTGCGTGGGGCGCGTGTCTGGTATCGGGACGACGACGGCGTAGGGAGCCTCGGTGGCACCGTCGGGAATATCGCGATTGCTCGCCGCACTAAGGAAAGTCGATTTTCCCACCGAGCTGTTCCCCAGGATCGCAACAGTCTTGAATGGCGTGAGAATTCTATCAAGGTCTGCTAGCTCAAGCCTGCGGTTTGTCAAGCTTGAGACGCGGAGGTACGCATCCGGGAAAGATTTCCAGAGCAAGTATATGATGAACAGAACGAATACAGCAGACGACCCATATAGGTTCAAATCTGAAAACTGAAACAGCCCGACCCACGATAGGATTCCAACTACCCCTCCGAACCAATTGAACGGTTCCTGTAGTCGCTTCAGAAAATTCGCTACCCACCGGCCAACGAAGCGTCCGATCTCTAAATCACCCAACCTCAAGAGCCCCTCCCATTGGTTAAGAGAGGGATAACTGATGAACCAGCCAAACGCGAGTAAGTTGTAACCCGCCCCCCTACTCCACCTTCACCTCAATCTCCCCGCCCAGCTCCCTGAACTTGCGGCTCATCGCCGCCATGCCCTCGACCGCCTCGTTCGGGGCCACGCCCGCCGCGAAGTCCCGCACCTCCTGCGAAATCTTCATGCTGCAGAACTTGGGCCCGCACATGCTGCAGAAGTGCGCCGTCTTGTGGGCCTCCTTGGGCAGGGTCGCGTCGTGGAACTTCTGGGCGGTCTCGGGGTCCAGGCCGAGGTTGAACTGGTCCTCCCAGCGGAACTCGAACCGGGCGCGGCTGACCGCGTCGTCGCGCAACGCCGCCGCCGGATGCCCCTTGGCCAAATCGGCGGCGTGGGCGGCCAGTTTGTAGGTGATCACCCCGGTCTTGACGTCGTCGCGGTCGGGCAGGCCCAGGTGTTCCTTGGGCGTGACGTAGCAGAGCATCGCCGTGCCGAACCAGCCGATCATCGCCGCCCCGATGGCGCTGGTGATGTGGTCGTAGCCGGGGGCGATGTCGGTGGTCAGCGGGCCGAGGGTATAGAACGGCGCCTCGTGGCAGTGCTTGAGCTGCTCATCCATGTTGGCCTTGATCTTGTGCATGGCCACGTGGCCGGGGCCCTCGATCATCACCTGGCAGCCGTGGTTCCAGGCGACCCTGGTCAGCTCGCCCAGGGTGCGCAGCTCGGCGAACTGGGCCTCGTCGTTGGCGTCGCGCGTGCTGCCCGGGCGCAGGCCGTCGCCGAGGCTGAACGACACGTCGTAGGCCCGCATAATGTCGCAGATGTCCTCGAAGTGGTCGTAGAGGAAGCTCTCCCTGTGGTGGGCCAGGCACCACTTGGCCATGATCGAGCCGCCGCGGCTGACGATGCCGGTGACCCGCTTGGCCGTCATCGGGATGAACGGCAGGCGCACGCCGGCGTGGATGGTGAAGTAGTCGACGCCCTGCTCGGCCTGTTCGATCAGGGTGTCGCGGAACACGTCCCAGGTCAGGTCCTCGGCCACGCCATTGACCTTTTCCAGCGCCTGGTAGATCGGCACCGTGCCGATCGGCACCGGGCTGTTGCGCAGGATCCAGTCGCGGATGTTGTGGATGTTGCGGCCGGTCGACAGGTCCATGACCGTGTCGGCGCCCCAGCGGGTGGCCCAGACCATCTTATCGACCTCGTCGGCGACGGTGGAGAGCACCGCGCTGTTGCCGATGTTGGCGTTGATCTTGACCAGGAAATTGCGGCCGATGGCCATCGGCTCCAGCTCGCCGTGGTTGATGTTGGCCGGGATGATGGCCCGGCCGCGCGCGATCTCCTGGCGAACGAACTCGGGAGTGACGAAGTCGGGGATGCTGGCGCCGAAGTCCTCGCCGTCGCGGACGCAGGGGGCGGTCTGTTCGCGGCGCAGGTTCTCGCGGATGGCGACGTATTCCATCTCCGGCGTAATCTTGCCGGCGCGGGCGTATTCCAGCTGGGTGACGGCGGCGCCGGTCTTGGCGCGATAGACGCGGCGGGTCTCGTCGTGGAATTGCGGGGCCAGGTGCTTGCCCTGGGCGAAGCCGTTGTCCTCCGGCTTGACCTGACGCGGGTCGGTGACGACCTCGACATCGCCGCGCGCCGTGACCCAGGCCTCGCGGAGGCGCGGCAGGCCCTTCTCGATGTCGATGACGGCGGCCGGGTCGGTATAGGGGCCGGACGGGTCATAGATGGTCAGCGGCGGCTCATTGGCGCTGGGATGCAGCGCCACCTCGCGGAACGGCACGCGGATGTCCGGGAACAGTTCCCCCGAGGCATAGACCTTGCGGCTGCCCAGACGCGGCCCGACGGCGACGTCGTCGGTGTTGGGCGAGATGGGCGTGTGGACGTTCATGGCGCGGGACCTCGAGGTGTGAGGGCCTTGCCGGCGTCGGGGATTCCCCTTTTTGCCCCGTGGAGCGAGGAACCGTGTCTCTCCCTTCGCCGGCATGACCCGGATCAGGTTCGGCGGGTCACGGCGCCAGCCGAATCTCAGCCCCTTGGACGGGGCTCCCCGGAGAACGAGGGGACACTAGGCCTAGCCCGATCCGGGGGCAAGTTGCGTGGGAACATGTACCGCAGGTACGTGTCCCCTACTCCCTACAGCGCCGGCGCCCTGAACGTGTCGCACTGGCCGGGGTCGCCGCTGTCGTAGCCGCGGCGGAACCAGCGTTTGCGCTGGTCGGCGGTGCCGTGGGTGAAGGCGTCGGGCACCACGCGGCCCTGGGTGCGGCGCTGGATGGTGTCGTCGCCGACGGCGCTGGCCGCGGCCAGGCCTTCCTCGATGTCGCCGGGCTCCAGGTCGACCTCGCCGGCGGTGGCGCGGCCCGTGCGGGCGGCCCAGACGCCGGCGTAGCAGTCGGCCTGCAGCTCGACCCGCACCTGGCCGCCGCCGTCGCCGCGGGCCTGGGCGCCCTGGCCGGCCGCCAGCTCGCCGCGCAGGTTCTGCACATGGTGGCCGATCTCGTGGGCGATGACATAGGCGCGGGCGAAGTCGCCGGCGGCGCCGAAGCGGGTCTCCAGCTCGTTCCAGAAGGCCAGATCGAGGTACACCTTGTTGTCGCTGGGGCAGTAGAACGGCCCCATGGCCGCCTGGCCCACGCCGCAGCCGGTGACCGTGGCCTGGTCATAGAGCACGACGCCGGCGGTCGGCCGGTAGGTCCCGCCCGACTGGCTGAACAGGTCGGTCCAGACGGCGGTGGTCGAGGTCTCGACGGCGCCGACGAAGCGGCCTTCCTCGTCGGTCACTTCGCCGGTCTTGCCGGCCTGCTGACTGGCCGGGGCGGTCTCGGTGACCACGCTGATCATCTCGCCCGGATCGACGCCGAAGACGAACACGCCGATCAGCACGATGATCACCCCGCCCACGCCGAGGCCGCCGATCGCGCCGACAGGGCCCAGGCCGCGCCGGTCCTCGATGTTCCCCGATTGCCTGCCGCCACGCCAGCGCATCGCCGTTACTCCTGATCAGCACGGATGCAACGCTGGGGCGCCGGAAAGGGTTCGTCCAGCGTTGATCCTCCCCATCGGGGGAGGTGGCTCGCCGCAGGCGAGACGGAGGGGGTCCGCTCAGATCCCGGATGACCCCCTCAGTCCGCTTCGCGGACAGCTCCCCCGAAAGGGGAGCATCTCAGGGCCGGCTGACCGTGAACCGGGTCAGCTGGCGGGCGGGCAGCAGCCAGTCGGGGTCCAGGTCCTGGGCCTTGCGGTAGTCGTAGTAGGCCGCGCGGGCGTCGCCGAGGGACTCCTGGACCAGGCCGCGGTTGTAGTAGGCCTTGGCCGGTTCATCGACGCCCAGCGCCAGGCCCCGTTCGATATCGACCAGGGCGTCGTCGTAGGCCTTGTCGGCCATCAGGCTGACGCCGCGGTTGACGAAAGCCTCGCCGAGGGTCGGCTCCAGGGCGATGGCCCTGTCGAAGTCGGCCCGGGCGGCCGGATAGTCCCGCGTCCGCAGCAGCATGACGCCGCGGTTGACCAGGGTGCCGGCCCGGTCCCGCCGGACCAGCCGTTCCTCGTCCAGCGAACGGGTGCAGAGCAGGATCGACTCCCGGTCCGAGCGGCCGTTGAAGGCGGCCTTCGAGCAGTCCGCCGCCATGCCCGCGCCCATGACCATCACCGAGGCCGCCGCCGGGGCGGCCAGCGCGGCCAGGGCCGCGGCCAACAGGCTGATGCGCGTCCTCATGAGGGGGGCCCCTACTTCGGCGTTACGGTGAACCGGGCCAGTTCCTTGCGCGGGGCGTCCCAGTCGGGCTTCAGCTCCGAGGCCTTCACATAGTCGCGCCAGGCGGCCTCCATGTCGTCGAGGGCTTCCCAGGCCAAGGCGCGGTTGAAATAGGCCTTCTCCGGCTCGTCGGAGCCCAGCTCCAGGCCCCGGTCGATGTCGGCCTTGCCTTCCGCCCAGCGCCGCTGGGCCAGCAAGGCCGCGCCGCGGTTGACGTAAGCCTCGCCCATGCCCGGCTGCAGCCGGATGGCGGCGTCGAAGTCGCGGTTGGCGGCCTCGTACTTCTTGCGCCGCAGCTGGATCACCCCGCGATTGACCAGCGTGGCGGCGCGGTCGCGCTTGACCAGGCTCTCGGTCTCCAGGGCGTAGGTGCAGGTGCTGAGCGAATACTCGTCGGACCGGCCGTCAACGGCGAAGCGGGAACAGGCGTCCGCCAGACCGCCGCCGAGCACGAAGGCCGCCGACGACGCCGGAGCGGCGAAACCAAGGGAAAGGGCCATTGCGGCCGACGCGAACACGACTTTGGGGGTCATTTTGATCTCCTCCCCGGCGTGATGCTTTAAGGCGGTCATGATAGCACGGGATTCCCGTTGCGGAGACAGTCCGATGAATCTCGCCAGGTTTGCCCGCGCCCGCTTCGCCCATCTGCCCACGCCGCTGGAGCCGGCGCCCAGGCTGAGCGCGGAGCTGGGCGTCGATCTGTGGATCAAGCGCGACGACTGCACGGGCCTGGCCGGCGGCGGCAACAAGACCCGCAAGCTGGAGTTCCTGCTCGGCGAGGCGCTGGAACAGGGCGCCGACACCCTGATCACCCAGGGGGCCATCCAGTCCAACCATGTGCGCCAGACAGCCGCCGCCGCCGCCAGCTTCGGCATGGCCTGCGAGATCATTCTGGAGAACCGGACGGGCAACCAGGCCGTTGACTATACCGGGTCGGGCAATGTGCTGCTCGACCGCCTGCTGGGCGCCAGCCTGCGCATGGTGCCGATGGACACCGACATGAACGCCGAGATGGAGACCAACGCGGACGCCTGCCGCCGGCGCGGCGGGACGCCCTACATCATCCCCGGCGGGGGCTCGAACGCCGTCGGCGCGCTCGGCTACGTCGACTGCGCCCTGGAGCTGGCGGCCCAGGCCAATGACCAGGGCCTGGTCATCGACCGGCTGGTCACCGCCACCGGCAGCGCGGGCACGCAGGCCGGCCTGGTCGCCGGCATGGCCGTCAGCGGGGCGGACATCCCGGTGCTCGGCATCGGCGTCCGCGCGCCGAAGGACAAGCAGGAGACCAACGTGTTCAACCTGGCCGTCGAGACCGCCGCCCTGATGGGCCATCGCGAGCGGGTGACGCGGGACATGGTCTTCGCCGACTGCGACTACGTCGGCGCCGGCTACGGCCTGATCGACCAGGCGGTGATCGACGCCCTGACCCTGACGGCGCGGACCGAGGGCCTGCTGCTGGACCCGGTCTATACCGGCAAGGCGATGAAGGGGCTGATCGACCTGGCGAAAAAAGGCGCCTTCGAGGGCGAGACGGTGGTCTTCCTGCACACCGGCGGCGCCCAGGGCCTGTTCGGCTATCACGGTGAACTGGAGCCGGCGCTGCTGTGAGACGTTGCGTGGTTCGAGACGCGCTTCGCGCTCCTCACCATGACGACCATTTTGCAACCCAACCAACTGCGTCATCCTGAGGAGCGGCGAAGCCGCGTCTCGAAGGACGCAGGAACGATGTGCAGGCAACAACCATGAAAACACTCGGTGTTCTCGGCGGCATGGGTCCGGCGGCGACCCTCGACTTCCTGGCCAAGCTGCAGGCGGCGACGCCCGCGGCCCGCGACCAGGATCACATCCGCGTGCTGGTCGACATCAACCCCCAGGTGCCCGACCGCAACGGCGAGGACGACACCCCGGGGCCCGTGCTGGCGGGGATGGCCGTGGCTTTGCGCGACGGCGGGGCGCAGGTGCTGGCCATCGCCTGTAACACCGCCCATGCCTACGCCGCCCAGGTCCGCGAGGCCTCGGGCCTGCCGCTGATCGACATGGTCGAGGCCGCCTGCACCGCCGCCCGGCTGGCCGGCGCGGAGCGGGTCGGGGTGCTGGCCACCGGCCTGGCTCTTCGCCTCTACACCGACCGGTTGACCGGCATGGGCCTGGAACCGGTCTGCCTGTCGAAAGCCAAGCAGGAGTGGTTCATGAGCCTGCTCTACCGCATCAAGGCCGGGGACCTGTCCGAGGAGGTTGAAGAAGAGATGGCCCTGGTGGCCTACTCCCTGGCCGACGCAGGGGCCCAGTCGGTCATCGCCGGCTGCACCGAGGCGCCGCTGGTGCTCGAGTCCGACGCCCTGGAGATCCCCCTGATCGACGCCGGCCAGGTGCTGGCGGAGCGTTGCGTGGCGGTGTGCCTGGGGAAGTGAGCGGGGGCCGCCGACGCACCGGGCATCTGGCCGGATCATCCCGCCTGTGGTCATCTGGCCCGACATCAGTCTGGGGATTGCGCACCGTGAAGATCGCCGCCGCCGCCGCCGCCGCCTTCTGCATCGCCGCGCTCGGCGCGATGCCGGCCGCCGCCGTCACCTACCCGGCGGGCGGCGTCACCGCCGCCGATGTCGCCGCCGCCCTGAAGGATCAGGGGCTGGAGGCCGAAATCAGCATCGACGACTGGGGCGATCCGTTGATCAAGTCGGGGTCGGGGCCCAGGACCTGGCACATCCTTTTCTACGACTGCGACAGCCGCAAGACCCGCTGCGCCAGCTACCAGTTCCGGATCGGCCTGGACCTCAGCAACGGCATTACCCACGCCCGCTGTAACGAGTGGAACGACACCAAGCGGTTCGCCCGCTGCATGCTGGATGACGAGATGGACCCCTACCTCAAGTGGGACCTGGAAGCCGTCAACGGCTTCACGTCCGAGGCGCTGGCCGCCTCCATCGAGCACTGGACCGCCATCGTGCCGGGCTTCGCCTCCTTCGCCCGCTCGGAGAGCTCGACCTAGTGTCCCGATTCCGAAGTTCGCAAGCGCCTGTGGCAGGCTCCGACGAACTTCGGAATCGAAGAGGATACTAGCAAGTATATGTTTCTAGTGTGCTTTTTGGATTTGAAGTTCGCTCACGGCTTGATCCAGCAATGAGGCGAACTTCAAATCCGGCACACTAGTTCGCTGCCGCGAGGCGCTCAAAACACCCCCGATCCCCAATATCGGCCTTGATGCGCGCCGCGCCACTATGGTCAACATTGCCCGTCGTCTCTTGGGGAGTTCCTGTCGTGATGAAGCCACTCGCCGCCGCGGCCGTCGCCTGCGCTGTCGCGTTCACCGCCCTGCCGGCCGCCGCCGTCACCTATTCACCCAAGGGCGTCAGCGCCGAGGAGGTCGGCGCCGTGCTCAAGGCCAAGGGCCTGCCGGTGGAGATCACCACCGACTCGGGCGGCGACCCGATGATCCGCAGTTCGTCGGAGGGGCTGAACTGGCTGGTCTATTTCTATGACTGCCGGGGCGGGCGGTGCACCAGCATCCAGTTTACCGCCGGCTTCGATCTCGATGACGGCCTGACCTACGCCAAGGCCAACGAGTGGAACTTCACCAAGCGCTTCGGCCGCGCGGCCCTGGACGACGAGATGGACCCCTACGTGCGCTACGATATCGACACGGCCAAGGGCTACACCTCCGAGTCGATGGCCTATGCCCTTGAGACCTGGCTGTTGATCATCCCGGCCTTTTCCGACTTTATCGGCTACTGATCGCCGCTACGGGAGCTCCCCGTCACGGTCATCCAGCTCGCGGCGGACGACGGCGTGCGCGCCGGCGTCCAGCCGGTGGCCGGCGATGATCGCCGCCGCCGCCAGGCCGAACACCGCCGGAACCGCCGCGAACGCCACCGACAAGGCCAGCAGCGCCTGCTCGCTGTTGTCGGCGCCCAGCTTCGCCTGGAAGCCGAACACCTCCAGGCTGTTCAGCCCGATGAACACCGCCAGGGCCGAGCCGATCTTCACCGTGCCGCTGAGCAGGCCGAATAACAGGCCGTTGCGGTCGACGCCGCTGGCCAGCCGTTCCTCGTCGCCGACGTCGGCCATCATCGCCCGCAGCAGGATCGGACCGGCGGTGAACGGCAGGCCCGCCAGGGTCATGGTGAGGATGCCCCAGGTCAGGCCATGCGGCGCGATCAGGATCGACGACTGGGCGGCGGCATAGCCGAGAGCGGCGAACATCAGCGCCCTGTGCTTGCCGATCCGCCGGGCCAGCCAGGTCCACAGGGGCGAGCCGGCCAGGGCTCCGCCGAAATACAGCAGCAGGAGCAGGCCGGCGGCTGAGCGGTCATAGCCGCGGATGGCGTCGAAATAGAAGAAGAACAGCGAGCCGGCGAGCGCCGGTCCGGTGCCCCAGGCGATGTCGGCCGCCAGCAGCCGCAGCACGTTGCCGCGCCGCATCAGGGCCAGGTACTGGCGCCAGTTGGGCGGCGTGACGTTGGGCAGGACCTTCGGCTCACGCACGAACAGCAGCGCCAGCAGGATGGTCGGCGGCAGGGACAGGATGACGAACCAGCCCATGGCCCGCACCCCGGCGGCGTGGTCCAGGCCGAAGCCCAGCTTCATCAGCGGCGGCATGGCCAGCACCGCGATGATGCCCAGCACGGTGAACCCCTGCCACCAGCCGTAGACCCGCGAACGCTGGTCGTACTCGGGGGCGATCCGCGCGGCCCAGGCCACATGGGCCATCGAGGCCATCGACTGGCCGATGAAGCCCAGGATCAGCCAGGTCAGGATGTAGGTCCCGTCCACGCCAGGTCTGGCCATGAACAGCATCCACACGGCCAGCACCGCCAGCGGCGTCCCCGCCACCAGCCAGGGCCGATAGCGGCCGAAGCGGGTGTTGGTCTTGTCGATCATGAAGCCCAAGGCCGGGTCCAGCCACAGGTCGAACAGCCGGACGATGGCGAAGGCCGAGGCCAGCACCCCCAGCCCTACCCCCAACTCGGTGGCGTAGTAGTTGGGCAGATAGACCGTCACCGGCAGCAGCATCGCCGCCACGGGCACGCACGGCAGGGCGAACGCGGCCAGGCGCCAGTTGCTCAGGCGCCCCTTGCCGTCGCCGGCGTTGCTCCCCGATGGCGGCAGAGCGCCCGCGACTTCGTCCACCACCACCATGCGCACGCCTCCCCGGACCCCCCTTTGCGGGGTGGTCAGGCGATGTTCCAACGCTATCGTTTGTCACGCAAGTGAGAGGGGGCAAGGGAGGGCGGCGCTGCCCTAGGCCGCCGCCTCGTCCATGAAGGTCGCCAGTTTCACGTCCAGTTCGGTGACGCCGCCGGCGTCGTGAGTGGCCAGCAGCACCTCGACCCGGTTGTAGACATTGAACCACTCGGGGTGGTGGTCGAGCTTGTCGGCCATCAGCGCCACGCGGGTCATGAAGCCGAAGGCGGCGTTGAAGTCGGCGAAGGTGAAGGTCCGGGTGATGGCGTCGCGACCGTCCGCCGCCGTCCAGCCCTTCAGCCGCGCCACCGCCGCCGCCGCGCCGATCTTCGTCTGAGCCATGCCGTCCTCCACTGTCCCGGCCCGCCTGTAGCACACAAGGAAGGAGCCCGCCCGAACCGGCCCTCAGCCGGGCAGATCGGCGACGCGGGCCGCCTGGTCGGGTATGGCCGGCAGCGGTGAACTTGGTACGGCTTCGTACCAGAAGGCCGCGGCCGACCAGTCGTCCGACCGCTCCACCAGCCGTTCCTTGTAGGCCTCGATGGTCGGCGGCGCGGCGCCTTGGGCCAGGCCGATCTGCTGGATCGTGACGCGGACGTCGCGGGTCCAGGTCACCGGATCGGGCACGTGCCAGCGGTACATCGAGACCCGGCCGGTGTCAGTGTCGTCGTCCCGCTCCCGCCAGTTGGCGCCGTGATAGCGGAAGGCGTTGGCCTGGATGCCGAACGACAGGCCGACATAGTCCTCCGTGCCCGTGCCGCAGATGGTCGGAAAGTCCGTGTCGCCGTCGAGGAAGATCTTCGCCTCCCCCTCGCCCCACCAGCCGCCGGCCAGCGGCCGCACGCCGATCACCGCCCCAATGTAGCGGCCCCGCCCCTCGCGGCGCGGCAGGATCTCGAAATCCACGCCAGGCGTGGTCGGGTTCTCCCGCCGGAAAGCGACATGCAGCCGGCCGACGTCGGCGGGGTGGGTGTCGCCCAGGGTGTAGTCGATCTGGTAGAAAACCGGGACCGGACGGCCCAGCTCGTTGGTCAGGGTCAGCCGCGCCCGCCGCGTGAACGGCATCGGCAGCCACAGGTTCAGGCCGTTGCGCCCGCCCACCGAATGGACCCCGGACTCGAAGGCCGGCGTGGTCCCATGGGCGAAGCCGAACAGGTCGCCCAGGGGACACTCGATGCTCGGATGCGCCTGGTCGTCCCACCAGGCGCGGATGACCATGCCGCGAAACACTTTTGGCGAACCCAGGGTGGTCAGCCAGATGTGCCGGATCGTGCCGGACCCGGCGATGTCGGCCAGCGGCACGGTCTCGCCCGGCGCGATGGTGCGGGCCGGGTCGCCCTTGCGGCCCACGCCCAGCGGACTGGCCGCCCGCCCCCCGCCACCGCGCGCGCCGGCTGGGTTCTCGAACGAGATCGAGCGGGACTCCAGCGCGCCGGAGAGATCGTAGAGCGGTGATCCGTCGGACATTTCAGCGATCCTCCCGATTCAGCTGCTCTGCTTCGCTGAGGCCTTGGAGGGCATCCTGCTTCGAATGATAAAGCAGGACTCGTCCTGCGAAGCCCGCAGGGCGAAGCAGGATGGTGCCCCAGGCCGGACTCGAACCAGCACTTCCTTGCAGAAAGCAGATTTTGAGTCTGCCGCGTCTACCATTTCGCCACTGGGGCCCAACAACCGGATGGGGGCGAGGAGCGCGCAATCTAGCGACCGGCGTCAGGGGGTCAACGGGTCGGTTGGGCGTGATCGAAGAACGGTGTTATCCTCGACGTCTCCGGGGGTCGCGATGACCAAAGCCGTTCGCTCACATCCCGCGCTCGTGCGCCGTGTTGTCGTGGCCGTTGTCGTCGCGGCAACCGGACTGGCCCTGCCGTCGGCGCCGGCGGCCCTGCCGTCCATCCCGCCTATCCCGTTCCCCTACATGATCACCGACCTCTGTTCGGCGAGCGATCCTGACAAGACGCGCCAGACGCTCAACCAAATGCTGCGCCAGCTCGAAGCGGTGCAGTCCGAGCACGAGGAGACATCCCTGCAACTTGCCGTCGCCTGGCGGGCCGACGGCGAGATGCTGTTGCGGCTCAACGCGGCCAACGACACACTGAACTCCATTCTGGGCGCCCGGACTTCCGCCGCACATGACCCTCGACGAGACGCGGCGGACAGGCTCCTCAAGGAGGCCGAACGGGCCGTGGCCCGGAGAATGGCCCTGGTCGGCGCATTCGATCTCGCCGAGACCTGGCTGCGGGACACCATCGGGCAACCCACCTACGGTCGTCGGGACGCACGCGTTGAGGTCAACCGCGCCCGCCAGGCTCTGACGGTGGATGAGAACACCTTCGGCAATATGGAGCACTTGCTGGGCATGCTGGCCGTCCGGCGGGCCGAGCGGACGACGGCCCAGTATCCTGGCCTGTCCGAGGCCCAGACCAGGACAATCGGGCAGGCCTACCTGGAGCGCGCCAGGGTCGAAGCCGGGCGGACGGTCATGCTGGCCCAGATCGAGGATCTGCGCGCCAGGGTCAGGAGTTCCTACCTGTCCTGGCGGCTGATGCAGGCCTGGGAGCCGCAGATCCGGAGCTGCCTGGCGACCCTCCAGGGCGCCCCGGCGGCGCCGGCTGGTCCTCCCATCGCCAGGGATCCCGCCGACAGGACAGGACCGATCGATATCGTCCAGGTCCAGCCAAAAATGGTGGAATTCACCTCCGTTTCGGGCAGCCCAAAATATGCCGGCAGCCTGGGCATGACCCTTGTGTTTCACCCCGGCGGGGCCGTGTCCGGAACCGTGCTGGGCGGCGCCAGGGTCCGCGGCCGCTGGGGCGGAGGCGTCGCCGAGGGCGAGATCACCGGACTGCCTCGGGACCGCGTGGCCCACTGGAGGTTCACCGACCTCAGGCTGGAAAAGGTCAACTACGCCTGGACGCTCAAGAGCGATGGCCTCTGGTGCACGGAGGAAACCGGCCTGAGTAATGAGGAACGGGCCAGCGGCCGCTACCGGTTCTGGGGTTACATCGCCGCGCCCGGATCGAGCGTCGTGCCCCCGCCGCCCGCCCTACCCCAGCCCCCCAACGAGGCTTTGACGCTATGCGACAGACCCTGGCAGGGCTGATCTTTGGTCTGGCGTTGCTGGTCTTCGGGCCGGCGGCGGCCCAGGACATTCCCGCGGCGCAAATCCGCGATGTGCAGCAGGCCGTCGTCTGGCGCGCCGCCGGCCTGCGGCTGCGTGTGGTCGTGGGCGACATGGCCGAAGTGATGCGCGGGCCGGCGCTCGGGGCCGCGCTGGAGGATTGGCGGCGCTCGCCCGAACAGGCCAACCCGGACCAGGAGGTCGCGGCGGTGGTCGCCGGCGCCGAAATCTGGCTGGCGGCCATCGAGGCGCGGATGGCCTACGCCCAGTGGCCCCGCGACCGGCCGGCGGAGGTCTACCGCCGTGAAGCCGAGCTGACCCTGGCCCAGGCCCGGTTCGACCTTGGCTACGCCTCCGGATCCCGAGGATCGCCGGCGCGGCCTCTGGCCATGATCTTCATGATCGATGGCTGGACCCGCGGGATCAGCTATCGCGCCAACCCGTTCAACGATCTCGACGCCGAGGCCGACGCGGTGCTGGTCGCCATGCTGCCGACGCCCTCGGGCGCCGTGGCGGGAGCCGGCGGTCAGCCGGGATCGCCTGGTTCAACCCCCTATGGCTCAGCCGGAAGCGCGGGTGGGGGCGTCGGCGCTCCCGGCGCCTATGGGGCCGCACCGGCCTATCCGCCCGCTCCAGCGTATCCGCCCGCTCCGGCCTATCCTCCGGCCCCGGCCCCGGGCGGCGCCGGTAGCGGATACGGCGGCGCGCCCGTCGCCAGCAGTCTGCAAGCGGCCTGGGGCGGATTTGCCGGCGACCTCACCGGCGTCGGCGGCTCTGGTCAGCCCGACGGTCAGACCGATGGCATGGTGTCGGTGACCCTCCCCGCCGATGGTCGCGGCGTTGCGCGCATCGACGTCTACGCCGTCAACCCACAGGGGCAACGCACCGACGGCCACTGGACGACCTGGAGTGCCGGCCACTGGATCATCGCGGTCGTGATCGGCAATCGCCGGGTCAGTCCCCCGACGCTGGTCAACAACCTTCAGGCCCCCGCGGGCCCGATGGTGCTGTTCCTGGCCAACGGCGGCTATCTGCGTGACGGTGACCGGTACTACGTGGAGGTCACCTTCACCGATGGGTCCCGCGCGACCGGACCGTTCACCATCGGCGCCGTCCCCGCGGCGGCGGGCGCGGTCGGAGGCGCCCCGGACTATTCGGGATCGCCCGCCCCCTATGGCTTGCCCCCGTCCGGCCCGCCCGGCGGGATTATCGACTTCAACCAGCCGTCTGGCGGCTACGGCGCGGCCGGGGCCGGGGCCGGGGCGGGAACCGGCGGGGAATACGGCGGCGGCGACAGCTGGGCGGCCTGGAGCGGCCATGTCGGCGACCTGACCGGCATCCACGGCTCCGGCCGGCCCGACGGCCAGACCGACGGCATGGTCTCCCTGACCCTGCCCGCCGACGGCCGGCGGATCGCCAGGATCGACGTCCATGGCGTCAACGACACCGGCCAGCGGGTCGGCGACCGCTGGACCACCTGGAACAGCGGCAACTGGCTGATGGCGGTGGTCGCCGGCGACCAGCGGATCAACCCCGACCAGATGGTCAGCAACCTGGGCGCCCCGTCGGGGCTGATCGTCCTGTTCCTGGGTAATGGCGGCTACCTGACCAGCGGCCGTCGGTTCGAGGTGGAGGTGGTCTATACGGACGGCGCCGTGGCCAGGGCCTGGTTCACCATTGGCCAGGCCCGGTCAGGTTCGCCACCGCCCGTGACCATCCCCGGCGGCGGCGGCGCTGCGGCAGGGAGCGTCCAGGCCGCCTGGCGCGGCTTTGGCGGCGATGAAATCTCCGCCGGAGTCTCCGGCCAGCCGGACGGCCAGCCCGACGGCGCCATCACCCTGCAGTTTCCGGGCGAACGGCGGATGCTCAAGCGGATCGATATCTATGCCATCGACGAGCGAGGGCAGCGGTCGAGCAGCCACTGGAGCTCGTGGGACGGCGTCCACTGGCTGATGGCCCTGCGCGCCCGGGAAGTGCGGCTCAATCCCAGGGGACCCATCGACAACCTGGGTCTGCCGGCCCAGCCGTTGACGGCGCTGGTCACCAACGACGGCTCGCTCAAACCGGGCCAGCGGCTGGAGGTCGAGGTAACCTTCACCGACGGCTCGACGGCCAAGGGCTACGCGGTCGTCACACCCTAGCGGGCGGCTCGCCCGACAGCCGCGCCGCCGCGGTCTCCAGCCGCAGCAGCAGGCGCTTGAGGGTCGCCACCTCCGCCGGGGCCAGGCCGGCCAGCAGGGCGGCCTCGTAGGCCAGGGCCAGGGGGGCGATCTCCCCGTGCAGGCGGCGGCCCATGTCGGTCAGGGCCAGGGTGTGCGAGCGGCCGTCGGAGGGGCTGGCGGTGCGCTCGACCAGGTTGCGGCTGACCAAGCCGTGGGCCGCCCGGGAAACGGTGACCTTGTCCATCGCCGTGCGGGCGACCAGCGCCTGGGGCGTCAGGGCGGCCTCGGCCAGCACGGCCATCAGCCGCCACTGCGGCACGGTCAGGCCGAAGCGGTCCTGGTAGGCTCGGGCGATCAGGCCCGAGACGCCATTGGAGGCGATCGACAGGCGGAAGGGCAGGTAGTCGTCAAGGACCAGGGTGTCGGCGTTCCGCTTGCGCGGCATCGGCGTCACGTCCGCGCCCATCCTCCGGCCCTTTCTCATTCGGCGGGCGCCACCGCCTGTTCGATGGCGCCGAAGATCGAGTGGCGCTTCTCGTCGCGCATCTCAATGCGAACCGTGTCGCCGTGGCGCAGGAAGGGCGTTTTCGCCTCTCCGGCGAGCAGCATCTCCACCGTGCGCACCTCGGCGATGCAACTGTAGCCCAGGCCGCCGTCGCTGATGGGTTTGCCTGGACCGCCCTCGGCGTCGCGGTTGGACACCGTGCCCGAGCCGATGATGGTTCCGGCGGCCAGGGCGCGGGTCTTCGCGGCGTGGGCGATGAGGGTCCCGAAATCGAAGGTCATATCGACCCCGGCGTCGGCCTGACCGAACGGCTTGCCGTTCAGCTCGACCTCCAGGGCGCCGTGCAGCTTGCCGTCCTTCCAGCGGTCGCCGAGGGAGTCCGGGGTGACGGCCACCGGTGAGAAGGCGCTCGCCGGCTTGGACTGGAAAAAGCCGAAGCTCTTGCCGATCTCGCCGGGGATCAGGTTGCGCAGGGAGACGTCGTTGACCAGCATGACCAGTCGCACGGCGGCAAGGCCCTGCTCCCGCGTCGCGCCCAGCGGCACGTCGCCGGTGATCACCGCCACCTCGCCCTCCAGATCGCAGCCCCAGGCCTCGTCCTTCAGCGGGATCGGGTCGCGCGGGCCGAGGAAGCCGTCGGAGCCGCCCTGATACATCAGCGGATCGGACCAGAAGCTGTCGGGCATGTCGGCGGCGCGGGCGCGGCGCACAAGGGCCACGTGGTTCACATAGGCGCTGCCGTCGGCCCACTGGTAGGCGCGGGGCAGGGGCGAGGCGGCTTCATGCTCGTGGAACCGCGCCCGCGGCACGGCGCCGTGCTCAAGGCTATCGGCCAGGCCCCGCAACAGAGGTTCGCACCGTCCCCAGTCGTCCAGCGCTGCCTGCAGGGTGGGCGCTATGGCCTCCGCGGACGTGCACCAGGCCAGGTCATGGGAGACGACGACGAGACGGCCGTCACGGCCGCCCTTGAGGGACGCAAGCTTCATTTTTTCTCTTCGAAAAGGGCCATCAGGGCCGGGTCGGGTTTCTTGGGGATGGTCAGGGCTTCCTGGGCGGCGCGCAACTCGTTGAGGCGGCCAGGCTTGTCGCTCCACCAGGCCTCGAACTCGCGCACGGCCTTGCGCAGGGCGACCAGCTGTTCCTCGAGGGTCACCGGCTTGTCGTCCTCGCCGTGTTCCTCGCCATGGGCGGCGTCGCCGCCGACGTTGACGGTGATGCTGTGGCCCTGGACGGTGTGGGCCACCGCGCCGGCGGCCTCCGCCCCGGCATGAGCCGGCTGAGCGACATGGGCGCCGTGGCCGCCCTTGCCGTGCCCGTTCTTGCCGTGGGCGTCCTTGCCATGCTCGTCCTTCTTCTCGTCGCCTTCGCCCATGGCCGCATCGAGGGCCTTGAGCTGCTTGCCCAGGCCGCCGCCGGCGACGATCACCGGGCTGAGGTAATGTTTGATCACCCGGCGCAGGACATCCGCGCCGCGCAGGATGCCGAACTCGTCCTGCTTCAGCGCGAAGCGGGCGGCGGCGAGGATGATCTTGTGGATGTCGCTCAGGTGGGTCGCGCTGGTCCGGCGTCCCATCGGGCTGACCAGCTGCAGCAGCAACGCCAGCAGCAGCGCCGAGGCCACGACCCAGCCGATCACGCCGAACGGCGTCAGCAGCCCCGGCTCATACTGTGGCCCCCAGGGAAACTCGCTGTGGTCCGTCATCCTCGCACCCCCTCGAAGATCTCAGGCGCCGTTCAGGCGCTCTTTGGGATCAACCGGCTGACCTTCGCGCCCGTATCGTAACGCGAGGGACCGCCGAACACCGCAATCTCGACCAGAATGTCCCCTCCCGGCTCGCTCGCCCACAGATAGTTTCGCTCCACCTCGACATTTCTCCCGTCAGGCGAAATTCCCTCGAAGGTGTCGCCCCACGGGGTGACCTTCGCCAGGTCGCGGTAGCGGATGGTCACGGCGCGCTTCAGCTCGTCCTCGGCCATGGCCAGGAAATGGGGATCGGCGGCGTCGGTCATACCGTCACCCCCTGGGGCGCGGTGAAGGCGGAGGGCGCGGCGTCGCCGGTGTTCACCACCTCGGACGGCTCGAAGATGATCACCTCGGCCTCCTCGTCGGCGGCGGTGCGGTGCTCGACGCCGCGCGGCACGACCAGGAACTGGCCGGGACGCAGCGTCTCGACCCGGTCGCGGAACTCGACCCGGAAAACGCCCTTCCAGACCAGGAACATCTCCTCGGCATCCGCGTGGCTGTGCCAGGGGAACACGCCCTGGACCTTGACCAGCCGCACGTCCTGGCCGTTCAGCCGCGCGGCGACCTTCGGCCGCCAGTGCTCGGAGAAGGCGGCGAACTTGTCGGCGAGGTCGATTGTCCGCCCTTCGTTCATGCGCCCTTCCAGCTGTCGACATAGGCGGCGTTCTCGACCGCTGCCGCGCCGTCGCCGACGTCCAGCGGGTCGCGCGTGTCGATCATCACGGCGTATTCGTCGGTCGCCGGCTTGGGCTGGGTCAGCATGTTCTTCAGCGCCTTGGGGTGCGGACCGTGGGTGAAGCCCGACGGGTGGAAGGTAAGCATGCCGGCGTCGATGCCGTCGCGGCTGAAGAAGTCGCCGGCGTGGTAGAACAGCACCTCGTCGTAGTCGTCGTTGTTGTGGAAGAACGGGATCTTGATCGCCCCCGGATCGGTCTCGAACGGCCTGGGCGCGAAGGTGCAGACGACGAACCGGTCGGCCAGGAAGGTGGTGTGGACGCTGGGCGGCAGGTGGTAGCGATGGCTGTTGAGCGGCCGGAAGTCGCGCACGTTGCTCTTCGCCGGCGCCCGCTCGCCGTGCCAGCCGACGGCGTCCAACGGGTTCCAGGGATAGGTGGCCGTCGAGACCTGGTCGCGCTTCTTGATCCGCACGGGGAAGGTCCCCGTCTCGCCCTGGTGAGTGCGGAAAGCGTCGTCCATCTCCGGCGTCGCCAGCAGGGCCGGATCGAACAGGGCGTGGGGGCCGAGCAGGCCCTTGTCCGGCAGGGTGAAGTGGCCGTTGGTGGCCTGGATCATGAGCACCGCCGTGGGCGCGGCGGGGCTTAGCCGCCACATGGTCCCGCGCGGCAGATAGAGGTAGTCGCCGGCCTCGTAGGCCAGCCGGCCGAAGTCGCAGAAGAGGTCGCCGTCGCCGGCGTGGACGAACAGCAGCTGGTCGCCGTCGGCGTTGCGGGCGAGGTCCGGCATGGCGGCCGACAGCTTCCAGAAGCGCATCTCGCAGGCGGCGTTGTGCAGCACCACCGGGGCGTCCCATGGCGAGGACGCGACCTGGTTCAGGCCCTTCAGGTCGAAGGCCCGCGGGCGCAGGGGCCCCTCGAAGCTGGTCCAGCCGGTGGGCGGCTTGCGGTGATAGAGAAACGCCGCCGGGCCGAAGAAGCCCTCCTTGGACATCTCCCGCTCATAGGTTCCCTCGGGCAGGTCGGCGTGCGCCTGTTTGCTGTGCAGCCCCTGGGCGCCGCGGACGGGGATCCAGTTCTTACTGCTCATGGCTCGTCCTTGTAGATCGAGATCACGCTCGCCTGCCCCTGCGCGGCGCGGGCGCGGTACATGCCGGAGGTGTTGAAGCTCCAGGCCATCTGGCCGTCGGGGGTCAGGGCGACAATGCCGCCGTCGCCGCCGAGGGCCGTCAGCCGCGTCTGGATCACCTCGTCGGCGGCCTGCTGCAGGGTCATGCCCTTGTACTGGACGAGGGCGCAGATCTCGCGGGCGACGGTCAGGCGGATGAAATACTCGCCGGTCCCGGTGGCCGAGACGGCGCAGGACTGGTTGGAGGCGTAGGTGCCGGCCCCGATGATCGGGGCGTCGCCGACCCGGCCCCATCGCTTGGCCGTGGTGCCGCCGGTGGAGGTGCCCGCCGCCAGGTTGCCGGCGCTGTCCAGGGCGACCACGCCAACGGTGCCGAACTTGCGGTCGTCAGGGATGTCGATGAAGGCGTGCGGCTCGGGCGCGCCCTTGGGCCGGGGCGGAACCGGCAGACCCTGGTCGGTCAACGCCTTGATCAGCTGGGCCCAGCGCCGCTCGGTGAAGAACCAGGCCGGGTCGACCTGTTCCAGCCCCACCGAGGCGGCAAAGGCGTCGGCGCCGGCGCCGATCATCATCACGTGGCGAGACTTCTCCATCACCGCGCGGGCGAGGCTGATCGGGTGGCGGGTGCGGGTGACGCCGGCCACCGAGCCGGCCTTCAGCGTCGCGCCGTCCATGACGGCCGCATCCAGCTCGTTGCGGCCCTCGGCGGTGAACACGGCGCCCCGGCCGGCGTTGAACAGGGGATCGTCCTCGAACTCCAGGATCACCGCCTCGACGGCGTCCATGGCCGTGCCGCCCTGTTCGAGCACCGCCGTGCCGGTCCTGACCGCCCGGTCCATGGCCGCGCGGTAGGCGGCCTCCGCTTCCGGCGACATCTGGTTGCGCTCGATCACCCCGGCCCCGCCGTGAATGACGAGCGCCCATTTGGGCCTGGCGAGAACCGGCGTTGCCATGAGGGCAAACACGCCAAACGCAACCAGTGCGAGTTTTCCGTATTGCTTGATCAACCTGTTCGTCCTATGTTCACGCCATGTCCGAAGGGCCCGACAACATCGTGCTCCAGTACCTGCGACACATCTCGACGCAGGTCGACCGGCTTGTCGAGGAGGTCTCCGAGATCAAGGTCCGGCTGACCAACGTCGAAGAGAACCTCGTCGTACTGAACCGCCGCATGGACCGTTTCGAACAACGGCTGGACCGCATCGAAATCCGTCTCGGCCTGGCGGAAGCCTAAACCTTCACCACGCCCCGGCGGATCTGGTCGAGTTCGATGGACTCGAACAGCGCCTTGAAGTTGCCCTCGCCGAAGCCCTCGTTGCCCTTGCGCTGGATGATCTCGAAGAAGATCGGGCCGACCTGGTTCTCGGTGAAGATCTGCAGCAGCAGGCCCTGGCCTTCGGTCGGGGCGCCGTCGAGCAGGATGTGCTGCGTCTTCAGGCGGGCGGTGTCCTCGCCGTGGCCGACCACCCGGCCGTCGAGCAGCTCGTAGTAGCTGTCTGGCGTGGTCTGGAACTTCACGCCGCGGGCGCGAAGGGTCTCCACGGTCTTGAAGATGTCGTCCGTGCCGAAGGCCAGGTGCTGGATGCCCTCGCCCTTGTAGTCGCGCAGGAACTCCTCGATCTGGCTCTGGTCGTCCTGGCTCTCGTTCAGCGGGATGCGGATCTTGCCGTCCGGGCTGGTCATCGCCTTGGAGAACAGGCCGGTGACCTTGCCCTCGATGTCGAAGTAGCGGATCTCGCGGAAATTGAAGACCCGCTCGTAGAACTCCGCCCATTTCGCCATGCCGCCCCGGAAGACGTTGTGGGTCAGGTGGTCGAGGTAGGTCAGGCCGACGCCGTTCTTCGCCTCGGCCGCTTCCGCGCCGGGGATCGGCAGGAAGTCGACGTCATAGATCTCCTGGGCGCCGTAGCGGTCCACCAGGTAGAGGTTGGTGCCGCCGATGCCCTCGATGGCCGGGATGTTCAGCTCCATCGGACCGACCAGGCCCTGCACCGGCGTCGCGCCACGCTCGACGGCCATCTTCAGGGCCGTTGCGGCGTCGCGGACGCGGAAGGCCATGGCGTTGGCGGACGGGCCGTGAACCTCGCGGAACTGCGCCGGCTGGCCCTCCGGTTCCATGTTCAGGATGAAGTTGATGTCGCCCTGGCGGAAGCGCAGCACGTTCTTGGAGCGGTGCTTCGACACCGCCGTGAAGCCCATCGACTCGAACAGCGCCTTGAGCGCCTCCGGCTCGGGCGAGGTGAACTCGACGAACTCGAAGCCGTCGGTCCCCAGCGGGTTGTCGAACAGGTCGGCCTTGGGTTGGGCGTTCATCGGAGTCTCCTTCGCGTTCGGGCGCGTTAGTAACAGATGAAACTAAAGCCGGGTAGCCGCCTCGAAGCCGATCCATGGATGACGGCTCTCGTCGTAGACCGTGCGGACCGGCATGGGGAAGGTCGGGTCGGCGAAGGCCCCGACGGCGACGCAGATGATGCCCGGCCGGCTTTCCGCCTCCCAGAACACCGTCGAGCCGCAGGTCGGGCAGAAGTGCATGGTGCTGGGGTTTCCGCTTTCCGCGATGCGGCCATACGCGTTCGAAGCGCCGTTCACCGAGACCGCCTCGCGTGGATAGACGGCGACGAGACCGAAAGCCGAGCCGGTGCGCCGCTGGCAGTCGAGGCAACTGCAAAGCGACACCACATTGGGCTCGCCCTCGCAGGTCGCCGTCAGGCCGCCACAGGCGCAGGTCGCGGTCCGTGTCGTCACCGGTATCCCTTTTCAGTGCAGGCGGGAGACAAGCCCTTCGCACCCTGTTAGCACAGCCTCATGCTGCGCCGACTTTACGACTGGGTGATGGGGCTCGCCGCCTCGAAACACGCCCCCTCCGCCCTGTTCGCGATCTCCTTCGCCGAGAGCTCCTTTTTTCCCGTCCCGCCGGACGTAATGCTGGCGCCGATGGTGCTGGCCCAGCCTGACAAGGCCTGGCGCTACGCGGCCCTGTGCACCCTGGCCTCGGTGCTGGGCGGGATGCTGGGATACGCCATCGGCTTCTTCCTGCAGGATTTCGCCCTGTGGTTGATGTCCCTGTCCGGCAACGGCGGCGGCCTGGCCGAGTTCCAGTGCTGGTACGCCGAATGGGGCGTGTGGGTGATCCTGATCAAGGGCCTGACGCCGATCCCCTACAAGCTGGTGACCATCGCCTCGGGTCTGGCCCAGTTCGCCTTCCCGGTGTTCATCGCCGCCTCGGTGGTCACCCGCGGGGCGCGGTTCTTCCTCGTGGCCGCCGTGGTCAGGAAGTTCGGCCCGGCCATGCTGCCGGTGATCGAGCGTCGCCTGGCGCTGTTCGCCGGCCTTGCGATCGCCATTGTTGTGGGAGGACTTGTGGCCAGCCATTATCTCGGATCTGGATCGACCGGCGCCTGCTGACCATGAAAGCCTACCTCGACCGCCTCCTCGCCAACTGGCCCCTGGTCGCCGCCCTCGTGTCGGCGCTGATGTTGGCCATCGCCCACGCCTTCGAGACCTTCGGCGGACTGGCCCCCTGCACCCTCTGCCTCAAGGCGCGGGAGGTCTACTGGGTGGCTCTGACGGTCGGCCTGGGCCTGTTTCTCGCCGGCCGCTTCATCACCGACGACCGGGTCCGCCGGATCGGCGGCCTGCTGCTGGCGGTGATCTTCCTCGTCGGGGTCGGGGTGGCGGTCTATCACGCCGGGGCGGAATGGAAGTTCTGGCCCGGCCCGCAGAGCTGCGCCGCCGGCGGCGCGGGGGTCAACCTCGACAGCCTCGACGCCATTCTCAAGGGCGCGAAGATCAAGCCCCCGGCCTGCGACGAGGCGGCCTGGGTGTTCCTGGGCCTGTCCATGGCCGGCTGGAACGGTCTGGTCTCGCTGGGCCTGACGGCGCTCAGCGTGATGGCCGTGAGGCGTCCCCGTGACTGAGCGCCCGGTCCCACCCCGGCCCGGCCGTGGCGCATCCCGCGCGCGCCTGGCCGAAATCCTGCGCGTCGACCATGCCGGCGAGCTGGGGGCGGTGCACATCTATCGCGGCCAGCAGGCGGTGCTGGGCAAGGCGCGCGGCCATGAACGGGTGACCGCCCAGCTGGGCGAAATGGAGGGCCAGGAGGCGGTGCATCTGGCCCGGTTCGACGCCCTTCTGTACCAGCACCAGGTCCGCCCGACCCTGCTGGCGCCCCTGTGGCGCGCCGCCGGCTTCGCTCTGGGCGCCGGCACGGCCCTTCTGGGCGACAAGGCCGCCCATGCCTGTACCGAGGCGGTCGAAACGGTGATCGAGGGTCACTACGCCGGCCAGATCGCCGAACTGGCCGAGCGCGAGCCCGCCCTGGCCGCCGAGCTGTCGAAGTTCCGCGACGAGGAGCTGGCGCACCGCGATCTGGCCATTGAGGAGGGCGCGAAAGACGCCCCGGGCTATCCCCTGCTGTCGGCCCTGATCCGCGCCGGCTGCAAGGCCGCGATCAGAATCAGCGAGAAGGTCTGAGGGACAGACACCCCTGGTGTCTGTCCCTGCGGTGCGGAAGGTCCAGGAACCACCGGAACGGCCACGGGTTGAATGCCTATGCCCGATCCAGATCCCCGCAAGGAACCCGACCCCGCGCCGCCGGTTGAGCCGCCGCCGCCGGAAATCGACCCGGATCTCCCCGGCGAGCCCGACCCGGCGCCAGCCTATGATCCCCCGGAACCGGATACGGTGTCCTAGATGCTCCCCATCGGGGGAGCTGTCAGTCCGCAGGACTGACTGAGGGGGTCCGCTCAGATTTAGGGTGACCCCCTCCGGCCCTTCGGGCCACCTCCCCCGAGAGGGGAGGATCAGCGCAGGGCCATCTGGCTCCAGATAGCGCGCAGGGCGCGGAGCTGTTTCTCGGTGGTCTCGCGCAGGTCGTGGCGGGCCTTCAGGGCCAGGCCGACGCGATTGCCGCGCCGCCAGATTACCTCCACGTCCCAGGCAATGCCTTCCTTGACCTGGATCAGATGCATGTGACTGGGGATCAGGTGCGGAGTGGTGGTCTCGATCATCGCGCCGTCGGCGCTGATGTTGCGGATGGTGCAGTCGAAGGTGACCGTGGCGTCCTCATTGGCCAGCTTGCCGGCCAGCAGCGCGCGCTGGCGCAACCGGCCACGACGATCAACGGACTTGGAGGCGGTCACCGAGGTCATGCCGTCATCATGGACCGCATGGGTTGACAGACCGTTGTGCGGTTTCAGGTGCGGGACGGCGCCCGCGCCTCGGCCAGGCAGCCCTTGATGGCCTCCCAGCACCCCGGCACGCCCAGCGCGCCGATGAAGGCGCCGGCCACCGCGAACGGCAATCTGATCACATCGAAGATACGCATCATCCCTGCCCCCTCGGGGTGAACGGCCTGATGGTCCAACGCTCCGGGGGCGGATCGGTTTCCTCCGGACATCGTCATCATGCCTCCAGTTCGATGTCCCAGTACAGATAGTCGAGCCAGCTTTCGTGCAGGAAGCCGGGCGGAAACCGGCGGCCGTGGTCCTGCAGCTCGTGCATCGACGGGCGGCGCGGGTGGCGGTGCGGATGCATGTGAGCCTCGCGCGGGGTTCGCCCGCCCTTGGCCAGGTTGCACCGGGCGCAGGCGGTGACGATGTTCTCCCACGTCGTACGCCCGCCCCGTGACCGCGGGATGACATGGTCGAAGGTCAGATCGGACGGCGAGCTGCAGTACTGGCAGCTGAAGCTGTCGCGCAGGAACAGGTTGAACCGGGTGAAGGCCGGCGGGCGGTCCTGGGCCACATAGGACTTCAGGCAAACCACGCTGGGCAGCCGCATCTCGAACGAGGGGCTGTGGACCATCTTGTCGTAGGTGGAGATGACCTCGACCCGGTCGAGGAAGACAGCCTTGATGACCTCCTGCCAGGGCCATAGCGACAGGGGGTAGTAGCTGAGCGGCCGGTAGTCGGCGTTCAGCACCAGGGCGGGCCAGCCCGACGGCGGCGCCTTGAGCACCTTGGCTCTGTGCAGCGTCATCGGGGCAAGCCCGACAACGGTTCGGCAACTGGGTACGCGACGGACCTGAAGACCTGCCTCGCTTTCCGCGTCTCTTCAGGGATCGCCAACATCCCCGAACGCGACTCGCAGGATAACCACGAACAGCGACAGGTCCAAGACGGGCGATCCTCGGGACCGCCGGCGGGCAAAGAAAAAGGGGCGCTCGCGGCGCCCCTCGTCAGGCCGACCCGCCGTCCACCCCGGGGGATCGGGGGGACGAAACGGGATCGAATGGTCTTCTCGAGGCCGTTACGCGCCGAGCAGGGCGGTGGCCCCGGCCGCGGCGGCGCCGAGGACCAGGAAGAAGACGACGCTCGAACGGTCGAAAAAGCGTTCGAAGCTGATGAGCTTGGAGATAGTCATGACACACAATCCTTAAGTTTGGGCCCCTGTTTGATCGGAGCCCCCCAATTAGACCCCCGGGGGAGCGGGGGCTGTTCGATCTGAACGATGTTTAAATAACACCGATCTGAACGGCGTCAAGATGATCTTTACACCGTTCGGATAGAGTTTTATCGTGACCGCTATGAGCGAAGCTGCAATCGCCGAGACCCGGCCCTATCACCACGGCGATCTGCGTCGCGCCCTCGTGGACGCGGCCCGCCGGATTCTGGAGAACGAGGGCCCCAGCGCCCTGTCTCTGCGTGCGGTTGCGCGGGAGGCGGGCGTCAGCCCGGCGGCCCCGTATCACCACTTCAAGGACAAGGGCGAACTGCTCGACGCGGTGGCCCATGTGGGCTGGGACATGCTCGGCGACTGCATGACCGGGGCCAAGGCGCGTGCGGCCGACCTCGCCGCCCTGATGACCGAGATCGGCGTCTCCTACGTGCAGTTCTCGCAACAGCACCCGGCGCTCTATCGCGTGATGTACGACTGCTCGCGCGACAAGGATGAGCTGCCCGAGGGCATGCAGGACAACGAGGACAGCGCCTACTGTCTGGTGCGGGAGACCTTCCGCCGGGTGGCCGGGCCCGAGGTCCAGGAGGTCGATATCGAGCTGGCGACCATCGCCGCCTGGTGCGCCGCCCACGGCCTGGCCGAAATGAGCACCTTCAAGCAGTTCGAAGGCCTGAAGGAGGGCCTCGGCGGCGAGGAGGCGTTCCTGCGCGGCGTCCTGGGCCACCTGGGCATGTTCCAGCCGAGCCGGCCGCTCAAGACCTGATCGGGGGAACGGCGGCGGGCGCGGGCCGTTAGGCCTGCTGACCCCCAGCCGCTGAAAGTGAGCGCCCCATGCTGATCTCTGATGTGATGACCGCCAACCCGCAGGTCGCCAAACCCTCCGACACCATCGCCGACGTGGCGCGCCGCATGAACGCGACCGACGCCGGGGCCATCCCCGTGGTCGAGGACGGCCACATCCGCGGGATTATCACCGACCGTGACATCGTCCTGCGCGTGGTCGGCGAGCAGCGCAGCTTCGACACGAAGGTCGAGGAAGTGATGACCACCGAGGTCCAGACCTGCCGCGAGGACGCCCCGATCGCCGACGTCATCTTCCAGATGACCGACAAGCAGGTCCGCCGCATCCTGATCGTCGACGGCGCCGACAGGCTGACCGGCATCGTCTCGCTGGGCGACGTGGCCCAGGAGGCCTCTGCCCGCAAGGCCGGCGCGGTGCTGGAGGACATCTCCGAGGCCCCCGCCAACAACTGATGCGAAATGGCGCTCGGCGGTCTACACACGGCCGGTGAGCGCCTCCTTCGTCACCCGTTTCGCCCCCTCCCCCACGGGATTCCTGCATCGTGGGCACGCCTTCTCGGCGCTGACCGCGTTCGCCTTCGCGCGCCGCAAGCGGGGACGCTTCCTCCTGCGCATCGAGGACATCGATGCGACCCGCTGCCGGCCCGAGTTCGAAGCCGCGATCCTCGAGGACCTCGCCTGGCTGGGTCTGGAATGGGAACAGCCGGTCCGCCGCCAGTCCGAGCACATGGCCGACTACGAGGCGGCGCTTGAGACCCTGCGCGCCCGGGGCCTCATCTATCGCTGCTTCCGCACCCGCAAGGATCTGGCCGAAGCGGCCCTGAGCGCGCCGCACGGGCCCGCTGAGCCGTTCACCGGCGGGCCGATCCACCCCAACGAAGAGGACCGCTGGCTCGACGAGGGCAAGAGCTTCGCCTGGCGGCTGTCGATCGCCGCCGCCCGTGAGGCCCTCGGCCCCGCCTTCCACCACCTGACCTTCCGCGAGGAGGGCGAGGGGCCCACCGGCCAGCATGGCAAGATCACCGCGAGGCCTGAGCTGGCCGGCGACGTGGTGCTGGCCCGCAAGGACGTCGGCGTCGCCTATCACCTGGCCGTGGTCGTCGATGACGCCCTGCAGGGGGTCACCCACGTGGTGCGGGGCGCCGACCTGTTCGAGGCGGCCCACACGCAGCGGCTGCTGCAGGCCCTGCTGGACCTGCCGACGCAGGCCTACCGCCACCACCGCCTGCTGCTCGACGCCGGGGGCCGCCGCTTCGCCAAGCGCGACAAGGCCGAAACCCTGCGCGACATCCGCGAGCGCGGCGTCACGGCCGAGCAGCTGCGGGCAGAGCTGGGCTTCGCCGAATGACCGAGGCCGAAACGCCGCACACCACCTCCCGCGGCGCCGCCCTCGCGGCCCTGGTCTTCGGGGCCTGCGCCATCGGGTTCGCGCCGATCTTCGTGCGGATGACCGAGACCGGGCCGGCGGCGGCGGGCTTCTGGCGGCTGTTCCTGGCCCTGCCGATCCTTGCGGTGCTGGCCCTGCGCGACGGCGGCGGCGTGCGCACCCTGCCGTCGAAGGCCATGCTGATCGCCGGGCTGTTCTTCGCCATGGACCTGTCGTTCTGGCACTACGGGGTCAAGCTGACCTCGGTGGCCAACGCCACGGTGCTGACCAACCTCTCGCCGGTGGTGGTCACGGCGGTCGCCTGGTTCGCGTTTCGCGAGAGACCGGGGCGGATCTTCATCGCGGGCCTGGCCATGGCCATCGCCGGCGCCTGGACCATGGCGGCAGGGGCCGACAAGAGCCAGGCCATCGCCCCGCTGCTGGGCGACCTGCTCTCGCTGGCCACGGCGGTCTGGTACGCCCTCTATTTCATCGCCATGCGCCAGGCGCGGCAGGGCGCGGGGGCCTCGCGGGCGATGTTCTGGTCGACGCTGGTGAGCACGCCGATCCTGCTGGTGGCGGCCTTCGGCATGGGCGAGGAGATCATCCCGGCCTCAGGCGCGGGCTGGCTGGCCTGCGTGGGGCTGGCGGCGGTGCATGTGGCCGGCCAAGGCTCGATCGCCTGGGCCCTCGGCCGCCTGCCCGCCTCGATCGCCTCGGTGGTGGTGCTGGCCCAGCCGGTGGTCGCCGCGGTGGCCGGCTGGATCCTGTTCCACGAGGCCCTGACCCTGCTGCAGATGCTCGGCGGGGTCCTGACCCTGGCCGGCGTGGTGGTGGCCCAGCGGGCCCCGGTTCAGCGCGCCCAGTAGCGGTAGCGGTAGGCTTCGCGGAAGCCGAGCTTCTCGTAGAGGGCCACCGCATTGACGTTGTAGGCCTCGACCTGGAGGTAGCTGCGGGTCGCCCCCGCGTCCTGCGCCGCGCCCAGCAGGGCCGCGACGATCCGGCCCGCCAGCCCCTTGCGGCGGTGTTTCGGCGAGGTGCGCATCACCGAGAGGCCGCCCCAGCCGCTGTCCACCGCGCAGGCCCCGACCGCCGCCGGTTCGCCGTCCACATCGATGCGGGCGAAAAACATCGGCTGCGGGATACGGCGCAGGGTGGCCAGACGCTCGTCGGCGTCGGCCTGGTCACGGTAGAGGGCCTCGAACATCACCGCCTGGAAGCCGGCGTCGGGCTCGGTCAGCAGGGTGACGCCGTCGTTGATCCCGCCCACCGGGCCGACCATCACCGACGTTTCGGTATTGGGCGCATAGCCGCGCGCCGTCAGCCGTGCCGCCAGGTCAACCGGCGCCGTGGGCCCGTCCACCGTCTTGAACTTCGGCGGCAGCCCGTGGCCGGCGTACCAAGCTTCGACGGCCTCCAGCGCCTCGGCCACCGGCCGGTCCGGCGCCTCCAGCGCCCAGCAGGTGTTGGCCCGTCCGGTATGGCCCGTCGAGGCGTTCAGCCGCCAGCCACCGAGCCGAGCCGTGTGCAGCGCCGGCCAGGCGCGGGCCGAGACGTCCTCGAGTTCGATGATGTCCAAACTCGCCCCCTGAGCGCATCGCGGCCTGATACGCGCCGTTAACCATAATTCGCGAAGGTTCCCCATCATCTGGAGGATTCCCATGCGCCGCCTAAACTGGATTGTGCTGTCGATTGCAACCATGCTGGCCGCCAGCCAGGTCCAAGCGGCGCCCGCCGTGTCCATCCTCGATCAGTTCGAGGCCTCGAACTCGGCCGTGGTCTTCAGGGAACACCCTGACCTCGCCCGCCTCACCACGGTTGGCTCTTCGCGGGGACAGACCTACACCTCGTTGCCGGAGGAACTGACGGCGGCGCTGACGCGCGTCCAGACCATGATGGCCGACGTGGACACCGGCTGGTCCGAAGTAATCGAGATGCGCGTCCTGACCACCTCCGAGCCCGACAGGGTCGCGGTGGCGGCCCTGATTGCCGTGGACCCCCGCCTGGCGGGCCGGCCCGTCAGCTACCGGGTTCTCGATCGCCTCTCGGCGCCGCGCGCCAAGGTGGGCCTGGACGTGCTGGTGAAGAGCCCCGCGGCGGTTCAGGCGACCGCCCGACGGTACGGCGCGGGTCGCTAGCGCGCCAAACAAAACGGGCGCCGATCCTCCCGGAACCGGCGCCCGCGATCCGTGCCGTGACGGAGCCTAGTCCGCCTTGAGGTTGGTCGCCGCCAGCTTGCCGCGCTCCTCGACGACCTCGAAGCTGACCTTCTGGCCCTCATCGAGACCGCGCAGGCCGGCCTTTTCCACCGCACTGACGTGCACGAACACGTCCTTGCCGCCATCATCCGGCTGAATGAAGCCGAACCCCTTGGTCGAGTTGAACCACTTCACCGTTCCGCTGGCCATGCTGGTCGTCTCCCTGATCCAAGGCGCGAATTGGCGAGAAAAGTGCGCACTTAGGATTTGGGCGGTCAACCCAGAAAGGCGCGCCTGTGTGGATTCAGGGACAGACACCAGGGTGTCTGTCCCGCGGCGGTTCATGAACGGGGGACACACACTGTTTGTTGCCAAACAACAAAACGACGACTGATCAAAGATTGAGCGCCCTCACTGGCGGGCGCTTCTTGAGGCTGAAGGCTTGTCCATCGCCGCTGGGGGGCGCTCGATAGGCGGTCGGAAATCGGAGGACCGCCCATGACCGCCCAGCCCGTCGTCCGGAGCGAGGAACCGGTCCTGCTGTCACGCGTCGGCGACGTCGTCACCCTGACGCTCAATCGCCCCGACCAGTTCAACGCCCTGTCGGATGAGATGCTGGCGGCGCTGGGCGCGGCGCTCGACCGGCTCGCGGCCGACGACAGCCTGCGCTGCCTGGTCATCGCCGGGGCCGGCCGGGCCTTCTGCGCCGGGCACGACCTGCGGCAGATGCGCGGCAGGCCGGACGAGGCCTACTACCGGGACCTGTTCGCCCGGTGCGGTGAGGTCATGCTGGCCATCGCCGCCTTCCCCGTGCCGGTGGTCGCGCGGGTGCACGGCGTGGCGACGGCGGCGGGCTGCCAGCTGGTCGCGGCCTGCGACCTGGCGGTGGCCGGCGAGAGCGCGCGGTTCGCTGTCTCGGGCATCAATGTCGGCCTGTTCTGTTCGACCCCGGCCGTGCCGCTGTCGCGGGCGGTCGGCTCGAAGCTTGCGCTCGACATGCTGTTCACCGGCCGGTTCATCAGCGCCGCCGAGGCCCTGGCCAACGGGCTGGTCAGCCGCATCGCGCCGGACGCCGACCTGGACGCCGCCGTCGACGCCCTGACCGGCGAGATCGCCGCCAAGAGCCCCGTCGCCATCCGCACCGGCAAGGCCATGTTCGCCCGCCAGGCCGCCCTGCCGCTGGACCAGGCCTATGCCTATGCCGGCGAGGTGATGGCGCGGAACATGATGGCCGACGACGCTGCCGAGGGCATCGACGCGTTTATCGGCAAGCGCAAGCCGGCGTGGACGGGGCGGTAGCCGCCGGGGACATGTTCGGATTGCACAGCAATCCGTACGTGTCCCCATCTTTCCGCGTGTGAATGATCACCGCCCGCGCCCGCTTGGGGACACGTACGCATTTGCGGGGCAAATGCGAACATGTCCCCCGCGTCCAGCTGTCCCCTACTCTTTCAGCAACGCCTCCACCAGCCCTCGCACTTCCTTGCTGTTCCAGTCGGCGGGGGCGGACAGGCGGGCGCGTTCGCGGCCCTGGCGGTCGTAGATGATGGTGGTGGGGAAGCCCTGGGCCTTGGGGGTCATTGAGAAGGCCAGTTTGTAGCCCGCATCGCGATAGAGCTTCAGCGGCGCGTTCTTCGCGATCTCGGCCTGGGCCAGGTTCAGGGCGTCGTCGCGGTCGACGCTGATCGCCAGCACGGTCACCGGCCGGGTCTGATACGCGGCTTGCAATGCCGCCAACGTCGGCATCTCGATCTTGCAGGGCGCGCACCAGGTGGCCCACAGATTGACCACTACCACCTGGCCCTTGAAGTCGGCCAGGGTGACGGTCTTGCCGTCCGGATCTGTGAACGGCGTCTCCGGCGCGGGCCGGCCCCCGGCCGGCACATCCAGCGCCACCAGCGTGCCCTCGGCGAATCGGTTCAGGTCCACGGCCTGCCGGGGTTTGATGGAGGCGCTGACGATGACGTATAGAACCGCCGCGACGCCGATCACGGCGGCGCCCCGGATCGCCCACTTCAACAGGTCGGGACTGGGCTTCTCCGGCTGGACTTCGCTCATATGACTGACAAACCCTCAGATAAGCCCGGCGAAGGGCAGGCTCCTGCCGGACAGGTGATGTGGGGCGGACGGTTTTCGGCCAGCCCCAACGCCCTGATGCAGGCGATCAACGTCTCGATCAGCTTCGACAAACGCCTGGCGACCCAGGATATCGCCGGGTCGCAGGCCCACGCCGCCATGCTGGCGAAGACGGGGGTCATATCTAGCGAGGATGAGGCGCAAATCCAGCACGGCCTTTCGCTGATCCTCGCCGAGATGGAGGCCGGGACCTTCCCGTTCCGCGACGAGTTCGAGGACATCCACATGAATGTGGAGGCCCGGCTGCGCGAACTGATCGGCCACACCGCCGGCCGGCTGCACACCGCCCGCTCGCGCAACGACCAGGTGGCGCTCGATTTCCGCCTCTGGGTGCGCGAGGCCTGCGACCGCTCCGCCGCCCAGCTGGCCGACCTGCAGCGGGCCCTGACGGCCAAGGCGGAGCGGCACGCGGCCGTGCTGATGCCGGGCTTTACGCACCTGCAGCCGGCCCAGCCGGTGACTTTCGGCCACCACCTGATGGCCTATGTGGAGATGTTCGGCCGCGACGCCGCCCGCTTCCGGGATGCCCGGGCGCGGATGAACGAGTGCCCGCTGGGCGCCGCCGCCCTGGCCGGTTCGCCCTTCCCGATCGACCGGGAGATGACCGCGAAGGCTCTCGGCTTCGACCGGCCGACGGCCAATTCGCTGGACAGCGTCTCGGCCCGCGACTTCGCCCTGGAGGCCCTGTCGGCAGCCAGTATCGCGGCCACCCACCTCTCGCGCCTGGCCGAGGAGATTGTGCTGTGGATGACGCCGCAGTTCGGCTTCATCACCCTCAGCGACGCCTTCACCACCGGCAGTTCGATCATGCCGCAGAAGAAGAACCCGGACGCCGCCGAGCTGATCCGGGCCAAGGTCGGGCGGATCCTCGGCTCCCTGACCAGCCTGACCGTGGTCATGAAGGGCCTGCCGCTGGCCTATTCGAAGGACATGCAGGAGGACAAGGTGCCGACCTTCGAGGCCTTCGACGCCCTGGAGCTGAGCCTGCTGGCCATGACCGGCATGATCGCCGACCTGGAGCCCAACACCGCGCGCATGGCCGCCGCCGCCGGGGCGGGCTTCTCGACCGCCACCGACCTCGCCGACTGGCTGGTGCGGACCCTCGACCTGCCCTTCCGCGACGCCCACCATGTGACCGGCGCGGCGGTGAAACGGGCCGAGCAGCTGGGCGTCGACCTGGCCGATCTGCCCCTGGCCGAGCTGCAGGCCCTGAACCAGGGCATCAACGCGGACGTTTTCAGTGTCCTGACCCCTGCCGCCTCGTCGGCGAGCCGCGTAAGCTACGGCGGAACGGCGCCCGACCAGGTTCGCGCCCAGATCAAACGCTGGAAGGACATCCTGCGATGAAAGCCAAGGCCCTCATCCTCTCCCTCGCCCTGGCGGGCGCGGCGCTCGGCGGCTGCGGCCGGCTGGGCGAGCTCGAAGCGCCCGGACCCGCCGGGGAGGCGCCCAAATCCTCGACCAACGACACGGTCATGGACCCGGCCGTCGACGGCCGCACCCCGCGCGACGCCCCCATCCCCGGGTCCAACCCGCTCTAGGATCACTCGATTGCCGGATGATATTTCGCGCAAGGGCCTCGCAGCTCTTCAACTGTCATCCCGGACGACCGAAGGGCGATCCGGGACCCAGATTGAATCCAGGCCGAATCTGGGTCCCGGCTCTCCGCTGCGCTGCGGCCGGGATGACAGTGACTATTTAAGTGGCGGGACCGGTTTCGGGCCGGGAATGGAACGTTTGTGAACCACTTCGAGGTCAGGGGCGGCGAGCTCCATTGCGAGGCGACGCCCCTCAGCCGGATCGCCAGGGCGGTCGGCACGCCGGTCTATGTCTATTCCCGCGCAACGCTGGAGCGGCACTACACGGTGTTCCGCGACGCCCTGGTGCTGGCGGGCCTGGGCGATCCGCTGGTCGCCTATGCGGTCAAGGCCAACGGCAATGTCTCGGTGCTCAGGACCCTGGGCAACCTCGGCGCCGGGGCGGACACCGTCTCCGAGGGCGAAATCCGCCGCGCCCTGGCCGCCGGCATTCCGCCGGACCGCATCGTCTTCTCCGGCGTCGGCAAGACCCGCGGCGAGATCGAGTTCGCCCTGCGGACGGGCGTCTCGGAGATCAATGTCGAGTCCGAGCCGGAGCTGAAGCTGATCGCCGAGGTGGCCGAGAGTCTGGCCCTGCGCGCGCCAATCGTCTTCCGGGTCAATCCGGACGTGGCCGCCGGCGGGCACGCCAAGATCGCCACCGGCAAGGCGGAGAACAAGTTCGGCGTCTCCTTCGCCGAGGCCGCGCGCCTCTACGCCAACGCCTCCAACCATCCGCACCTCAATCCGCTCGGCGTGGCCTGCCACATCGGCAGCCAGATCACCGACCTGGCCCCGTTCGAGGCCGCCTTCAGCCGCATGCGCGGCCTGGTCGAGGCCCTGCGCGCCGAGGGGATGACCGTCGAGCGGCTCGACCTGGGCGGCGGGCTGGGGGTGCCCTATTTCGACATGCCCGACCCCCCGGGTCCCGCCGACTACGCGGCGATGATCGGCAAGGTCATGGCCGGGCTGGAAAGCGTGCGTTTCGCGTTCGAGCCGGGCCGGGTGATCGCGGCCAACGCCGGGGTGCTGCTGGCCAGCGTGACGCATCTGCATGAGCGACCGGAGGGCCGGCGCTTCCTGGTGCTGGACGCGGCGATGAACGACCTGATCCGCCCGGCGATGTACGATGCCTATCACGACATCCGGCCGGTGAGGGCCACCGACGCGACGCCGGTCCCCTGCGACGTGGTCGGCCCCATCTGTGAGACGGGCGACACCTTCACCCGCGACCGGCCGCTGCCGCCGCTCAAGGCCGGCGATCTGGTGGCCTTCATGAGCGCCGGGGCCTACGGCGCGGCCATGGCCAGCGAGTACAATTCCCGCCCCCTGGTTCCCGAGGTGCTGGTCGATGGCGACCGGTTCGCGGTGATCCGGCGGCGGCCGACCTACGATGAAATGCTGGCGCTCGAAACGCCGGCGCAATGGCGGTGACCTCCATGACCTTTAAATCCCTCGCCGCGCTCGCCGCGGCCGCCCTGCTGGCGGCGCCCGCCCTGGCCCAGACGCCGGGGGTGGTCTCCCCCGACCAGCTGGCCGTGCATGTGAAGGCCCTGGCCGCCCCGGCGCTGGCCGGCCGCGCGCCCGGCGGTCCGGGCGAGCCGGCGACGATCGACTACCTGGTCGGCCAGTTCAAGGCGCTGGGGCTCGAGCCGGCCGGCGACAACGGCGGCTGGACCCAGGAGGTGGCCCTCAACCGCTTCGTCGTGCCCGGCGACGCGGCCATCTCCCTGACCGTCGGCGGCGAGACCCGCCCGCTGGTCCAGACCCGCGAGGTGATGGCCGCCACCCAGCGGCCGGTGGACCGCGTGACCATCGACAAGGCCCCGCTGGTGTTCGTCGGCTACGGCGTCAGCGCGCCCGAGCGCGGCTGGGACGACTTCAAGGGCATCGACCTGAAGGGCAAGATCGCCGTCTTCCTGATCAACGACCCCGACTTCGAGGCCCAGCCGGGCGACGCGGTCGCCGGCAAGTTCGGCGGCCAGGCGGCGACCTACTACGCCCGCTGGAGCTACAAGTACGAGGAGGCCGTGCGCCGCGGGGCCATCGGCGCCCTGATCGTCCATGAGACGGCCGGCGCGGCCTATCCCTGGACCACGGTGGTCGCCTCCAACGGCGAGAGCTTCGACGTGGTGCGCGACGATCCGGCGGCGGCGCGCCTGCTGCTACAGGGCTGGCTGCAACGCGACGTCGCGGTCGAGCTGTTCCGCAAGGCCGGGCTCGACTTCGAGGCGGAAAAGGCCCGCGCCCGCACGGCCGGCTTCCGGCCCGTGCCCCTGGCCGGCGCCAGCGTCTCGGCCGACTATCCGCTCAAGGTCGATCGCCTGGTCAGCCGCAATGTGCTGGCGAAGATCCCCGGCGCGACGCACCCCGACGAGAGCATCATGTTCAGCGCCCACTGGGACGCCTTCGGCATCGGCCCGGCCGACGCCTCGGGCGACACCGTGCGGCACGGCGCGGCCGACGACGCCATCGGCGTGGCCGGGGTCATCGAGCTGGCCCGGATCTTCGCCGCCGGCCCCCGGCCGCAGCGGACCCTGGTGTTCGCCCTGTGGACGGCCGAGGAGCGCGGCCTGCTGGGCTCGGAATACTACGCCGACCACCCGGCCCTGCCGCTGGCGACGACGGTGGCCAACTTCACCATGGACGTGCTGCAGACGGCCGGCCCGAGCCGCGACGTGGTGCTGGTCGGCGCCGGCCAGAACAGCCTGGAACAGGATCTGGTCCGCGCCGCCGCCCGCCAGGGCCGCGTGGTCACGCCCGACGCCCATCCCGAACGGGCGCTGTTCTTCCGCGCCGACCATTTCAGCGTGGCCAAGCGCGGCGTGCCGGTGCTGCTGCTGATGGGCATCGGCGGCGGACCGGATCTGGTCGAGGGCGGCCGCGAGGCCGGCGACCGCTGGGTCACCGACTACACCACCCGCTGCTACCACCAGCCCTGCGACAACTGGAGCCCGGCCTGGGACCTGCGCGGCGCGGCGGCCGACGTCGATCTGCTGCTGTTCGTCGGCGGCGAGCTGGCCAACTCGCGGCTGTGGCCGGACTGGAACGACGGCTCGGAGTTCAAGGCGATCCGCGCCCAGACGGCGGGGGAGCGGAAGTAGTAATATCAATCCTCCCCACCCCGTGGGGAGGATTGCTCGCGCCGTCAGTGGAGCTTGCGGTCGCCGCGGCAGGCGCTGGCCGACGCCATCGGCATGACCCGCCAGACCATCGTGACCATCGTGGCCATCGAGCAGGGCAAATACTCCCCCTCGCTCAAGGCGGCCTTCCGCATATCCCGCGTGTTCGGCGTGGGGGTGGAGGATGTGTTTCAGTGGGGCGGGTAAGGCGGCGGCGCGTTTGAGCCGGTGACATATGCCAAGGCATATGCTATCATTTTAATATGAGCGTTCATCGTCGCGTCAGCCTGTTCAGAAACGGCCGCAATCAGGCGGTTCGGATTCCGCGCGACCTTGAGCTGCCCGGCGATGAAGCGATCCTCCGCAAAGAAGGTGACAGGCTCATTATCGAGGCAGTTCCGAAGAACGCACTGGCCGCCTTTCTGGCGACGCTTGAACCCATCGATGAGGATTTCGACTTCGACGACAAGTCGCCCGCCAGGCCCGTCGATCTTTGATCCGCTACCTCCTGGACACCAACATCATCTCTGATCTGGTGCGAAATCCGCTCGGCCTCGCCGCGCAGCGCGTCGCGCTGCTCCATGGCGCCAACATCTGTACGAGCATCATCGTCGCGGCCGAGCTGAGATTTGGCGTCGCGCGCCGTGGTCCGGGACGGGTGGCGAGCGCCGTGGAAGGCGCGCTCGCACAAATGTCCGTACTGCCCTTCGACGAACCAGCCGATCGGGCCTACGCGCGTATCCGAGCTGAACTCGAAGCCGCGGGCCGGCCTATTGGGGGTTTCGATTGCCTCATCGCCGCCCATGCGCTGGCGGCCGATTGCACCCTGGTGACGGCCAACGAACGTGAGTTCGCCCGCGTGCCCGATCTATTGATCGAGAACTGGCTCCGCCCCTAGTCCATCGCCCCGACATACGGCAGCCCGCGCAGGGTTCCGGCCGCATCCATGCCGTAGCCGACGAGGAACCGGCCCGGCGCTTCCCAGGCGACGAAGTCGACCTTGAGCGCCCGTTCGGTCGGCCAGGGCTTGCTGGCGAAGACGGCGGTCAGGACCTGCGCGGCGCCGGCGTCCTTGACCAGGCGGGCGGCCTCGCTGAGCGACAGGCCGGTGTCGAACACGTCGTCGACGATCAGCGCCTTGCGGCCCAGCACCGGGCGCTGCAGGTCGGCGCGGACCTCGCAGCGGCCATAGCTCTGGCGCTCGTCGCGGTAGGACGACAGCCACAGGGCGTCGAAATGCACATGCCGGCCCAGCCGGGCCAGCGCGCGCGTCAGGTCGGCGGCGAACCAGATGCCGCCGGTCAGCAGGCAGACCATGACCGTCTCGTCGTCGATGCGCGGCGCGATCTGGCGGGCCACCGCGGCCACCCGCTCGGCGACCTCCGCCTCGGTGATCAGCACGGCGGGCTGGGCGGTCATCAGTGGCCTTCCTTGGGCAGGGCGTAGGGCGAGGCGTCCGGCAGGGGTTGGGCCTCGGCCACCGGGGCGGCCGGCGGCGCCGTGGGCTCTGTCGCGCCGCGCAGCTCAAGCCGCTTCGTCCCCGGCTCCCGGCCGGCCGGGCGCGGGGCGGCGCGGTGATCCAGGTCGAAGGCCACTTCCAGGTCCGAGGCGGTGGTCGGCGGATCGAGCAGGGTGACCACGAAATGACGCACGCCGCCCGGCGGGATCAGAGGGTCGGCGGGCGCGGCCAGCTTCACCGCCACCACCTTGCCGGCCTTGTTGATCAGCGAGACGCGCAGCGGCGGGGCGGCGGCGGGCCTGTCCTCGACATTGCGGATCACGCCGGTGACGGCCAGGGCGGCATGGCCGTCCTGCAGCGCCGCCTCGGCCCGCACGTCCTCGATGGTCAGGCCCAGGCGGTTCACCGGCAGGCCGACGCCGGCGTAGGCGGCCGCGCTGCCCGGCCACAGCTGGACCACATGGACGCGGAAGACGATCGCCGAGGCCACCAGCCCCACCAGGGCCACCGCCATGCCGGCCCAGACCACGCCCGTGGTCATCGCCTCGCGCACCTTGCGGTCGGTGTCGGCCTTCTGGCGGAAGACCCTGGGCAGTTCCTCGCCGGGCCGGGCGCTGACCAGCGGGTCGGCGGCGACGGGGTCGGAGGCCTCGCGGACCGTCGCGCCCTCGTGGGCGTCGACGAACAGTTCCAGGGCGGGTTCGCCGTGGGCGGTCCAGCGGTTGCCGCAGGACGAGCACTTTACCGTTCGTCCGTCAGGCCCGACCTTGTCGTCGGGGACGAAATAGCGGGTAGCGCACTCTGGACAGGTCAGTATCATGCCGGCGAATCGGACGCTCCCGCTCCTCCACTGAGGTCGCCGATTTCGGCTCCCATGTCCAGAAACCGAGACGCCGCACCAACCGGTGAGCCCCTCGCCGGCCCCATCCTGCGCTTCGACGGCGTGGGCATGCGCTATGGCCGCGCGGCCGAGGTGCTGCGCGACGTCAACTTTGCGCTGGCGCCGGGCTCGTTCCACTTCCTCACCGGCCCGTCCGGGGCCGGCAAGAGCAGCCTGCTGAAGCTGATCTACCTGGCCGAGCGGCCCTCGCGCGGGACCATCGAGCTGTTTGGCCGCGACGTCGAGGCGGTGGCCCCGTCCGACCGGCCGTTCCTGCGCCGGCGCATCGGGGTGGTGTTCCTGGAGTTCTAGCTGCTCGACCTTCTGTCGGCGTTCGACAACGTCGCCCTGCCGCTGCGCATCGCCGGCGGCAAGCCGGAAGCCTACCGCCACGACGTCGCCGAACTGCTGGCCTGGGTGGGCCTGAAGGCGCGCATGCATGCCCTGCCCCCGACCCTGTCGGGCGGTGAGAAGCAGCGGCTGGCGATCGCCCGGGCGGTGGTGGGCCGGCCCGACATCCTGCTGGC
>JAUXTQ010000025.1 GCA_030678995.1 Caulobacter sp.
CGCGCGGCATAGGTCTTGAGCCGCAATCCGTTGAGCCGGATGAAGCCCTCGGCATCGTGGTGGTCGTAGGCCACCGCGCCCTCCTCGAAGGTGACCAGATCCATCGAATAGAGCGAATAGGACGAGGTGCGGGCGACGACGTCGGCCGAGCCCTTGAAAAGCTTCACCGTCACCTCGCCGGTGACGAACTCCTGGCTCTTGTCGATCAGCGCCTGCAGCATCTCGCGCTCCGGCGCATACCAGAAGCCGTTGTAGATGAGTTCGGCATATTTCGGCATCAGCTCATCCTTGAGATGCGCCTGGCCGCGATCGAGGGTGATCGACTCGATGCCGCGGTGCGCCATGAGGAGAATGGTGCCGCCGGGGGTCTCGTAGACGCCGCGGCTCTTCATGCCGACGAAGCGGTTCTCGACCAGGTCGAGCCGGCCGACGCCATTGTCGTGGCCGAGCCGGTTCAGCTCGGTCAGCAACGTCGCCGGGGACATGGCCACCCCGTCAATGGCCACCGGGTCGCCCTTGTCGAAATCGATGGTGAAGACCTGCGGCTTGTCCGGCGCGTCCTCGGGCGAAATCGTGCGCATGTGAACGAACTCGGGGGCCTCGACCGCCGGATCCTCCAGCACCTTGCCCTCGGACGAGCTGTGCAGAAGGTTGGCATCGACGCTGAACGGCGCCTCGCCGCGCTTGTCCTTGGTGATCTGGATCTGGTGCTTCTCGGCGAACTCCAGCAGGGCCTCGCGGGACTTGAAGTCCCATTCGCGCCAGGGGGCGATCACCGTGATGTCGGGCTCCAGGCCGTAGTAGCCGAGCTCGAAGCGGACCTGGTCGTTGCCCTTGCCGGTAGCCCCGTGGCTGACCGCGTCGGCGCCGGTCTTGCGGGCGATCTCGATCTGCTTCTTGGCGATCAGCGGCCGGGCGATGGAGGTGCCGAGCAGGTACTGGCCCTCGTAGACCGTGTTGGCGCGGAACATCGGGAAGACGTAGTCGCGGACGAACTCCTCGCGCACGTCCTCGATGAAGATGTTCTCCGGCTTGACCCCGGCGGCCAGGGCCTTGGCGCGCGCCGGCTCGATTTCCTCGCCCTGGCCCAGGTCGGCGGTGAAGGTGACGACCTCCGCCCCGTACTCGGTCTGCAGCCACTTGAGGATGATCGAGGTGTCGAGGCCGCCCGAATAGGCGAGGACGACCTTCTTGACGGACTTCTGGGCGGGCACGGGCGAGTATCCTGGGGAGTGGACAGAGAACGGCGCGTTCAAGGGCGCCGGGGGGCTCAGGTCAAGCCTGATCGGGACCGAAGCGGAATCGGCCGGTGTTGCGGGCGAACACCGGGATCGGCTCCACCCGCGTTCCGGCCCCGATGTTGTGCGCCACCAGGGGCTGGCCGAGGGCCGAGCGGCCGCCGGTGACGATAACGATATGCGGCAGGTTTCCGGGCAGGCGCTGGGTGACCAGGTCGCCGGCCTGCCAGGGCGCCGCCACCGGCCGCGCCGCGCCTCTGCGGGTCAGGAAGGTCTCCAGGTTGGGCACGCGGCGGTGGTCGATGTTGCTGTCTGGACGGGGCAGCCCCCAGGTCTTCGGATAGGCGGCGAAGGCGCGGCGCATATCCTCGTGGACCAGCTTCTGCAGGTCGATGCCGAGGGCGGCGCGATAGGCGCGGATGACCACGTCGGTGCAGACGCCACGGTCGATCGGCACGTCGCCGCCGGGGTAGGGCAGGCGGACATAGGCGGGGTCGTAGAGGACGGTGCGGCCGACCTGCGCCTTCGCCGCGGCCACCAGCCGGGCGGGCCAGTCGGCGTCGGCGCGGGCAAGGCCCGGCGCGGCGACGAGCGGCAGGGCAGCCAGCAGGGCGCGGCGGTCGATCATGCCGGCAGGATGGCCGCCGGTTTGTGGCCTTATCGGGACGGGCCGAGCGCGCCCTCGGCCTCGAGGGTCGCCAGCGCGCGGCGGATCTGGCCCATGTGCAGGACCGCGATCAGCGGTGCGAGGGTGGCGCGGACGCCGAGCGCGATCAGGGCGCCGTCAAGGTCAATGCCCGGCGCGCGGCTCTCGAACTTCAGCCAGACGCCGATGGCGAAGGCCAGCACCGGGACCAGCCACAGGGCGGGCAGGCGGTGGGCGCGGGCGGACACGGCCCCGCCCTTCCAGGCTACCGGAACCTTCGTTTCAGCCGGGATGCGCTTCCAGGCGCCCCAGGACAGGGCGCTGATCAGCGCCAGGCCGAGGATCCAGAACACGTCGCCGGCGATGGAGAGGCCCTGGATCATCGGGTCAGACCGTGACCTGCGCGCCCAGCTCCACCACACGGCCCGGCGGGATCTTGAAGAAGTCGGTCGGGTTGGCGGCGTTGCGCATGAGGAAGATGAACAGCTTGTCCTGCCACAGGGGCATGCCGCTGTGGGCCGAGGCGATCACTGAGCGGCGGCCGAGGAAGAAGCTCGTCGACATGATGTCGAACTTCAGCCCCTGCTGCTTGCGCAGCAGGGCGAAGGCCTTAGGCACGTTGGGCGTTTCCATGAAGCCGTAGCTGATCACCAGCTTCTTGAAGTCGTCGTTGACCGGCTCGATCCTGACCCGGTCGGCCTCGCTGACCCGCGGGGTTTCGGCGGTGCGCACGGTGGCGATGACGTTCTTCTCGTGCAGCACCTTGTTGTGCTTGAGATTGTGCATCAGGGCCACCGGGGTCATGTCCGGGTCGCTGGTCAGGAAGATGGCCGTGCCGGGGGCGCGGTGCGGCGGCCGGGCCTTGAGGATCTCGATCAGGTCGGCCAGCGGCACCGAGTCTCGCCGTGACTTCTCGGTAAGGAGCTGGGCGCCCTTGGTCCAGGTCCACATGATCAGCACCAGCACGGCGCCGAACACCAGCGGCATCCAGGCGCCGTCGGGGATCTTCAGCAGATTGGACGAGATGAAGGTCAGGTCGAGCAGGACCAGCGGCGTCAGAACCGCCAGGGTCGCCGGCCAACTCCATTTCCACGCCGCCTTGACGATGACGAAGGCCAGCAGGGTGTCGACGAACATCGAGCCGGTCACGGCGATGCCGTAGGCCGACGCCAGGGCGCTGGAGTTGCGGAAGCTGAACAGCAGGACCAGCACGCCGATCATCAGCATGGTGTTGACCTGCGGCACATAGATCTGCCCGGCCTGGGTCTCGCTGGTGCGGCGAATGTCGATGCGCGGCAGCAGGCCCAGCTGCACCGCCTGTTGCGTCACCGAGAAGGCGCCGGTGATCACCGCCTGGCTGGCGATCACGCTGGCGCAGGCGGCCAGCGTCAGGATCGGCCAGTAGGCGAACTGGGGCACCATCTCCCAGAACGGATTATGGCGCGTCTCCGGGTGGGCCAGGATCATCGCGCCCTGTCCCAGGTAGTTCAGGGCCAGGCAGGGGAAGACCACCACCAGCCAGGAGGCGCGGATCGGCCCTTTGCCGAAGTGGCCCATGTCGGCGTAGAGCGCCTCTGCTCCGGTGACGACCAGGAAGACGCTGCCGAGGATGACGAAGCCGAGGAAGCCATTTTCCCACAGAAAGCGGGCCCCGTACCAGGGGTTGAAGGCCCAGAAGATCGACAGGTCGTCCTTGAGGTGAAACAGCCCCAGGCCGCCCAGCACCACGAACCACAGCAGGGTGATGGGGCCAAAGAACGCGGCGACCCGGTGGGTGCCGCGCGACTGGACCATGAACAGCGCCACCAGGACGCCGGCGGAGATCGGCAGAATGTAGGGCTCGACCCGCGAGCCCAGTCCCGGCGCATCTCGCAGGCCCTCCATCGCCGACAGTACCGTGATGGCCGGGGTGATGACGCCGTCGCCATAGAACAGCGCCGCGCCCACCACGCCGAGGAAGAAGACCGCGGCCGAGCGTTTGCCGGTGGTCTTGGTCAGGGTGCGGCGCGCCAGGGCCATCAGGGCCAGGGTGCCGCCCTCGCCCTTGTTGTCGGCCCGCATCAACAGGATGACGTACTTCACCGTCACCACCAGGAACATCGCCCAGATCACCAGCGACACCACGCCCATCACGGCGAGTTCGGTGGCCCCGCCGCTTTTGGACTGGGCCAGCGCCTCGCGCATGGCATAGAGCGGGCTGGTGCCGATATCGCCGAAGACCACGCCGATCGAGCCGATCGCCAGGGCCAGGAAGCCCTGCGAGCCGTGCCCTTCGGAAGCGTGCGGGGAGGTGGTCGTCGGCGCCGCCGTTTGCGGAGCGGGCGCGCCAGGGGCCTCGGAAGCCATCAGATCCCTCCGGGATCACGGCGGGAAAGCCCCGTCGCCTGGTCCCTTGCGAGTGCGGCGGCGGCGATACACCCAATCCGCAAGCGGTTCAATCGCATGTCTGACAACGCCATTCGACGAATTTCGTGGCGCGGGACCCTTGGCTTTCCTACCTTCGTCCTCCAGCCATGTCAGACAGCCAGAAATTCCCCGTCGCGGCCCACGCCCTCGCCTATCTGGCGCACAAGGACGCGACGGCGGCCGGGCGGGCGATTTCCAGCGCCGAACTGGCCGCCTCCATGCCGACAAACCCGGTCGTGGTGCGGCGGGTGACGGCCATGCTGGCTCGCGCCGGGCTGATCGACACCCGCGCCGGCGCCGGCGGCGGGGCCTGGCTGAAGGTCGATCCGACGACCATCAGCCTGGACAGGGTGCTCAAGGCGGTCGGCGGCTGCACCCACCTGGGCGTCGCCCCGCCGGGGGCCAAGGGCTGTCCGGTGGGCGAGCTCATCCCCGAGGCCGTCAGCGCGGCCATCAAGGCGGCCGACGCCGCCGCCTCCGAGCGGCTGTCGCGGATCATGGTCGCCGATCTGCTCAAGGCTCCCGCCTGACAGCTGTCGTCAATTCTGTCGCGGCCGGCGACTCAGCGGACCGCGAACTGGCCCAGGCGGCCTGACGCCGCTTGACCGGGTCGGCGGGCGGGCCAATCTTGGGGTCCCAGTTCCTCGAAGGGTCCGCCCGCATGGCTCGCCGCCTTGCGCTGGTGACCGGCGCCTCCGCCGGCATCGGCGCTGCTTTCGCCCGTATCTACGCCGGCCACGGCTACGACGTGGCCCTCACCGCCCGGCGGGCTGATCGCCTTGAGGCCCTGGCGGGTGAAATCCGCCTGCGGTTCGGGGTGGAGGCCATCGTCATTGCCGCCGACCTGGGCGAGGCGGGCGCGGTCGACGCGGTGCTGGCCCAGATCGAGGCCCATGGCCGGGTGGTCGACGCCCTGATCAACAACGCCGGCTACGGCCTGCCCGGCGCCTATGCCGAAACCCAGTGGCCGGACCAGCGGTCCATGCTGCAGGTCATGCTGGTGGCCGTCTGCGAGCTGACCCACAAGGTCCTGCCGGGCATGGTCGAGCGGAAGTTCGGCCGCATCGTCAATGTCGCCTCCCTGGCGGGCCTGGCGCCCGGCTCTGCCGGCCACACCCTCTACGCGGCGACCAAGAGCTTCCTGGTCAAGTTCTCCCAGAGCCTGCACCTGGAGAACCAGGCCACGGGCGTGCACGTCAGCGCCCTGTGCCCGGGGTTCACCTTCTCCGAATTCCACGACGTCAACGCCACCCGGGCGCAGGTCAGCCAGGCGACCCCCGAATGGCTGTGGATGGGCGCCGATGAGGTCGCGGCCACGGGCTATGAGGCCGCCGAGGCCAACCGCCCGGTCTGCGTCACCGGCGCGCCCAACAAGGCCATCGCCGCCCTGGCCAAGGTGCTGCCCGACGACTGGGGCCTGGCGCTGATGGCCAGCCAGGGCGGACGGTTCCGGAAAGTGTGAGTCTTGATGCGCGGGGACATGCACTTCAGTGCGTGTCCCCTCTCTCAGACGGCCGGCTGTCAATTGGGCGAGCGCGCGACAAATAGGGGACACGCACTGAAGTGCATGTCCCCGCGCGGGCCTCCTACTTCTCCGCCGCGTACGGCGCCGAGACGTCGGTCTTGATGATCACGCCCCTGGCGGTGTCGGCGACGCCGATGATCACGAACTGCACCGCCATGGCGCAGAGGATCAGCCCCAGCACCCGCACGATGATGGTCATGCCGATCCGGCCCAGCAGCTTCGAGATCAGGGGCGTCATCCAGAAGCAGATCATGGTCAGCAGCGACACCGCCGCGATCACCCCGATGCCGGCAGCGAAGCCCTCGATGCCCAGTGTCTTCGCCTCGCTGGCGTAGATCACCACCGTCGAGATGGCCCCCGGGCCGATCAGCAGCGGCATGGCGAAGGGCACGATCAGCCGCTCGAACCGACGGCGGGCGTAGGCGCGCGGACCGGCGTCCTCGGTCCCCTCGGCCGCGTCGGCGAACATGGCGGTGAAGTCGTCCCGCGCCATCTCCAGTCCCATCAGGAACAGGATCACCCCGCCGGCGATGCGGAAGGCCGGCAGGGAGATGCCGAAGAACTCCAGCAGGGCCAGGCCGCTGACGAAGAAGAAGCTCATGAACACGAAGGCGAACAGCGAGATGTAGACCGCCACCCAGCGGCGTCCCGCGGCGATGCCCCCCGCGGTGGCCGCGGCGAACACCGGCACGTTGCCGATCGGGTCGAGCAGCGCGAACAGGGCGACGAAGAAGTTGACGGCGTATTCGGAGGCGGTCATGCAACCGTCTTAGCCCAAATCACGCTGTTTTGCGCCACCCGGCGCCTGGAGCCCGCATGCCCGCCGATCCGCGCCTGATCATCGCCCTGGACCTGCCCGGTCGCGCCGAGGCCGAAGACATGGTCGAGACGCTGGGCGACCAGGTCAGCTTCTACAAGATCGGTCTGCAGATGCTGGCCGTCGGCGGCATGGACATGGCGCGCGACCTCAAGGCGCGGGGTCGCAAGGTGTTCCTCGACTGGAAGCTGCACGACATCGGCGCCACGGTCGAAAAGGCCACGGCGGCGATCGTCGGCGCCGGCGCCTGCGACCTGCTGACGGTCCACGCCCAGCCCCAGGTGCTGGCGGCGGCGGTCAAGGGCCGCGGCGGCGACCGCCAGGCGAAGATCCTCGGGGTCACGGTGCTGACCAGCCTGTCGGGCCAGGATCTGGCGCAGATCGGCTACGGCATGGGCGTCGAACAGCTGGTCGAACGGCGCATCCGCCAGGCCGTCGACGCCGGCGCCGACGGGGTGGTGGCCAGCCCGCACGAGGCCGCCCTGGCGCGGCGGATCGGCGGCCCCGACTTCCTGGTGGTAACGCCGGGGGTGCGGCCGGACTGGGCCGGCAAGGACGACCAGGCCCGCGCGGCGACGCCGCTGGAGGCTCTGCAAAGCGGCGCCAGTCATCTGGTTGTGGGACGGCCCGTCACGGCGGCGGCGGATCCGCGGGACGCCGCCCGGCGGATCGCGGAGGAGATGTCAGCGGCTTAGTGTGCTGGATTTGAAGTTCGCCTCATTGCCGGATCAAGCCGCGAGCGAACTTCGGAATCGGGACACTAGTGGCAGCCGCAGCCGCGCTTGGGTGGGGGACGATGGCCGCCGGGCGGACGGCCGCCGCCGATGCGGACGGTGACCCGCGCGCTGGCACTCGCGCCGGCTGACGCGCTCGCGCCGGCATAGGCGTAGCCCCCGCCACCGCCGCCGCCGGAATAGACCACCTCGGGACCCACGCCGCCGCCGCCCCAGAAGAAGCTGTCGTTCAGCCGCACCTCGCCATAGCCCGGCGGGTAGGACGGCGGACAGGACGGCGCGGGCGGGTAGCCCGGCGGCGGATAGGATGCGCAGCAGCCGCCACAGGACGGCGGGGGCGTATAGGGCGGCGGCTGATAAGGTGGCGGTTGATACGGCGGCGGGGCCGGCGGCTGATACCCGCAGCAGGGTCCCCGCGCGTCCGCATACCGGGGCGATGAACCGGGTTGGGGCGACTGTTGCCGGGCATAGGCGTAGGCCCGCTCATATTCCTCGCCCGAAGCCTCATGCCATTGGCCGTACAAGTCCTCGACGAAGATCTGCGGACGGCCCTGGGGTTGCCCGTAGCCGCCGGTCTGGCCGTACCCGCCGCCGTAACCGTAGCCGCCGCAGGGATCAGGGCAGGCCGCCGGGGGCGGCGGCGGCGGGGGGGCCGGTTGCGGCGCGCGGGCGCAGCAGGTCTCAACCGTATAGTAGCCGTAGCCCTGCCCGGGCGCGGGCGCCGGCTGGCCGGGTGTCGAGGCGTAGCCATAGTCGGCCGGATAGGGGGCCGGGGGCGGAGGGTAGTCGTGGGCGGCCGCCGCGCGGGCGAGCACCAGCAAGGTGATCACCGCCGCCGACAGCCTGCCGATCCACTTCACCATGGCCGCCTCCAAGCGCCGTGAAGGGACAAGCCTAGGTCGGCGGCGGCATGGCGGCGAACCCTTGCCCCTGAGGGGCGAAGGCGGCGTGGTTAAACTTCGCGCCGGGCGGCCCTAAAAGTCGCTGGCCAGGCCCTTGCGCTCCCAGTCGCCGTAGCGCGTGGGCTCAAGCCCGGCCGGCCCGCCTTCCTCCCGCGGCAGGTCGGCGGGCGGACCGGCGGCGCGGCGCGCGGCGGCCTCCTCCAGCGCCCGGCGGGCCGCGGGGGCGAGGACCTTGTCGGGATTGGCGCCCGGCGGCAGGTCGCCATTCTGATCGTTTTCCATGGACAAGTTTTAACAGAACTCCGGCTTGCGAACAGTGATTGGCGGTGGTTTACGGCGCGGCCCAAGCAAACAAAACCAAAACGGGAGCATTACAACTATGTCACGTTGGCCTAACGCCTTCTTTTTCGCCGCCAGTCTGTGCATCCTGGTCGGCGCCAACTGGGGTTTGTACATGAGCCTCACTCATGACTTCAGTACGGCCCCCGCACACGCCCACCTCAACCTGCTGGGCTGGGTCAGCCTGTCAATCATGGGCGGCTTCTACGCCCTGCTGGGCAAGGATACGCCGCTCTGGCTGGTGAAGACCAACTTCTTCCTCTCCACCGCCGGCGTGGTCTGCATGATCACCGGCCTTGGCCTTCTGTTCACCGGGGCCGCCACCCAGCAGCAGCTCGCGCCCCTGATCGCCGCCGGGTCGTTCGCCGTGATCGGTGGATTCGCCAGCTTCGCCCTGGCCGTGTTCCTCAGTCTGAGGGTCCGTTTGGGCGCCCGCCAGGCCGCGCCCCTGACGGCTTGATCCGTCCGTCGAACACTGTTTTCGTGGCGCCCGCCCGCAAGGGGCGGGCGCTGTTTTTGGGGGAACGGCCCATGCCTCGCGTCTCGATCGCCTTTTTTACCATCGCCACCCTGTGTGGCCTCGCCGGCATGATCTGGGGGTCCCAGATGGGGATCACCGGCGATCACAGCCTGCATCCGGCCCACGCCCACCTCAATCTGGTGGGCTGGGTCACCCTGTCGATCATGGGCGGCTTCTACGCCCTGCCCGGCGTGGCCACGCCGGGCCTGCTGGCCTGGATCAACATGATCCTGTCCTCGGTCGGCGCGGTCCTGATGGCCATTCTGCTGCCCCAGGTGATGATGGAGAAGCTGTCCGGGCAGGTGATGATGGCCGCCGAGGCCCCGACCATCCTGGGCATGATCTGCTTCCTCATCGCGGTCATCTCCGGCTGGCGCAAGCCAGTCGCGTGACCACCCTCTTGCGCCGCGCGCCCGGACGGGGCACGGGGCGCGGATGAGTGACGCCGAAGAGGTCGGCCTCCCCGCCCGGGAGGCCGCCGCCCAGTTCCTGGAAGCAGCCCTGGCCCGGCGGGCCGGCCTGGACGAAGCCCTGTCCGGCTCGGCCACGCGCGGCCTGTCGCCGCGCGACCGGGCTTTCGCCCGCGCCCTGACCATGGCGACCCTGCGACGGCTGGGGGCCATCGACCGCGCCCTGGAACCCAAGCTGCAGCGCGCCCCGCCCGAACGGGTGAAGACCCTGCTGCGGCTGGGCATGGCCCAGCTGTTCTGGCTCGACGTCCCCGACCACGCGGCGGTCTCGACCATGGTGGCCCTGGCTGACCGGGTGCAGGCGACCCGCAAGTTCAAGGGCCTGATCAACGCGGTGCTGCGCGGGCTGCAGCGGGACGGCAAACCGGCCGACGACCCGGAGGCCCTGGCCCCCGCCTGGCTGATGGCCCGCTGGCAGACCGCCTTCGGCGCCGACGGCGCCCGGGCCATCGCCGCGACCATCGCCCTGGAGCCGGCCACCGATCTGACCGCCCGCGATCCCGCCGACGCCGCGGCCCTGGCTGAGCTGCTGGAGGGCGAAGTGTTGCCCGGCGGGTCGATCCGCACGGCGCGGCGCGGCGACCTGGCCGAATGGCCGGCCTTCGCCGAGGGGCGCTGGTGGGTGCAGGACGCGGGCGCGGCCATCCCGACCCGGCTGCTGGCCGTGCGGCCGGGCGAGACGGCCCTGGACCTCTGCGCCGCCCCCGGCGGCAAGACCCTGCAGCTGGCCGCGGCCGGCGCCAGCGTGGTCGCCCTCGACCGCTCCGCCGACCGCCTGAAACGCGTCACGGAGAACCTCGCCCGCGTCCAGCTGTCCGCCGAAGTGGTCACGGCCGACGCCCGGTCGTGGCCCGACAAGCGGACCTTCGACGCGGTGCTGCTGGACGCCCCCTGCTCGGCCACCGGCACCTTCCGCCGTCATCCGGACGTGCTCTGGGCCGCCGCGCCGGGCGATATCGCCAGTCTCGCCGAGGTTCAGACCCGCATGCTCGAGTCCGCCGCCGGCCGGGTGAAGCCGGGCGGGCGGCTGGTCTATTGCGTCTGTTCGCTGGAGCCGGAGGAGGGCGAGGCCCAGGTGCGCGGCTTCCTCGCCCGCCATCCGGAGTTCACCCTTGCCCCGGTCACCCCCGGCGAGGGCGGCGCGCCGGCGGCCAGTGTCTCGCCCGAGGGCTGGCTGCGCATCCTGCCCCAGCATCTGGACGGCGGCATCGACGGCTTCTTCGCCGCCAGGATGGTGCGCAAGACCTGATCCTCCCCATCGGGGGAGGTGGCGCTGCGCAGCAGCGACGGAGGGGGTCCGCTCAGGTCTCGGGTGACCCCCTCAGTCGGCTTCGCCGACAGCTCCCCCGATGGGGAGCATCTGAAGGGCCTCCCGTCCTTGTTCCGCCGGCTTGGTCCGGCTAGACCAAGGCATGGCCGCCCCGATCATCGCCCCCTCCATCCTGGCGTCGGACTTCGCCCGTCTGGGCGAGGAGTGCCGCGCCGTGGAGGCCGCCGGCGCCGACTGGCTGCATGTGGACGTGATGGACGGCCATTTCGTGCCCAACATCACCATCGGCCCGGACGTGGTGAAGGCCTTGCGGCCGCACGTCTCGATCCCGATGGATGTCCATCTGATGATCGCCCCGGCCGACCCCTACCTGGAGGCTTTCGCCGCCGCCGGGGCCAACATCCTCAGCATCCATCCCGAGGCCGGGCCGCATCTGCATCGCTCGCTGAAACGGATCCGCGAACTGGGCTGCAAGGCGGGCGTGGTGTTCAACCCCTCGACCCCGGTCGAGTGCGTCGAATGGATCCTCGAGGATATCGACCTCTTGCTGGTGATGACCGTCAATCCGGGCTTCGGCGGCCAGAGCTTCATCACCGCGCAGCTGAACAAGATCGAGCGCCTGCGGGCCATGATCGACGCCTCGGGCCATGACATCATCCTCGAAGTCGACGGCGGCGTGACGCCGGTGACCGCGCGCCAGTGCATCGCCGCCGGGGCCACGGCCCTGGTCGCCGGCTCGGCCGTGTTCAAGGGCGGCCAGGACGCCTACGCCAGCAACATCCGCGCCCTGAAGGGCGTCTGAGCCCGGCGGGATGGACGCCCCCAAACTGCCCTCCGCCTCCTCCGCCGCGCTCGCCCTTCAGGCCGCCGGGGAAAGCGTTCGTCGCCTGGCCGAACGCGAGTGGTTCGGCACGCCCCTGCACCGCATGACCCTTGCCGGGCCCCGGCCCGAGGGCATGGCGGCCAACCCGCGCGACCTGCGGCCGGTGGAACCCGAGCGGGGTCGCCGCATCCTGGCCGGCATCTTCGACCTCGCGGGGACCGAGCTGGTGGTGGGGCCGCAGGGCGATCCCTTCGACCGGCCCAGCCCCGACCGCCGCTTCGCCGTGGCCCTGCACCGGATGGGCTGGATGGGCGACCTGCTGGCGGCCGGCGACGCGGGCGCGAAGCTGGGCCTGCGGCTGGCCCTCGACTGGCGGCGGGTGTTCGGCAAGTGGAACGGCTTTTCCTGGGGGCCGGAAATCATCGAGCGGCGGGTGTTCAACCTGGCCTGCGCGGCGCGGCGGCTGACCAGCGGCGCGTCAGACGCCGAGCGCGCGCTGGTGCTCGACGACCTCGCCCGCCAGGCCCGCCATCTGGCCGCCATCGGCCAGGCCCCCGAGCGGGCGCTGGAGCGGGCGGTGGCGGCCGGGGTGGCCGGCTGCGCCCTCGGCGGTGAGGCCGGGGAGCGGCTGATCGATGCGGCGGTGACCCGCCTCAGGCATGACCTGGCCGCCGTTGTCAGCCACGAGGGCGTCCACGCCAGCCGCTCGCCCCAGGCCGGGCTGGAGTTGCTGTTCGACCTTCTGACCCTCGACGACGCCCTGCATCAACGCGGCCAGGCCGGGCCGGAGGACCTGCCGCGGGCCATCGACCGGCTGAGCGCGGCGACGCGGTTCTTTGTCATGCCCGACAACCGGCTGGCCGACTTCCAGGGGGGCGAGGCCGTGGGCCCCCGCCGTGTCGCCGCCGCCCTGGCCCATGAGGAGGGCGAGGCCCGCGCCCGCCGCCGCGCGCCGCATGGCGGCTTCGAGCGACTGGAGTCGGGCGGCATGACCGTGATGATCGACGCCGGCCTGCCCGCGCGAGGTCGCTGGAGCGTCACCGCCTGCGCCCAGCCGGCGGCCATGGAGATCGTCTGCGGGACCGACCGGCTGATCGTCGGTTGCGCCTGGACCGCCGATTCCGGCGCCTCGCACGCCCTGCGCCTGACCGATGCGGCCTCGACGGCCAACCTGGCCGACATGTCCACGGGCCAGCCCCTGCGCGGTTTCCCGGCGGCCGCTCTGGGCGCGCGGCTGGTCGGCGCGCCGCGCAAGGTCGAGGTCAAGCGTCACGAGTCCGCCGCCGCCGCCTGGCTCGAGGTGTCCCACGACGGCTGGGTCTCGCGGTTCGGCCTGATCCACGAGCGCAAGCTGTTCCTCGACCGCGTGCTGGACGAACTGCGCGGCGAGGACAGCTTCCGTCCGAAGGTCGAGACGGAGAGCGACGGCCCGCGCCGCTACTTCCCCTTCACCGTCCGCTTCCACCTGCATCCCGACGCCCGCGCCTCGCTGGCCCGCGACCACAAGAGCGTGCTGCTCAAGGGGCCGTCCGAACAGGGCTGGTGGCTGCGCAACGACGCCGTCGAGGTCTCCGTCGAGGGCTCGTTGCACATCGAGAACGGCCTTCCCCGCCGCACGGTCCAGATCGTCCTGCGCGGCCAGGCCAGCGACGACAAGGGCGGCCGCGTGCGCTGGAAACTGTCGCGGGCGGAGGGGTAGACCTTCCTCAATCCTCTCCACGAAGTGGGGAGGGGGACCGCCCGGAGGGCGGTGGAGGGGCAGCGCGAAGGCCAGCGGTCCTATCCCGAATTCAGGTCTTTCCGGTGATGCCGGCGCCGCCCCCTCCACCATGCTCCGCATGGTCCCCCTCCCCTCTGCGAGGGGAGGATCGTCACGATCATTGACTCCCCGCCCCCGCCCCCTATTTTCCGCCGCGTTCGCGTGACTGGCGCTGGAGGTGGGTGACCACCGGGGAGCGCGGACCTCATAAGCCGCGCGCCTGGGCTCCTCACGTCACCGGAGACCAGACCCATGCCTGCCGCCCCCGACTATCCCGCTTCCCCCGATCGCGTCACCGTCAGGCGCGCGCTTCTTTCCGTGTCGGACAAGACCGGCCTCGTGGAGGCCGCGAAGATACTTACCGACCTCGGCGTCGAACTGGTCTCCACCGGCGGCACCCGGGCGGCGATCGCCGCGGCGGGACTACCGGTGAAGGACGTCTCCGATCTGACCGGCTTTCCCGAAATGATGGACGGGCGGGTCAAGACGCTGCACCCGGTGGTGCATGGCGGGCTGCTGGGCGTCCGCGACGCGGTGGACCATGCGAAGGCCATGACCGACCACGGCATCGGCGGCATCGACCTGCTCTATGTGAACCTCTACCCCTTCGAGGCCACGGTCGCGGCCGGCGGCGACTACGCGACCTGCGTCGAGAACATCGACATCGGCGGACCGGCGATGATCCGCTCGGCGGCCAAGAACCACGGCTATGTGGCCGTCTGCACCGACCCGGCGGACATGGCCGAGGTCATCGCCCAGATGCGGGATGGCGGAGCCACCTCCCTCGACCTGCGCAAGGCCCTGGCGGCTCGCGCCTATGCCCGCACGGCGGCCTATGACGCGGCCATTTCGACCTGGTTCGCCCAGCAGCTGGAGCAGGCCGCCCCGGCCCGCAAGGCCATCGCCGGGACCCTGATCCAGACCATGCGCTATGGCGAGAACCCGCATCAGACGGCGGCCTTCTACGCCAACGGCCCGGCCCGGCCCGGCGTGGCCAACGCCCGCCAGCTGCAGGGCAAGGCGCTCAGCTACAACAACATCGCCGACACCGACGCGGCCTTCGAGCTGGTCGCCGAGTTCAGCGAACCGGCCTGCGTCATCGTCAAGCACGCCAATCCCTGCGGCGTGGCCACCGGCGGCGACCTGCTGAGCGCCTATCAACGGGCGCTGGAATGCGACCCGGTTTCGGCCTTTGGCGGCATCGTCGCGGTCAACCGCCGGCTCGACCGCAAGGCCGCCGAGGCCATCGTGGAGGTGTTCACCGAGGTGGTGATCGCTCCCGAGGCCGACGACGACGCTATCGCCGTGTTTGAGGCGAAGAAGAACCTGCGCCTGCTGGTCACCGGCGCCCTGCCCGATCCGCGCGCGGCCGGCGAGGTGTTCCGCTCCGTCGCCGGAGGTTTCCTGGTTCAGAGCCGCGATGCGTCGCTGATCAGGCCGTCGGACCTGAAGATCGTCACCAAACGCGCGCCCTCGCCGGCCGAGATCGCCGACATGCTGTTCGCCTTCGTGGTGGCCAAGCATGTGAAGTCCAACGCCGTGGTCTTCGCCCGCGGGGGCCAGACTCTGGGGGTCGGGGCCGGCCAGATGAACCGCAAGGACAGCGCCCGGATCGCGGCCATGCGCGCCGGTGATTTCGGCCTCGACCTGACCGGCAGCGCCTGCGCCTCGGAAGCCTTCTTCCCCTTCGCCGACGGCCTGATCCAGGCGGCCGACGCGGGGGCTACGGCGATCATCCAGCCGGGCGGCTCGATCCGCGACGAAGAAGTCATCGCCGCCGCCGACGAGCGCGGCGTGGCCATGGCCTTCACGGGGGTGCGGGTGTTCCGGCATTAGCGGGACGCTCGTTGGGCCGTTTCCTTTGGCGGACCTGCCCTGATGTCTTGAGGGCCAGTGTTGCTCCGGCGGGCGACCTGCCCAAGGAGCGCCTTCGGCGGCCGCGCAGCGGTGGGCCCGAAGGGCCCGTCCTTGACCAGGGCGACCGACCGGAGCGCATCATTCCATCAAGGCCAAATGGCAGATGTCATCAGGTGGGTGAGGCGAAGCCCGGGGCCCGCAGCACGCCGCTTGACATGTGAGTGTTTGCTCACATACTGACTCCCATGATCGCCCAGCCCTCGACCCTCGCCGCGCGCGCCGACCTGCTGGCGCGGGGCGTTCGCGTGCTCAAGCCGGCGGGGCCGGGGCCGTTTCCGGTGGCCCTGCAAATGCACGGCTGCGCTGGGTCGCAACCGTTCCAGAACAGCTACGCTGAAGCAGCGGTGAATGCGGGGGCGGCGGTGGTCATCGTCGACAGCTTCACACCGCGGGGCATGTCACGGCTCGACGGCAGCCTGTTCGTCTGTACCGGGACGGTTCTGCGCGGGGCGCAGCGGGCCGGCGATCTCTACGCCATGCTGCACTGGCTGAAGAGCCAACCCTGGGCCGACGCCAGCCGCGTGATGGCCGCGGGCTGGAGCCACGGCGGCTGGACCATCATGGACGGGTTCGCGCAAGGCGATGGCGCAGCGCGGATGACCGGCCTGACCGACGCCGACCCGGGCATGCTCAAGGCGGTGAGAGGCGCCTTCCTGGTCTATCCTTACGCCAGCTTCCCGTCCCTGACCTCCGCGCGGGGTTGGCAGGGCGCGCGGCCGAAGGTGTTCGCCGTGCTCGGCGGCAAGGATGCGGTGGTCGGGACGGGCGGGCCGATGAAGGCCCTGAACCGGCTCAAGGCCGACGGCCTGCAGGTCGACGTCCTGACCTTCCCGGACGCCACCCACGCCTTCGACGACGACGACGCCAACGACCCGCGTACGCGCTACCGGGCCGATCTGCGGACGCAGGCGGAGCAGTTTTACGTGCGGGCGCTGAGGACGGCGCTGGTCTAGGGGACATGCACTTCAGTGCGTGTCCCCGGCCGCTTCAAGCTGCAGGGGACACGTACCGAAGGCGGTACATGTCCCCGGCTCGGTGCTACTTCGCCGACGCCACCAGTTCGCGCAAAGCCGCGTTGGCGATGGTCAGCTTGGCGAAGGTCCAGCCGCCGCCGGCCTGTTCGATTTCCTCGATGGTCCGCCGCACCACCCGGCCGGGGCCGGAGTGCATCTGGGCCCAGGAGGCGACCGTGGCCTTGGCCGCATCGTTGTCGGCCGCCGAGTCCGCGCTGCCGGCGAAGGCCATCACCGCCCGGGCCACCTGGGCCTGCTCGGCGAGCATGTCCTCGATCAGGCGGCGGACGGCCATCCGTTCGAAGTGGTCGCCGCCGCGCTTTTCGCCTGCCGCCGCCCGCAGCCGGTCGAAGCTGAAGGCCGCCCCGACCTGATGGTACAGCCGGGCCGTCGCGGCGACCGACCAGCCCAAATCCCCCGCCAGGTCGACCAGTTCGGCCGCGGTGGTCAGGGGCTGGATGGCCGCGATGCTGGCGGCCAGGGTCTCGGGGGCGCCGTCCTTGACGAAGGCCGCCGCCCGCCGGGCCACCGCCTTCTGTTCGAAGGACGACAGGATGCCCGGCGTCAGGGCGCGCAGTTCGGCCAGCGCCGGACCATAGCGGCTGGTCAGGCCGTCGACTCCGCCGGGACCCGCCCGCCGCGCCAGCCAGAAGGTCTGGCTGCGGATGATGTGGGCCAGCGCCCGGAACAGGGCCAGCTGGCCCTCCGCCGCCGCCTTGCCGTCCAGCGCCGCCACCGCGTCCCAGCTGTCCTGGAAGTTCAGGATGCGCCGGGCCGCCTCGAAGCCGGTGACCAGGGCGCCGGTGTCGCAGCCCGCCGCCGCCCGCAGGCGCGCCGGGAAGGTCGGGCCACAGATGTTGACCAGCTCGTTGTCGATCACCGTGGCGATGATCTCGCGCCGCAGGCGATGGCGCTTCATCTCGTCGTCGTACTTGCCCAGGGGCCTGGGGAAATAGGCCTCCAGCGTAGCCTCGAAGGCGGGATCGTCCGGCGCCTTTGAGGCGACGATCTGGTCGAACAGGTCGAGCTTGCCGTAGGCCACCAGCACCGCCAGTTCCGGCCGGGTCAGGCCCTTGCAGGCGGCCGCCAGATCGAGCATCTGCGCCGCGTCCGGCAGGCCCTCGACCCGCCGGTCGAGCCGGCCAGCCGCCTCCAGCTCGGTCATGAACCGGGCGTGGTTCTCCAGCTCGCTGACGGCGTCCTGTTCCAGCAGGGAGACGGCCAGCGTCTGATCGTAGTTGTGGGCCAGAACATGGTGGCCGACCTCGTCGGTCATCGAGGCCAGCAGCTTGTCGCGCCGAGGTCTGTCGAGCTTGCCCGCCCGCTCGGCCATGCCGGTGAGGATCTTGATGTTGACCTCGTGGTCGGAGCTGTCGACCCCGGCGGAGTTGTCGATGGCGTCGGTGTTGATCCGCCCGCCTGCCCGCGCGAACTCGACGCGGCCCGCCTGGGTCAGGCCGAGGTTCGCGCCCTCGCCGACCACCTTGACCCGCAGGTCCGCGCCGTTGACGCGGATGGCGTCGTTGGCCTTGTCGCCGGCCTCGGCGCTGGTCTCGCCGCGCGCCTTCACATAGGTGCCGATGCCGCCGAGATAGAGCAGCTCGGCCTTGGCCCGCAGGATGGCGGTCATCAGCTCGACGGGCGAGGCGGTCTCGGCCCTGATGTCCAGCGCGTGCCGGATTTCCGGCGACAGGGCGATCGACTTGAGGGCGCGGGAGAAGACCCCGCCGCCGGCGGAGATCTTGGCCCGGTCGTAGTCGTCCCAGGACGAGCGCGGCAGGGCGAACATCCGCCCGCGTTCCTTCCAGGAGCCGGCGGCGTCCGGATTGGGGTCGATGAAGATGTGGCGGTGATCGAAGGCCGCGACGAGCCGGATGTGCTTGCTCAGCAGCATGCCGTTGCCGAACACGTCTCCGGACATGTCGCCCACGCCGACCACGGTGAAGTCAGTGGTCTGGATGTCCTTGCCGGCCTCGCGGAAGTGGCGCTTGACCGCTTCCCAGGCGCCGCGGGCGGTGATGCCCATGACCTTGTGGTCGTAGCCGGCCGAGCCGCCGGACGCGAAGGCGTCGCCCAGCCAGAAGCCGTAGGAGACGGCCACGCCGTTGGCGATGTCGGAGAAGGTCGCCGTGCCCTTGTCGGCGGCGACCACCAGATAGGGATCGTCGCCCTCGTGGGCGATCACCGATGCCGGCCGCACGACGTTGTTGTCGGCGTCGATATTGTCGGTGATGTCCAGCAGGCCAAACAGGAAGGTCTGGTAGGCGCGGACGCCCTCGGCGCGGATCGCGTCCGGCGTCCCGCCGCGGGGCAGGTGCTTGGGATAGAAGCCGCCCTTGGAGCCGACCGGCACGATGACCGCGTTCTTGACCTGCTGCGCCTTGACCAGGCCCAGCACCTCGGTGCGGAAGTCGTCACGGCGGTCGGACCAGCGCAGGCCGCCCCGGGCCACTGGCCCAAAGCGCAGGTGGACGCCCTCGACGTGGGGCGACCAGACGAAGATCTCGCGGAACGGCTTGGGCGCCGGCAGGTCCTCCAGCTCGCGGCTGGCGATCTTGAAGCTGATGTAGGGCTTGGGCCCGCCGTCCGCGGCGGTCTGGTAGAAATTGGTCCGCTTGAGCGCACCGACGAGCAGGGCAAGGCGGCGCAGGACCCGGTCGTGGTCGAGGCTCTCGACCGCCTGCAGGGCCGTGGTGATCTCGTCCATCACCGCGGCGGCCCGGGTCTCGCGGGTCTTCATGTCGGCGGTGATCGCCGGGTCAAACTTGATGCGGAACAGGTCGAGGATCAGCCGCGCCACGCCCGGATGGTCGGACAGGGCCTGTTCCTGGACCAGCTGGCTGGGATCGAGACCCGACTGCTGGCGATAGCGGGCCAGGGCGCGGACCAGGGCCGCCTCGCGCCAGGAGACCCCCAGCTCGAGCACCAGGCGGTTGAAGCCGTCGCTCTCGGTGCGGCCGGTCCAGACGGCGGTGAAGGCCGACTCATAGGCGTCCTTGACCTCGGTGAAGACCAGATGCTCGCCGCCCTCGTCCTCAAGCAGGAACTCGTGGACCCAGACCGTCTCGACCTGGCCGTCGCCGCCCCTGGGCGACAGTTCGAAGGCATCCTCGATCAGCGCCTTGAGGCCCATGTGGTCGAGGATGGGCATGATCGCCGCCAGCGGCGCGGCGCCGCCCTTGCGGTAGATCTTGAAGCGGAAGCGGGTGGCCGGGTCGCCCACGGCGCGGAAGGCGCGGGTGCGAAAGTCCTCGCCGGTCATGGCGTCGACCTCGGCCAGATCGGCCAGGCCTTCGTCGGCGGAATAGAACTCACGGTAGCCGCTGCTGAAGGCGCCCGACCAGCGGGCCAGGGTGGCGGGGGCCGCGCCCTCGGCCGCGGCGGACCGGACGGCCGCCTCGAAGCGGTCTTCCCAGGTGCGGGCGGCTTCGGCGATCTCGGCCTCGACCAGGGTCAGGTCCGGGTCGACATGTCTGGCCGGGTCCACGCCGAGGATGAAGTGCACCCGGGCCAGCGGCGCGTCGGAGAAGCTCGGATAGTAGGCCGAAACGCGCCCCTCGTAGGCGGCGGCCAGAATGCGGCCAGCCTTCTCGCGGACGCCGGAATCGTAGCGTTCGCGGGGCACGAACAGCAGCACCGAGATGAACCGGTCAAACGGGTCGCGGCGGGCGAACAGCCGCACGCGCGGGCGGTCATAGAGGTGCATGACCCCCAGGGCCAGGACCAGCAGCTCGTCCTCGGGGGTCTGGAACAGCTCGTCGCGGGGCCAGGTCTCGAGGATGTTGCGCAGGCGCTTGTCGTTGTGGCCGCCGGCCGAGACGCCGGCGCGGGCGGCGACGTTGCCGACCTTGCGGCGGATCATCGGCACTTCGCGGGCCGGAGCATCGTAGGCCTCGGCGGTGAACAGTCCGACGAAGCGGACCTCGCCCGACGGCTTGCCGTCCGCGCCGTACCGCTTGACCCCGATGTAGTCCATGTAGGCCCGCCGATGGACCCGCGAGCGCAGGTTCGACTTGGCCACGATCAGCGGCGAGTCGGTCTCCAGGTGCCGCTTCAGCTGCTTGGTCAGCAGGGCCGGCTCGCTGCTGCGGCGCAGGACGCGGCGCTCCTGGTCACGCAGCACCCCCAGACACCCCTCGGGCCGGTAGACCGGCTCCTCGGCCGCGTAGCCGCCGTCGGCGGTGCGGGGGTAGTCGTAGACCCGCGCCCCAATGAACACGAAGCGGTCGCTGGCCAGCCACTGGAGGAAGGCCAGGTCCTCGGCCCGCTCGTCCGCCGCCCCGGGGGCGGGGGCCCCGGACAGTTCGGCGATGGTTTCGGCCATCAGGGCCCGCATGGCGGCGAAGTCCTCGACGGCCATCCGCACGTCAGTCAGGACCGCCTTGACGGCCTCGACCAGGCCGGCGGCGCGGTCCTCGCCCAGCGGGTCGAGATGAACCTGGATCAGCGACAGCCGACGGCCGCCGGCGTCGATCAGCGGGTGGAACATGGCGCGGACCGGAAAGCCGGTCTCGGCGATCTCGCCCATGATGGAGTCGACCAGGAACGGGCGGTCCGGCTGGACGATCTCCAGCAGGTCGCGGCCCAGGTCATCGCCGCTGACCGAAGACCAGCGGCGGATGCGGATCGCGGGCGCGGGCCCCTCCTGCTCGGCCCCGAACCGCCACAGGTCGGCGAAGGCGGCGGCCAGGTCCCCGGCCCCGACGTCCGGCAGCTCCTCGGGCGACAGATCGCGAAAAACCTGGGCGACGAAGGCCGCTTCGGCGTCAGGCAGCGGCCCCGCCCGGCGCCCGAGCGCCTCGGCCAGGGCGACGGCGAGACTGTCGGAATCGAGACCCGGCGCGGCCGGGTGAAGGCTTGCGCCCTTCATCAAGTTTCCCCGTAGGATTTTCCGCCGGGGCGTCCTTCGTCAGGCCAGTGCCGGTCCAACGGTCCAGGACGCTCCGGGAATGGTGAGTTTCGCGCCTCTTTTATCCTGATCGCGTGGAAAATTTCGATCACGATCACGGCCAGCCTAGTCCGCTTGGGGCGCGGATCAACCGCGACGGGTCTTGCCGAGCAAGAACTTTCCACAGCGACAAAAAGGCGGTCCGGAAACGAATACGCCGCCGGAGGGGGGATCCGGCGGCGCTCGTCGTCCTCACCCGGGGGAGGGGCGGGGCGATTACTCTCGGGCGCCGCTTTCGGGGGGAGGAAGGGCGCCGTCCGGTCCGGCGGCAGGGGAGTGGCGCCGGACAGGACTTCAGATAAGCGACGAAACTCGCGTTTCAAGTGGCGCGATCGGCCTTGCCGAAGCGGGAACCGTCACGGCGACGGCGGCCGTTCTCGTCGAGTCCTTGCGGGTCGCCGTTCTCGGACATAAGGATGGCGATCCAGCGGGAGCCCTCGAATTCGGCGAGGATGATCATGGCCATCACCGCCAGCGGCGTGGACAGGAACATCCCCGGCAGCCCCCAAAGCGCGCCCCACAACGCCAGGGCCAACAGGACGACCACCGGGTCGATGTTCAGGCTGTTGCCCTGCATGCGCGGGGTGATGATGTTGCCGACCACAAACTGGATGGTTTGCAGCGCCGCCAGCAGGACGACGGCCCAGCCGATCCATTCGTACTGCACCAGGGCGAACACCACCGGCAGAACGACGCCGACGATGCCGCCGATGATCGGGATGTAGGAGGCCAGGAAGATGAGGAAGGCCCAGAACAGGGCGTTGTCCAGGCCCATCAGGGCCATCACCACCCACGAGGCGCCCGCGATCATCAGCCCGGTCACGGTCTGGACCCAGAGGTAACGCTCCACCCCGAAGCGGATGCGGTTGAAGATTGCCACCGCCTCGTCGCGCTCGGCGTTGTGTGGGAACAGAGCCACGATCTTGCGCTTGAACCCCCGCCGGGCGGCGACGATGAAGCCCAGGTAGATCAGCACGAAGAGGGCGTCAGAGAGAATGCCCTGGAGGCCCTTGGCGAGCTCCTGAAGGGCCCTGGCCGGGTCAAGCTTGCGGAACAGTTCGGTGATCGAAGCCGGGGCCTCGACGCCGGCGAAGGTGAAGATATTGCCGAGCTGCTGGATCAGGATGTTAAGCCGGGCGGCGTAGACATCCAGGCGGTCGCCGAAGGACACCGCGTTGCCGGCCACGACCACCGCCGTCACGCCGAAGATCACCAGGGACAGCACGATCGCCACCGCCAGCGAAAGGGTGTCCGGCAACCGGGGCCAGTGATGTTCCAGCCGCCGGGCGAAGCTGTCGATCATGATGGCCAGAAAGATGGCCAGGGCCAGCGGCGTGAGGATGCCGCGCATCCAGTGCAGGGCGGCGCCCACGGCAATCACCACCAAAATGACCAGGGCGTTGCGGCCAATGCCTTCGGGTCTGACCGACACCGGCGTTGATCGCGCCGGCTTCGCCGCCGGTTTCGGCGGGACCTTCTTGTCGGGCGTCCTGGCCATGCCGTTCCTCGTTTGAAGTGGCGAGTCTCCCGGTCCGCCAGCCATTCGTCAATGCGCCCGCTTGGCGAAGGTTCAGCGGCGGCCTAGCTTCGGCTGCAAGCCTCAGGGAGACGACGAATGGACGGCGCCAGCGATCCGGGAACCCTTTTTGTCGGCTTCTCGGACAAGCCCGAGGTCCTGCGGCTCGACCGGGCCAATCGCCACGGGCTGGTGGCCGGCGCCACGGGCACGGGCAAGACGGTGACCCTGCAGATTCTCGCCCAGGCCCTGTCGGACGCCGGCGTGCCGGTATTCGCCGCCGACGTGAAGGGCGACCTGTCGGGCATCAGCCAGCCGGGCGCGCCGAACGAGAAGTTCATCGCCCGGGCCCAGGGTATGGGTCTGACCCTGACTCCCGACGCGCCGCCGACGGTGTGCTGGGACCTGTTCGGCGAGAAGGGCCACCCGGTCCGCGCCACCGTCTCGGAGATGGGACCGCTGCTGCTGGCCCGCCTGCTGCAGCTCAACGAGGTCCAGGAGGGGGTGCTCAACATTACCTTCAAGGTGGCCGACGCCGAGGGGCTGCTGCTGCTCGACCTCAAGGACCTGCAGGCGGCGCTGAAATACGTCGCCGAGAACGAGAGGAGCATCGACGCCGAGTACGGTAACGTCTCGGCCGCCACAGTCGGAACCATCCAGCGCGGCCTGCTGACCCTGGAGACCCAGGGGGCGGCCAACTTCTTCGGCGAGCCGGCGCTCAGCCTGTCGGACCTGATGCGGGTCGACGGGTCCGGGTGCGGGGTGGTCAGCATCCTGGCCGCCGACCAGCTGATCCAGAGCCCCCGGCTCTACGCCACCTTCCTGCTGTGGCTGCTGTCGGAACTGTTCGAGGAGTTGCCGGAGATCGGCGATCCGGAGAAGCCCCGGCTGGTGTTCTTCTTCGACGAGGCCCACCTGCTGTTCCGAGACGCGCCCAGGTCCCTGCTGGAGAAGGTCGAGCAGGTGGTGCGGCTGATCCGGTCCAAGGGCGTGGGGGTGTTCTTCGTCACCCAGAACCCGGCCGACATTCCCGAGACGGTGCTGGCCCAGCTGGGCAACCGCTTCCAGCACGCCCTGCGCGCCTACACTCCCGCGGAGCAGAAAGGCTTGCGGGCGGCGGCGGCCTCGTTCCGGCCCAACCCGGCCTTCGACACCGCCGAGACGATCCAGAACCTGGGGGTGGGCGAGGCCCTGGTCTCGGTGCTCGACGAACGCGGCGCGCCGACGGTGGTGGCCATGACCAAGATCCGGCCGCCGTCGTCACGGCTGGGTCCCGCCTCCCTGCCCGAGCGCCAGGCGTCCATGGCCGCCAGCCCGGTGCGGGGCCTGTACGACACGACGCTGGACCGGGAGTCGGCCTTCGAGGCGCTCAAGGCCAAGGCCGGTCTGGCGGCAAAACAGGCGGAGGAGGCCGCCGCCGCCGAAGCGGTCGCCGAGCGCCGGGAAGCCGAGGAAAAGGCCTGGGAACGGGATCAGGCGAGGCGCGACCGCTACGAGTCCCGACCCGCGCCCCGCGCCCGCTCATCCGGCCGCCAGAGCATGGGCGAGGCCTTCGGCAAGACCCTGGTCCGCACCATCGCCAGCCAGGTCGGCCGCGAACTGTTGCGTGGCGTGCTGGGGGGACTGAGGCGGCGCTAGGTTTTCTTTTTGCGCGTTTTCGGAAGGCCTTTTTCGCTTTGCTTCAGAGCCGTTAGCTCCTCATCGGCCTGCGCCTTGCGCAACGCTCGCCGGTGTTCATCAAAGCGCCTGTATTCAGATTTGGCCTTCGCTTCCGCGGCATGGTGCGCGATTTGACCACCGCCCCTTAGAACCAGGCGACCCAGGGCCTGAAGCTGCTGCTCAAGCAGTTTTGACGCCTGCGCCATCGTCGTGAGCCGTCCCACTTCGAGCTGGTCTTCAAAAATATCCAACAGGATCGTTGTGAGCCTGTTCAACTCTTTGAGTTCGGCCGGCGCGAGATAATTCTTCGCGATAACGGCGTCCTGCTGGCGGATCGTCTCTTTCGGCCACGCCTGCAATCCCATGTTGGGAGCCGATACGTCTGCTCGCTCGAGGAGAAGCTCCGATGGAGTACGGTTCACAACGGCGTAGAAGAACTTGGCCTGGGTCTGGCGATAGAACTCGCGGGCATCATCAGATTGCGGGTCGTAGTCCTGACACATCGCGCAGATGCGTCGGAGTTCGGCGTAGACGTTCGCTTCAGCGGAACGAATGTCGCGGATTGTTTCGCGAAGTTCCGCGATCCGGTCTTGTTCCGCCCCGTCCTTCAAACGGTCGGCATCGACCACGAAGCCCTTGGTTGCGAACCGAACAAGGACGCCCGTAGCCCATTTCCGAAAGAGGGTGGCCTGAGCCGAGCTCACCCGATAGCCCACGGAAATCACCATATCGAGGCTATAGAGAACGCCCGGCCGGCCGCCCCGGGTTGTTTGCATTTTTTGCAAAGAACCCTCTTCCGGCAACTCGCCTTCTTCAAGCACATTGGTGATGTGGCGAGAGATGACGGAGACGTCTCGACCGAACAGCTCCGCCATCTGGGCCTGCGTCATCCACAGCGCATCGCCGACGTAACGCAACTCAACGCGGAGCCCCTTGTCGGTCGCGTAAATCAACAGCCGGTCGCCGGTGTCCGCATCCTCATTGAGATGCACCGGCTCGTCACCAGAACGATCTGTAGCAGGCATCCAGTCTTGCCCTCACGCCGTCAAATCGACGGGAACAAGAGTAGAACATGGATATTTGCTCAGGCCAACTCCGGGGTGGCGTCAGGCCGCCTTGCTACGCTTGCGCAGAGTGGGCGTCGGCGCGGGCTTGGCCGTAACGGCGGCGATCAGCACCGCCGGCAGGGCGTTGGTCCAGGCGCCCAGGGTGTCGGCGGGGGCCGGGCGGCCGATGGCGTAGCCCTGCACCTCGGCGCAGTCCTCGCCGCGCAGGAACTGCAGCTGCTCGTCGGTCTCGACGCCCTCGGCCACGACCGGGATATCCAGGCTGCGGCCCAGGCCCAGCACCGCCTTGACGATCACCGTGGCGCGCGCGTCGCGGTGGATGTTCTCGACGAAGCTCTTGTCGACCTTGATCTTGTCGAACGGGAAGGACTGCAGGGTCGACAGCGACGAGAAGCCCGTGCCGAAGTCGTCCATGGCGATGCGCACACCCAGCGCCTTCAACCGGCGCAGGTTGTCCAGGGCGCGCTGGTAGTCCTTGAACAGGGCGCTCTCGGTGACTTCTAGCTCCAGTCGCAGGGGCGACAGGCCGGTCTCGATCAGAATCTCGTGCACCAGCTGGGCGAGGTTCGGCTGGTTCAGCTGCAGCGGCGACAGATTGACGGCGATGCTCAGCGGCTTGTCCCAGGCGGCGGCCTCGACGCATGACTTGCGCAGCACCCATTCGCCCAGGGGCAGGATCAGACCGGTCTCCTCGGCCAGCGGAATGAAGTCCAGCGGCGGGATCATGCCGCGCACCGCGTGGCGCCAACGCACCAGCGCCTCGAAGCCGAGGATCTCGCCGTCGCAGGCGCGGGCCTGCGGCTGGTAGTGGACCACCAGGTCCTCGTCGAGGATCGCCTGGCGCAGCTCGCGGGCGAGATTGCGCCGTTCACGGATGGTCTCGTCCATCTCGCGCTTGAAGAAGCGGTAGGCGCCCCGGCCGCTTTCCTTGGCGCGGTAGAGGGCCATGTCGGCGTTGGCCAGCAGGGCCTCGCCGGTGCGGCCGTCGTCCGGATAGAGCGATACGCCCAGGCTCGCGGCCATGGCCAGGTCCTGGCCTTCGTAGACCAGGCCTTCCTTGAGGGTCTCCAGCAGCTGGCCGGCCAGCTCGGCGGCGGCGCTCGGCTGATCCTCGTCGGTGATCTGCACGACCACGAACTCGTCCCCGCCCAGCCGGGCGGCGAAGGAGGGCGAGGTCACGCTGGCCTGCAGCCGGCGGGCCGCCTCGATCAGCACCCAGTCCCCGGCCAGGTGGCCGTGCAGGTCGTTGGCTTCCTTGAAGTGGTCGAGGTCGACGCAGACCAGGGCCAGGTTCTCGCCGGAGGCCTCGACGCGGTCGAGGGCGGCGGCCAGACGCGCCTGGAGGGCGTTGCGGTTGGGCAGGCCGGTAAGGCCGTCGTGCTCGGCGAGGTAGCGGATTTTCTCCTCGGCCGAGCGGCGCTCGCGCAGGTCGCGGATGGCCAGCACGGTCAGGCCCTTGGTCTCGAAGCGGGCCCCATCGTCCATGACGCGGGCGAACACCTCGACGGGCACTGACGCTCCGCCGGAGACCGGGTGCATGTGGCCCTCGCGGCGCTCGGCGTCGGTGCGCACGCCCAGATCGTCGTCGAAGGTCAGCAGGGAATGGCCGAAGGGCTTGCCGAGCAGATCGTCCAGCTCGACGCCGGCCAGGTCGCAGAAGGCGGCGTTGGCGTCCTTGATGACCCCGTTCTGGACCACGACGATGCCTTCGTAGGCCGCGTTGGCCAGGGTGCGGATGCGCTCCAGCGCCGAGCGGGTGGCGGTCGATTCGATGAGCACCGCGCCCAGGCCGCCCAGGATGATCAGGCCGGTGATCGAGGCGACGGCCAGGGTCATGACCCCGCCTGAGAACAGCTGGTCGGGCACCGAAATGCTGGCGTCGGGGATGATAGTGATGGCGCCCATGCCCGTGAAGTGCAGGGCGCAGACCGCGACAGTCAGGGTGACGCCGGCGAGGACTTGCCGCGCCACGCCGCGGGCGTCCCCGGCGATAACCAGGGCCGCCGCCGCGCCGATCACACCCAGCACCACCGAGGCGCCGATGACGGCCGCTTCCCAGACCACGACGCCCTGGGTCACGAAGGACGACATGCCGGTGTAGTGCATGGCCGCGATGCCCAGACCCAGCAGCAGGCCGCCGGCCAGCTTGTTGGCGATGTCGCGGTTGGCGGTGGCGGCGAAGAAGCCGGCGGCCATGAACAGCACCGCCACCATCAGCGACATCATCGTGCCGGTGGGCGAGTAGCCGGTCTTCAGGCCGGGCTCATAGGCCAGCATGGCCAGGAAGTGGGTGGCCCAGACGCCGGAGCCGGCGACCAGGGCGGTGAGCAGCAGCCAGGCTCCCCGGACCAGGCCTCTCGCGCCGTTCATCCGGGAATAGAGCCGGAAGGCTGTCAGCGACGCGCAGAGGCAGACCGCCCCGGCGACGAGCACCATCTTGTAGTCGTGCTCGTTCACGAGACACGAAATGACCTTGTACACGCCCCACTCCCCGTTCTGAGGATCACATCAGGGGCAGTATCCGCATGAGGTGCAAAAAAAGCGTTTCAATCCGGGACGGGTGCGACGCCGTGCGTCAGCACCCGCCGGATCGTTGCGCCGTCAGGCCTTCGCGGGGTTGATCAGGAACTTCTCGCCGGTGGCCTTGCGGTTGTAGGCGGCGATGACATCGGGATTGAGCGCCTCGCCCAGGGAAATTTCCCGGGTGTAGTGGCTGGCGAAGGTGGTCTTTAGTTCGGCGACCACCCGGTCACGCAGCTTCTGGCCCTCGACCGGGCCGATCTTCATCAGGAACGGGGTCAGTAGCCAGCCGCCCAGGCCCCACATCATCCCGAAGGCCCGGTTGAGTTCGGTCGGGCCGGTGTCGAGGCCGCCATAGATGTAGACCTGCTTGTTCTGGGTCGAGCCGTAGCGGCTGTAGACCTTGGCGGTCTTGTTGGCGGCGATCTCCATGCAGGTGAGGATCTGGCCGGCCAGCCTGCCGCCGCCGATGGCGTCGAAGGCCAGGTAGGCGCCGGTGTCGACGATCGCCGCCGTCAGGTCGTCCATGAAGGTCGGGGACGAGGAATTGACCACATGGGTCGCGCCGATGCCCCGCAGGATGGCCTCCTGCTCGGCGTTGCGCACGATGTTGACCAGGCCGATGCCGTCCTTGAGGCAGATCTTCTGCAGCATCTGGCCGAGGTTGGAGGCCGCCGCCGTGTGGATCAGGGCGGTGAAGCCCTCCCGGCGCATGGTCTCGGGGAAGCTGAGGGCGGTCAGCGGGTTGACGAAGCAGGAGGCGCCCTCGGCCGGCGTCGTTCCGTCGGGCAGCACCATGCAGCTGGCGACCGGCAGGGTGCGGTACTGGCCGTACATCGCCCCGCCCAGGCAGGCGACGGTCTTGCCCATCAGCGCCTGGGCTTCCGGCGAAGACCCCGCCGCCACGACGACGCCGGCGCCCTCGTTGCCCACCGGCATGCTCTCGTCGGCCCGGGCGGCGAGCATGCGCATCAGGCGTTCGGGAATGTCGGCGGTGACCACCGGGCCGTTGGCGTTGTGCGAGACGCGGGCGGTGCTCATGTCGGCCGGGCCGATCAGCAGGCCGAGGTCCGAAGGATTGATCGGCGAGGCCTGCACCTGGACCACCACCTCGCCCTCGCCCGGCGCGGGCGTGTCGACCCGCTCCAGCGACAGCTCCAGCTTGCCGCCCGACGTCACCAGCGAGCGCAGCTGCAGGCCCGAGCCATGATTTTCCGACGACATGATGTTTCGCTCCCGATTCCGACTGTTCCGGATTGGCCGACAATGGAGCGCATCGGGGGCGCGGGCGAAAGGGGACGTTGCTGAAAAAGACCCCTTCCTCCCTCCCCATGAAGGGGAGGGAGAAGGAGAGGCGGGCTCAGAAACGCAAAACGGCCCCCTGGGGGGCCGTCCTGGTCAGGTCCGCGATTTAATGGAGCGGGCGAAGAGATTCGAACTCTCGACCCCAACCTTGGCAAGGTTGTGCTCTACCACTGAGCTACGCCCGCGCTCCAGGGACGCTGACGCGTCCCGAAAATCGAGAGGCGGCTTATGGCAGAGGGTCCAGACCTTTGCAAGCGCCTGTCGGGGCCGCTTTCAGACTCCCAGCCGGGGCGACTTGAGGCGGCGCTTGTTGACGTGGTCCTTGGGCGCGGCGCCGGTCTGTTCGGGCAGCTCGCCCTTGAAGTAGTAGCGCTGCCAGGCGTCGCGGACGGCCTCCGGGTCCTGCTTCATCAGCCGCCTGTTGAACTCCTCCCGCTGGCGGTACCAGGCGTCGTACTGCAGGCGCAGGTCGTCGTTGGAGGCCAGCGAGCGGGTCACCGGCTGGACCTGGGCCAGGGCCTTGTCCTGCAGCAGGGTGATGAAACAGAAGGGTTCGCCCTTCTCGAACCGCACCCGGCCCGGCCGGGTGAAGATCCAGTTCATGGTGAAGGGGAAGGGCAGCCAGTCGGTCTCGACCAGGCCCGCCAGCGGCTGAACGCCGTCCTTGACGTGATTGGGCGGCCCGCCGACCCACATCGACCAGCCGGGCGGGGTGCGGAACAGGTAGCCGGGGTGGAAGGTGAAGATGCCGCGCGAGAAGTGGCTCTTGACGAAGTCATGGAAGTCCGGATGGCCGTGGTCCGGGGTGAAGGTGATGCAGTCCTGGTGCGCCCCGCCGTTCCACTCGGCGGTGAAGCCGACCGGACAGAGGATTTCCCACCCCGAGGTATTGGCCATCGACAGCGGCAGGCAGCGATAGGGGTGGCGTTCGGCGAACGCGTCCATCCAGGCCCGCTGCGGCCGGCCCGGCACGATGTCCGGCGGGCGCTGGCTGGTCGGGTAGCACTCCAGAAGCATGGCGGCCCCTCTCAATGGTCCTTCCCCAGACGTCTCGCGCGACGGAGGCGGTTCCGCAAGAGCCGCCCTTTGGTTATGCGGGAGGCATGAAGACCAGAACCGACCTTATCGCCTTCCTCGACGCCCAGGGCATCGCCCACGCCACCCTCGACCATCCGGCCGTGTTCCGGGTCGGCGAGGGGGACGAGATCAAGGCCGCCCTGCCCGGCGGCCACACCAAGAACCTGTTCCTCAAGGACGCGAAGGGCCAGCTGTGGCTGATCTCGGCCCTCGGCGAGACGGCGATCGACCTGAAGACCCTGCACCATGTCATCGGCTCGGCCCGGTTGTCGTTCGGCAACGCCGCGCTGATGGAGGAGACGCTGGGCGTCAGCCCGGGCTCGGTGACCGCCTTCGGCCTGATCAACGACACGAGCCGCCGCGTGCGGTTTGTGCTCGACGCGGCGCTGGCGAAGGCGGACCCGGTGAACTTCCACCCCCTGACCAACACCGCGACCACCGCCGTGTCGCAGACGGACTTCCGCCGCTTTCTGGCGGCTCTGGGGGTTGAGCCGGTCATTGTCGACTTCGCGGGCATGCGGGTGATGGACTAGAGGCGACCGCCTCCCCTCCAATGTCATCCCGGCCGAAGAGCCGGGACCCAGATTCGGCCTCATGCGCTGTGGGTAAGAATTGATCTGGGTCCCGGATCGGCCCTTCGGGTCCGTCCGGGACGACAATGGAAGTTGAGTTCCAAGAGCCGATTGAACCGGCGCTCCGGTGCGACCATCTTGGGCGCGACACGTTTGAACGCGGGCGAGACCCGCATACGGGACCTGAAGAGATGACCCTGATCGGAGAGGGCCTGGCCCCCAAGGCCCCGGGAAACCCGGGCGACCACATCAAGGACGGCTCCGACGCCGGGTTCATGGCCGACGTCATCGAGATGTCGAAGACCACCCCGGTGATCGTCGACTTCTGGGCGACCTGGTGCGGCCCCTGCCGCCAGCTGACCCCGGCCCTGGAAAAGGCCGTCGGCGCGATGAACGGGGCGGTGAAGCTGGTCAAGATCGACGTCGACAAGAACCCCGCCTACGCCGGCCAGCTTCAGGTCAAGTCGATCCCGACGGTCTATGCCTTCGTGAACGGCCAGCCGGTCGACGGCTTCATGGGCGCCCAGCCCGAGAGCGAGATCAGGCGCTTCGTCGAAAAGCTGGTCGGCCCGCCGCCGGTCTCCGAGGTGGACGAGGTCCTCGCCCAGGCCCGGGAGTCGCTGGAGCTGGGCGACATGGGCGGCGCGGCCCAGGGCTTCGCCACCGTCCTGCGGATGGATGGCGCCAACTTGCCGGCCATTGGCGGCCTGGCCCGCTGCTACATCGCCGGCGGCGACTATGAGCGCGCCGCCGAGGTGGTCGCCCTGGCCCCCGAGGGCGCGAAGGATCCTGACCTGGACGCCGCCCGGGCGGCGCTGGTCCTCGCCGACGGCGCGGCGGCCGAGTCCGCGCCGTTCGAACGGGCGCTGGCGGCCAACCCCGACGACCACCAGGCGCGCTTCGATCTCGCCGGCGCCCTGGCCGGCCAGGGGCGGCTGGAGGAAGCCGCCGACCATCTGCTGACGATCATCGCCAACGACCAGACCTGGAACGACCAGGCGGCCCGCAAGCAGCTGCTGGTGGTGTTCGAGGCAGCCGGCTTTAATTCCGAGGTCGCCAAACAGGGCCGGCGGCGGCTGTCGGCGATCCTGTTCAGCTAGGAGGGGGAAATGGCCACGGGATACCGCAAGGCCGTCGATCTGCCCCAGGCCATTCCGGTGTTTCCGCTGGACGGGGCGACCCTGCTGCCCGGCGGGAGCCTGCCGCTGAACATCTTCGAGCCGCGCTATCTCAACATGGTCGATGACGTGATGGCCGGCGACCGGCTGATCGGCATGGTCCAGACCCGCGGCGGCGATCCGCAGAAGCCGGGGCTGGCGGCGATCGGCTGCGCCGGCAAGATCACCGCCTTCGCCGAGACGCCGGACGGACGCTACATGATCACCCTGACCGGGGTGTCGCGCTTCGAGGTCGGCGACGAGTTGCCCGTGCGCACGCCCTACCGACAGGTGCGGGCCCGGTTCGCGCCGTTCGAGGATGACCTGCGCCAGGGCGGCAAGCCGCCGGTGATCGACCGGCCGCGATTCCTCAAGGCCCTGGCCCGCTATCTCGACCAGCGAGGGCTGGGTGTGGACTGGGACACCGCCAAACAGGCGCCGGTCGACGCCCTGGTCAACAGCCTGGCCATGGGCCTGCCCTTCGATCCGGCGGAGAAGCAGGCGCTGCTGGAGGCGGTGACCATCGCCGACCGGGCGCAGGCTCTGATCGCGCTGCTGGAAATCGACTCCGCCGGCGGCGATGACGAACCCCGTTCCTTGCAGTAGAAGCCTGAGGGCCATGACCCAACCCGCCGCCCCCTTCATCGCCGACGTCGACCCACGCCTGCTGGAAATCCTCGTCTGTCCGGTGACGGGCGCGCCGCTGACCTATGACCGGGAAAAGGGCGAACTGGTCAGCAAGGCGGCCAAGCTGGCCTATCCCATCCGCGACGGCGTGCCGATCATGCTGCCGGAAGAGGCGCGAGAACTGGAGTCCTGAGCCCTCTCCCGGAGGGAGAAGGAGAGCTTCAGAGCGCCTCGCCCTTCAGCAACCGCGGCAGATCCCCCACCGCGCCGCCGGCCTCGTGCATGAAGAAGCGCCGTGCGGGGCCGATGCGGTTGACCGCCGTCATGCCCAGGCCCCGGACCAGCCGGATCAGCGGATTGTCGTTCGAGAACAGCCAGACAAAGGCGTCCATGCCGGCGGCCAGGGTGTTGGTGTCGAACCGCCGCCAGCCGGCATAGCGCTCCAGCACCGCCTCCGAGCCGATGTCCTCACCCAGGCGCGAGGCCTCGACGATCACCTCCGCCAGGGCGGCGGCGCCCTTGAGACCCAGATTGAGGCCCTGGCCGGCGATCGGGTGCACGCCGTGGGCGGCGTCGCCCAGCAGGGCGATGCGCGGCGCGCAGAGTTTCTCGGCGATGGCGATCGACAGGGGATAGGTGAACACCGGCCCGACCACCGTGATCGCGCCGAGGAAATCGCCGAACCGGCGATGGAGATGGGCGTTGAAGGCCTCCGGGCTGGCCGCCTTGAGCGCCTCGGCCCGGTCGCGCTTCTCGGTCCAGACCAGGCTGGCGCGATCCTCGGTCAGGGGCAGGATGGCGAAGGGTCCGCCGGGCATGAAGTATTCGTGGGCCACGCCGCCATGGCCGCGCTCCAGCTTGACGGTGCAGACCACGCCGGTCTGGGGGTAGTCCCAGCCGACCGCCTCGATGCCGGCGGCCTTGCGCACGATCGAGCCGCGCCCCTCGGCGCCGACCACGAGGGGCGCCTTGAGGACCCGGCCGGAGGCCAGCGTGACCTCGACCCAGCCTGGCCGGGCGTCCACCGACGCCACACGCTGGGGCGCCAGCACGGTGATTCCCGCCCGGGTAACGCCCTCGGCCAGGGCGGCGCGGGTGCGGCGGTTTTCCAGCATGTAGCCGAGCGGCTCGCCCGCCACCCGGTCGGCGATCTCCGCGGCGTCGAAATGCAGGAAGAAGGGCGTCTGGCCGGGCGTCGCGGCGCCAGGGCTGCGGCCGTCGGTGACGAGGATCTGGTCCATCCGCTGGGCATGCGGCTCCAGCAGCGGAGCCAGCCCGAGCGTCCGCCACTGGCGGAAGCAGGAAAAGGCGATGGCGCAGGACCGGCCGTCGAAATTCGGTTCGAGCTGGGTGTCGAATGGCATCGGATCGACCAGCAGGGGTTCGATGCCGCCGCTCTTGAGGGCCAGGGCCAGGGTGGCGCCGGCCATGCCGGCCCCGGCGATGATCACATCGGCGTCGAACGTGGTCATGGTCAGTAGGGCACGGCTGCGGGTTCGGGGGGCTTCTGGCTCTCGAGGATGTCGCCGACGGGATCGGCGGACGGCGCGGGTTTGGGCGCCGGCGGCGAGGCGGGGCGGGCCTTCGGCGCGGGGGACGGCGCCGGCGTCAGGACCGGTGGTGCGGCCTTCGGCGCGGGCGTCCTTGACCCGACCGGGGCTTCGAGGTCCTCGTCGTCGGCCTTGGCCGCTGGCGTCCTGGTCGCGGGTTCGGTGGTCATGGTCACGGTCGGCTGCGGCGCATCGGGGTCGAGGGGCACGGCGTCCCGGGCGCCGTCGGGGGTCGAGGGCGGCGGGGCGGCGGTCCGCTCGGCGCCGGTGTACCAGCCGGGCGGATTCTTGCGGATCTGGTCGCGGAATCCCAGAAACAGCCCCAGAGCCGCGCAGGCGGCCAGGAACAGGGCGACCCAGCGCAGGGCGGGGGGCGTGGCGGTCACGACGGTCATTGACGCCAAGCTACAGCGACACGGGGCGTGGCGAAAGCGTCGCCTCGGGATTGAATTGTGGACGCATGCGTCCATTTAACCCTTGCCGACCCGACCCGGCAACGGTATCGCCTTGGGTCACAGGGACGGCCAGTTCGTCATCCTCACGCGCGTCCGGGGCAGGTGATGCCGTCGATTCCCAAAAACAGGCTGGTTCCCTTGATCGTCGCCGGCATGGCCGGACTGGCGATTCTCGTCGGTGGGGCCTTCTGGTGGACCGACAAGCAGAACTTCGAAAAGACCGACAACGCCTTCGTCCAGGCCGACACCGTGCAGGTCAGCCCCCAGGTGTCCGGCTATGTCGTCGAGGTGCTGGTCACCGATAACCAGCCCGTCGAGGCCGGCCAGGTGCTGGCCCGCATTGACCCGACCACCTTTCAGGCCCGCCTTGACCAGGCCGTAGCCAACGCCGCCGCCCTGGAGGCCGCTGTCATGGCGGTCGACGACAAGGCCGCTCTGGAACAGGCGATGATCGCCCAGCGCGCCGCCGGCCTGGCCAGCGCCCGCGCCGAGGACAGCCGCATGGATGCTGACCTGAAGCGCTATGGCGACCTGGCCGCCAAGGGCTGGGTCTCCGACCAGAAGCTGTCCAGCGTTCGCGCCGGCGCGGCCCAGTCCACCGCCTCGGTCGCCCAGGCCCAGGCGGCGCTGGAGGCTCAGCGCCGGTCCGCCGAGTCCCTCGGCTCGGCCAGGGCCCAGACCCTGGCCCAGGTGGCCGCCGCCCGCGCCGCCGTACAGCAGGCGCGGCTTGACCTTGAACGCACCGTGATCCGCGCCCCCGCCGCCGGCGTGATCGGCGCCCGTTCGGTCCGCCCGGGCCAGCTGGTCCAGCCCGGCGTGACGCTGATGAGCGTCGTGCCCCTGGGTCGGGCCTTCATCGTCGCCAACTTCAAGGAAACCCAGCTGGCCCGCCTGCGCATCGGCCAGCCGGTGGAAATCAGGGCCGACGCCTTCGGCGGCGCTTCGATCAAGGGGACGGTCGAGAGCTTCGCCCCGGCCACGGGCGCCGAGTTCGCCCTGATCCCGGTGGAGAACGCCGTGGGCAACTTCACCAAGATCGCCCAGCGGGTGCCCGTGCGCATCGCCGTCGACCGCCGCGAGACCCTCGCCGGCGCCCTGCGGCCCGGCCTGTCGGTCGAGGTCAAGGTCGACGTCCGCGGCCGGACCGGGATGAGCTTCGCCGAGGCGGGGCAGGCGCCGGCGCAGTACGCCCGCACCGGTCAGTCCCGCTAGACCCGTGACCGCCGCGACCCTGACAGGTCCTGACGCCCCGCCCGCCGAGGCCGCGGCGCCCGCCGTCAACTGGCCGATGCTGTTCCTCGGCTTCGGCGGGATGGCGATCGGCCAGTTCATGGCCATCCTCGACATCCAGATCGTCGCCGCCTCCCTGCCGCAGATCCAGGCCGGGGTCGGGGCCAGCGCCGACCAGGTCAGCTGGATCCAGACCGCCTACCTGATCCCCGAAGTGGTGATGATCCCCCTGTCGGCCTACCTGGCGCGGCTGTGGGGCACCCAGCGGGTGTTCCTGGCCAGCTGCGGCGGCTTCGTGATCATGAGCGTGATGGCCGGCATGTCGACCAACATCGACATGATGATCATTTTCCGCGCCATGCAGGGGTTCGTCGGCGGGGCCATGGTGCCGACCGTGTTCGCCACCGCCTTCAGCGCCTTTCCCCCGGAGCGGCGGGTCACCGCCAATGTGGTCACCGGGATGATCGTCACCCTGGCGCCGACCATCGGCCCGTCGCTGGGCGGCCACCTCACGGACTGGCTGAACTGGCGCTGGCTGTTCTTCATCAATGTCGTGCCGGGCCTGTTGAGCATGTTCCTGGTCGGCCGATGGGGCAATTTCGACAAGGGCGACCAGCGGCTGGCCCATAATTTCGACTGGTTCGGCCTGGCGATGATGGCCATCTTCCTGATCAGCATGCAGTACGTGGTCGAGGAGGGCGCCAAGGACAACTGGTTCGAGGACGACGCCATCCTGTGGCTGACGGTGCTCGCCCTGGTCACCGGCGCGGTCTTCCTCTGGCGACAGTTGTCCTACTTCCAGCCGATCATCCAGCTGCGGGCCTTCGCCGACCGCAATTTCTCGCTTGGCATCCTGATGGCGGCCACATCGGGCCTGGCCCTGTACGGCGGCACCTTCCTGATGCCGCTCTACCTGGGCCGGGTGCGGGGATTCTCGGCTGCCGAGGTCGGCACCACCATGCTGGTGTCCGGCCTGGCGATGTTCATCACCGGCCCCCTGGCCGGCCGCTGGGTGCGGGCGGTCGACCCGCGCATTCCGATCTTCGTAGGCTACAGCATGGTGGCCTGGGGCATGTGGCTGGGCCACGCGGTCAATGGCGAGTGGGGTTTTGCCGAATTCGCCGCCGTCCAGGCCTTCCGCGGGGTCGGGGTGATGGTGGCGATGATCGCCTCCACCCAGCTGACCATGAGCACCCTGCCCATGCATCTGATCAAGGATGCGTCAGGCCTGCTCAATCTGGCCCGCAACACCGCCGGCGCGGTGGGCATGGCGATCATCGCCAGCAACCTGACCACCCAGGCCGCCGTGCACATGAACGACATCACCTCGCGGATGGACCGCTCCAGCATCGAGGGACAGGCGATGATGTCGGGCCTGACCCATCGTTTCGCCCAGCTGGGCCTGGCCGATCCCGAGGGCGCCGCCTACAAGGCCATGCACTATATGATCGGCCAGAAGGCCCAGATCCTGGCCTTCGGTGACGCCTTCGCCTTCATGGCGGTCTGCGCCGCCCTGGCCGCCCTGCTGGCGCTGCTGGCCAAGCCGGGCAAGATCCATCCCGGCGGCCGCGCCTTCACGCCGGAGCCTGAACACTGATGCCCCGTCTCGTCGGACAGATCGACACCGCCAAGAGCGAGGCCATCCTCGACGCCGCGTCCGCGGTGCTGGGCGAGCGCGGCCTGTCGGCTTCGATGGAAGCGATCGCCCGCCGCGCCGGGGTCTCGAAACAGACGGTATACAACCACTACGGCTCCAAGACCGAGCTGGTCCGGGCCCTCGTCGAGCGGCGGGTGGAGACCATCACCGCCCCCCTGCGCGCGCCGGGCGCGGTGGACCGGCCCGAGGAGACCCTGAAGGCTTACGCGCGAACCGTGCTGACGGTGGTGACCAACCGCAATTATGGCCTGATGCGCGTCACGATTCAGAGCGCCGGCGAGATGCCCGACCTGGCCCGCGAGGTGTTCGAAACCGGCCCCAAGGCCAGCCGTCGCCAGCTTGCCGCGTTCCTGGAAGCCGAAACCCGCGCCGGCCGGATGAACGTGCCCGATCCCTCGCAGGCCGCTGAACTCTACAGCGGCATGGTGCTCGGCCATCGCCAGACCAAGGCCCTGCTCAATCTGGCCACCGACCTGGAGCCCGACGAGATCGAAGCCCTGGCCGCCGAATGCGCCAACCGCTTCATGCGGGCCTACGCGCCGTAAGGGCCGTTCAGCCCTCGGCGGCTTCCCCGTCCGGCAGGCCGATCATGTGGAAGCCGGCATCGACGTGGACCACCTCGCCGGTGGTCGAGCGGCCCAGCTCCGACAGCAGCCACAGCGCCGCGCCGGCGACCCCTTCCATCGAGGTGTCCTCCTTCAGGGCGCTGAAGGCCCGGCCCTGGCTGATCATGCCGCGGCCGCCGGAGATGCCGGCCAGCGACAGGGTGCGCATGGCCCCGGCCGAGATGGCGTTGACCCGGATGCCCTTGGGCCCGAGGTCGCGGGCGATGTAGCGGGTGGCCGCCTCCAGCGCCGCCTTGGCCACGCCCATGGTGTTGTAGTTGGGAATGACCCGCTCGGCGCCGAGGTACGTCATGGTCACCATCGACCCGCCGCCCGGCATCATCGCCGAGACGCGCTTGGCCGTATCGACGAAGCTGAAGGCGGAGATGTTCATCGCCCGCAGGAAGCCCTCGCGGGTGGTGTTCTCGACGAAGGAGCCCTTGAGCTCATCCTTGTTGGCGAAGGCGATCGAATGCAGGAAGGCGTCGAGCGTGCCCATCTCGGCGGCCAGCTGGGCGAAGGCGGCGTCCATCGAGGCGTCGTCGGTGACCTCCATCGGCACGAAACACTTGACCCCGATGCTCTCGCCCAGCGGCCGGACGCGCTTTTCCATGTCGGGCATGTAGGCGAAGGCCAGCTCCGCGCCCTGGGCGGCCAGCTGCGAGGCGATGCCCCAGGCGATGGAGTTGTGGTTCGCCACCCCGGTGATCAGGGCCCTCTTGCCCTTCATCAGGTCGCCCTTGGGGAAGCTGTAGTCGTCGGCCATGGGTGGTTCCGTCTCTGTGGAGGGTCGGCGACGGGCCTTACGCCCGCGCCATGATCAGGCAGCCGTTGGTGCCGCCGAAGCCGAAGCTGTTGGACATCACCGTCTCGACCTGTCGGTCCTCCCGCTTGCGCAGGATCGGCATGTCCTCGAAGGCAGGGTCGAGGGTCTCGATATTGGCGCTCTCGGCGAGGAAGCCGTTATTGAGCATCAGCAGGCTGTAGATCGCCTCCTGCGCCCCGGCGGCGCCCAGGCTGTGACCGGTCAGGGACTTGGTCGAGGAGATGGCCGGGGCGGTCTTGCCGAACACCTGGCGCACCGCCTCCATCTCCTTGAGGTCGCCCACCGGGGTCGAGGTGCCGTGCGGGTTGAGGTAGTCGATGGTCCGGCCGCCGGCGCCGGCCAGGGCCAGGTTCATGCAGCGGGCCGCGCCCTCGCCGGACGGGGCGACCATGTCGTAGCCGTCCGAATTGGCCGCGTAGCCGACGATTTCGCCGTAGATTTTCGCGCCTCGGGCCTTTGCCCGTTCGAGCTCTTCCAGCACAACGATGCCGGCGCCGCCGGCGATGACGAAGCCGTCGCGGTTGAGGTCATAGGCGCGGCTGGCCACGGCCGGCCGGTCGTTGAAGTTGCTGCTCATGGCGCCCATGGCGTCGAACATGTTGGACAGCGACCAGTCGAGTTCCTCCGCGCCGCCGGCGAACACCACGTCCTGTTTGCCCATCAGGATCTGCTCGTAGGCCGTGCCGATACAGTGAGTGGAGGTGGCGCAAGCCGAACTGATCGAGAAGTTCAGGCCGCGAATCTTGAACCAGGTCGCCAGGGTCGCCGAGGCGCCCGAGCTCATCGCCTTGGGCACGGCGAACGGGCCTATGCGCTTGGGCCCCTTCTCGCGGGTGGTCTCGGCGGCCTGGATGATGGCCTTCGTCGAGGGGCCGCCCGAGCCGACAATCAGGCCGGTGTGGTCATTGGAAACCTCGTTTTCCTCCAGCCCGGAATCGGCGATCGCCTGTTCCATGGCTACATGGGCCCAGCCGGTGCCCTCGGCGAGGAAGCGGGCGGCCCGCCGATCGACGATGGATTCCCAGTCGCAGTCGGGCGCGGCCTCGACCTGCGAGCGGAAGCCCAGGTCGGCGTACGACTGGGCGAACTTCACGCCTGACTTCGCCTCGCGCAGGGAGGCGACCACCTCGTTGGCGTTGGCGCCGATCGAGGACACAATTCCGATACCGGTGACGGCAACTCGCCGCATAGCAACTCCTTCCTTCCCCAACCCGCCCCGTTTGGGTGGGTCCATACAGGTCCGGTTCTCCGCCCGGCTATTTCGCGTAGAGACCGACGCGAAGATCTTTCGCCTCATAGATAGGCTTGCCGTCGGCTTCGAGCACCCCGTCGCCTATGCCCATAACGAGCCGGCGATTGATCACCCGCTTGAGCTCGACGCGGTAGACGACCTTTTTCACATTCGGCGTCACTTCGCCGCCGAACTTGACCTCGCCCACGCCCAGGGCGCGGCCGCGGCCGGGTCCGCCGATCCAGCCCAGGTAGAAGCCGACCAGTTGCCACATGGCGTCCAGGCCGAGACAGCCGGGCATCACCGGGTCGTTGTTGAAGTGACAGGCAAAGAACCAGAGGTCCGGATGGATATCCAGCTCGGCTTCCACCATGCCCTTGCCGTGAGCGCCGCCGTCGTTGGTGATCTTCGTGATGCGGTCAAACATCAGCATCGGCGGCATGGGCAGCTGCGCATTGCCCGGACCGAAGGACTCGTCGCGGCCGCAGGCGATCAGATCGTCATAGCTGTAGCTGGACTGCGCCATCGGGGGCGGAGGCGTCGTGGTCATGCGTCACCGGTAAATCGCCGCGCCGGGCGGCTGGATTGGCGTGGGGTTACCACGAGGGCGCCAGCGTCTCAATCTTCGCGCGGGCGACAGGGCGTCGGGCCGCCCGCCCCCCAGACCTCGCCCGCCCGAACCCAGCCGGCCTTGCCGGAGGCCTTGATCCGCCGCCAGTCGCCCTCGCTCTTCTCCAGAGTCGCCACCGAGCTTGGGGCCAGCCAGGCGACGACCCGGGCGTCGTCCTTCGGCGCGGCATGCATGGCCGCCAGGCCGGGCTTGACCCGCATCACCGTCAGCCGCCCGTCCAGCCCGCGCTTGTGCGCCCAGGCCGCCGCGCCGTCCGGGCCGCGCACCCTGCGCCAGTCGCTGGTCTCGGCGACCACTTCCAGCGGCATGCCCTTCGAGCGCCAGACCCACAGGATGCGGTGATCCTCGCCCGGCCCCTTGCGGGCGTAGACCTCGCCGAACTTCAGCGACACGAACCGTGGCACCGGCAGGGTCGAGGGGGTGTCGCAGACCTTCGCGCCGCGTCCGTCGCAGCCCGCCAGGGTCAGGGCGACCGCCAGGGTGAGCGCCAACTTAACCGGCAATCGCGATTCTGAAGGCCTCGCGGCGTCCAGCTTCCCTTGGCCCCCCGCCGGGCCTTTGCTAAGGGTGCGGTGACCCCCCGCGGGGCCAACGCCGTAATCGAAAGCGTCCATGGCCGCCAAGAAGCCGAAAGTCGTCGTCACACGCAAGCTGCCCGATCCGGTGGAGACCCGGATGCGGGAGCTGTTCGACACCGAACTCAACGTCGACGACCACCCCATGTCGCCCGACGAACTGGTCGAGGCCATGAGCCGCGCCGACGTTCTGGTGCCGACCATCACCGACCGCCTCGACTCGCGCCTGCTGTCGCGGGCCGGTGACCGGCTGAAGCTGATCGCCAATTTCGGGGCCGGGGTGGACAACATCGACGTGACCACCGCCAACCAGCGCGGGATCATCGTCACCAACACCCCCGGCGTCCTGACCGAGGACACCGCCGACCTGACCATGAGTCTGATCATGGCCTCGACCCGCCGGATCGTCGAAGGCGCCAACGTGGTGCAGTCCGGCGGCTTCCAGGGCTGGTCGCCGACCTGGATGCTCGGCCGCCGCCTGTGGGGCAAGCGGCTGGGGATCATCGGCATGGGCCGCATCGGCCAGGCCCTGGCCCGGCGCGGCAAGGCCTTCGGCCTGTCGATCCACTATCATAACCGCAAGCCCGTCAGCCCGCGCGTGGCCGAGGAGCTGGAGGCGACCTACTGGGAGAGCCTGGACCAGATGCTGGCGCGGATGGACATCGTGTCCATCAACTGCCCACACACCCCGGCCACCTACCACCTGCTGTCGGCCCGGCGGCTGAAGCTGCTGCAGCCCACCGCGGTGATCGTCAACACCGCCCGCGGCGAGGTGATCGACGAGGGCGCCCTGGCCAACATGCTGGCCCGCGGCGAGATCGCCGGGGCCGGCCTGGACGTCTACGAGCACGAGCCGGCGATCAATCCCAAGCTGCTCAAGCTGCCCAACGTGGTCCTGCTGCCGCACATGGGCTCGGCCACCGTCGAGGGCCGCATCGACATGGGCGAGAAGGTCATCGTCAACATCAAGACCTTCATGGACGGGCATAGACCGCCCGACCGGGTCATTCCGGCGATGCTGTAAGGGGGACATGTTCCGGCGCAGCCGGTACGTGTCCCCGTTTCGCAAGGGACAGACACCTTGGTGTCTGTCCCTGAACGTTCAGGGCCTGGCCACAAACACCTTCGTCCTCAGCCACCCATCCAGATCGGCCGCCGACCGGTCGGCGATCTGTTCCATCGGGACGTGGCCGACCTTCGGATAGATGATCACTGTCGCGCCGGGGATGGCGTCGCCGAAGCGGCGGCCGTGGTCGACCGGGATCAGTTTGTCGGTGTCGCCGTGGATCACCAGGGTCGGGGTCTGGATCGCCGACAGCTTCACCTTTGACGCCGCGTCGGCCGGGTCGTAGCCGCTCATCAGGCCCAGGATGATGTCCCGATGCCCCGGCGCGCGGGACATCTGGACATAGCGGGCGACCATCGCCTCGTCGACCATCTCCGGGGTAGGCGCGAAGGCGTCGCGCAGGCCGGCGCGGGTCAGGGCGCTGCCGTCCAGGTCCTTGAGCAGGAAGCGGCCGACCGGGTTGGCCAGCACCTTGAAGATCAGCGGCCCGTCGCCGTCGTCCTCGGCCTCTTCGCGCCAGCCGCCGGAATTGACCAGCACCAGCCCCTCGAGCCGTTCCGGGTGGGCCAGGGCGTAGCTCCAGGCCACGCCGCCGCCCATGGAATTGCCGGCCAGCACGAATTTCTCGACGCCCAGCTTGCGGGTCACCTGGTCGACGATGTCGACAAAGCCGGACCGGGGAATGGTGTAACCCTCCGGCGCGCTGGTCAGGCCAAAGCCCGGCAGGTCCAGGGTGATGATGCGGTAGCGCGAGCCCAGCCGCTGGACCCACGGCTCCCAGGTGTGCAGCGAGGCGCCGAAGCCGTGAACCATGACGATCACCGGTCCGTCGCGCCTGCCCTGGTCGCGGTAGTGGACCGTCACCCCGCCGGGCAGCTCCATGTAGCGGGAGGCGGCGTTGGCGTACTGAGCCTTGAGCGTCGGCCAGGGGACGTCCGGGCGGCGCAGGGCCAACCAGCCGGCGGTCAGCACCACGGCGATCACCGCCAGGGTCCCGATGAGGATCTTGCCGAGCGTCTTCATCATTCGTCCCGCCCCGTTCCGGCTCTTGCTGACCGGCGGCCGGATTGACGCCCGCGCGCGGCGGGTTCGTCAAGCGCCGCAGGCGGGGCAGTCGGGGTCCGCGCCGATGCGCACCGTGCGGGTCTCCCCGGCCAGGGCGTCGTAGATCAGCAGCCGCCCGGCCAGCGGCTCGCCGGCGCCGGCGAGGATCTTGACCGCCTCCAGCGCCATCATCGACCCGATCACCCCGCCCAGCGCCCCGATCACTCCGACGCTGACGCAGGTGTCGGCGTCCGGCGGGATTTCCGGCACCAGGCAGCGGTAGCAGGGCTTGCCGGCGAACACCCCGACCTGGCCGGTCCAGCGGGCGATGGCCCCGCTGACCAGGGTCCGCCCTGTCGCCACGCAGGCGTCGGACACGGCGAAGCGGGTGGCGAAGTCATCTGTGCCGTCCAGCACCAGGTCGTAGCCGGCGACCAAGGCGGCGGCGTTGGCGGGGGTCACGGCCAGGGTGTGGGTCTCGACGGTGATCTCGGGGTTCAGCGCCGTCAGCCGCGCGGCGGTGACGGCGGTCTTGTCCGCGCCCACGTCGGCGGTGGCGTAGATTACCTGCCGCTGCAGGTTGGACAAGGCCACGGTGTCGGGGTCGGCGATGCTGATCCGCCCGACGCCGGCCGCCGCCAGGTAGAGGGCCGCCGGCGCCCCCAGCCCCCCGGCGCCGACCATCAGCACGCTGGCGGCCTTCAGCCGCTGCTGGCCCGGCCCGCCGATTTCGCGCAGCACCAGATGGCGGGCGTAGCGTTCGACCTCGGCCTGCGAGAAGCTCATCATCCCGTCCCGTGACTGTGCGGTGCGCGAGTCTTACCGCGATTTCATGCCCGCGGGGCAGTCGCTGGGCGTAGCCTTGCCGCGAAACCCGCGGGGGACCCTGACATGCGCCTGATCCTGGCCCTGACCGCCACCGCCGCGCTGGCCCTGCCGGTCGCCGCGGCGGTCGCGCCGGTCACGCCGGCCCCTGTCGTGGCCGCCGAACGGGCCTTCGCCGCCGACGGCGCGGCGCTCGGGTTCAAGCTGTCGTTCCTCAACCATTCGGCGCCCGACGCGATCGTCATCCAGCCCGAGCCGGTCAACGCCTGGGAGTCCCTGCGGGCGGCGCCGGACGGCAAGCCGGACGACCCGAAGCTGGAATGGTGGCCGACCTGGGCGGGCATTTCCGCCTCCGGCGACCTGGGCTTCACCACCGGACCCTACAGCGTCGCCGGCAAGCGGCGCGGGCACTATTTCACCGTCTGGAAGCGGCAGCAGGACGGCCAGTGGAAATGGGTCTTCGACGGCGGGGTGGGCAGCGACCCCGCCGCCTCGCCGGGTCCGGACAGCACGCCGGGCTACCTGCCGGTCTCCACCGTGCGCGGAATGTACCCGGAATCCGCCTTCGCCCAGGTGCAGGCGGCCGAAGCGGCGCTGGCGGCGGACGCGACGGTCGACAGCCGGGCGGCCTATCGCAAGGTGCTGGCCTGCGACGGCCGGATCCAGGCCTCGCCGATGGCCCCGGCCACGGGCTGTTCGACCCACGGGCCTGAACTGGACTGGCGGGCGAAGGCGATCGCCTTTTCCCACATCGGCGGCAGCGCCTCCTCCGCCGGCGACATGGCCTGGACCTACGGGACCGCGCGCTGGACGGCCGACGGCCGAGCCGTCAACGCCCACTATGTCCGCGTCTGGCAGCGACGAGCCGACGGCTGGAAGCTGGTGTTCGACGAGCTGCTGATCCCGCCGGCAAGCTAGATCGCCTTACCTCCCCCAATAGGGGGAGGGGGACCATGCGGAGCATGGTGGAGAGGGAGGAGCCGGTGGTTGTCATTTGAGCGTTGACGACCGGGACATCACGGCCGCCACCTGTGCTTCCCTCACCACCACCCTTCGGGTGGTCCCCCTCTCCCAAGTGGGAGAGGACGGCGATTATCCCACCCTCGCCACCGCCTCCATCCCGAGCATCGCCGCCTTGCGGCCGAGGCCCCAGTGATACCCCGTCAACCGCCCGTCGCGGGCGATCACCCGGTGGCAGGGGATCAGCAGGCTGACCGGATTGGCCCCGATCGCCGCGCCGGTGGCCTGGTAGGCCTTCGGCTTGCCGGCCCAGCGGGCCACGTCGCCGTAGGTGGCCGTGGCCCCGGCGGGGATGCGCAGCAGGGCCTTCCAGACCTGGATGTGGAACGGCGAGCCGATCAGGACCACCGGCAGGGGTCCCGCGCCCTCGCCAAGGGCCCTGACGGCCATGTCGCGGGCGGTCTCGTCATCGCGGACCCAGTCGGCGGCCGGGAAGCGGCGGTGCATGTCGGCGAAGGCGGCGTCCTCGCCGGCCTCGTCGACGAAGCCCAGGCCGGCCAGACCGCGCGGGGCGACGGCGAACAGGCCCGTGCCGAACGGCGTGGGCGCCAGGCCCCAGCGCAGGGTCAGACCCTCGCCGCGACGGCGCGCCTCCCCCGGCGTGACGGCTTCCTGGGCGATGAACAGGTCGTGCAGCCGAGAGGGGCCGGAAAGGCCGGTGTCCAGGGCCGCGTCGAGGACGCTGGCGCCCTCTTCCAGCAGGGTGCGGGCCTCGGCGTGGGCGATGGAGGCGACAAAGGCCTTGGGGCTGACGCCGGCCCAGCGGGTGAACACCCGCTGAAAGTGGAATGGCGAGAGGCCGACCGCGTCGGCGGCCTCGTCCAGCGACGGGTGTTCCCGCCAGTTGTCGGCCAGCCAGGCCAGGGCGCGGGCCATGCGATCATAGTCGCGGGCGCGCTCTTCGAGTTGCACGATGACGCCGGAGGCCGGCGCCGGGGCGGAGCGGGTGGGGGTCATGTCGTATGCCATGCGCCGAAGGTAGGCGGGGCGAACCGCGAAATCCGCCCGCTTCTTGCGGCCCGCGAAAATATAGTTCGGCCAGCTTAGCGCGCCGCCCCGCCTTGGCGAACAGGGCGATGCGCTCCATCCTTCCGGCGATGAAAAAGCCCGCCGCGAGAAAGCGCCTGTCGCCGAAGGAAAAGGTCCGCGTCGGCGAGCTGTTCGACCGGTTCGCCACCCTGTCGGACGATCCGCGCACGGAACTGGCTTTCCAGGACCCCTTTACCCTGGTGGTCGCCGTCGCCCTGTCGGCCCAGGCGACCGACGTTCAGGTCAACAAGGCCACGGCGAAGCTGTTTCCGGTGGCCAGCACGCCGGAAGCCATGCTGGCGCTCGGCGAGGCGGGGCTGGTCCCCTACGTGAATTCCATCGGCCTGTTCCGCAACAAGGCGAAGAACGTCATCGCCCTGTCGCGGATCGTGCTGGAGAAGCACGGCGGCCAGACGCCGCTCAACCGCGCCGACCTGGAAGCCCTGCCCGGAGTCGGCCGCAAGACCGCCAGCGTGGTGCTCAACGAGCTGGGCATCGAGCCGGCCATCGCCGTTGACACCCATGTGTTCCGCGTCTCCCACCGGCTGAAACTGTCGGACGGCAAGACCCCGGACAAGGTCGAGGCCGACCTGATGGCCATCGTGCCGGAGCCTTACCTGACGAGAGCCCACCACTGGCTGATCCTGCACGGCCGCTACACCTGCCTGGCGCGCAAGCCGAAGTGCGGCGAATGCCAGGTGCGCGACCTGTGTCCGTCGCGGGAACTGTTCGTGGGGGGATAGAAACAGCAGACCGAAGGCGGCGGGCGTCCCCGCTCAGAGGCTGGCGTAGGCCGCCTCGATCAGGCGCGTGGAGCGTGGGTCGCCGATCAGATGGACGTCCTGGCGGTTCATCACATAGGCGCCGGCCACGCGACGCTCGGGATCGGCGAAGGCGCAGCTGCCGCCCCAGCCGGAGTGGCCGATGGTGGCCTCGCCAGGGCCGAAGAAGTGGTTCGGAACGTTGCGCATGAAGCCGGCGGCCCAGCTGAGCTCGAACGGCAGGACCAGGTCCTGGCCGCGGATGCGCTCGCGGCTGGCCTCGATCACGGTGGCCGGCGACAGGATATGCACGCCATCGATCTCGCCGCCCGTGGCCAGGGCGCCCATGAACCGGGCCAGGGCCCGCGCCGTGGCGTGGCCGTTGGCCGACGGGATCTCGATCCGCCGCCAGTCAGCGGAGCCCCGGCCGCTGGGCGCGGACCAGGGCGACAGGAAGGCGGCCCTCTTCGGGTCGGTGACCTCGCCGAAAACCGGCATGGCCGAGGGCGGCTTGAGGTCGGCGCAGCGGCCGTGTTCGCTGTCGGGCAGGCCGATCCACAGGTCCAGGCCGGCCGGTCCGGCGATATCCTCGCGCAGGGCGGTTCCCAGCGAGCGGCCATCGATGCGGCGGAACAGCTCGCCGACCAGATAGCCGATGGTCAGGGCGTGATAGCCGCTGGCCGAGCCGACCGGCCACATCGGCGCCCTGGCCGCCAGCATCGCGGCGATGACCGGCGGATCGTACCAGAGGGTCGGGTCGATCGGCTCGACGAAGCCGGGCAGGCCGGCCTGGTGCGAGATCATCTGCTCGACGGTGACCGCGCCCTTGCCCTCGGCCGCGAACTCGGGCCAGACCTCGGCGACCGGCTGATCCCAGCGCAGGCGCGCCTGTTCGACCAGCCGGGCGATCATCGTCGAGGCGACGGCCTTGGTCGTCGAATAGACCGGCGTCAGGGTGCGGTCGTCGAACGGCGTGGTCAGCTTGCGATCGGCCCAGCCCGCCCACAGATCGACGACGATCTCTCCGTCCACGGACAGGGCGAACCGCGCGCCCAGCTCGTGGCCGCCCTCGAAATTGGCGGCGAAGGCGTTCTGGACGGCGGCGAAGCGGGGCTCGCAATGGCCGTGGATGTCGATGCTCACGCCAGCCTCTCGATGCGGACGGTGGGACTGGCCTGTTTGATGCGCGCGCCCATGGCCACGATCGGCAGCTCGGGCGAGGCCCAGATGCCGGCCGAGGCGATGGTCTCGGCCAGGCCGCCGACGGCGCGGGCCAGCCCGTAGGACGGGGTCTGCCCCTCCAGCAGGGCGGCGGCGAACAGGGCGGTCAGCAGGTCGCCCGTGCCGCTGGGCACGGCCTCGCCGGCCTTCTGGTGCGCGGCCAGCCAGGCTTCGCGCTTGTCGGCATAGACCACGCCGATCTCGCCGCCGCGGATGACGGAGGACACCAGCACCGCCTTGCCGGTCAGACGGGCGGCGCGGACCGCGGCTTCGGGGCTGCGGGCGTCGGCGCCGGTGATGCGCTGCAGCTCCCAACTGTTCGGCGCGACCAGATCGGCCTTGGGGATCAGATGGTCGATCACCGCCTGGGCGACCTCGGCGGGCACGAACAGGCCCTTGCCGGAATCGCCGATCACCGGATCGACGACGATCATCGGCTTGCGGGCGAAGGCGCCGTCGCGGGGCGCGGCCTTGACCGCGTCGATCGCCCGGGCGGCGGCCTTGACCTGTTCGACGCTGGCGAAATAGCCGGTCAGGACCAGGTCGGTCATGCCGAACAGGCCGTTGGCCTCGACCCCGTCGAGCATCCCCTCGAAGGCCTCGATCGGCACCTGCGCCCCGCCGGGGGCGCCCCAGCCGGGATGGCGACCGTAGAGCACGGTGGGAATGACCACCGGATCAATCTTGAACTGGGTCAAGGCCAGCGCCTGGGCGGAACCGCCCACGCGGCTCCCGGCGACGTGGCTCGACATGATGAGGGCCATGGGCATGCCCCCGGGATTAGCGGAGGCGGCGCGGGTTGGGTAGCCCCATCACTCATCCTCCCCAACGCAGTTGGGGAGGGGGACCGCCGGAGGCGGTGGAGGGGCGGCGCAGGCCACGCCGGAAAGACCTGAATTCAGGATCTGGCCCCTCGCGTCCGCGCAGACCCCTCCACCATCCTTCGGATGGTCCCCCTCCCCGCGATGCGGGGAGGATTGGTCAGACTAGTACCGGTAGTGATCCGGCTTGAACGGGCCGGTCTGCGGCACGCCGATGTAGTCGGCCTGGTCCTTGCGCAGGACCGTCAGTTTTGCGCCCAGCTTGGCCAGGTGGAGCATGGCGACCTTTTCGTCGAGGTGCTTGGGCAGGGTGTAGACTTGGTTCTCGTAGGCCTTGAGATTGGTCCACAGTTCGATCTGGGCCAGCGTCTGGTTGGTGAACGAGGCCGACATCACGAAGGAGGGGTGGCCCGTCGCGTTGCCCAGGTTCACCAGGCGGCCTTCGGACAGCAGGATGATCTTCTTGCCGTCCGGGAACTCGATGTGGTGGACCTGCGGCTTGATCTCGTCCCACTTGAAGTTCTTCAGGCCGGCCACCTGGATCTCGCTGTCGAAGTGGCCGATGTTGCACACGATGGCGTTGTTCTTCATCTCCCGCATGTGGTCGACGGTGATGACGTCCTTGTTGCCGGTGGCCGTGACGAAGATGTCGCCGTAGCCCGCGACGGTGTCGAGGGTCTGGACGTCATAGCCTTCCATGGCCGCCTGCAGGGCGCAGATCGGGTCGATTTCGGTGACGATCACCCGGGCGCCGCCGTTGCGCAGCGAGGCGGCCGAGCCCTTGCCCACGTCGCCGTAGCCGCAGACCACCGCCACCTTGCCCGACAGCATCACGTCGGTGCCGCGGCGGATGGCGTCGACCAGGCTCTCGCGGCAGCCGTAGAGGTTGTCGAACTTGGACTTGGTCACGCTGTCGTTGACGTTGATCGCCGGGAACGGCAGCTCGCCCTTCTCGGCCAGCTGGTAGAGGCGGTGCACGCCGGTGGTGGTTTCCTCGGAGACCCCGGTGATCGCGGCGCGGATCGCCGAGTAGAAGCCCGGCTTGTCCTTCAGATAGGTCTTCATCACCGCATAGAGGGCTTCCTCCTCCTCGTTCTCCGGCTTGTCGAGGATCGAGGGGTCCTTTTCGGCGCGCGGGCCGAGCACGGTCAGCAGGGTGGCGTCGCCGCCGTCGTCGAGGATCAGGTTCGGATAGCCGCCATCGGACCATTCGAAGATTCTGTGGGTGTACTGCCAGTACTCGTAGAGGGTCTCGCCCTTGACCGCGAAGACCGGGGTGCCGGTGGCGGCGATGGCCGAGGCGGCATGGTCCTGGGTCGAGAAGATGTTGCAGCTGGCCCAGCGCACGTCGGCCCCGAGCGCCTGCAGCGTTTCGATCAGCACGGCGGTCTGGATGGTCATGTGCAGGGAGCCGGCGATGCGGGCGCCCTTCAGCGGCTTGTCCTTGCCGAACTCCTCGCGCACGGCCATCAGGCCCGGCATCTCGGTTTCGGCGATGGCGATTTCCTTGCGGCCGTAGTCGGCCAGCGCGAGGTCGCGCACGATGCTTTCGGTCACGGGGACTCCTGTCCAGACGTCTGGCGCGCTCTATAGCGGTCGCGCGGCCTGATCGCAATAAAGATATAAGGATATCTTTATGTCCCAGCGAGAAGTCGAAAGCCCCGCCCCGCCTTGGTGATCGCGCCGGGGGTCAGCCTGACATGCTCGCCAAGCCGGGCGGCGAGCCGGCCAAGCGCCTCCGCCGGCCCCGACAACAGCTCCAGCTCCAGCTCGAAAATGGCCTCCCGGCGGCCGGCCGCCTCGACCATGCCGTCGTCCAGGGCGATCTCGATGCGGGCTTCCCCCTCCTCGACCACGCGGACCGTGCGGCGGATGGTGACCGTGAACTTCGCCTCCAGCACCGCGCCCGGCGGCAGGGCCGCCGGCGTCCCGGCCAGCAGGGCCTGATCGGGGACATCGGTCGCCACCGGCCATTCCCACTCGTCGCGGCCGCCGTCCTCGCCGAGGGCCGACTTGAGCGTCTGGATGCGCCGCTCGCCGGTCCGCCGGACCCGCAGGCCAAAGCCGCCCCGGCCGAGCCGGCCGTCGGCGGTGTCGTAATAGACGGCGACCATGTCCTTCACGGCCGTCTCGCCCGGCGGCAGGGCGGCCAGCAACGCCTCGGCGTCCTCCCGCGCCAGCAGGAACTTCAGCTCGATCTCGCGGGCGGGAGCGGTCATGGACTGTCCCTGCATCCTCATTCCGGGGTGTGCAAGCGCGGCAGGTTGGCTAGAAGGCTCGCAGCCAGACCGGAGTTCTCCCAGATGAATGCCCCCGTGCGCTTCGCCGATCCCGCCCAGCCGCGCCATGACTGGACGCGCGAGGAGATCGAGGCGCTGTTCGATCTGCCGTTCACCGAATTGGTGTTCCAGGCCGCCAGCGTGCACCGGCGCTGGTTCGACCCGACCGAGCTGCAGCTGTCGCAGCTGCTGTCGGTCAAGACCGGCGGCTGCGCGGAGAACTGCGGCTACTGCAGCCAGTCGGCCTTCTTCAAGACCGGCCTCAAGGGCGAGAAGCTGATGGCGCTGGATGAGGTGCTGGCCGCGGCCAGGGCGGCCCAGGGCGGCGGGGCGCAGCGCTTCTGCATGGGCGCCGCCTGGCGCGACCTGAAGGACCGCGACCTGCCGCGCGTGGCCGAGATGATCACCGGGGTGAAGGCGCTGGGTCTGGAGACCTGCGTGACCTTGGGCATGCTCAAGGCCGAGCAGGCCGTGGCCCTGAAGGACGCCGGCCTCGACTACTACAACCACAACCTCGACACCTCGCCGGAGTACTACGACCAGGTCGTCACCACCCGGACCTACGACGACCGGCTGGACACCCTGCAGCATGTGCGCGACGCGGGCATCTCGACCTGCTGCGGCGGCATCGTCGGCATGGGCGAGAGCCGGATCGACCGCGCCAGCTTTCTGCATCAGCTGGCCACCCTGCCGGTCCACCCCGACAGCCTGCCGGTCAACGCCCTGGCGCCCATCCCCGGCACGCCGCTGGGCGACAAAATGTTGGCCGAGGGTCAGATCGACGGCATCGAGTTCGTGCGCACCGTGGCCGTGGCCCGGCTGGTCTGCCCCAAATCCATGGTCCGCCTGTCGGCCGGCCGCGACGCCATGAGCCGCGAGACCCAGGCCCTGTGCTTCCTCGCCGGGGCCAACTCGATCTTCATCGGCGGCAAGCTGCTGACCACGCCGCTGCCCGGACAGGACGAGGACAGCCTGCTGCTGAAGGACCTGGGGATGCGGCCGATGGGGGTCGAAGGGGGATCCGCGCCGCGGGTCCATGTCCCCTCCAGCGACGCGGAACGTGGCGGCGCGCCGTTCTGAGCCGTCCGTGCATCTGGCTGCTGCTGAAACCGGGCGCGGATCGCCCCATTTCCGCCTAGGATCGGGGCGAAGGAACCAGCCATGATCCGCACGTTCGCCACCGTCGCGCTGCTCGCCCTGACCCTCGCCGGCTGCGCCACCGCCAGCCGGTTCGACGCGGCCGGGGACGTGCACAGCCTGCTGGTCGCCATCCGCGACAACGACCGGGCCGAATTCGACCGCTACGTCGATCGCAAGGCGCTGAAGGCCTCGCTCGAGGGCCGGCTGATGCGCGAGACCAGCCGCGCCGACATGGACGACGGCGCCCGCGCCGTGGCCGCCCTGCTGGCGCCGAGCCTGGCCGACGTCGCCGTCGAGGCCCTGATCCGGCCGGAAGTGTTCCGCGCCGCGGCCCGCTACTATGGCTATACCCCCGACAAGCCGCTGCCCGACCGGCTGGCGATCGGCGGGTCGCTGAAATACCTCGACGACGGCCGGGTCTGCGCGACGAAGAAGAAGAACGGGCCCTGCCTGCTGGTGTTCACCAACGTCGAGGGAACCTGGAAGCTGTCGGGCTTCGAGGGCGACCTCTCCGACCTGCGCGGCAAGCGCAGGATTCCCTGAAGGCTCCCGATGCTCCGCCCCCTCGCCACCGCCACCCTGGCGGCCCTGGTCCTGTCCGCCGCCGCCGCGCCCGCCTGGGCCGCCCAGAAGCGGATGGTGTCCTATGACTCGGCCTCGCCGGCGGCCAAACGGCTGACCGGGGCCGGCCTGACTTTTGTCTTCACCAAGTCCTTCTTCCGCACGCGGGTGCTGGCCGTGCGCGCCACGGCCGTGCCGGTGGGCGTCGTGCCCCACCCGTCGAGCGACGGGGCGACCAACCGCAAGCTCGACGCCCTGATGGGCGCCGACGCCGGGAACGGGACCCTCTACGAGATCGATCCCAAGGCCGCCGAGGGCAAGGTGATGATCCAGGCCTTCTGCCCCGGCTCGAAGACCGGCTGGCTGTCGATCGGAACCATCGCCCCGCACCGCGACCTGCGCGTCCACGCCTTCGGCGACGACCCGACGACAGGCGAGCCCAGGCTGTGCGCGACGATGGATTTCACCTTCCGCGGCGAATGGCGCATGCCCGGCCCGATCAACGACGGCGTCACCGACCGCGTGTTCCGCCCCGACTACGGCAAGCCGGGGTCGTAACACCCGTTTCCCTCCCCTTCATGGGGAGGGTGGACGGACGAAGTCCGGACGGGTGGGGAAGCCGCCCGTCAATCGGACGCCACGCGACCAATCTCCACTTCCCCACCCTGTCGGCTTCGCCGACTATCCCTCCCCATGAAGGGGAGGGATCAGGACACATGGCCGACATCGACGCGCTGAATCACTACACGCGGTTCACCTTCACCGACGGGCCGCATACGCGCGCGGTGTTCCGGCGCGGGTCCGGGCCGGCGGTGATCATCATGCACGAGATCCCCGGCCTGCATCCGCTGGTGATCGACTACGCCGACCGCGTGGCGGCGGCGGGCATGACCGTGTTCCTGCCCAGCCTGTTCGGATCGCCCGGCAAACCGGTCTCGACCGGCTACGCCCTGGGCCAGATGGTCATGAACATCTGCATCCGCCGGGAGTTCAACGCCTGGGCCAACGGCAAATCGTCCATCATCATCGACTGGCTGCGCGCGTTGGCCCGCAAGGCCCACGCCGAGTGCGGCGGGCCGGGCGTCGGGGCGCTGGGCATGTGTTTCACCGGCGGCTTCGCGCTGGCCATGATGACCGAGCCGTCGGTGATCGCCCCCGTGCTCAGCCAGCCGTCCCTGCCGCTGGGCCGGAAGGGCGCGCGGACGATCGACAGCTCCCCGGCCGAGATCCGCTGCGCCAAACAGCGGTTCGA
>JAUXTQ010000032.1 GCA_030678995.1 Caulobacter sp.
CGCGCCCTTGCGGCTCGCCGCGCGGGCGCGGGCGGCCAGCAGGCCGGCGTCGCGCGGCGCCTGGGACAGGGCGCGGTCATAGACGACCACCGCATCGGCCCAGCGGCCACGCCGTTCAAGGAAGGCGCCGTAGTCCGGCACGAACAGGACGCCGGCTTCGCCCAGGCCCACCAGGGCCATGTAATCGGTCTCGGCCTCGTCATAGCGCCTGGCGCGCTCGAACAGCTGGGCCTGACCGAGCTGGCCGAAGATCTCCACCAGCCTGTCGCCGCGCAGGTCGGGGCGGTTGAACGAGGCGACCTTGTCGCCGGCCGTCGCCGCGGCCCAGGGGCCCAGCAGGGCCGCCGCCGGGCGATGAGGCACCGTGACCTGGCCGGTGGCCAGGGTGTCCACGGCCAGCTTGCCGTCGCCCTCGCCGATGCCGGCCACGACCTTGGTCAGGGCGCCCAGGCGCTGGATGACGATCCGGGTGTCGCTCTCGCTCGGCGCCAGCTGCGCGGCGCGGGCGATGTCGCCGGCCATCACCGCGGCGATAAAGGCCCGCTCGCGGAAATAGGCGCCGTCGAGTCCGGCGCTCTCGGCCCGGGCGAAATAGCGGGACGCCTCGTCCGAGGCGCCGTCGTTCATCGCCGCCTGGCCGGCCAGGAACAGGCCGTAGGGCGAGACCCGCGCGCCGGTGTCAAACTCGACATCCGGGGCTTCGGCGGTCTGGGCGGGCCTGAGGCCGGCCTGAGTCGACGGGTCGCCGGTGGTGGCGCAGGCGGCCAACAGGACCAGCGGGGCGAGGGCGGGCAAGGCGAAACGCAGCTTCATACCCTCACCTTGCCGCAATCTGTGGCGCGGGCAAGGCGCCTCACCTCTGAAGGCGAATTTGTCCTTCGAGACGCTCGCTTTAGGCTCGCTCCTCAGGATGACGCAGAGGAGCGGGCGGCACAGGTGTCCGTCATGGTGAGGAGCGGACCCTCAGGTCCGCGTCTCGAACCACGCACCCCTACATGTTCGGATAGTTCGGCCCGCCGCCGCCTTCCGGGGTGGTCCAGACGATGTTCTGCGACGGGTCCTTGATGTCGCAGGTTTTGCAGTGGACGCAGTTCTGGGCGTTGATCTGGAACTTCGGATTGTTCCCGGCCTCGTCGTACAGCACCTCATAGACCCCCGCCGGGCAGTAGAGCCGGGCCGGCTCGCCATAGAGCGGCAGGTTGACGTTGATCGGCACGGAAGGGTCCTTCAGCGTCAGGTGCGCCGGCTGGTCCTCTTCGTGGTTGGTGGCCGAGAGGAACACCGAGCTCAGCTTGTCAAAGCTGATCACGCCATCAGGCTTGGGATAGGCCAGCTGCGGATAGTCCTTGGCCAGCCCCGTCGAGGCGGCGTCGGTCTTGCCGTGCTTGATCGTGCCGAAGAAGGAGAACCCGCCCAGCAGGTGGGTGCACCACATGTCGAACCCGCCCAGGGCGATGCCCAGGAAGGTGCCGAATTTGCTGAGCAGCGGCTTGGCGTTGCGGACGACCTTCAGCTCCCTGGCCACCCAGCTCTGCTCGAAGGCGGTGGTGTAGCCGGTCAGCTCGTCGCCCTCGCGGCCGGCCTGCAACGCCGTGAAAGCCTCCTCGGCCGCCAGCATGCCGGTCTTCATGGCGTTGTGGCTGCCCTTGATGCGCGGCACGTTCACGAAGCCCGCCGAACAGCCGATCAGCACGCCACCCGGGAAGGTCAGTTTCGGAATCGACTGCCAGCCGCCCTCGGTGATGGCCCGGGCGCCGTAGGCGATACGCCGGCCGCCTTCGAGGTAGGGCAGCACCGAGGGGTGATGCTTGAACCGCTGGAACTCGTCGAACGGCGACAGCCACGGGTTCTTGTAGTTGAGGTGCACCACGTAGCCGATGGACACGTAGTTGTCCCCGAAGTGGTACATGAAGCTGCCGCCGCCGGTCTTCGAGTCCAGCGGCCAGCCGGTGGTGTGCTGCACAAGGCCCGGCTTGAAGTTGGCGTCCGGCACCTGCCAGAGTTCCTTGATGCCGATGCCGAACTTCTGCGGCTCCTTGCCGGCGCGCAGATCGAATTTCGCTTCCAGCTGTTTGGCCAGCGAGCCGCGCACGCCCTCGGCGATGAACACATACTTGCCGTGCAGCTCCATGCCCGGCTGGTAGTCGCCCTTGTGATGGCCGTCCTTGCCGATGCCGACGACGCCGACGACGACGCCCTTCACCGAGCCGTCCTCGCGGAACACCAGCTCGGAGGCGGCGAAGCCAGGATAGATCTCGACGCCGAGGGTCTCGGCCTGGCCGCCCAGCCAGCGGGTCACATTGGCCAGGGAGCCGATGTAGCAGCCGTGGTTGTGCATGAACGGCGGCATGATGAACATCGGCAGGTCGAGTTCGCCCATCGGGCCGAGGATGAGAAACTTGTCCCGCGTCACCGGCGTCTCAAGTGGCGCGCCCTGTTCCTTCCAGTCGGGGATCAGCTCGTTCAGGGCCTTGGGGTCCAAAACCGCCCCGGACAGGATGTGGGCGCCGACCTCGGAGCCCTTCTCCAGCACCGCCACCGAAACCTCGGTCCCGGCCTTCTCGGCCAGCTGTTTGAGCCGGATCGCCGCCGCCAGGCCCGCCGGACCGCCGCCGACGATGACGACGTCGTACTCCATGGACTCGCGTTCGACAGCTTCGGTCATGGTTCAGTTCCCCTTCGCGCCTTACGGTCTTATTCGAAGGCGACGCAGGGGCGGTCAAGCGGGAATAGGTGTCGGCCCCTGGCCAATCAGAGCGGCCAACAGAGGATGCCGCTGTTCCGCGAACGGATTGACCACTGCAACAAGTCCGGCGAGGGCCTATCGCCGATGCCGCAACGCCACCAACTCCCCGCTCTCCGACTGCAGCAGGACCTCGACCCGGTGGCCGGACAGGAAGGCCTCCCGGGCCAGGTTGCCCGCGGCGATCAGGGCCAGATCGCGGCTGGCGAAATGGCCCATGGCGCGGCGCGCGCCGACGACCTTCCATTCGACCCCGACCAGGACCACGGCGTAGCTGAAGCTCATGCGCCCCTCCATCACGATCATATCCACCGGTTCGCCCGCCCGCGGGGGCAAGAGCAGAGGCCGGCGAGGTCCAGGTAATAGGCGTGCAACAGGCGTCCGAAGCGCGTGCAGCCCTCGGCCTCGTCTTCAAGGCGGGCCAGGCGCTTCCAGACACAACCGCCCGTGAGACAGACCGAATGGCGGCCGGCCGGATCGCGGAGTGTGACGGCTTCGATGCCGCGCCTGTTCAATCCTGGGCCCAAAACACGCCTCCTTGCGGGGCCCCCGACACCCGCATCATGGCAGGGCAAGCTCAACCGACCGTGAAGAGACATGGTTGACACAACCCTTGATGACACTAGCCCTGTCGCCTGCCCGGGGGTTAAGTCACCCACGTGACCCACGCCGATGCCAAAGCCGTCGAAAGCGCCCTCGCCTTCTGGGCGGAAGCGGGCGTGGACGCCTGCTACGCCGATCAGCCCGTCGACCGGCTGGCCGAGGGCGCGGCGCGGTTGAAGGCGAAGGCGGTGACCCCGCGGGTGGTCGCCACCGCCGCGCCCGCCGCCCGTCAGGCGGCCCCCGATGTTTCCGGGGCCGTCGAGCAGGCCCGGGCCATGGCCGCCGAGGCCCTGACGCTGGAAGCCCTCGCCGCCGCCATCGCCGCCTTCGACGGCTGCGGCCTGAAGTTCGAGGGCGCCAAACAGGCGGTGTTCTCGCGCGGCGCGGCCGACGCCCCGGTGATGGTCATCGGCGAAGGCCCCGGCGGCGAGGAAGACGCCCGCGGCGAGCCGTTCGTCGGCAAGGCCGGCCAGCTGCTCGACCGGATGCTCGAGGCCGCCGGCCTGAAGGACCGGGTTTTCATCACCAACACCGTCTTCTGGCGCCCGCCCGGCAACCGCACCCCGACCCTGGCCGAACAGGCCGTCTGCGCGCCGTTCCTGCACCGGGCGATCGCCCTGGTTCAGCCGAAGATGCTGCTGTTGGCCGGCGGGGCGGCGGCCAAGTCGGTGCTACAGCGGGAGGAAGGCATCCTCACCCTGCGCGGCCGCTGGTTCGAGTGGCATGACGAGGACGGGACGGTGCTGCCCGCCCTGCCGACCCTGCATCCGGCGTTTCTGCTGCGCCAACCGGCGGCGAAGAAGAAGGCCTGGCTGGACTTGCTGACCCTGACCGAGCGGCTGGATCGGCCGGGGCGGCCGGATTAGCGCCCATTCTGTCATCCCGGCCGCAGCGCAGCGGAGAGCCGGGACCTAGATTCGGCTTGGATTCGTTCTGGGTCCCGGATCGGCTACGCCGTCCGGGATGACACAGAGGGGTCAGGCCGGGACAGTCTCTTCCTCCGCCACGAAGCCCTTCCAGGCCTGCATGTAGGTGACGAACCTGTCGCTCAGCCCCTCGGCCCGCAGGTGTTCGCGGGTCACCGGCAGGGTGATCGGCCGGAACGCCGGATCGGCCGCCGCCCGTTTCGGCCAGTCATGGTGCAGGATCGCGCCCCGGCCGATCAGGACGAAGTCGCAGCCCTGCTCCAGGCACCACTCCGCATCCGCCGGCGTCATCACCTTGCCGGCCACGCCCAGGCGCGCCGCGCCCCGCTCCAGGCCGGTGAACAGGCTGATCAGGCTCTTGTCCTTGTAGGCCTCGTCCATCGGCGCCTTGCGCACATCCCACAGGGACATGTCGAGGTAGTCAATCAGGCCCTCCGTCATCAGCCGTTGGGCCAGGTCGCGGATCTCGCCGGTGTCCAGGCCGAACCGCTCCGGCGACAGGCGCAGGCCCAGCTGGAAGTCGGGCCCGCAGCGCTCGCGCACGCCCTTGAGGATATCGACCACGATCCGCGCCCGGTTCTCCGGCGAGCCGCCCCATTGGTCGGTGCGCTGGTTGACCTCGGGGCTGAGGAACTGGGCCAGCACATAACCGTGGGCGCCGTGGATCTCGACGCCGTCGAAGCCGGCCGTCTGCGCCCGCGCGGCCCCGGCGATGAAGTCCTCCACCAGCTGCTCGACCTCGGCGCCGGTCAGGGCGCGGGCCTTGAACTCCTCGTTATCGGACGGGCAAACCGGGGTCTCGCCAATCAGCTCCGCCGGCGAGCGCATGCCGGCGTGGTGCAGCTGGACCACCGCCACGCTGCCCTGGGCCTTGATGGCGGCGGCCAGGCGGGTAAGGCCTTCCAGATGGTCGTCCGACCAGCAGCCCATCTGGCCCGGGAACCCCTGGCCGTTGCGCTGGATGTGGGCCGCGCAGGTCATGGTCAGGCCAAAGCCGCCTTCCGCCCGCATGGTCAGCCAGCGGAATTCCTCGTCCGACATCCGGCCGTCGTCATGGCTCTGGGTGTTGGTCAGGGGCGCCAGCATCAGGCGGTTCTTCATCGCCGGGCCGTGGGCGAAGGTCAGCGGCGTGAACAGGGGCGAGGAGGACATCCGGGATCAGGCTTTCATCAGGGAAATCAGGGGACAGTTTACTCATTTCCAGTGCAGGCGGCCCCGCGATGCCGGAAATGAGTAAACTGTCCCCTGATTTCAGGCTTTCATCTTGTAGCCGGTGGCGAAAATCCACCGGATGGTGAGGAGGCAGAGCACCAGGAAGCCGACCGTGGCCGCCAGGCTGATGCCGATGTTGACGTCGGCCTTGCCGTAGAAGGCCCAGCGGAAGCCGCTGATCAGATAGACCACCGGGTTGAACAGGGTGATCTTCTGCCAGAGCGGCGGCAGCATGCTGATCGAGTAGAAACTGCCGCCGAGGAAGGCCAGCGGCGTGATGATCAGGGTCGGCACGATCTGCAGCTTCTGGAAGTCGTCGGCCCACAGACCGATGATGAAGCCGAACAGGCTGAAGGTGACGGCGGTGAGCACCAGGAAGGCCAGCATCCAGACGGGATGGGCGATCTCGAACGGCACGAACAGCCGCGCCGTGACCAGGATCAAAAGCCCCAGCAGCACCGACTTGGTCGTGGCCGCGCCGACGTAGCCGACCACCGTCTCGATCCACGAGACCGGCGAGGACAGCAGCTCGTAGATCGTCCCCGACCACTTGGGCATGTAGATGCCGAACGAGGCGTTGGAGATGCTCTCGGTGAGGATCGACAGCATGATCAGCCCGGGCACGATGAAGGCGCCGTAGCTGACCCCGTCGATGGCCGTCATGCGGCTGCCGATGGCCGAACCGAAGACCACGAAATACAGCGAGGTCGAGATCACCGGCGCCAGGATGGACTGCATCAGGGTGCGGAACCAGCGGGCCAGCTCGAAGCGGTAGATGGCCTTCACGCCATGGAAATTGATCATCCCGCCCTCACCAGATTGACGAAGATCTCTTCCAGCGAGCTTTCCTCGGTGTGGAGGTCCTTGAAGTCGATGCCGTGGTCGCCCAGCCGCTTGAGCAGGTCGGCGATGCCGGTCTCCTCGCTCTGGGCGTCGAAGCTGAAGGTCAGCTGGCCGCCGTCGGCGCTGAGCTCCAGCGCCTCGTCCGCCATGGCCGCCGGCAGCGCCTTCAGCGGCTCGCGCAGTTGCAGGGTCAGCTGCTTCTTGCCCAGCTTGCGCATCAGCACGGCCTTGTCCTCGACCAGGATCAGCTCGCCCTTGTTGATCACCCCGATCCGGTCGGCCATTTCCTCGGCCTCCTCGATGTAGTGGGTGGTCAGGATGATGGTCACGCCGCTTTCGCGTAAGGCCCGGACCATCTGCCACATGTCCCGCCGCAGCTCGACATCGACCCCGGCCGACGGCTCGTCGAGGAACAGGATGCGGGGCTCGTGGCTCAGCGCCTTGGCGATCATCACCCGGCGCTTCATGCCGCCGGACAGCTGCATGATCTTGTTGTCCTTCTTGTCCCACAGGCTGAGGTCGCGAAGGATTTTCTCGATGTAGGCGTCGTTGGGCGCCTTGCCGAACAGGCCGCGGCTGAACTTGACCGTGGCCAGCACCGTCTCGAAGGCGTCGGTGGAGAGCTCCTGCGGCACCAGCCCGATCTTGGTGCGGGCGGCGCGGTAGTCGCGGACGATGTCATGGCCGTCGGCGGTCACCGTGCCCGAGGTAGCGTTGACGATGCCGCAGATCACCCCGATCAGGGTCGTCTTGCCCGCCCCGTTGGGGCCCAGCAGGGCGAAGATCTCGCCCTGGCGAATCTCCAGATCGACGCCCTTCAGCGCCTGGAAACCGCCGGCATAGGTCTTGGAAAGCCCGGCTACAGATATGATCGGCTGCACAGAAATCCCCCGTTCGCCGACCGCAGATAGTGGTCCGGACGCCAAAGGGCCAGTCCCTCCTGACGCGCGAACCGGCTTCCCTACCGGCGCCCGCCCCGTTAGCCTGCCGGCTGCATCGGGAAAGGGACCGCGCCCTCCAAAGGGGCTTGCGGCAGACAGCATGACGGCGGGACCGCGTACGCTGGTCGTGGCTCTGACCATGATGGCGTTGGCGATCTTTTCAGGGGGAACGGCGCTGGCGGCGGGACCGGAGGTCCTCTCGCCGATGGATGAGCGCGCCTATCGCGAGGCCTTCGCGGCCAGCCAGCGCGGCGATTTCGAGGACGCCGAGGCGGCCATGGCGCGGATCAAGGACCGCGCCCTGGCCGGACGCCTGGCCTTCGAGAAGCTGATGCACCCCGCCGCCTACACCGCCACCTATGCCGAGCTGACCGCCTGGCTGAAGACCTATGGCGACCAGCCGGGGGCGGAACGGATCTACGCGCTCGCCATCAAGCGCAAGCCCGCCGGCGCGGCCGATCCGAAGCCTCCCGCTTTCATGGAAGTCTCGCGCCTGTGGGGTCGGGTGGAGTCCGCCTCCAGCCTGGCGGGGGGACCGGCCAGCCCCGACCGCGGCAGGGCGGCGCGGGAGGCCTACTATTCCGGCGACGCCACACGGGCGCTGGCCCTCGCGCCGGCCGCCGGCGAGCGCTGGGTGGCGGGCCTGGCGGCCTGGCGGCTGTCACGGTTCGAGGAGGCCCGGGGCTATTTCCGTGCGGTGGCGATCGACGAGAACCAGGACGACTGGCTGCGCGCCGCCGGGGCCTTCTGGGCCGCGCGGGCCTCGACCAGACTGGGCGAGGCGGATCAGGCCGCGGCGTTCCTGCGCATGGCGGCCCGGGCCCCGCAGACCTTCTATGGCATGATCGCCCAGCGGGCCCTGGAGCTGCAGGGCGCGCGCCTGGGCGCCGGACCTGGCGACTGGCGGCCGGCCCTGGCCGGGGCGATCAGCGACTACGGCTACACCCGCGTGGCGACCGAACCGGCGCGGCCGGCCATCGAGAGCTTCGTCCGGGACGACCGACGCGCTCACCGCGCCACGGCCCTGATGCAGATCGGTCGGGCCGCCGACGCCGGGCTCGAGCTGCGCGCGGGCCTGACCCTGGCGAAGACTCCGGCCGAGCGCCAGCAGTGGCAGGCCCTGGTGTTGGCTCTCAACGCCCCGCTGACCACCGCGGCCGACGCGGCGCCGCCGCCCTCGGCGCGACGGCCGCCGACGCGGCGGCCGCCGGAGACCTATCCCGCGCCGGAGCTCTGGCCCGAGGGCGGCTTCACCCTCGACAAGGCGCTGGTCTATGCCCTGGTCTGGAAGGAGAGCCGGTTCAACAGCTTCGCCGTGTCCGGCGCCGGGGCCATGGGGCTGATGCAGGTGCGCCCCGTCGCGGCCGCGCGGGCCGCCGGGGACGACAAGCTGCTGCTCAATCCCATGCCCCTGCTGGACGCCCCGACCAACCTTCGGGTCGGTCAGGACTATTTCATCTGGCTGATGGAGCGCGCCCTGGGCGGCGGGGCCGAGGCCTATGACATCCTGCGCGCGGTGGCTGCGTACAACGCCGGCGCCGGGACGGTGCTCAACACCATCAAGAAGCTCGGCGGCGGCGAGGTCGACAGCCTGCTGCTGATGGAAAGCCTGCCGGCGCTGGAGACCCGCGACTACGTCGAGAAGGTGATGGTCGCCTACTGGACCTACAAGCAGCGCTTCGGCGGCGAGACCCATACGCTGGATGCGTTGGCCAGGGGTGAGCGGATCATCGATATCCGGCTGGATCGGTAGACCCTTCTCTTACCTCCCCCACTTGGGGGAGGGGACCATGCGAAGCATGGTGGTGGGGGAGGCGCGGTGGTTAATCGGCGAAGAGCGGTCGGTCCGGACGTCCCGGCCACCACCGGCGCCTCCCACTCCACCACCCTTCGAGTGGCCCCCCTCTCCCAGGTGGAAGAGGTCAGGTAATGGAAAACGCCCGGCTATCCAGCCTGCGCGGCTTCCGCAGCGGCTGACCGAAGCGGTCCCGGCGAACCAGCAGCGCCCGCGCCCCACCCCCGAACGGCCACCAGCCGCCCGCCCGGAACCGCGCCGCCCTGCCCCCGCCGTTCTGGACATGCGCCGCCGCCTCCGCGTCCCAGCCGGATTCCAGCCGCAGGGTCGGCGGCAGGATCAGCAGCCAGTCGCTCTTCGCCATCGCCACGGCCGCGTCCAGGCTGTCGGCCCGCTTCGCCCCCGCGTCCTCGGCGATTTCCAGCGTCGCGTCGGTTGAGCCGCGGTCGACGATGATCACTTCGCGCACGATGGCGTCCACCGCCGCCGGCACCAGGGCCGCGAGGCAGGCCGGCAGGGTCGCCTGGTTATTCAGGGTCTGGATGACGACGGAGATCATGGCGGCATCAAGCCTGCCGTCCGCCCGGGGTCAATAGTTCTTGTTTTGTTCCAATGCCGGGTGTCTGATGCCGCCATGTCTCCCCCCACCCCGCTGGTGAAGGGCCGGGGCGCGCGCAGCAACGCCACCGGCCGGTTCGAGTCCCGCGTCAGCGAGGCCTTCGACGACGGCTGGACGGTGGAGGACCCCCGGCCGGCGCAGCTGACGACCGTGGTGCTGCCCGACCGGGCCAGGACCATCATCACCCGCAACGCCAGCCCGGACATCCATTTCGACCGTTCGATCAATCCCTACCGGGGCTGCGAGCATGGCTGCATCTACTGCTTCGCCCGGCCCAACCACGCCTACCTCGGCCTGTCGCCGGGGCTGGATTTCGAGAGCCGGCTGTTCTTCAAGCCCGAGGCGGCGCGGCTGTTGACGGCGGAACTGTCGAAGCCCGGCTACCAGCCCCGGCACATCCAGATCGGCGCCGACACCGATCCCTACCAGCCGCTGGAGCGCAAGCTGCGGGTGACACGGCAGGTGCTGGAAGTGTTGCAGCGCTTCCGCCACCCGCTGACCATCATCACCAAGTCCAACCTGATCACGCGCGACGCCGACATCCTGGGCGAGATGGGACGGGAAAACCTGGCCAGGGCGGCCATTTCGATCACCACCCTCGATCGCAAGCTGGCCCGCAGCATGGAGCCGCGCGCCGCCACGCCGCAACGGCGGCTGGACGCTGTGCGCGCCCTGACGGCGGCCGGCTGCCCGGCGACGGTGATGTTCGCGCCGGTGATCCCGGGCCTGAATGATCACGAGCTGGAACAGGTGCTGGAGGCCGCCGCGGAGGCCGGGGCCACCGCGGCCGGCTACGTCATGGTCCGGCTGCCGCTGGAGATCGCCGACCTGTTCCAGGAATGGCTGAAGACCGATCATCCGGACCGGGCCGAGCGTGTCATGTCGCTGATCCGCCAGATGCGTCGGGGCAAGGCCTACACCAGCGAATGGGGCGTGCGGGGCCGGGGCGAGGGTCCGCTGGCCGACCTGGTCGCCGCCCGGTTCAAGGCCGCCCGCAAGCGGTACGGGCTGGACGCGCCGAGGGCGTCGCTGGACCTGGAGAAGTTCAGGGTTCCGCCGAAGGCCGGCGACCAGATGGAGTTGTTTACGCCTTGACCTCTCCCTCTTGGGAGAGGGGGACCAGCCGAAGGCTGGTGGAGTGGGAAGCGGAGGGGTCAGCAGCGAGATTCGAAAAGAGGCGGGCGGGGCGGCGCGCAGCCAGCCCACGGCGGCGCATCCCTCACCACCATGCTGCGCATGGTCCCCCTCTCCCAAGTGGGAGAGGTAAGATTCAGCGCGAGAACACCCCGACCAGCTCCACGTGCGGCGACCAGAGGAACTGGTCGACCGGCAGCACCCGCTCCAGGGTGAAGCCGGCGTCGATGAGGATCCGCGCGTCGCGGGCGAACGTGGCGGGATTGCAGGACACGCCGACAACCCGCGCCACCTTGCTGCGGCCGATCTCGCCGCTCTGCTCGAAGGCCCCGGCGCGGGGTGGGTCGAAGACCACCGCATCGACCTTGGCCAGGTCCGCGACCAGCATCGGCCGGCGTGCGAGGTCGCGGACTTCGGCGACGATCGGCTTGAGGCCCGGGGCGCTGGCCGTGGCGGCGCGCAGGGCGGCGATGGCCGGCGCCGCCGAGTCGGCGGCCAGCACGGGCGCGACCATGGCCAGCCGGAAGGTAAAGGTGCCGACGCCGCAATAGAGGTCGGCGACGCGGTGGGCGCCGGTCACGGCCTCGACGGCGAAGGCCGCCATGGCCGCCTCGGCCTGGGGAACCGCCTGCAGGAAGGATCCCGCCGGCAGGGCCACCGTCGCCGGGCCCAGCCGCACCATGGGCTGGCGGGCCTGGTAGACCATCTCGCCGGCCAGGGTGACGCGGGCCATGTCGCCGGCCGAGGCCGCCTCGGCCGCGCGCATGCGGGCGTCGGCGGAGAGGCCGCCGCTCTTGCGCTCGATCCCGGTAACGTCGACGTCGATGCCGGTGGCCGTCCAGGTGACATGCAGCGTCGGGGCGGATTTGGGATGTTCGAGGAACGGCCTCGCCAGCAGCCGCAGGGCCGGCAGGGCCGCCACCAGCCGGGGATCGGCGATGACACAGGTCTCGATATCGACCAGCGACCAGCTGCGCCGCTCCTTGAAGCCCAGCTTGACGCCGCCCTTGCCGCCGCGGGCGTGCAGAGCCAGCCTGCGGCGCGATCCCGGCGGCGAGGCGAAGGTGGGGAGGATGTCGGTCTCGATATGCTCGTGGCTGAGCGCCAGCCGCACCAGGTCGGCCTTCCAGGCCAGATAGGGGGCCGCGTCCCAGTGCTGCAGCGCGCAGCCGCCGCAGATCCCGAAATGCGGACAGGGCGGCGCGACCCGCTCAGGGCTGGCCTCGACCAGCTCCACCAGCTCGGCCCGCTGGCCCTCCCGACGGGCGCGAATCCGTTCGCCGCCAAGGGTCAGTGGCACGAACAGGGGGCCGGGCGCCAGGCCGTCGCCCTGGGCCCCTACACCTGTGATCGATATGTCGATGAGATCGGCCAACCGACTCTCCAGAGGGAACTTCGGGGTCCGGTTTACATTGTTGCGGGGCGAGATGGCGGCCAATCGGTCGCCACATGAACGAAGATGAACGGGCCGCTCAACGGCCGTTCAGGTTGGCCCGGCCATCTTCTCAACATCAACGGCGACGAAAACTCGCCCTGTAAGCGAAGTGAGCGTGTCATGCGCACCATCCTGACCCTTTCCGCGGCGATCGCGATCGCCGCTCCCGCCTTCGTCATGCCCACCCTTGCCGAGGCCCAGTCCGGCCGCAGCTATGGCCGTGGCGACGTCTGCAACAACCAGCGCGACCGGGCCGGCAGGAAGGGCACCGTCACCGGCGCCCTGATCGGCGGCACCGTCGGCGCCGCCGCCGCCAGCGACGGCGTGCGCGGCGAAGGCGCCGTGCTCGGCGGCGTAATCGGCGCGGTTGCCGGCAACCAGATCGCCAAGCGCAACTTCAAATGCTCCAGCTATCCCCGCCGGGTCAGCACCCGTCGCGGCAACTGCAAGTGGGTGCAGGAATACTACGGCGGCCGTTGGCACGGCTTCGAGGTGTGCCGCGGACGTGACGGCTACTGGCGGCCCAGCGGCCGGGCCTAGTCCCGGCCTCACGGCAACGCCTTAATCATCAAGGGAGAGCCTACCTATGAAGACCCGTTCCACTTTCGCCGGCCTGGCCTGCGTCACCCTGCTGGCCGGACTGGCGGCGGTCCCCACCGCGGCTTCGGCCCAGGCCTACCCGACGGCGCAAGCCGGCGAAGGCTACAGCTATGACGCCTGCCAGCGTTCGCGGACCAATCGTGGGACGGGCGGGGCGCTGATCGGCGCCGGCGTCGGCGCGGTGACCGGATCGAACATCGCCGGCGGCGGCAACCGCACCGAAGGCGCGATCCTGGGCAGTATTCTGGGCGCGGTCATCGGCGCCAAGGTCGGCACCGACTCGGCGGCCTGCCAGCCGGGGACCTATACCGAGGGCTACGCGCCGGAGGGCCAGGACAGCTACGCCCAGGGCGGAACCTACGGCTACCAGGACAGCCCGGCCGGCTACCAGCAGGGGTCCTACGACGACCGCTATGGCGATGATGACGGCTACGGCGACGGCTACGCCCGCCCGGTCGCCGACACGACGCCCTCGGCGGACAACTGCTCCCTGGCCGAAAGCCCGATCTACCTGCCCGACGGCCGCGTCCAGAAGCGCTTCGTGCGCGTCTGCCGCGACGCCGACGGCCGTTACCAGGTCGTCGACTAGGCTTTCAGGGTTTCTCTATGAAGAAGGGCCGTCCGCATCGCGGGCGGCCCTTTTCCATGCGCCCTTACGCGCCCAGATCAGGAATTCGCGGTTGCCGTCGCCGCCGGTGATCGGGCTCTCGGCGGTCCCGCGGACCGGCCAGCCCTCGCTTTCCAGCCATCCCACGACCGAGGCCAGCGCAGCCTGCCGGACCGCTTCGTCCTTGACGATCCCGCCCTTGCCGACGTTCCCCGGGCCGGCCTCGAACTGCGGTTTGACCAGGGCGACCAGGTCCGCGCCCTGCCCCGCCAGGGCCAGGGCCGCCGGCAGGGCCTTGGCCAGGCCGATGAAGCTGACGTCGGTGACGATCAGGCTCGGGACCCGCGGAATCAGGGCGGGGGTCAGCATCCGGGCGTCCGTCCCCGAGAGTTCGACGACCCGCGGATCGCCGGCCAGCGTAGGGTGCAGCTGTCCGCGCCCGACATCCACCGCATAGACCCTCGTCGCGCCGCGGCTGAGGCACACCTGGGTGAAGCCGCCCGTGGAGGCCCCGACGTCGACGACCACCCGCCCCTCGACCGGGACCGGCCAGAGCGTCAGGGCGTGATCCAGCTTCAGCGCGCCACGGCCGACCCACGGGTGGGCCGACTCGGCGGTGATCGCGGCGTCTTCGTCCACCGCCTCGGAGGGCTTGGCGACGACCCGCCCGCCCACCGTCACCAGGCCCGCCGCGATGGCCGCCTGGGCCCGCGCGCGGCTGTCGAACAGGCCGCGTTCGACGAGCAGCTGGTCAATGCGCCTCTTCATTCCTCCCTCCCCTTCATGGGGAGGGAAAGGCCGCGAAGCGGCCAAGGGTGGGGAGGCCGGACGCCGTGCCGGATGAGTCGGAGTCGCGTCTGACTCCCCCACCCGTCCGGCCTTCGGCCGTCCTCCCTCCCCATAAAGGGGAGGGAGAGGTCAAGACCGCACCCTCGGCACCGCGTCCAGCCAGCGGGCGTAGGCGGTCTCGCGCATGCGGCTGTCTTCGGTGGGGGTCAGCAGCTCGGCGTCCGGGCGCGCGGCGGCGGCTTCCTCGAGGGTCGAGAACACCCCGGCCCCCAGGCCCGCGAACAGGGCCGCGCCGAGGGCCGTGGTTTCCTGGTAGCTGACCCGGCGCACCGGCAGGTCGGTCAGGTCGGCCAGCCGCTGGGAGAACCAGCCGCTCTGGGACATGCCGCCGTCGATGCGCAGCTCCGCCGCCGCGCCGAAAGCGTGCGGTGCGTCGGCCCGCATGGCCTCGATCAGGTCACGGGTCTGCAGGGCGCAGGCGTCGAAGGTCGCGGCCGCGATCTCCGCCAGGCCGCTGTCGCGGGTCAGGCCGAAGATGCCGCCCCGCGCGCCCGCGTCCCACCAGGGGGCGCCCAGACCCGTAAAGGCCGGGACCACGACCACGCCGGTGTCCGGCTTGGCGGTGCGGGCCAAGGCCTCCGCCGCCGCGGGCCCGCCGGCCAGGCCCAGTTCCTCGCCCAGCCACTGGATCGCCGCCCCGGCGACGAAGATCGAGCCTTCCAGGGCGTAGGTCGTCCTGCCGTCCACCCGCGCCGCCACCGTGGTCAGCAGGCGCGAGCGGCTGAGGGACTTCTTCTCCCCGGTGTTGAGCAGCATGAAGCAGCCTGTGCCGTAGGTGGCCTTCATTTCGCCTGGGTGGATGCAGCCCTGGCCCATCAGCGCCGCCTGCTGGTCGCCGGCCACGCCCCGAATTGGGATGGCCCGGCCGAGAATGGCCGGGTCGGTCGCGCCGAAATCGCCGTTGCAGTCCAGAACCTGCGGCAACAGGGTGGAGGGCACGTCGAACAGCTCCAGCATCTCGCTGGACCAGCGTTGGGCGCCGATGTCGAACAGCAGGGTGCGCGAGGCGTTGGTGGCGTCGGTGGCGTGGACCCTGCCGCCGGTCAGCTTCCAGATCACCCAGGCATCCATGGTGCCGCAGAGCAGCCTGCCCTGCTCCGCCGCCTCCCGGGCGCCGGCGACCTGGTCCAGCAGCCAGGCGATCTTGGTGGCCGAGAAATAGGGATCCAGCAGCAGGCCGGTGACCTCGGTGACCCGCTCCTCGGCGCCGGCCTTGATCAGCCGCTCGCAGACGGCGGCTGTGCGGCGGTCTTGCCAGACGATGGCGGGGTGGATCGGCTTGCCGGTCTCCTTGTCCCAGATGACCACCGTCTCGCGCTGGTTGGTGACGCCGATCGCGGCAATGTCGGTCGTGGCGCGGCCAGACTTTTCCACGGCCTCGCGGAGAACCGCTGTGCTGGCGTCCCAGATTTCCTCGGCGTCGTGCTCGACCCAGCCGTCGTTGGGATAGCTCTGGCGCAGAGGCCGGCTGGCCACCGCCAGCGGCTGGCCATGGGCGTCGAAAGCGATCGCCCGCGTACTGGTCGTTCCCTGGTCAAGCGCCAGAATCACCGGGTCCGACATGCGATTCGACTCCCCTGCCGATGGTCCCGTCGTTTAAGCATGTTTTCACCGGGTCGGTGCAGGGTCATGCTAACGCCCGGGAGTCGGGACGGGGCCACGCGTGACCTTCGCTGTCGAAGCTGCCGATCTGCTGCTGCTGGCCCAAAGCCGGCATCCGACGGACCGTGAGCGGCTGCTGGTCTCCATCATCGACCTGTGCGACCGCGCCGACATCAACGAGATCGCCCAGCCGCAGGTGCGCGAGCTGATCGGCTCGGTGTTCCTGTCCATCGTCGCCGAGGTCGAACGCGACATCCGCCGCCGCCTGGCCGAAAAGATCGCCCCGGCCCCCTGGGCGCCGCCGGCGCTGATCAATGTCCTGGCCCTGGACGAGATCGAGATCGCCGGCCCGATCATCGCCGCCAGTCCGGTGCTGCAGGACCATGACCTGATCCGCCTGCTGGTGGAGGCGACCCTCGACCACCAGATCGCCGTGGCCCGTCGCGGCCGGCTGAACGCCCCGGTGGTCGAGGCCATCCTGCGCCAGGAGGAACCGGCCGTGCTGACTGCCCTGGCCGGCAACGATACGGCCGAGATCTCCACCTCGGCCATGGAGCGGATGGTCGAGCATTCTCGCCGCATCGCCGCCATGCGCTCGCCGCTGGCCCGGCATCCGCGCATGTCCTCGGACATGGCCCAGAGGCTTTACCTGTGGGTCGGCCAGTCATTGCGCTCGGCCCTGATCGAGCGGTTCCGGCTGGATCCGGCCGACCTGGACGCCGCCCTGGCCCTGAGCGTGCGAGAGGCGCACGCCGCCGTCGAGGGCATGCCCCCGGCGCAGGCGAAATCGGACGCCGAGCGTGAGGCGCTGGAAGGCCGACTGATCGACAAGCTGAGCGACGCCGGCCAGCTGAAGCCCAGCTTCCTGCTGCGGGCCCTGCGCGAAGGGCGGCTGACCCTGTTCGTCACCGGCATCTCACGGCTGGGCAAATTCGAGATCGACCATATCCGCCGCGCCATCGACAGCGACCGGCCCGAACTGCTGGCCCTGGCCTGCGCGGCCATCGGCGTTGACCGCGGCGCCTTCCCGACCATCCTGGACGCGGTTCGCGAGCTGAACCAGGGCCGGCCGGGCGGCGGGGCCGAGGCCGGACGGCGGGCCACCGGCGCCTTTGGCCCGTTTGACGCCGACATCGCCGGCGTGGCCTTCCGCAAGGCCGTGTCCACCGTTTGACAAGCCCTGCGCCATAAGGCCTTGCTGGCCCCGATGTTCAGGTCCAAGCCCCACACCAGCCGCGTCACCTTCCTGGCCAGCGATCGTCCCGAGGCGCAGGAGGCGCGCGAGCGCCTGGCCGAGCGCTACGGCGACGCCGGCAACGACGCCCAGGTGATCGTCGCCCTGGGCGGCGACGGCTTTATGCTGGAGACGCTGCACGGCGCCCTGGCCGAGGGAAAGCCGATCTACGGCATGAACCGCGGCTCGGTCGGCTTCCTGATGAACGAGTATAGCGAGGACGATCTGCTGGAGCGGATCAGCGCCGCCGAGCGGGCGGTGATCCATCCTCTGGCCATGGTCGCCATCGACACCAAACGCAAACAGCACCGCGCCCTGGCGATCAACGAGGTCTCCCTGCTGCGCCAGACCCGCCAGACGGCCAAGCTGCGTATCTCCATCGACGGCAAGGTGCGAATGAGCGAACTGGTCTGCGACGGGGCGTTGGTGTCCACGCCGGCGGGCTCGACGGCCTACAACCTCTCGGCCCACGGCCCGATCATTCCCATCGACGCGCGGGTCATGGCCCTGACGCCGATCAGCGCCTTCCGTCCGCGGCGCTGGCGCGGCGCATTGCTGGCCCACACCGCCCGGGTGACCTTCGAGGTCCTCGAAGCGGACAAGCGGCCCGTCAGCGCGGTGGCCGACAACGTCGAAATCCGCGACGTGATCGAGGTCCATGTCTCCGAGGACCGGGCGGTCAGCCTGTCGATGCTGTTCGATGCCGGCCGCAGCCTGGAAGAGCGGGTCCTGGCCGAGCAGTTCTCCGCCTGATGCGACCGCTGGTCACGGGGAACTGAAATCGTCGTCTCATCCGTTGTTAACCCCGCTGGGGTAGCCTCTCTCTTGTTAAACGCCAAAGGGAGGCGCGCGTGAGCGACAATCAGACCGTTCAGGTCATCCAGGCCCCGAACACCCTGCGCCTTAAGGTCGGCGGCCGGCTGGGCGGGATCGACCCCGCCGCCATCGCCAAGGCCGAGGCCGCGCTCAAGAGCCTGTCGGGCAATTTCGGCGAATGGCTCAACGACGAGCTGGTCAAGCTTGAGGCGGCCCGTCAGCGCATTCGTACCGAGGGCCTCAACACCGAGACGGCCGAGAGCCTCTATCTGCGCGCCCATGACCTCAAGGGGCTTGGCGCCACCTATGAATTCCCGATCGTCACCCGCATCGCCGGCTCGCTGTGCAAGCTGATCGACGATCCCGAGACCCGCCTGGCGGCGCCGATGTTCCTCGTCGATGCCCATATCGACGGTATCAAGGCCTCGGTCCGCGGCGACATCCGCACCGAAGACCATCCGGTCGGCCGCAAGCTGGTCCAGGAACTGGAAGACCGCGTCGCCAAGCTGGCGGCCTAACCGAACACGTCTTTTGGAACATGGGTGACGCGACAGGCGAGGTCCGCCTCGCCTGACAGCGTGATCCAGTGGTCGCCGCCATCGGCGATCCCCGTGGTGAACACCACCCCCTCCAGATACATCTGATCCTTCAGCGGCCCGGTCAGGGCGGGACTGGGCTCAAGCACGGCCGTCCGGTCCTCCAGCCGCAGGATGCGCGTGGGGTCGTCGGCGGCCAAAAGGGCCCAGAACGTGCGGTAGGTCCCGACCACCCCGCCGGCCTCAACGCCATGGTACAGCACCAGCCAGCCGTCCGGCGTCAGCACCGGCTGGGCGCCGCCGCCGACCTTCTCGCTGGCCGGCGAGACCTTGCGCGGCCGGATGCCACCGGCTTCCACCGGCTTCCAGTGCAGCGCGTCCGGCGACCGGGCCAGGTTGATCGAGGGACCGCCCCGAAAGTCGCTGTCCGGCGGGAAGGCGAAGTAGAGACTGCCCAGCGGCCGGGTCAGGGCCCAGAAGGCGCCATCGATCAGCCCCTCGAACAGCAGCATGTCCTTGTTCTGGTGGTCCAGGACGATGCCTCGCAGGTCCCAGTCCATGGCGTCGGCCGAGACGTAGAGGGCCGTCGAATGCCGCTCGGCGCTGACGCTGCACACCGTCATGTACCAGGTCTCGCCGATGCGGCTGATCCGGGCGTCCTCGACGCCGTAGTCCTGCCAGGACGCGCGCGGGCCGAGGGCGTGGTCGTAGTGGACCGCCACCACCGCCAGCCCGTCGGGCGCAAGCTCGACCGGCAGCAGCCAGGACAAGGACGTCAGCCCCATCGGCCGGTTTGCTTCCCCCGTCGGGACAAAGCTGCGCGGATCGCTGACATCGACGCCGCTCAAGGGCCATTCGACCAGGTGATAGCCACGATCCGCCGACCAGCGGATGGCCCGGATCACATGGTCGGTCTTCGGAGAGACCAGCGCCTCGGCGATCCGCACCATCATCAGCAGATTGCCGGACGGCAGCACGGCCAGGCCGGGATTGAACGCCCCCAGCACGAAGGTCGAGCCCAACGGCAGACCCTGGCGCAGGGGCGAACGGGACAGATCCACGTCGTTCGGCGTGAAGATCAGGCGGTCAACGGCATAGGGCATCGGGGGAGAACGGACGGCGGGAGGCGGTGTTCCCATCCCTCCCCTTCATGGGGAGGGTGGACGGGCGAAGCCCGGCCGGGTGGGGGAGTCGCCCGCCACCGGACGCATCCGGCACGGCATCTAACTTCCCCACCCTGTCGGCTTCGCCGACGTCCCTCCCCATAAAGGGGAGGGAGGGGGCTAGCCCCGGATGTTGCTCAGCGGCTCGACCACCGGGCCGTAGCCCGCGTCGGGGGGGATCACCAGCACGCCGCCGGTTTCGCGCCGCTCGACCACCGGCAGCACCGGCACCAGGGTGCGGGCAGCCGCCCGGTCGATGGCGTCCTGGGCGCTGGAGGCCTCGGCCAGCAGCTTCAGGTTCATGCGGGTGGGGAAGATGATCGTCCGCTCGCCCGACTGCTCCAGCCGCAGGGCCTCGGACGGGGCGATCCACTCGGCGTCCACCGTCTCGTAGCCGTCGCAGACGGCCAGCTGCTCGCCGGTCGCCCGCACCAGGTAGAACCAGGTGTCGAACCGCTTGGGCATCATGTTCGGGGTGATCCAGCGGGCGAAGGTGGTCAGGGCGGAGAGGTCCAGCTTCACCTCCAGCTCGCGCACCAGATCGAGGAAGGGCCGTTCGTCCTTCGACACCGCCTCGCGGGCCAGGCCCGCCCGCTCGTCGCCGCGGAAGGGCGCGCCGGCGGCGTCGTTGGCGACGATGATCGCCGCCTCCTCATAGGCCTCGCGGATCGCGGCGATGCGCAGGGCCCGCTTTTCGGCCGGGGTCTGGTCCCAGCCGGTGACATAGTCAGCCCAGCCCTCGTCGTGGTCGCCGGCGTGGGTCTTGCCGCCCGGAAAGACCAGGGCGCCGGAGGCGAAATCGATCTGGTGGTGCCGCTTGACCATCAGGACCTCGAAGGTCGGGTCATCGCGGACGAGCAGGATGGTGGCGGCGGGGCGGATAGCGACGGCTTCGGTCATCCGCGCAGGATCAACCCTCAAACACCTGTTCGGCAAGCCTCACGCCACGTCAACGGTCTGGCGGCTCTCGCGGGAGATACGGTCCATCTTGTCGATCAGGTAGTCCACATCATCCCTCGCCGCGCCCTGGGGCTGGGTCAAAAAACGTTGCAACATTCGCTCCTGGAAGCGCTCCCGGTCGCGAAGGCCGCCGTCGAACTCCATCGAGTGCCAGGTATCGACCCCGGCCCGGAACGCGGCGAACAGTCGCGTCGGCAGGCCCGCCCGATCGTAGATGGCGCGCAGGCCCAGCGGCCCGGCGTCGTGGATCATCAGCCAGGTGCGGTGGTGCGGCACCCCGGCCAGTTCGGCGAGCGAGCATTCGAAGAAGGTCATGTGGCCGTGCGCCAGTGAGCGCAGCAGCAGCGAGGCGGTCAGGCGCTGGGCCTTGTTCAGGTGAGCGGCGAAGGTCTTGGGATCGCCGGCCCGTCCGGCCTGGTCCACCAGATCGACGGTGGCCCGCTCCTTCGCCCCGATGGCGATGGTCAGGGCCGTCTCGGGGCTCAGGGCGTGGTGGTTGAGCAGATGGTCGCGGACCTGGTCGCCGACCATGCTGATCAGACGCTCGGTCACCGCCAGCGGCAGGGCGTTGCGATAGGCCACCGCCGCCAGCACCTGCTCTGACTTTTCGAACCGGTCCAGCGCCCGCTGCAGGATGTTCTCCGAGAAGGAGGCGTTGTCGTTGGCGAGGGTCGTCTCGACGGCGTCCTCGGACCCGTGCTCGACCAGGGCGCCGGTGACCTTGGCCGACAGCTGCGGCCGCTTGGCGATGGCCAGCTGGCGCACCGGTCCGCCCAGGCGGACGATCTCGCTGAGGTCGTCGTCGGTGAACACCGGTGAGAAGTTCAACACGGGCAGGGAGATGGACTCCACGTCCCGCGCCAGCTTCAGGGCCACGTCGTGCGGCAGGACGTGGGAACTCTTAAGCGTCACCGCCAGGGCCCGGCGCACCAGCTCGGCGGCGTCGGTCGCCATGACCCGCAGGATGTCGGCCGCCGCCGCGCGATCCTCGTCGGTCAGCGCCTCGCGGTCGATCGTGCGGCACAGCTTGTGCGCGGCCACCGCGCGCTCATCCGGCGTCGCCCCCTTCAGGAGCGTCCGCAGGTCCACATCCGTCAGCGCTGCCCTTGTCGTGCCCATCGTCTGTCCCACCCGGCGTCTGCGACGCTGGGGGTGATCATGAGTTGTTAGGCTTAACGAAGACTGACCGCTTGGGGATAGCGGGTCGGGGCTAGCAGACAACTGACCACTGGCCGAACACAAGCCGAAGCTTGATTTCGCCTAGGTTGCAAACATGGTGCCGGGACGCGCGAGTGCCGAATTGACATCCCACCACCCACTTTCGAGCCCGTTGAACACCATCGCCTCGCCATTGGGACCAATTCGACACAAGGCATGGCAAAATACTGTTCGAAGAATTCCGGGCATACCGGGTGTTTGATAAGAAATTCGACCCACGACATAGGGGGCAATCAACTTGAAGCCAGATTCTCCCCCAAAGTCACCCGGGATATTCTCAATGTCGGAGAGAGGCAGGAAGACCTCGTGCAGCACTGAATAAATCGCGTCCGGGAAGATAACCTCTCCGGCACCTTCGTGATCCTTGATGTTGGCGAAGTCCCGAACGATCTTGCTTTGCGAAATTTGCGAGGGGCCGAACAGTCGAATCTCGCAATCTGTGTAGACGTTGGTTGCCGGCGATTTGCCATGGTTTTTGGTTTCTATCGCGACGGTCAGGTAAAACCCATCGACGCCAAGATGAGTCTTCAGTCGTCGAAGCCTCCCCTGGGTGGTGGCGGTCGCCGACACCCAGGCCCGCTGATCAGCTTCCATTGCCGCATTGCTGATCCGATTGGCCTCGGCCGCGGCCGCCGCACCTGCCCAAGCCGCTTTAATGCCATCTCCCGCATCCCTCACGGCCTCCGAGGTCGAGCGCCACAGGAGAAAGGTGAATACTCCGAGCGCGATAGTCGCGGCTGTCAAAATTCCAGTTAGGCCGACGAGCCACCATTCTCGGGCGGCGGCGGCGGCGGCGGCGGCGGCCTCACGGCGCTCCGTTTCCGCAGTCTCCGTCAATGACTGAGGGGTTGGCGCAGGCTCGACAATGAGCGACACCACCCTTGTCGTGCGCTGAATATGGGCTGTGGTTTGTCCGGCTTCGCCCTTGTTCCCTGTCGGTTGATGGCGTCCGCCCAAGCCTGGCGGATCGGCCTGAGCCGCGCCCATGCTGATGAGAGCCACAATGGTCAATGCGCCCAGCCTGATCGCGCGCGATAGATTTAAGTCACCGCTCAACACTGACAGGATCGCCCTGATTGAAGGAACAGAGCTAGTCATGGTCCGTAATATCAGCTGTGTCTCGCGGATTCCGATAGCGGCCTACTCACTAAACCTCAGAATTAACCCTGCCCATTCATGGCCCGCAAACCCCGCTCCACTACCCTTCGCGCGAGCCCGAGGGGAATTCAGTGTTCGCATTGCCCGAGACCGCCGCCCGCGCCGACCGCGGGGGGGATGCCGTCACCCTGCAGTCGCTGGAGGCGCAGCGGGGGCTGCTGCCCTATGCCCTGGCCCTGTTCGCGGTCAGCCTGCCGATCTACGTCTGGGCCGGCAGCTTCGCGCCCAACAGCGTCTGGATGGCGGCCACCTTCGCCGTCTTCGCGGTCAACTGGGGCGCCTTCTATGCCGTGGTGAACTGGCTGCGCACGGAGGAGAGCCGGGATGTGGCCAGACGGGCGCGGGTGCAGATCCTCAGCGGCCTGCTCTGGTCGGGCGCCTGCGCCCAGATCGCCGCTTTCGCCGAGGGCGCCGGGCCCGCCCGTGAGGCCCTGCTGATGGTTTCTGTCGGCGGGGCGGTGGCCTGTTTCTTCTTCACCGCGCCCTGGCTGACCGGGCTGTTGATCGTCGGTCCCGCCGCCGCAGCAGCGCCGCTGATCGGCCTGCTGCGCCATCCCGAGAGCCGGCCGGAAGGCCTGCTGGCCTGGGGCGCCCTGGCCCTGACCATGGCCCTGTGCCTGATCCTCAACCGCCTGCTGCGCGGTCAGTTCGCCATGGCCGCCGAGCGCGAGGCCCTGATCAGCGAGCGGGCCTCGTCGCTGGACAAGGCCGAGCGTCTGGCGCGCTCGAAATCCGACATCGTCTCGACCCTCAGCCACGAGATCCGCAACGGCCTGACGGGAGTGACCCATGTGCTGGCCGCCGCCGTCGGCCAGGGCGGTCGCGCCGCGCCCTCGCGCGAGCAGCTGGCCGCCGCCCTCGACGCCGCCAAGGACCTGGTCGCGGTGCTCAACGCCACCCTCGATTCGGAGACCGCCGAGGCCGGGCGGCTGTCGCTGGAGCGCGAGCCCTTCGATCCGGTCCGCCTCACCCGCGACCTGGTGTTGCTCAACCGCCCGTACGCCGCCGCCAAGGGCGTCGAACTGGTGCTGCATGTGGAGCCGGAGCTGGAGCAGTCGGCAGCCGGCGCGGTCATCGGCGACATGACGCGGGCGCGCCAGGTGCTGGCCAACCTGATCGGCAACGCGGTGAAATACACCGTCCGCGGTCGCATCGAGGCGCGCATCGAGCGCCGCGGCGACGGGCTGATCGCCATCGCCATCGCCGACACCGGCCCGGGCCTGTCGGCCGAGGAGCTGGAACAGGCCTTCGAGCCGTTCCGCCGGGTCGAGCGCACCGGGGCCGGCATTCCGGGCGCCGGGCTTGGCCTGTCCCTCGCCCGCCAGCTGGCCGGGCTGATGGGCGGGGTGCTGCAAGGTCAGAGCGCCATGGGCGTGGGCAGCTGCTTCACCCTGGAACTGCCCTGGAACGAGAGTGCCGCCATCCCGGGCGCGGAGCAGATCAACTTCGCCCCGCCGACCGGCGCCGCCCAGGGCCGTGTCCTGCGGGTGCTGGTGGCCGAGGACGACGCCCTCAACGCCGCCATGCTGCGCGCCATTCTCGAGCAGCTCGGCCACCAGGTGGTCGGAGCCAACAACGGCCGCCGGGCGCTGGAGCTGGCCCAGCTGGCCGACTTCGACCTGTTGATGCTCGACGGGCGCATGCCACAGATGGACGGCCCGCAGACCGCCGCCGCCGTCCGCGCCCTGAGCAGCCCGATCGCCCTGGCCCCGATCATCGCGGTGATCGGCGGCGACGCCGACGAGGCCCGCGAGTGCCTCGACGCCGGCTGCGACGCCGTGCTGCGCAAGCCGGTCACCGTGGCCGGGGTCGCCCGGGCGGTGGCGGACGCGGCCGCGCGGGTGAGGCAGGACGCCGTGGCGGCCCGGTCGGCCGCCTGACGTCTAATTCGGTGACAGTTTACCTATTTCGCTCGGGACCACGGGTCAGGCTCCCTGAGCGGATCGCGAAATAGGTAAACTGTCACCGAATTAGGCCGCCCCCTGCCGTACAGTCACCCTCTTCCCCGCACCCGCCCGGCCCTTCATGATGCCCGCAACAAGATATCCGAGCGGGAGGGCAGGCATTGCTGGAAGGCCTGAGAGTCGTCGAACTGGCGAGCTACATCGCCGCGCCGGGAGCGGCCGGGATCTTGGCCGACTGGGGCGCGGACGTGATCAAGATCGAGGCGCCGGCGGGCGACCCGATGCGCAATTTCTTCGACGGCATGGATGCTGAAGAGCACGGCAACCCGGTGTTCGAGCTGGACAATCGCGGCAAGCGCGGCGTGGTGCTGGATATCTCAACGCCCCAGGGCCGCGAGGCGGCCATCCGCCTGGTCGCTACAGCCGACATCTTTCTGACCAACGTGCGGCCGGGATCGTTGAAGCGGGCGGGGCTCGACTACGACTCCCTGCATACGGCGCACCCCGGCCTGATTTACTGCAGCCTGACCGGCTACGGCCTGCAGGGCGCCGACGCGGACCGGGCCGGCATGGACGTGGCCGCCTTCTGGTCGCGGGCGGGGGTCGGCTCGATCACCGCGCCCAAGGGCGTGGACCCCTTCCCCATCCGCACGGCCATGGGCGACCATATCACCTCGCTGAGCACGGTGGCGGCCATCCTGGCCGCGGTGCACGAGCGGCACGGCACCGGCAAGGGCCGGCTGGTGGAGACATCCCTGCTGCGTACGGGCGTCTATTCGATCGGCTCGGACATGGCGATCCAGCTGCGCTTCGGGAAGCTGGCCTCGACCCGGCCGCGGACCCAGGCGGTGCAGCCGCTGGCCAACTTCTTCAAGACCGCCGACGGCCGCTGGATCTGCCTGCTCGTGCGCACCGGCGGCAAGGACTGGCCGCAGATCGCCGCGGCGGTGGGCCGTCCCGACCTGGTGCAGGACCCGCTGTTCGCCACCAGCCGCGACCGCCGCCACAACGCCCCGGCGCTGGTGGAGGCCCTCGACGCGGCCTTCGGAGGGTTCGCCTACGAGGACATCGCCGCCCGGCTGGACGAGTACGACATCACCTGGGCGCCCTATCAGACCCCCGGCGAGCTGACCCGCGACCCGCAGGCCGACGCCGCCGGCTGCTTTGTCCAGACCCCGGACGGCAAGGGCGGCAGCTTCCGCGCGCCCGCCTCCCCCGCCCGGTTCCAGGGCTATGACGATACGCCCAGGTCGGGCCCGCCCTCGCTGGGCGAGCATACGGACAGTGTGCTGGCGGAACTGGGTTACTCGGCGGACGAGATCGCCGCGTTGCGGGCGGACAAGGCGGTCGCCTAGCGGTCCTTGCGGGCGTCCGAGAGGACCTTGAGCATCTCGGCGGTCAGCAGCGAGCCGCCCAGCCCGCGGGAGCGGTCGCCGTCGCCGCCCGCGCCCTGCGGGCCGCGCAGGATGAAATCCACCAGCGCGTCCTGCTGTCGCGAGGCCTGGTCCGACCGGCGCGCGCCGGCGTACTGGATGAAGCCCTGGTCGGGCTGAACCTGGGGAACCGCCGGCCCGGCGCCGCCGGTGCGGGTCAGGTTGTTGTAGACCTCCGCCACCGTCAGCGTCCGCCCGTCGCGGTAGAAGATCGAGCGGTTGGCAGCGGCGGCGCTGGGGAACAGGGCCGCGGCGCTGGCGCCCGGCGTCGTCCGCGTCGCCTGGATCAGTTGGGCCGAGCCCTGCGGACCCAGAAAATGGGCGGCATAGAGTTCGCCCGCCGTCGGCTGGCGGCCGATCCGGCCCGCCAGATAGGCGGCGTTGTCGGTGGTCATCTCCCCGACCATCAGGGACGAAGCATGCGGGTCGAACCGCAGGTTCATCACCGCCTTGCGTGCTTCGTCGCCGCTGACGCGGTATCGGCCATCCGATCCCCGGGCGATCAGGTCGGCGTAGCGGGCGTAGCCATACTTGGCGCCGTGCTTCTTCACCGTCGCCAGCCAGGTCTGTTCGGTGAACTGGAACAGGCCGGCGGCCGACGAGGTCGATGCCTTGGCCGCGGGATTGTAACCGCTCTCGCGGCTGGCCGTGCGCATCAGGAACGAGAAATCCACGCCCGTCGCCTGCGACGCGCGCTGGATGGCCGCTTCCACGACTCCACGGATTCCCTGAACCGCCATGGACGGAGTCCTGAGGCCACATGGTTAACCGGCGATTAACCATGATGGCCGGTCCGCGCTGGAGCGGGAAAACGAACGTTCGTTGAAAATACCTCGCAGTCGCTGAAATTCATTGCGGGTTCACCGGATCAGGGTGACGCTACGTCAACTACAACAGGGCCCAAGGGAGGGTCGCCATGGTCGCTCAACAGGTTCTTCCGTTTCACCCCGGGACCGGGCGCCGCAAGCGCCTCTCCACCGGGACCGCCGTCGCCATCGGCCTGTCGGCCGCCGTTCACGTGGGCATCGGCGTCTACCTGGCCCTCGCCGCCTTCGAGGTGATCCAGCCGGTCTATGGTCCTGAGATTGACCGCGATGCGCCGTTCATCAGGCTGCAGCCCGACGAGCCCAAGCCGATCCCCGACCCGGTGAAGCCTGTCGTGCAGCGGCAGCAGTCGACCATCGCCGTCCATGATCCGCTGACGGACGCGCCGAGGACGGTCGAGACCCTCACGGCGGATACGTCCGCTGACGCGGTTTCCACCGGCGAGCCGCCGACCACCCTGACCAATAACGGCCCGATCACCCAGGCCGGCGTCGAAGTCCGCGAGCCGCCGGTGATCAGCAGGCCTGAATGGGTGCGCAAGCCGACCGCCGCCCAGATGGAGCGGGCCTTCCCTGAACGGGCCATCCGGCTGGGTGTCTCCGGCAAGGTCGGCCTGACCTGCCTGGTTTCCGCCGCGGGCACGGTGAGCGGCTGCGAGGTGACCTCGGAAACCCCGGGCGACATGGGCTTCGCCAAAGCCGCCCTCGGCTTGACCCGCTACTTCCGCATGAAGCCGCAGATGATCGACGGCAAGGCGGTCGACGGCGCGGTGGTCAAGATGACAGTCCGCTTCGACCCGCCGGAATAGGAACCGCGGGGACATGCACTTCAGTGCGTGTCCCCGGACTCAGTAGCTCTTGGGCAGGCCCAGCACCTTCTCGGCGATGAAGTTGAGGATCATCTCGCGGCTGACCGGCGCGATGCGGGCGATCATGGCTTCGCGGAAGTAGCGCTCGACGTCGTATTCCTTGGCATAGCCCATGCCGCCATGGGCCAGGACGGAGGCCTCGCAGGCGCGGAAGCCGGCCTCGGCGCCCAGGTACTTGCCGGCGTTGGCCTCGGCCCCGCAGTCCTTGCCCGCGTCGTAAAGAGCGGCGCCCTTGAAGGCCATCAGGTTGGCGGCCTCCAGCTCGGCCCAGCATTTGGCCAGCGGATGCTGCACGCCCTGGTTCTGGCCGATGGGCCGGCCGAACACGATGCGCTCGTTGGCGTAGGTCGCCGCCTTGCGCAGGGCCGCCCGGCCCAGGCCCACCGCCTCGGCCCCGAACAGCACCCGCTCGGGGTTCAGGCCGCTGATCAGATACTGGAACCCCTTGCCCTCCTCACCAATCAGATCCTCGGCGGGGACCTGCAGATCCTCGATGAAGAGCATATTACATTCAACGGCCTTGCGGCCCATCTTGGGGATCGGTTTGGCGTCGATCCGGGCCCGGTCGAAGTCGGTGTAGAACAGGCTGAGCCCCTGCATCGGCTTGGCCGTCTGATCCTTCGGCGTCGTGCGGGCGATGATCAGGATCTTGTTGGCCCGCTGGGCCATGGTGGTCCAGATCTTCCGGCCGTTGATGCGATAGCCGGCGCCATGCTTCTCGGCGCGGGTCTCCAGGTTGGCCGTGTCCAGGCCGCTGTTGGGTTCGGTGACGGCGAAACAGGCCTTGTCCTCGCCGGCGATGATCTTCGGCAGATGGCGCTGCTTCTGCTCGGCCGTGCCGAACTTCACCACCGGCATCAGGCCGAAGATGTTCAGGTGAATGGCGCTGGCGCCGGTGAACCCGGCGCCCGATTGGGTGACGGTCTGCATCACATGCGCCGCCTCGGTCAGGCCCAGACCCGCGCCGCCGTATTCCTCGGGCATGGCCACGCCCAGCCAGCCGCCGTCGGCCATGGCCCGGGCGAAGGCTTCCGGAAACTCACCGGTCTCGTCGGTGCGGCGCCAGTACTCGTCGTTGAAGCCGGCGCAGACGCGGCCCACGGCCTCGCGGATGGCTTCCTGTTCCTCGGTCGGCCAGAAGCTGCTCATGCACGCGTTTCCTTGTCGTCGAACCGGCGCGGATCGAGCCGCGCGGCGTGGGGTCCCGGATCTTCGTCCGCGAGATACGCGGCGATGGTCCGCGCCACAAGCGGGGCCAGCAGCCAGCCATTGCGCCGCGCGCCCACGGCCAGCAGGACGTTCGGCGTCGCGCTCCAGCCAACCATCGGCAGGCCATCGGGCGTGGCGGCCCGCACCCCGACCTCGGCCCGGACGCGCAGGGCACTGATTCCCGGCCAGAGGCGCTCGCCCAGGGCCAGCAGTCTTGCGGCCTGCCCGGGATCGACCCGGCGATCATCCAGCCCAGGCTCCATGGTCGCGCCGAGGACGGCCGCGGCCGGATCAGGACAGAGGTAGACGCCCTCCGCCCGCAGCACCGGCCCGGTTTGCGGCCCGCCGGCGACCCGCAGGATGTGCCCCTTGATCGGCGTCAGCCGGGCCAGTTCGGGGGCCGGCCCGGCGGCGTTCGCTCCGGTCGCCAGGACGAGCAGCCCCGTATCATCCGCGCTGACGGCGCGGTCCTCGAAGGTCACGCCGGCCCTGCCCGCCATGGCGTAGAGGCGGGTCATCACCGCGCCGGGGTCCAGCCGCCAGTCCTCCGGCGAGAAGGGTCCGTCGGGGGTCTCCCGCCAGTCGGCGCCCAGGGCGTCGAGCCGCTCGCGGACGGCCGAACCGCTGTCACCGCGATAGACGGCGCCGGAGCGGTCGATGGGAACATCGGCGAAGGCCGGCCAGAGGTCCCGCGCGGCGCGCAGAAAATCGAGATCGCCGCCCCCGTCAGGATCCAGAACGCTCTCGAACACCGGCGCCAGCATCCCCGCCGCGACACCGGAGGCATTGTCGCCCACGGGCGCCGGATCGCAGACGGTCACCGCCGTTCCCCGCCGCGCCAGCTCCAACGCGATGCAAAGCCCGAGCGCGCCCGCGCCCGCCACCGTCACCCTGCCGCCGTTGAGACTCGCCATCAGGCGCAATCACCGTTTCCGGCCTGGAAGGTCAAGGCCGCCAGATCAGGCCGATGCGGACGGTGCGGGGCATGTCGAAGCTCTCGATGCCGTTGGCCGTCTCGCCAGTCTCGACCGCGGCGTCGGTCAGGTTGTCGATGGCGGCGTAGAGGCCGAAGGCCGGCGTGGCCCGCCAGTCGGCCCGCAGATCGCCGGACGTCGCCGGCGACAGGGTCCGCAGATTGAGGTCGTCATCGAACCGCTCGCCCTCGTAACGCAGGGTCAGGCGCAGCGTCAGGGCGTCGGTGGGCCGCCAGGCGGCCTCGCCGCTGAGGGCCAGCTCCGGCGTCTGCGCCGGGCGCAGGCCGGTCAGCTGCGGCGCGGCGGTTCCACCATCGACCTCCGCCCGCGTCCAGGCTCCGGCGACCCGCCAGGACAGGCTCGGACCCGCCTGCCCGGACGCCTCGGCTTCCAGGCCCCAGGCGTCGATGTCGCCGACGTTCTGGCGCTGGCGCAGCACCCCGCCCGCCGGGATGAACCCGGCGACGGGAAACATGCCCGGCCCGAAGCCGATGGTGACGTTGGTCACCGCCCCCTCCAGCCGGTTGGCGAACAGGGTGGCGCTCCACTTGACCGCGCCCTCCCCGCCGGCCCCGACCTCGACGCCGTAGAGCGTTTCCGGCTCAAGGCCCGCATTGGCCTCGGTCACGTCGTTGCCGACCCGGAAGGGGCGGTGCAGCTCGTTCAGGGTCGGCGGGCGGAACCCGACGTAGGCGGCGGCGCGCAGGAAGCCACCGTCGAGGTCGCGGCGAACCCCGGCGCGGGCCGTCGGCTGCCAGCCCTCGCGGTCAGGCGGGGTCAAGGCCAGGGTGACCGCGTCGGTGGCCAGGTCGCGTTCGGTGCGCTCGCCGCCGAAGCTGGACCATCGGTCGAGGCGCAGCCCCCCGGCGAGCAGCCAGTCGCCCGACCGGCGCCAGGCCTCGCCATAGACCCCGGCCACCGCCTGCGAGCCGCCGGCCAAGCGGCCACGGGTGAAGGCGCCGGCCATGAAGCGGAAGGCCTCGCGGGTCTCGCCGTCGGCGTAGCGTACGTCGGCGCCGATCTCCCAGCCGCCCTCCGGCAAGGTGCGGCGCAGGGCGGCGTTGAACCCGGCGCCGAGGGCCGGCGTGCCGTACTGGTTGTTGGCCGGCGTGGTGAAGGCCCGGCCGGCCCCGACGGCCACCGAACTGTTCTCGAAGTCCGACTGCTTGACCCAGCCCTGCAGCCGCCAGTCCGTGGCGATGCCGGGCGAGGCGCCGGTGATCGTCGCCGAGGCCGAGACGCCGTTGGACCGTGAAGCCGCGCCGGCCAGCCCGCTCTGGCGTTCCTCCCGATAGCCCGAGAGGCGGAAGGCCATGGCTCCGCCGGTCCATTGCGGCGCGTACCGAAGGGACAGGCTGGAGCTGTCAAAGGCCAGGGGCATGTCCGCCGCGCCGGCGCCGGCCCTGACCGGAGTCCAGCCGTCGCTGCTCTGGCTGGCGCCGACCACCAGCAGGTCGCCCGTCGCGAAGGCCAGCTGGCCGCCGACCTGGCCCCGTTCGCCGGCCCATAGCTCGTACTCGCCGCGCGGCGGGACCCGCGTCCGTTCGGCCAGCTGCACCGTGCCGGTCAGGGCGCCGGCGCCATAGGGGCCGGATCCCGCGCCGCGCACCACCAGCGCGCCCCCCACCGCCGCCGGCGGCAGGCCCGACCACAGGACCCAGCCGCCGAACGGATCGTTGACCGGCACCCCGTCCAGGGTCACCAGCGCCCGGCCCGCGCCGGAGCCGGCGATAGCGCGCACGGTGATCCCCTGGGTCGTGGGGTTGGCCGCGGCGCTGGAGGTGCGGCGGAACAGCTGCACCCCCGGCACGAGCGTCAGGGCCTCGTCGACCCTGGGCGCCGTCGCGATCGCCTCCGCCCCGATCGCCACCACCGAGAAGGCCGCGTCCGTCGGGGCCGGCGGCAGGCGCGCCGCCACGACGGTTACAGACTCGACGACGGCGGGCGGCTCGGCGGCGATCATGCGCTCCGTCTAGGTCCCGGCCTTGGCGGCGGCGGCCCTGGCCTTCTGGGCCTGGGCCAGGGAGAGCACATACTGGCGCACCTCCTCGGCCTGGGCCGGGGTGATGAAGCGGGCGAACGACACCATGCCGGCCGGCTCGCGGTCGCCGTCGATGACCACGCCCTTCCAGCCGTCCGCGGCGGCCACCAGCGGTGAGTAGCGCAGGTCGGGGATGGAGAAGTCCGACACCGCGCTGGCCCCGTGGCAGACCGAGCAGTAGTTGGCGTAGGTAAGCTTGCCGGCCGCGATCTGGGCAGGCGTGGCGGTCACCGGCGGCAGGTCGGGGAAGACCTTGGTCGAGACCGGGCGCGGCGGCAGGGTCTTCTTGCCGCCGATCTTGAACACCAGCACCCGGCGCGGCCCTTCGGAGCGCGGATCGACCCCGGCCCCGGCGGTCAGGGCGAAGCCGCCGCCCCAACCGGCCATGATGGCCACATACTGCTCGCCGTCGATCTCGTAGGTCATCGGCGGCGCGACGATCCCGGTCTGGGCGTCGAATGACCAGACCTTCCTGCCGGTCGCCGCGTCATAGGCGGCGAATTCGCCGGTGGCCGACCCCTGGAAGACCAGCCCGCCGGCCGTGGCCAGCACGCCGCCGTTCCACGGGCCGCTGTGGGGCACGCTCCATTTCTCGGTCTGGGTCACTGGATCCCAGGCGATCAGCCGGCCCTTGAGGCTGGCGCGGATGGCCTTGAGGCCCGCCTCGTCGTCCGGCAGGGCCGCGATCAGGGTGTCGACGCCAATGTTCCAGACCCCGGGCTGGTAGCGGAAATTGGCGTTGGCGCCGCCCGGCTGCATGTAGGGGAACGGGATTTCCTGGGCCGGGATATAGACCAGGCCGGTGTTCGGGCTGAAGGCCATCGGCTGCCAGTTGTGGCCGCCCAGCGGTCCCGGCATGGCCATGGCGAAACCGTCGCCGTAGCGGGCGTTGGGGGTCTCGACCGGCCGGCCGCTGACCGGATCGACGCCGCTGGCCCAGCTGGTCGGGACATAGTTCTTCGCCGAGATCAGCTTCCCGTTGGTCCGGTCGATCACATAGAAGAAGCCGTTCTTGGGCGCCTGCATCAGCGCCTTGACCGGCTTTCCGCCGATGGTCAGGTCGGCCAGGATAATGTGCTGGGTGGCGGTGTAGTCCCAGGTCTCGCCGGGGGTGGTCTGGTAGTGCCAGACATAGGCGCCGGTGTCGGGCTTGAGCGCCACGATCGAGGACAGGAACAGGTTGTCGCCGCCGCCGGGCGAGCGGATGTCGCGGTTCCATGGCGAGCCGTTGCCGACGCCGATGTAGAGTAGATCGAGGTCGGGGTCATAGGCCATGGAATCCCAGACCGTCCCGCCGCCGCCGACCTTCCAGAACTCGCCGTTCCAGGTCGGGCGGGCGATCTTCATCGCCGGGTCAGAGGCCGCGTCGTCCGTCGGCGTCTCGCCGGGCACGGTGTAGAAGCGCCACAGCATCTTGCCGGTCTTGGCGTTGTAGGCCGACAGGTAGCCCCGGACGCCGAGCTCCGCCCCGCCATTGCCGATCAGCACCTTGCCTTTGACCACCCGCGGGGCGCCGGTGATCGTGTAGGGCTTGCTCTGATCGACGGTGACCACCGACCAGACCTTCTTGCCGGTCTTGGCGTCCAGGGCGATCAGTCGGCCGTCCAGGGCGCCGACATAGACCCGGCCCTCCCACAGGGCGACGCCTCGGTTGACGCTGTCGCAGCAGGCCTTCACGCCGGTCTTGCGCGGGACCTGCGGGTCGAACTCCCACAGCAGCTTGCCGGTCCTGGCGTCAAAGGCGCGCACAACCGACCAGGACGAGGTGGTGTACATCACCCCGTCGGCGACCAGGGGCGTGGCCTCGATGCCGCGGTTCTCGGGCAGGTCGAAGCTCCAGGCCAGGCCCAGCTCCCCGGCGTTGGCCACGGTGACCTTGTCCAGCGGGCTGAAGCGCTGTTCGCCGTACGTGCGGCCGTGGGTGACCCATTCGGCGGCGTTGCCGTCGGCGGCGGCGATGCGCACCCCGTCGATGTCCGCCGTCTTCTTGCCGCAACCGGCCAGCATGGCCACGGCGGCCAGCGTGGCCGCCAGTGCGCTGATGCGCTTCATGTCCCGAGCTCCCTGATCCGGCCGCGTCTGCCGCGCGGCTGAACCGGAGTATGCGGACGCTCCCCTGCGTCAGGCAAGCCGCTCGCGCAGGCGCCGCTGCATTGGCCGTTCGACCAGCGCCCAACAGGCCAGGCCCGAGACCACGGCCGCGACCATGGCCAGGGGAATGAAGATCGGCGGGTTCCCGGCGCCGATAGTTATGGCCAGGGCGCCGATGGTCAGGGTGTGGATCAGGTAGGTGGAATAGGAAGCGTCGCCGAGGGTCTTCAGGCCGGGGATCGCCGGCCAGCCGCCGTCGGCCTCGATGCTGACCGCGCCGGCCACGACCATCACCGCCGGAGCGCCCCAGACCATCGGCCGCCAGAGGTCCCAGTCCATGTTGATCAGCTGGATCACGGCGAACAGCACCACGCCGCCCGCCAGCAGCAGCCCGCCGACCGGACGCTCCGGCAGCAGGTTCTGCTGCGCCATCCGGCCCAGCCAGACCCCGGCGAGGAACTCCAGGAACAGCGGGTTGAGCAGCATCTGGTAGGCCGGCGGCCAGGCATAGCCGGCGAAGGCCAGCAGCATTAGGGCGAACGACAGGGCAAACAGCCGCCGCCCCTCGGGCAGCCACAGCAGGGCGGCGAACACCAGGTAGAAGACCGCCTCGTAGTTCAGGGTCCAGCCCGGCGCCAGCAGGGGGAAGGGATAGCCCGCCGGGTTCATATGCTGGACGAAGGCCAGCGACAGCGCCAGGTGCTGCGGCGTCACCGCCAGGTCCGGGAACCGCGCCGGAAACAGCGCCACGCCCGCCGCCAGCGCCAGGGTGATCACCCAGTAGAGCGGAACCACGCGGAGGATCCGGCGCCAGAAGAACGCCAGCGGACGCACGGTCTTGCCGCTGGTCACTGTCCACATAACAAAGCCGCTGATGACGAAGAACAGATCGACCCCGGCCTGGCCGGTGGCGAAGTCGATCTGCGACCACTGGCAGGCGTGGAACAGGGCCACCGACAGGGCGGCGAAGCCCCGCAGGTGCTGGATCGACAGCCAGAGTTTGCCCCCCCCACCATGCTTCGCATGGTCCCCCTCCCCCTGTGGGGGAGGATCCCGGACCAGCGCCGACCCTGGATGCTCCCCCCTTTGGGGAGCTGGCAGGCCGAAGGCCTGACTGAGGGGGCGCTTCACCGGCATCCCGGCGGCATGGCGGCGATCCAGCGGCGCAGCAGGGCCAGGCCCTCGGCATGAGCCAGCGAGCGACCGAGCTCCGGCATCATGGCGCCCGGATCGGTCGACCCCGTGCGGAAGATCAGGATCGACCGGTCCGGGTCGCCCGGCGCGATGCCCTGGGAGAAGCCGCCGGTCCCCTGCCCCGCCGCGATCGGCGGCTTGCACAGGCCCAGCGACGGCCCCACCGGGTCGTCGGCTTCCAGGTAGAGGCCGGAGGTGTCCGCGGGCCCTTTCACGCTGTGGCAATGGCTGCAGTTGATGTCCAGCCAGGCCCGGGCGCGGGCGTCCACCGGCGCGGTCTCGTCCCGCCAGTCGGGCGCGCGCTTGCGGCCGCCGGCCAGGACGCCGCGCAGGTAGCCGATGGAGACCAGCCGGTCGAGCTGGTTGAACCGGGCGCCGGCGAGGGTCACCTCGCGGTCCAGATGCCGCGACTTGAGGCCAATGGGCTGCAGCGCCTTGGCCGCGTGGTCGGTGCCGTGGCAGCCCGCGCACTGGTTCACGTTGGGGACCTGGTAGACGAAGCGGTCCGTGCGGCCCGGCCGGGTCAGGGTCAGCGGGATCGGCGCGCCCGTGCGTTTCAGCGTCGCCGCCGTCTGGGCGTCGTTCCAGACATAGGGGAAGGCGACCCAGCCGTCCTTGCGGCGCACCAGGATGCGGGTCTCGACCAGGTGGATTTTCGTCAGGTCCAGGCCATCGCCGGTCTGGCTGAGCGGCATGTCATCGGCCGGCGAAACGGTCCCGTCCACGGCCTTTCGGTAGAAGAAGGTCTTGGTGACCACCGCCCCGACCGGGAAGTCGAAGGCCTCGTCCGGCAACCAGCTTGCCGGCTGTCCCGCCGGCATCCAGACGGTGCGCAGCTTGCCGGCGTAGTCGGTGAACAGCGGGGTGTTCAGCTCATAGGGCTGCACCCCGCCGGCCAGCACCAGGCGGCCGTCGCGCACGGCGACCATGCCCCAGTCGGCGAGCCGCTCGGGCGCGCCCTCGGCGATGAACCGCGGCTCCAGCGCGCGCGGCGAACAGGCCGCCAGCGACAGGGCGATCAGCAGGACGGCGAGGCGGGTCACGGCTTGCCGGGCGCGGGGACCTTGCGCTCGGCCGGGACCGGGCCGGCTGCGGCGACCACGATGGCCGGCAGCGGTGGCAGGCGGCAGCGCAGGGCCTCGCCGGTCAGCTTCGGCGACTTGTTCTTGTTCGGCCCGTCGGCGTTGAGCACCTGGGCCGCGCCGTTGTCGACGCAGATGGCCAGGGCCGGGTCAGGCTTGCCGCCCTTGTACTTCTTCGCATCGGCGTAGCCGTCCCACAGCACGTCGACCAGCCGGCCGGTCAGACCGAACATCAACACCCGCAGGGCCTGCAGCTCAGCCCCCGCGGGCTTGCCGCCGCCGGGGGTGAAGCGGTTGTCGTGGACGAAGATGGCTTCCGGCCAGGGGTCGAAGGTCGCCGCGACGCCCTCCCGGCTCATGTAGCCGGTCGAGAAGTAGCTGGAGATGATCACGTTCGCAGTGTCGTTGCCGCCGATGTCGTTGTCGAAGATCTCCACCTGGTCGTTGGAATTGATGATCACGCCAGTGCCGGTCGGCACCGACGCGACCGCCGAGCCCTTCAGGCCGAAGTTCTTCGTGTTGTTGGCCACCACGCGGTTGCGGAACACGCGGGTGGCGAAGCCCGGGACCTTCAGGTTGGGCATGTTGAACACCAGGATGCCGCCGGTGTTGTTGGTCGCCAGGTTGTCATAGACGTCGGCGTTCTGGGTGTTCTCGATCTCGATCCCGGCGACGTTGAACTCCGCCCGGTTGCGGCGGACGACGACATTGTTCGACTGGCCGACATAGACCCCGGCGTCGGAGGCGCCGATGGCCACGCAGTCCTCGATCAGCAGGTTCTTCACCTGCACCGGATAGATGCCATAGGCGCCGTTGGTGGTCCTGGGACCGCCGGTCCATTCGGTGCGCACGCGGCGGATGATGATGTTCTCACCCTCGTTGACCTTCAGGGCGTCGCCCTTGGCGTCCTCGATGGCCAGGTCCTCGATGGTGAAGTTCGACGCGTTGACCAGCAGGCCCTCGGCCCCGGCGGTCTGACCCTTGAAGGTCAGGACGGTCCGGTCCATGCCCTTGCCGCGGATGGTCACCCCATCGACCTCGAGGCTGAGGCCCCGATCGATGGCGTAGACCCCGGCCGGGATCTCGATCACGTCGCCGGGCTTGGCGTCGATCAGGGTCTGGATCAGGGTTTCCTGATAGGCGGTGTCGGGCTTGGCCGCCGTCCCGCCGCCCTGCCCGCAGGCCGCGAGCGCCAACGCGCCCGCCATGACCAGTCCGCGTATCCAGCCCTGCCCCATGGCCGATCTCCCCCTGTCGCCGCGGGACTCTGCCGGCCCCGGTTCGGGGAGGATGCTGACATGCGAGGGCGGGGTGGAGCAACGGGGCGACGGTGGCGGCCTAATTCGGTGACAGTTTACCTATTTCGCCAGGAGCCATCCGTCTGTCGTTCATGGCCACATAGCGAAATAGGTAAACTGTCACCGAATTACACCGAATTAGATCACCCCTTCCCGTAACGGCTTCCCAGATCGGCGCAAACCTCGTGGAATTCCTTGACCGTGTCGCGGATGATGTCGGCGACCGGGCGGACGCTGTCGATGCGGCCGGCGACTTGGCCGGAGAGGGCGATGGACGCCTCCATGTCGCCGCCGAAGTAGAGGTCCAGCGCCCGGGCCATTTCCGGCATGGCGCCGCCCTCCGGCGGATGGATCTCCATCTCGGTGGTCTTGCCGGTGCGCAAGGCCCGCAAGGCCGGACCCGGTCCAAACCGGTTGAGGAACACCGTGTCCGTCTCCGCCGCGCCGATGATGGCGTCCTTCCAGTTCTGGTGCACCGGGGACTCGGCGGCCGAGACCATCCGGGTGCCCATCTGGATGCCCTCGGCGCCCAGGGCGAAGGCGGCGGCCATGGTGCGGCCGTCCATCATGCCGCCGGCGGCGATGATCGGCTTGTCGACCTTGCTGGCGATCAGCGGCAACAGCACCATCAGGGCCACCTCGCGCGGATTCTTGAAGCCGCCGCCCTCCCCGCCCTCGACCACCAGGCCGTCGACGCCGGCGGCGATGGCCTTCAGCGCCGCCGAGAGGGACGGCACCACATGGAAGACGGTCAGGCCGGCTTCCTTGAGCGGGCCGCAGTATTTGTTCGGATCGCCCGCCGAGGTGGTGACGAACTTGACCCCCTGGTCGACCACGAAGCTGACGATGTCCGGGTCGCGCACGAAGGCCTGGGCGATGTTGACCCCGAACGGCTTGTCGGTGAGGCCGCGCATCTTCTTGACCTCCTCGCGCACCTCGTCGAGGCGGCCTGAGGAGGTCTCGATGATCCCCAGCCCGCCGGCGTTGGACACCGCCGAGGCCAGCTGCGACCGCGCGATCCAGCCCATCGGCGCCTGCACGATCGGGTACTTCACCCCCAGCAGGCGGGTAATGCGGTTGTCGATCATGGCGGTCTCCCCGAGCGTTTCGCGAACGCTATAGGGTCAAACAACCGTTTGGAAGGGAGCTTGGCCGGCCACGGGGCCGCTTCGCGATGGTACCGCCTCTCAGGCTTGAACTGAGGACCTCCGGTTCCACAAACCGGCGCTCTAACCAACTGAGCTAAGGCGGCGCGCTTTCGCGAAGGGCGGGTTTAGTCGTTCAGGCGCTTTCGATCAAGCGCGGCGCTTGCGCGCGGCATGGGCCGGCCCCACCCTCGCCCGATGACCGAGATCAGAACCCGCACCATCGAGGCGAACGGCCTCTCCTTCGTCATCGACGAGGCCGGCGAGGGCGACAACGTCGCCCTGTTCCTGCACGGCTTTCCCGAGAGCCGCCACTCCTGGCGCTACCAGCTGCCGCTGCTGGCGAAACTGGGCTGGCGGGCGGTGGCGGTGGACCAGCGCGGCTATGGCCATTCGAGCCGGCCCAGGGGGGTGAAGGCCTATGACATCGGCAACCTGACGGCTGATGTCGGCGCGGTGTTCGACGCCCTGGGAGCCAAACGCCGGCTGCTGATCGCCCACGACTGGGGGGCGATCGTCGCCTGGGCCTTCGCCATGGACAGGGTGCTGGAGCTGGACGGCCTGGTGATCATGAACGTGCCCCATCCGGCCGTCTTCGCCGAAGATATCAAGATCAACCCCGCCCAGCGGAAGCGGTCCTGGTATGTGTTCTTCTTCCAGATCCCCTGGCTGCCCGAGTGGGTGCTGACGCGAAAGGGCGCGGAGGCGATCGGCCGGGCCTTCACCGACATGGCGGTCGACAAGTCGCGCTTCCCGCCACAGGTCGTCGACCACTATCGCCGCAACGCCCTGCTGCCCGGCGCGGCCACGGCGATGGTCAACTGGTACCGGGCCGGCGCCCGCAACGGCCTGGGCAAGTACGGTCCGGGCAAGGCGCCGGTGATCGAGACCCCCACGCTGATGATCTGGGGCGAAGAGGACACGGCGCTGGGGATCGAGCTGACGCAGGGCTACGAGCCCTACGTCCGCGACTTCACCCTCCACCGCCTGCCCGGCGTCTCGCACTGGGTGCAGCAGGAGGCCCCGGAAGCGGTCAATGAGCGGCTGGAGGCGTGGATGAGGGAGAAGGGGCTCTAGCGTCCTCTCCTTCCCCGTTGGGTGCCCCCCACAGCAAAACGCCCCGGAGGTTTCCCTCCGGGGCGTTCGCATTTGGTCCAGACCGCAGGATTACTGCGGCAGCTTCCACACTAGCGTGACCCGGACGCCGGCGCCGTCAACCGGCGCACCGTCCCGCGTCTGCGGCTTCATCTTGAACAGACGGGAAGCCTTCAGGGTCGCATCGCCGAAGCCCATGTCAGGCGGGTCCTCGGAAACCACTGCGCAAGCTTCCAGCGTACCATTCGCCTTCACCTTGCAGACGAGAGTCGCCCTGCCCTCTTTTTCCAGCCGCTGGGCGCGGTCCGGATAGAAGCGGGCCAGGTCATCAGAGTTCGGACGGCGAGACCAGTCCGGGTTGCTGATGATCGACGGACGCGGCGGAGCCGGAGGCGACGGCGGAGCGATCACGGGCGGGGCCGTGGACTCCACGCGGTCCTTCTTCTCAACCGGCGGCACCTGGAGCGGCGGCGGCGGCGCGACGTCCGGCGGAATCAGGGCCGGAGGACGTGGCTGCAGCTTGGCCGGGGGTGGCGGCTTTTCCGATGGCGGCGGCGGCGGCGGCGGCGGAGGCGGCGGCGGAGGCGGCTTGATCAGCTGGGTGTCCAGCTTCTCGTCCTCGAACAGCTTCTCCTTGATCTGGAACTTCGACTGGGCGACCCAGAACACGAGACCCGCGTTCAGGGCGACCGCGAAGGCCAGACCGATCCAGAAACCACCACCGTTCTTCGGCGCGGGCGCGTCGAAGGGGTTGTGCACGCGGTGCGGAGCGTCGTTGCTATGCTCTGCCATACGTCACCCACCACTGCCCGGCTGGCTGTCGTCCTGCCCGATGAGGGCCACGCTGTAGAAGCCATTGTCCTGCAACGCGTTCATCACCTGCATGAAGTCGCCGTACCGAACCTTCTTGTCGGCGCGGATGAAGATCCGTTCCTTCGAGGGGTTCCTGACGCGGATCTGCTTGCGCAGATCGTCGCCAATCGAGGCCAGGTCCGTCGGGTTGTCGCCGATGAAGACGTTCCCGCCGGGCTGGATCGAAATGTAAATCGGCGTCGGCGGGTTCGGTCGAGGCTTGGCCACCGCGGTGGGCAGCACTACCTCGATCGAGACCGATGCCAGCGGCGCCGCCACCATGAAGATGATCAGGAGGACCAGCATGACGTCCACGAAGGGCGTCACATTGATTTCGCTGTTCTGCTCTACCTGGTACCTGTCGCCGCCGCCTGAGCCCGAAAGTTTGGCGGCCATCTGTGACTAAGCCCCTTTGTCGAGCTGCCGCGAGATGTTGTTCATCAGCTCGGCGTTGAAACCATCCGACCGCGTCCCGTACGCGGAGATCCGCGTCTGGAAGTAGTTGTAGAAGATAACCGCGGGGATAGCGGCGAACAGACCGATACCGGTGGCGAGCAGGGCCTCGGCGATGCCGGGGGCCACGACGGCCAGGTTGGTCGTGTTCGATTCGGCGATGCCGATGAAGGAGTTCATGATCCCGTAGACGGTGCCGAACAGACCGATGAACGGCGCCGACGAACCGACCGAGGCCAGGAACTGCATCCCGCTGGACAGACGCTTGGACAGCGACGACTGCACGGCGGACACGGCGGTCTGCGCACGCATGATCGTCGTGTCGCGGTGAGCGCCGCTGATGGCGAGGCCGGCCTGACGGGACAGTTCCACTTCAGAGGCGGCCGCGGCGGCCATGTCGGCCAGCGGGTTGCCTTCGAACTCGTCCGACAGGGCGATACGGCCCATGTCAGGAATGGACTTGGCGCCGCGGAAGGCCTCCACGAAGCGGTCCGACTTGCGGTTCAGCGAACCGAACTCGAGCAGCTTGGTGATCAGCAGGGTCCACGAGAAGACCGAAGCGAGCAGCAGGCCGAGCATCACGATTTTCACGACCCATTGGGCTTCCATGAACATCGTGACGGGAGTGATACGGCCTTCTTTCTTGGGAGGCGCGGCGGCGGGCGCTTCCGGCTCGGGAGCCGGGGCAGCCGCAGCGGCGTCAGCGGCAGGGGCCGCGGCGGCGTCAGCGGCCGGGGCCGCGGCGGCCGCGGCGGGATCGGCGGCCGGAGCGGCCGTATCCTGCGCGAAGGCCGGAGCGCTCATCATCAGCGCCGCGGCGCCGAGGATAGCGATGAGGGGGGTCATTCGTTTGTTGTCGAGCATCTTTCGCCAGTTCCTGGTTGGTCTAGCTAGTTTGGACCGAGGGTCGTCGCGCGAAGCGTCTCCACCCTACTCTGAAAACACTGCCGGCGCGTGAGCCTTTCGACTCCAACTCCGGAAAACCGCTGTCGCTGCACCGACCCGTAACGCAGTCCCGGAGCATTCGTTCTCCAGGACGGCGTTTCGAAGGCGCAAGACGGCCCGACGAGCCGAGGTTCGTCAGGTCGATCGGCCAAGTTAGACTTGGCGCAGACGCCCTTTGGCAACCCCTATTCGCATCGTCAAGGGCGTTTGCAGGGTGTTTCATTCCCCGAATTCAAGGGGCGCACCAAAAATATTGCAGTGCACAATCTGATTATCGGGAAAGTTCGGGAGTTTTTCTCCTGACTGGAGAAAACGGATGCTGCGTTGCAACAACGCTGGTCGAACATGGGTCTTTTTTGGGAACTGCTCGCAACAGGCGAGCGGGCTCGCCTGATACGGACGGGGGTGGTGCCTGGGGGCGGATTCGAACCACCGACACGCGGATTTTCAATCCGCTGCTCTACCAACTGAGCTACCCAGGCAAACGGCCCGTGGGGCGCCCCGCCTTCGCGGGAGCCGCGTCTATAAAAGAGCCCCCGCGGCAAGTCCAGCGCGGTTTGGGAACAGGCCGAAACTAGCGTTCCTCGGCCTCGTCGCCCTCTGAATCGTCCTCGGTCCCGGTTCCGGGAATCGCGTAGGCGCCGGTCAGCCACTTCTGCAGATCGATATCGGCGCAGCGTTTGGAACAGAATGGCCGGTAGGCCGGGTCCATCGGCTTGTCGCAACGCGCGCAGGAGCGGACGGCGGGATCGCTCATGCGCCGGCGACCTCGATACGATCAACGCTCCAGCCCGAACGGGCTTCGACGGAGAATCGCGCGCCGAGCTTCTCGGTAACGCCGGGTCGCAGGGATTCGAACGCCTCCGCCACGGCCGGCGCGCAGGCGGCGGCCAGTCGCCCGCCGGGATCAGCCCGCCCTTCCCGCTCCAGCAGCCGCGCCAGGCGCAGGGCCACGGTCAGCGGCGTCACGGTCCCGGTCTCGTCCAGCAGCCGGTCGAGAATCGGCTGCCGCCGGCGCGGCACGGTCAGGGTCAGGGTGCCGAAGCGGCTGATCTGGTCGATGGCCACGCCGGGGTTGTCCGGGCCAAACGCCGCCCGGGCCGCCCCCAGCAGCGCCTTGCCGTCGTGCCCTCGACCGACGAAGTCGAACACCACCAGTCCGCCCAGGCCCTTGAGCCGCAGCAGCCGCCCCGCCGCGCCGATGGCCGTCAGGTTGGCCATGCGCGCAGCGCGCTTGGTGTCGCTGCCCGGCCGTCCACCCAGATCAACGTCGATGGAAATCAGGGCGCGGGTCGGCTCGATGGCGATGGACCCACCCCCGGGCAGCGGATGAACCGTGTCCAGGGCCTCGGCCTCGGCGGCGTCGGCCGCTTCCCGCGCGCCGTAGCCCTCGACCACCTTGCCCCCCCGGGCCAGGTCGCGGATCTCGGCCTCGACGTCCGGGGCGGCCAGCAACAGCCGGGGCTCGCCCTCGGCCGGGCCGATCAGCCGCAGGGTGGCCAGCTTGTCCTGGCGGGCCTCGGTGCGAATCTCGACCTCGACCGACGCGCCCCGCACCGGAGGAAGCTCGTCGGTCCGCAGGGAGTAGATGGCCTCCACACCGCCGGGCAGATCGAGGAACGCGACGCCGATGGCCTTCTCGACGCTGCGCACCCGGGCCACGAGGCGCGCGCCCAGCTGGCCGGCCGGAACGTCGCCATCACGCTGGATCAGCAGCCGCTCGGGACGGCCATCGAGGGTCACTACCCCCCGCGTTTCGCCGATGCCCTTGTCGAGGAAGAACTGCCGCCCGCTCATGCCCGCCACCCCAGGCCGGTCAGCAGGCTTACCGCCTCATAGAGCGGCAGGCCGACGACGGCGGTGTAGGAGCCTTGCAGCTCGGTAACGAAGGCGCCGGCCATCCTGTGAATCTTGTAGCCCCCCGCGGCGTCGTTCCAGTCGCCAGCGGCGATGAAAGCGTCGGTCTCGGCCTGGCTCAGCCGCTTGAAGCGGACCCGGGTCTCCACCAGGCGTTCGGAGATGCGGCCGTCCGGCGCGGCGACGGCCAGGGCGGTCAACACTTTGTGCGCCCGACCGGACAGCAGGTCCAGCATGGCGCGGGCCTGCGTCTCGTCCTCGGGCTTGTTCAGAATGCGCCGCCCGACGGTGACGATCGTGTCGCCGCCGAGCACGAAGGCGCCCGGGTGACGGACGGCCACCGCCGCGACCTTCTCCCGCGCCAGGCGCAGGGCCAGGCGGCGCGGCGTCTCGTCGCGTCCGGGCGTTTCGTCGATGTCGGCGGGATCAACAAGGTCGGGCTCGATGCCGACCTGGCGAAGCAGCTCCAGGCGTCTGGGACTGGCGCTGGCCAGGACCAGAACCGCTTTCGCCTTGCTCACTTGAAGCGGTAGGTGATGCGCCCCTTGGTCAGGTCGTAGGGCGTCATTTCGACCAGCACCTTGTCGCCGGCCAGCACGCGGATGCGGTTCTTGCGCATCTTGCCCGCGGTGTGGGCGATGATCTCGTGATCGTTTTCCAGTTTCACACGGAACGTGGCGTTCGGCAGCAGCTCGCTGACGGTTCCCGGAAACTCCAGAAGTTCTTCTTTCGCCATAGGCCTCTCGAATACGACAAATAAGCAAAACGGCCCGCGCCGAAGTCGATTCGGGTCGCGAGCCGCGGCTCCAGAATTCCATTATAGCGCGCCTATCCCCCGAACGTCGATGCCCTGCCGAAACGCTCGCGGATGCGGCGGGCCAGGTCGTCGCGGACCTGGCGATAGGCCTCCAGCCGCTGCTCGCGGGTCCCGTCCGTCAGGGTGGGATCGAGGGTGGGCCAGTATTCGATGTCCACCGCCCTGCCCCTGGCCAGCTCCACCGCCCGGTGCTGGGCTTCCGGCGTCAGGGAAATGACCAGGTCGAAGGACTCGTCTTCCAGGTCGTCGAAGGTCTTGGGGCGGAACCCGCCCAGGTCGCCGCCGATCTCGTCGATCACCGCGGCGGCGAAGGGGTCGACCTCCTTCTCGCCGGCCTCGCGCCGCAGGCCGACGCTGTCGACGAACACCCGGTCGCCATAGACCATCTTCATCAGCGCCTCGGCCATCGGCGAGCGCACCCGGTTGAAGTTGCAGGCGAACAGCACCGCCCCGGGCAGCCGGTCCACCCGGTCAGCCCCGCCAGTGCAGGGCGCAGATGAGGGTGAACAGGCGCCGGGCCGTGTCCAGGTCGGTCTTCACCTTGCCATCGAGCCGCGCCTGCAGCAGCGTCGAGCCTTCGTTGTGCAGGCCGCGGCGGCCCATATCCAGCGCTTCGATCTGGGCCGGCGTGGCGTTGCGGATGGCCTGGTAGTAGCTCTCGCAGATCATGAAATAGTCGCGGATCACGCCCCGGAACGGCGACAGCGACAGCAGGTGGGTCTGGTCCAGGCCGGGACCGATGATGTGCAGCGCCAGCCGGTTCTCGACCAGGGCGATCTTCAGGTCATAGGGCCCGCCGGCGGCGCCTTCGGGCTGGAAGTAGTTGTCCTCGACCAGATCGAAGATGGCGATCTGCCGCTCCTGCTCCTGATCACGCGACACCGCGCCGAGGGAGTCCTCGTCGATCTCGATCGTCTGCAGACGGTGGATGGCGCGGTCATCGGTCATGCGGGGCTGTGAGGTTCCCCGTTCAATCGCCGGAAGGCAACCGCAACGCCGCCGAAAGGGCGTGCGCGGGCAGTCCCTCGGCCTGGGCGAGCGCCACGGTGTGCGGCCCCAGCCGCCCGAAGGCAGCGGCGTCGCACTTCACGATCGAGGTGCGCTTGAGGAAGTCGTAGACCGACAGGCCCGACTGGAACCGCGCCGCCCGGCTGGTGGGCAGGACGTGGTTGGATCCGGCCACATAATCGCCGATGGCCTCGGGCGTGTAGCGGCCGAGGAAGATCGCCCCCGCATGGCGCACCCGGTCGGCCAGGGCCTCGGGGTCGGCGACGCAAAACTCCACGTGCTCGGGGGCGATCAGGTCAACCAGGGCCGGACTGCGGTCCAGCGGCGCGATGATCACCGCCCCGTGGTCGCGCCAGGACAGGGCCGCGTCCTCGCCGGTGGCCAGAGTGGCGAGCCCCCGATCGACCGCCGCCTCGACCGCCGCCGCGAACACCTCGTCGTCGGTGATCAGGATCGACTGGGCGGCCGGGTCATGCTCGGCCTGGGACAGCAGGTCGGCAGCGATCCAGTCCGGATTGTTGTCCGCGTCGGCGACCACGACGATCTCCGACGGGCCGGCCAGGGCGTCGATGCCGACCACGCCATACAGACGGCGCTTGGCGGCGGTGACCCAGGCGTTGCCGGGGCCGACGATCTTGTCCACCGGAGCGATGGGGCCGGCCCCGTAGGCGAGCGCGGCGACCGCCTGGGCGCCGCCGATTCGCCAGATTTCGCTGACCCCGGCTTCCTTCGCCGCGGCCAGAACGGCTGGCTGTAGTTTGCCAGGCGGGGTGACCATGGCAATGCGGTCGACGCCGGCCACGACGGCCGGGACGCAGTTCATCAGCACGGTCGAGGGATAGGCCGCCCGGCCGCCGGGGACATAGACCCCGACCGCCTCCAGCGGCGTCCAGCGCCAGCCCAGTTCGACGCCGGCCTCGTCGGTCCAGCGCTGGTCGGCGGGCCGCTGGCGGCTGTGGTAGTCGCGGATGCGGGCGGCGGCGAAGGCAATGGCCTCGCGCACCGCCGGCTCGCAGGCCGCGGCGCCGGCCTCGATCTCCTCGGCCGTGACCCGGACGGTCTCCTCGGTCAGATCGACCCGGTCGAACTTGCGGGTGTAGTCGAGAACCGCTTCCAGCCCTCTGGCCTTGACGTTCTCCAGCACCTCGGCGGCGGCGGCGTCCACGTCGGCGGGCGAACCGCGCCGCTCGTCCAGGAAGGCCCTGAACGCGGCGTCGAAAACCGGATCACTGAAACGAAAGCGGCGCATGGCGGCTAGATGCGTGCTGCGCCGAGGAACGCAAGTGTTTTCGGTTGAGCGACTATACTTAAAGGTGTATCATGCACATATGCGCGCCAGATTGAGTCTCGAAGAACGAAAGCGACGGTGGCGGGAGCGGATGAAACTCCTGACCGCCAACATGACGACCTATGGCTATGCGCTGTTGGGTTCCGCCATGATTGACCCGGCGATCAAGACCGCCGGACTCAAGCCACTGAACTTCATCATGATCACAGCTGCGCTCGCCCTGCATGTCTTTGCGGGCTATCTTGTCCCGGAAGGAGAGAAGCCATGAGCTTTTCAGAAGCCGCGTTGATGGTCGGACTGATCGTGCTGGTCTTCGGCGGAGGTTACGGCCTCTTCCTGAAATACCAGATCGAACACGACCACGACGAAGAGGATAGCAACCTCAAAGCCCCGCCCGCCGAATAACCTCAATCCTCGTGCGCCGGCGTCCGGGGGGTCGGCCAGGGGGTGGAGACGTCGGCCAGGATGGCCTCGATGCACTCCACCTCGGCCCGCAGATCGCCGCCGCCGGCGAAGGTGAACACCACCGCCCCGCCCGGCGCCTCGCCCGGCTCGAAGGTCAGGGCCAGCAGCTCGACCACCGCTTTCTTCGCCTCGCGGCGCAGGTTGCGGCTCTTTACCGACTGCACGCCGCCCAGCTGCAGGCCCGACCGGACCCGCTCACCGGCCTTGCCGCCGGCCTCCCAGCGGAACCGGTTGACGGCCAGGGTCAGCCGGCGCGCGCCGGGTTCGAACCGGATGTCGCCGATCTTCGCCACCGCGTCCTGCAGGGCGGCGGATATGACGGACAGGTCGTCGGCGTCCTGGGCCAACAGGCGCAGCGGCGGAACGGTGGCCATGGTTCAGCCCTCGGCCTCCGCCGGGCCTTCGCCCTTGATGCGGCGGACATTGGCCCCGCAGGCGCCGAGCTTTTCTTCCAGCCGCTCGAAGCCGCGGTCCAGGTGATAGACCCGGCCGACCATGGTCTCGCCCTCGGCCGCCAGGCCTGCGATGACCAGGCTGACCGAGGCCCGCAGGTCGGTGGCCATGACCTGGGCGCCTTCCAGCCGATCGACGCCGCGCACCCGCGCCTCGCCGCCCGAGACGGTGATGTCGGCGCCCAGCCGGTTCAGCTCCGGCACGTGCATGAAGCGGTTCTCGAAGATGTGCTCGCGGATGACGCTCTCGCCGTCGGCCATGGTCATGAGGGCCATGAACTGAGCCTGCAGGTCGGTGGCGAAGCCGGGATAGACGCCGGTATCGACATCCACCGCCTTCAACCGCGCGCCGTTGCGGCGGATGATCACCCCGTCGTTCATCCGCTCGACCTGCGCGCCGGCCTCCTCGATCTTGACCAGCAGGGCCTCAATCAGGTCGGCGCGGGTGTTGGTCAGGCGAACCTCGCCGCCGGCCATGGCCGCGGCCACCGCGTAGGTGCCGGCCTCGATCCGGTCGGTGATCACCGCGTGGGTGGCGCCCGACAGCTTCTTGACGCCGATGATGCGGATTTCCGACGTTCCGGCGCCCTCGACCTGGGCGCCCATTTTGTTCAGGCAGTCGGCCAGGTCGCCGAGTTCCGGCTCGCAGGCGGCGTTGGAGAGGACCGTCACGCCCTTGGCGAGGACCGCGGTCAGCATGGCATGCTCGGTGGCCCCCACCGAGACGAACGGGAACTCGATCTCCGCCCCTCTCAGACCGCGCGGAGCCTGAGCGTAGACATAGCCTTCGTGCAGGTCGATCTGGGCGCCCAGGGCCTCGAGGGCCTTGAGGTGCAGGTCCACCGGGCGCGCGCCGATGGTGCAGCCGCCCGGCAGGCTGACCTTGGCCTGGCCGGTCCGCGCGATCAGGGGGCCGAGCACATTGAAGCTGGCCCGCATCTGCCGGACCAGATCGTAGGGCGCGAAGGAGGAGACGATCTCGGGCGTGTGCAGGATGGTCTCGGCGCCGTTGCGCTCGTCGACCATGGTGCCCAGCCGCGTCAGCAGGGTGCCGAGGAACCGGGTGTCCGCCAGGCGGGGCATGTTGGTCAGACGCAGCGGCTCATCGGTGAGCAGGCTGGCCGCCATCAGCTTGATGGCGGAATTCTTGGCGCCGCTGATCTGGATTTCTCCATTCAGCCGCGCGCCGCCGACGATGGCGATGCGGTCCATTCAGGCCCCTCGAAACACCAGGAGCCTGTCGCCCCGGCGGTCTTGTTCACATGTGAGGGCCGGGTTCTAGCGGGCGCAAGCCCCGGCGCAAGAGTCACTTATGCTTGATGCCCGCCGTCGCCCGGCCGCCGGAAAAGGGTCGCGGGGACGTAGGCGCCGCCCTGGGCGAACTCCAGCCCCAGTTTTTCCGTCACCAGCTCCAGTTCGAGGTGGGCGATGAACAGCGCATGCTCGATAGCCTGCATCGGATCTACACCGAAAAAAGCTCGTCCGTGCTCAGCCCGGTGGGCGGGATCGAGGCCCACGATCCGCATGGCGCATGCCCAGTCGCCGCTGTCCTCCAGCTGGAAGGCATCGGAGATTTCCACCGTGACGAGGAAGGGCTCGCCCTGCGGCGGCCGGGTGGCGCGCAGATGACGCACCTCGCGATAGGGCCTGGGCGCCAGGCGCGCGGTGTTGGCCTGATGCGTCATTCGCCGTCCCGTGGTTTGGCCGGCTCGCGCGCCGCGGCCTTGCGGCGTCTCAGGTTGGCGCGAAGGGCCTGGGCCAGTTTCGCCTCGCGCTCGGCATTGCCGGGCGGCGGGTTTTGCGGCGGTTTCGTCATCCGGCAAGCAGCGCCATGCCCGCGCGGACGCGTCAAGCCGGATTAGGGCTTCCCCTGCCGCCCGGGTTTCGCTATCAGGCGCGCCTCGTCTTTCGCCGCCGTAGCTCAGTGGTAGAGCGCATCCTTGGTAAGGCTGAGGTCGGCAGTTCAATCCTGCCCGGCGGCACCATCCCTGAACCAGAGGGAAGA
>JAUXTQ010000015.1 GCA_030678995.1 Caulobacter sp.
AGCGGTCGCGCAGCTGATCGTTGTCCACCAGCTCCATCATGTCGGGATGGGTGGCGTGATAGGTCTTGTTGAACATCTCGGCGCTCCGGATCGTCAGAGTTTGTAGGCCCGTTTGGGCAGGGTGCAGGCAAGGTCGATGGCGGCGTCGCCGAGCGGCGCGTTGGTGGCGAACCACGCCGGATCGGTATGCCCATGCGGACTGAGGATCGGCAGCCTCGTCACCTCGCCGTAAAGCTCGCGCGCCAGCCCCCACACCGATGGCTCGGCCGGAAACGGGCGGTCCTCGTGGAGGGGGAGCGGGACGGACATGGCGATTTGGTAACCGGTGTCATCGCGGGGGGCAAGCATGAACGCCAGCAGTCGCATGAGGTCGGGTTCTCTGGCATTGTGACCCGTCTCGACGAATGAGGGTATCGTGCTTCCCAAGGCGCTGATTGAGAAAATCCGCGATCTCCAATCGGGACCGGAGCGCGGCTATCACGGCTGGAGCCATCCCCTCGCTCTGCTCAAATGGTATGAACAGGTCGAGGAGAGGTTGAACGACCCTCTCGCTGTCTACTGCGCGATCTTGCTTCACGACGCTGTCTACGAACCCCGCCGGCCCGACAACGAAGCCCGCAGCGCAGCGCTGGCGGAGGCGCTCTTGAAGGACGTGATTCCGGACGCGTGCCTGAACCGAACCGTTCGCCTTATCGAGGCGACAGCCCGGCACGCCATTCCTCCCGGCCTCGGTGCCGACGAAGCGGACGACATGGCGATGTTCCTCGACATGGATCTGTCGATCCTGGCGGCTTCGCACGCGGCCTTCGATGCCTATGAGGATGGAGTTCGTCACGAATACCGGGAGGTTCCCCAAGAGGCATTTCGAGCGGGCCGCGCGAGCATCCTCGAAGGCTTCCTGGGTCGAGACGCCCTCTACATGTCGCCTTGGGGACGCGCCGAATTTGAGACGAAGGCGCGCGCCAACTTGAAGCGCTCGGTCGCGAAACTGCACGGCGAGACCGCGTAGATGGCCCGGTATATCCCCTGAGGCTTGGTCTGCTCAGGCGGACACAGGTTAACCTCTACCTCTTCGGCTTGGCCCCTGCCTTTTCGCTGTCCGGGGACATACTTCAGTCCATGCCCCCCTCTACCCTCGCACGGCCTGACCACCCGTTTCGTCAGGGGGCCTTCACGGGGTGGTAGAGTCTCAAAATCCGCATGCAGCCGCAGCGGGAGCAGAATCCGACCGTATGCTTGACCCCAATGGCCTTGTAGCGGATCCCGCCCGCCGACCAGACCGAGCGGTCATGCCCGCAGTGCGTGCAGCGGATGCGCCATTCCCGGGATTCACGCTCGATGTCGGCGCCCAGCCGTCGGAACGGGGTCATCAGGACCTTGAGCCACCCCATCGCCCTACCCCCTCGGCGCCGCCGTCGATTCCCGCACCACCAGCGACGGCAGGCGGTCGGCCGGGTCGCGCTTGTCCTCGCCGGCCTGGCCGATGAGCTTGTCCGAGGCCAGCCTGCCGATCTCGCGCGTCGGGGCGCGGATGGTGGTCAGCGGCGGCCAGACGCGGGAGGCGATCTGGAAGTCGTCGAAGCCGATCACCGACAGGTCTTCGGGCACCGACAGCCCCGCCTTCCGCGCGGCGTGCAGCGCGCCGGCGGCCATCTCATCGTTGCCGGCGAAGATGGCGGTCGGCCGGTTCGGCAGGGCCAGCAGTTTCGCCGCGCCCTCCAGGCCGGATTCGAAGGTGTAGGCTCCCTCGGCCACATGCTCGGGCGCCAGGGTCAGGCCGTGTTCTGCGAGCCCGTCCTCGAAACCCCCTCGCCGCTCGTGCGAAGAGCGGAAGGTCAGCGGCCCTGAGATGAAGCCGACCCGCCTGTGACCGAGTTCGGCCAGATGCCGTCCGGCCAGCAGACCGCCATGCCGGTCCTGGGTGACGATGGAATGGGCGGCCTCGTCCACGGCCACCGAGGCGACCCGCACATATTCGCAACCGATCTCGCGCAGCATGTCGGCCACGCCCTCATCCTCGGAAACGGATGGGGTCAACACCACCCCGAACAACTTCTGCCGCTCGATGAACGCGCGGATGTCCGGGACCAGGGTGGTGGTTCCCCGGTCGCAGGGGTGGACCACCAGCTCAAAGCCCGAGCCGCGCATGCCGTCCAGCAGGCCCAGCTGCATGTTCACGACATACTGCGGGTTGGGGTTGTCGTAGATCAGCCCGATCAGGAACGAGCGGCGGAAGGCCAGGCCACGGGCCTGCGGGTCCGGGGCGTAGCCGTAGCGGGCGATGACCGCCTCGATCTTCTCGCGCGTCTCCGGCCGCAGCGACGGCGAGCGGTTGATGACCCGCGAGACGGTCTTCTTGGAGACCCCCGCGATCCGCGCGATGTCGTTGATGGTCGCCCGGCGGCGCCCGTCTTCGAGGGCGGCGTCATCTGAGGCTTTTGGCGTCCTGGGACTCAAGCGGAGGCTCCGGCTAGGCTTGGCGACCTGTGATAACCCGGCCCCGCCCGGGGCGCCAGCAGGCCGGCGCGCCTGCGTTGATACCGGTGTCCTGGAGGATTATCCCCCTCCATGGCCGATGAGCCCGGCCCTCCCAAACGATCCGGCGTTTGCAGGCGCGGTGCGGAGCGCTTACGAGCGTCGGCAGTCCGGCCAGCCGCCCGCATAGGTCCATGAGCGAACCCATTCTTGTCGATGCGCGCGGGCACCGCTGCCCGGTGCCGACGCTGCGGCTGCGGCGGGCGCTGGAAGCGGCCGGGCCGGGCGCGGTCGTGCGGCTACTGGCCGACGATCCCATGGCGCGGATCGACGTGCCGCACTTCGCCAATGAGAAGGGCTACGCCGTCGAGGACAGCGGCGAACTCAGCCCGCCGCCGGGACTTTTTTTCGTCGTCTCAAGACCGGCTTGATCTTCCGGGTGTGCAGGGCGATTTCCATCTCGGTCGCCAGCGCCCCGCCGAAAAACAGCGCGTTCACGTTCCAGCTCAGCCAGATCAGGAACACCACCACGGTGCCGACCGAACCGTAGGTGGCGCCCAGGTGGGCCACCTGCTCGACATAGATGGCGCAGAGCCAGGAGGCGATCAGGGCCAGCACGGCGGAGGCCACCCCGCCGGCGATCGAGGCCCGCCAGGCCACCGGCTCGCGGGACATGGCGAAACGGTAGATCAGGCTCATGGCCAGCAGCATGCAGACGCTGGTCCAGGTCCATTCGCTGTAGAGCCAGCTGAGTCCCGCCAGCGGCTTGAGTTTCCAGGCAGTGGCGGCGACGCGCAGGCCGAGGAACAGCACCGAAACCAGCCCCATCAGGACCAGCGAGGCGATCAGCACCAAGAGAGCCATGACGTTGAAGCTGACGAAGCCGCGCTGGTTCTCCTCGTCATGAATGAACGACAGGCCGGCCAGCAGGGCCTTGTAGCCGCGGTGCGAGGCGTAGCCGCCAATCACCAGGGCGATCAGGCTCTGGGTCGAGACGGCCACGTGCGGCGCATGGGCCAGGCGCTGAAGCTCGTCCTGGAACATTCCGCGGGCGTCGGCCGGCAACATGCGCGCCAGGGTCGCGGCCTGCTCGGTCACCTGTTCCGGCGTGGAAAGCACGCCATAGAGCCCCACGGCGATCACCAGCAGCGGGAACACCGCCAGCATGATCCAGAAGCTGACGCCGCCGACATAGAGCATCACATCGCGGCCCCACAGGCGCGTGAGGGCCTTGCCCAGCACGTCCACGGTCGCGCGCGCCCAGTGGACCGGGTCCAGATCGATCTTGTGTTGGGGGTCCGGGCCCTTCTTCGCCATGGGCGGAACCTGCCCGCGCGAACCCCCGGGCGCAATGTCAAAGGCGCGCCGCGGCTTTTGGCCACGACGCGCCTGACAGGATGACCTTGCCTTCGTCCTGTGCATCCGGCCGCCGCTTCGAGGGACGGGAGAATTGAGCGACCGTCTGCAGGGACGAGATTGGAATCGGCCGGCTGAACCGTGGCTGAACGGTTCTGGCAGCCGGCGTTATCTGAACAGAAAGCCCTGCGCGTCCTTCGACACGCACCCTTCGGGCCTGCTCAGGATGACGTGCAGTTGCTCTACGCATGGTGAGCAGCGCCCGAAGAGCGCGTGTCGAACCACGCTACGCCGTCAGAGCGCGCCCGACGCCTTCAGCGCCTCGATTTCCGCGCCGGAAAAGCCCCACTGGCCGAGGGCTTCGTCGTTGTGAGCGCCGATCTTCGGCGGCGGGCCCTGGATTTCGCCAGGCGTGGCCGAGAATCGCGGCGCCGGGGCGGGCTGGACCACGCCCTCGACGGTTACGAAGGTCTGGCGAGCGGCGTTGTGCGAATGGTTGGGCGCTTCATCCAGCGTCAGGACCGGGGCGAAGCAAATGTCGGTGGCGTCCATGATGGCGCACCACTCGGCCTGGGTTTTCTTCGCCAGCACGGCGGCCAGCTTGGACTTCAGTTCCGGCCATTCATCGCGGCTCATCTGGTTGGCGAACTGCGGGTCTGTAATCCCCGTCTTTTCAAGGAGTAGCGCGTAGAACTGCGGTTCAATCGAACCGATCGAGATCCACTTGCCGTCGGCGCACTGGTAGGTGTCGTAGAAGTGGGCCCCGCCGTCGAGCAGGTTGCTGACGCGTTCGTCCTTCCAGATGCCGGCGCCCTTGAAGCCGTAGAACATGGCCATCAGCGAGGCCGCGCCATCGCTCATGGCGCAGTCGATGACCTGGCCCTGCCCGGTTTCGCGCGCGCTGATGATGCCGGCCATCAGGCCGAAGGCCAGGTAGAGGGCCCCGCCCCCGAAATCGCCCACCAGGTTCAATGGCGGCACCGGCTTGTCGGCTGTGCCGATGGCGTGCAGGGCGCCGGTGATGGCGATGTAGTTCATGTCGTGGCCGGCGGCCTTGGCGTAGGGGCCAAACTGTCCCCAGCCGGTCATGCGGCCGAACACGAGCTTGGGGTTGCGCTTGAGCACCACCTCCGGACCCAGGCCCAGACGCTCCATGACGCCCGGCCGGAAGCCCTCGATCAGGCCGTCGGCGCGTTCCAGCAGCTTGAGCACCGCCTCGATGGCGTCCGGCGACTTCAGGTCCAGCGCCACCGAACGGCGGCCACGGCTGGTGACGTCGGCCGGCGACGCCCGGCCCGAGCCTTTGCGGTCGACCCGCACCACGTCGGCCCCCAGGTCCGACAGCAGCATGCCACAGAACGGCCCCGGCCCGATGCCGGCGAACTCGACGATCTTCAGACCCGAAAGCGGCCCCTTGCCCATGACGTGTTTCCTCTGGTTCGACGCAGAGCTAAGGCTGCTGACGCACGGTCAGGCAAGGGGGCGGTCTTCGAGACTGTGGAAGATCTGGATGACAACGACGCTACGCTCGTACACCACATAGTGGATGACGTACGCGCCGCGCCCAAAAGGAACGAACAGCGCTCGGTGACCTGGCCGCCGTCCTGGGACGCCCCGCTCGCTGAACTCTCTGAGCGAAGCAACCGCCGACCACAGGAGATCGGCGACGTTCAAGGCGGCTCTGATATCCCTGCCCATGAGGAAGTCGGTCAGGCGATCGATATCGTCCTCGGCAGCTTTGCTGACAGAGACGGTTCGCTTCACGCCTTGCGGGCCAACCGTTCGCGAATGCGGTCTCGGATCCGTTGGAAGACAACGTCGGCGTCTTCCGCTACCCCGGTCCGCTCATGCTCGTCGATACGAGCTTCGGCGATGGCCCAACGATCCGTTTCAAGGGCGTTTAAAAGCAGGCGCTCGGCGAAGACCTCCGCCGGCTCGCCCGCCTGCTCCGCTGCATCTTGCAGCAGGGCGGAGATATCCTCGTGAAGCTTGAGCATGAGCGATCCATCGGTCATGGGTCCACAGTACGCGATGGAAACATCACCCGATAGTCGCTTTGTGATTGTAATTAGAGCGTCTGCCCGTCATCCAGACTGATCAGCGTTCCCGTGATGAAGTGCGCCCTCCGCCCGGCCAGCATCAGCAGGGCCTCGTCCAGAACGTCCTCGTCCATCAGGCGGCGGCGGGGGAAGCCCTTGATCTGCTTTTGGCCGCCCTCGGTGGCGAACCAGTCAGCGTTGATCTCGGTCTCGATGTAGCCGGGGCAGATGGCGTTGACCGCGATCCGCGGCCGCGCCCATTCGCGGGCCAGACCTTTGGTAAGCGAGGCGCAGGCGGCCTTGGAGGCGCAGTAGACGGAAAGGCCCGGCAGCTGGTTGAACGCCGCGATCGAGGCGATGTTGATGACCCGCGCTTCGCCGGCCTCGGCGACGCCGCTGGCCATCATCCGCTTGGCGGCTTCCACCGCGCCGAAATAGACGCCCCGCACGTTGACCGCGAAGGTCTGGTCGAAGGTCTCCACGCTCATGTCCATGGCCATGCCGTCGCCGCCGACCCCGGCGTTGTTGACCAGGATCGAGATCGGGCCGAGCGCCGCCTGCGCCGCGTCGAGGGCCGGGCCGATGGCCGCGACGTCCTCAACGTCCAGCGCAATGGCGACTGCCTTGCCGCCTTTCGCGGCGATCGCGGCCACCTCGGCCTCGAGCCGGTCGGCGCGCCGGGCCATCAGCGCCACGGCCGCGCCGGCGTCCGACAGCACGTGGGCGAAGCGCCGTCCAAGGCCGCTGGAGGCCCCGGTGACGACGGCGACACGTCCGGCCAGTGGTTTATCGCTCATCGCAAGCCTCCTTCGGCGCTGTATCCCTATGCCGGACCCCCGCAACTGCTATGGTGACGCGTTGCGAATCTTGACGCGCAGCGCATAGCCGGCGGGGGGCCGGCGGCGTCAAGGGCGGGAGTTCAGCCGGCTTGTCAATTCAGGCCCGTATTTTGATCGTGGCGCGGGACGATGCGCTCGCCGGACCGCTGGCCGAAGGGCTGGATCGGCTTGGCTGGCGCACGATCACGGCGCGGGGCCCCTATGCGGCCATCGCGGCGCTTGGCGACCTCGCCATCGAGGCCGCCATCGTCGATGTCGCCAGCGGCGGTCACGAGGCCCTCAGCCTTGCCCGGCGGCTGAAAGCCGCCTGCGCGCCCCGCCGCCTGCCGGTGATCGCCATCGGTGATCCGGACCCGCAGCTGGACAGCTATGCCTTCGACCTGACCCTTGCCCCCCCCCTGCATCCGGCCCAGGCCGTGCTGCGGCTGGAGTCGTTGGTGCGCATGGCCGTGGCCGAGGAGGAGTTCGAGCTGCGGCTGGAGACCTTCGCCGAGCGCGGTCGTCGCCTGGACCTGCCCGAGCCCAAGTCCGATCCCTATCGCGTCCTGGCCGTGGGCGAGCCGGCCCCTCAGTTCCTGGCGCTGAGCAACGCCCTGACCCGCAGCGGCGCGGACGTGGTCGGCGCCTTCACCGCCTTCACCGCCTTCGACTATCTGCACGAGCGGGACTTCGACTCGGTGGTGCTGTGGGCCGGCGACAACAGCGCCGAGGCGCTCAGCATCGCCGCCGGCATGCGCCGTAACACGCGGCTCTATCACATCCCCGCCCTGCTCTATCTGCGCGGCGAAAGCTATGTGACCACCTCCGAGGCCTTCCACCGCGGGGTGTCCGACGTCGCCTCGCCGGAAACGCCGGAAACCGAGACCGCCAAGCGGGTCATCGAGCTGTCGCGCAGCTATCGCCGGGCCGTCTCGATCCGCAAGGCGCTGGAAAAGGCCCGCAGCAGCGGCCTGATGGACGCGGCCACGGGCCTGTTCACCCGCGACCTGTTCGCCGGCCACATGGTTCGGCTGGCCCACGCCTCGCGAGTGCGCAACCGGCCGATGAGCGTCTGCGTCCTGCGGGTCGCCGACCGGCCCGAGACCACCGCCGCCCGCGCCGGCGGCTGGCTGGACCGGGCCATCCCGCAGATCGGCTCGATGATCGGCCGGCTGGTGCGGGTCGAGGATACCGCCGCGCGGCTGGGACCGGAGGTGTTCGCCCTCGCCCTGCCCGCCACGCCCCAGTCCGCCGGCCGCGCCGCCGCCGAGCGCATCGCCGCGGTAATCGCCTGCACTGCCTTCGAGGCTGGCGAGGGCAAGACACCCTTCACCGTCGATTTCGACATCGGCATCGCCCAGCTGGAGCCGGGCGAGAACGCCGCCGTGGCGCTGGAGCGGGCCGCCAGCCGCGCCCTGCAGCGTCAGGCCAGCTAGACCGGGAGCGCCCCATGCAGATCGACTTCATCGCCGACGTCGTCTGTCCCTGGTGCTACCTCGGCTGGCGGCGGCTGGAGAAGGCCCTGGCCATGCGGCCGGACCTTGAGGCGACGATCACCTGGCGGCCCTACCAGCTGGACCCGACCCTGCCCGATGAGGGCGTCGACCGCCGGAACTACATGGCCGCCAAGTTTCCGGATGCCGAGCGGCGCGCGGCGATTACCCAGGTGCTGGACGACAACGCGGCGCAGGACGGCATCACCTGGGACCTGTCGGCCATCAAGGTCTCGCCCAACACCAACGCCGCCCACCGGCTGATCCGCTGGGCCCAGACCGCCGGATGCCAGGACGCCGTTCTGGAGGGGGTGCTGAGCGCCTACTTCAGCGAGGGCCGCGACATCGGCGATCCGGTGGTGCTGGCTGACATCGGCGCTGCGGCCGGCATGGACAAGATCCGCCTGCTGCAGCTGTTCTCCGACGGAACCGACAAGGACGCCGTCGCCCGCGAACACTTCCAGGCCCACCAGGCAGGCGTCTCTGGCGTGCCGTTCATGATCTTCGACGGCAAGGTCGCCGTGTCGGGCGCGGAACCGCCCGAGCGGCTGGTGAAGGCGATCGACAAGGCGCTGGAGCTGGCCGCGTGAACCTCGATCCCCAGACGCTGGGCCCGATCATCGGCATCGCCATCTTCGTGGCGATCATGGGCTTTCGCCTGATGCGCGGACAGAAATCGCGGCCGCTGAAGCTGGAGTGGATGTGGCTCATGCCCGCGGTGCTGGTGCTGGTCGCCGGGTCGCTGATCTGGCAGATGCCGCCGCGCGGGCTGGAATGGCTCTGGCTGGGTATCGCCCTGCTGGTCGGCGCGGCGATCGGCTGGCAGCGTGGACGGATGATGGCCATCACCGTCGATCCGCAGACCCACGCCCTCAACCAGCAGGCCTCGCCGGCGGCGATGATCTTCCTGCTGGCCCTGGTGGGCATCCGCTATGCCCTGCGCGAAGGCCTGCAGGCCGAGGCCCAGGCCTGGCATCTGTCGGTGGCCTTCGTTACCGACGTGTTCGTGGTCTTCGCCCTGGGCCTGCTGACGGTGACCCGGCTGGAGATGTTCCTGCGGGCGCGCAAGCTGCTGGATGACGCCCGGGCGGCCGGGAAGGTCGTCAGCTAGGTCAGCGGGAAGGCGAACCATGACGGCGAAGGCCAGCCAGACGGCGCATGACATCCCCGGGGTCCGGGCGAAGGTGCTGTCGGCCGCCGCGGCGATCCTCGCCGAGCATGGCGTCGAGGAGCTCAGCCTGCGCCTGATCGCCGAGCGGGCGGGCATCGGACTGGCTTCGATCTACCACTACTTCGAGAACAAGGACGACCTGCTGGTCAGCCTGGCCCTGGCCGGGCTGGAGGACCTGCGGCGCGACATTCTCACCTCCCAGCGGGACCCGGCCTTCGCCTCGCCGATGCGCGGCGGGGCGCGGGCGTTTTTCGGCTTCGTCGAAGAGCGGCCCAGGCTCTTTTCGCTGATGTTCAGCGAGCGGCTGCTGGCGCGGTACGAGGCCCTGCGCGAGGCCGAGCGCCAGGTGCTGCTTGCCTACAAGTCGGCGGTCGAAGCTGACGATCGGGTTCCGTCGCAGCATCAGGAGAACGCTGCCTATGGCCTCTGGGCGCTCGGCCGGGGCATGGCCGCGATCATCGGCTCGTTTCCGGACGGTCAGGTCCCGCCCGAACTGCTGCAGAAGCTGTTCGCCGGCGCCGCCTACCTGATCAACCACCCGGAGTAGGCGGCCCTACAGGCGGCTGGGGATCATCACCGGCAGGGTCTCGATCCCGCGCACGAACACCGAATAGCTGCGCTTCGGCTGACCCGTCACCACGATCTGCGGGAAACGCTTGAGGATCTCTTCCCAGATGATCTGCAGCTGCAGCTCCGCCAGGCGGTTGCCGACGCAGCGGTGAATGCCGAAGCCGAAGGAGATGTGCTGACGCGGCCGCTCGCGGTCGATGATGTACTCGTTCGGCCGGTCGATAACGGTGTCGTCGCGGTTGCCCGAGACGTACCACATCACGACCTTGTCGCCCTTGCGGATCAGCTTTCCGCCGAACTCGATGTCCTCCAGCGCGGTGCGCCGCATGTGGGCCAGCGGGGTTTGCCAGCGGATGGTCTCGGAAACCATCGAGGTGATCAGGTCCGGGTTGGCGCGCAGCTTGGCGTACTGATCCGGATTGCGGTTCAGCTCGAAAACCGAGCCGGAGATGGTGTTGCGGGTGGTGTCGTTGCCGCCGACGGTCAGCAGGACCACGTTCCCGAAGAATTCGCGCGGCTCCATGTTCCGGGTCTCGGGATGGTGCGCCAGCATGGAGATCAGGTCGCCGGTCGGCGGGGCGTTGACCTTCTTGTTCCACAGCTCGGTGAAATAGGCCTGAAACTCGACGAAGATCTCCAGCTTCTGTTCGAACGTCTCTACCAGCCCGCCCGGCGTCGGGATGGCGGTGACCACGTCGGACCAGTAGGGCAGCTTGCGGCGGTCCTCCTGCGGAGCGTCGAACAGGGTGGCCAGGGTCATGGCCGTCAGTTCCTTGGACACCAGATCGACCCAGTCGAACTCCTCGCCGATCGGCAGGCTGTCGAGAATGGCGCCGGCGCGCTCGCGGATCTGCGGCGCGAGGAGCTGGAGGTTCGAGGGCGACACCGCCGGGCTGACCGCCTTGCGCTGCACGTCATGCCGCGGCGGGTCCATGGCGATGAACATCGGCAGCGGCTCGAAATTGGCCTGCCCGCCGCCGATGGTGATGCCGCCCAGCAGGAAGTCGGAGGAGAACACCTGGTGGTTGGTGTCGACCGCCATGATGTCGTTGTACCTGGTGATCGACCAGTAGGGCCCGAACTCGCCGCCCTCGGTGTAGTGGACGGGGTCCTCGTTGCGCAGGCGCTCGAAGATCGGCCACATTTCGTCCGACTGGAACAGCGCCGGCTGGGCCGGATCGAGGCTCTCCAGCGGGGCGGCGTAGATGGCGTCGCGCACGCCCTTCAGGTCCACCGATCCATCACTCATCGTTCCACTCCGTCGCCAGTCCATCGATCAGCCGGCAGCAGAAGCCTTCGAACAGTGTTCCACAAGGGGTGGCGGTCAGGCCGCCTTCGCCAGCTTCGCCAGCGTGGTCAGGATCCGCTCGGCCGCGTCGAGCCGCTGGGCGGGGGTTTCCCACTCGCCCTTGATGACGATCTTCTGGTCGGGGCGCAGTTTCCAGAGGATCTGGTTGGCCTGGATGAACTTCACCAGCCCCATCGGGTTGGCGAAGTGGTCGCCCCGGAAGCTGGCCACGGCGCCCTTGGGGCCGACATCGATCTTGGCCACGTTCGCCTCGCGGCACAGGCCCTTGATGGCCACCACCTTGAGCAGGCTGCTGGCCTCGGGCGGTATCGGACCAAACCGGTCGATCAGTTCGGCGGCCAGGGCCTCGCGATCCTGCGCCTGCTCGGCCTCGGACAGGCGGCGATAGAGGGCCAGCCGGACGTTGAGGTCGGGCACATAGGCCTCGGGGATCATCACCGCCGCACCGGTGTTGATCTGCGGCGACCACCCCCGGTCGGCCAGGGCCTCGGCACCCTGGCGCTGGCGCAGCTCGGCCACCGCGTCCTCGAGCATCTGCTGGTACAGCTCCACCCCGATCTCGCGGATGTGGCCGCTCTGCTCGTCGCCCAGCAGGTTGCCGCCGCCGCGGATGTCCAGGTCGTGGCTGGCCAGCTGGAAGCCGGCGCCCAGGCTGTCCAGCGACTGCAGCACCTTCAGCCGCTTCTCCGCCGACAGGGTCAGCTGCTTCTCGGCCGGCGTGGTCAGATAGGCGTAGGCCCGCGCCTTGGCCCGGCCGACGCGGCCGCGCAGCTGGTAAAGCTGCGACAGGCCGAACATGTCCGCCCGATGGATGATCAGGGTGTTGGCCGAGGGGATATCCAAGCCGCTCTCGACGATCGTGGTGGACAGCAGCACGTCGTACTGGCCGTCGTAGAAGGCGCTCATCACCTCCTCGAGCTGGGTCGGGCTCATCTGGCCGTGGCCGACGACAAACTTCACCTCCGGAACCTGCTCGCGCAGGAACCGCTCCAGGTCCGGCAGGTCCCTGATCCGCGGGGCGACAAAATAGGCCTGGCCGCCGCGGTACTTCTCCCGCAGCAGCGCCTCGCGCAGGGTCACCGGATCCCAGGGCGTGATGTAGGTGCGCACCGCCAGCCGGTCGACCGGCGGGGTGGCGATGATGCTCATTTCCCGAATGCCGCTCAGCGCCATCTGCAGGGTGCGCGGGATCGGCGTGGCGGTCAGGGTCAGCATGTGCACGTCGGCGCGAAGCTCCTTGAGCTTCTCCTTGTGCTTGACCCCGAAGTGCTGCTCCTCATCGACGATGACCAGGCCCAGGTCCTTGAAGCTGACCTGCTTTGACAGCACCGCATGGGTGCCGACGACGATCTCGATCTCGCCGCTGGCCAGCCCCTCGCGGGTCTCGTTAGCTTCCTTGGCCGGGACCAGTCGCGACAGACGGCTGACCTTGATCGGCCAGCCCTGGAAGCGCTCGCTGAAGGTCTTGAAGTGCTGCCGGGCCAGCAGGGTGGTCGGGCAGACCAGGGCCACCTGCTTGCCGCTCATGGCCATGACGAAAGCCGCGCGCAGGGCAACCTCGGTCTTGCCGAAGCCCACGTCGCCGCAGATCAGGCGGTCCATCGGCTTGCCCGACCCCAGGTCGGTCAGGACATCGCCGATGGCGTTCAGCTGGTCGTCGGTCTCCTCGTAGGGGAAGCGGGCGCAGAACTCGTCGAACAGGCCGGACGGCGGATCGATCTCCTCCACCGCCTTCAGGGCGCGGGCGGCGGCGATCTGGATCAGGCCCTCGGCCATCACGCGAAGGCGCTGCTTGGCCTTGGCCTTGCGGCTTTGCCAGCCGGCCCCGCCCAGCTTGTCCAGCTGGTTGCTCTCGCCGTCGGCGCCGTAGCGGGTCAAGAGGTCGATGTTCTCGACCGGCAGGTAGAGCCTCGCTTCGCCACCGTATTCCAGGTCCAGGCAGTCGTGCGGCGCACCCTGGACGTCGAGGGTCTTGAGGCCCGTGTAGCGGCCGATGCCGTGGTCGATGTGGACCACCAGGTCGCCCGGCGTCAGGGCGCTGGCCTCGGCGAGGAAGTTGGCCGCCCGGCGCTTCCGGCGCGGCCGGGCCAGGCGGTCGCCGAGGATGTCGGTCTCGGAAATGACCGCCAGATTGTCGGTCTCGAACCCGGCGTCCAGCGGCAGGACCACGCGCTGCGGAACCTTCGGGTCGGCCGCCTTGGCCGCCTGCCAGTAGGGCGCCAGCGGGATGCGCTTGAGACCGTGGTCCGACAGCATGGTCCCCAGCCGCTCGGACGAGCCCTCGGTCCAGGAGGCGAACAGCACCCGCTTGCCGGCGGCGGATTGGCGGGTGGCGTGGTCGGCGGTGGCCTCGAACAGGTTGACGCTGTCCTGCGCCCGCTCGGCGGCGAAGGTGCGGCCGAGCTTGGCGCCCATGTCCACGGCGCCAATGGCGTCGCTCTGAAAGGGCGAGAACCAGCGGTTGGGCCGCTCGGCGACCCGCGCCGCCAATTCCTCGGCGGACAGGTAGAGGGCGGCCGGCTCCAGCGGACGGTAGGCGGACTTGCGGTCGGCGGTGGCGCGGGCGTCGTAGGCGTCGGCGATCATCGCCATCCGCTCGGCCTCGGCCTCGCCCACCAGATGGTCCATGGCCACCAGGGCAGTGTCCGGCAGATAGTCGAACAGGGTCTCCAGTCGCTCGTAATAGAGCGGCAGCCAGTGCTCCATCCCGGCCCGTCGCCCGCCCTCGCTGACCGAGGCGTAGAGCGCGTCCTCCCCCGGCGCGCCGAACAGGCCGACGTAGCCCTTGCGGAAACGGGCGATGGCCTCGGGATCGAGCAGCACCTCGCTGACCGGCAGCAGGTCGATCTCTTTCAGCTGCTTCGTCGAGCGCTGGGTCTCCGGATCGAAGGTGCGGATCGATTCCAGGGTGTCGCCGAACAGGTCCAGCCGGACCGGCTCCTCGGCGCCGGGCGGAAAGACGTCAATCACCCCGCCGCGGATGGCGAACTCGCCGCGCTCGGAAACCGTCGAGGCGCGGCTGTAGCCGTTGACGGCGAAATAGCGTTCCAGGTCGGCGATGGCCACATCCTGGCCCGGCCGGGCGCTGTAGCCGGCCTTCGAGACCTCCGCCCGCGACGGCAGGCGCTGCAGCACCGCGGGCGCGGCGGTAACCAGCAGGGTGGCCTTGCCGGCCAGGTCGCCGCTGGCCAGCCGCGACAGGGTCGCCATCCGCTGCGCCGCGATGCCGGCCGAGGGGCCGACGCGGTCGTAGGGCAGGCAGTCCCAGGACGGCAAATGCAGCACCGGAATCTCGGGCGCGAAGAAGCGCATGGCGTCGATGAAGGCGCCCGCCCGCGCGCCGTCCCGCGCCACGAACACCGTCAGCCCGCCGCGCGCCCGGGCGATGTCGGCCATGACCAGGGCGTCGAAGCCCTCCGGCGCGCCGGTCAGGTCCAGACGGCCGTCGGCTTTGGCGACGTACTTCAGGTCAACGGGCTTGGCGGGCGATCCGTCAGCCACCGGCGGGCCTCCCGGACGGGTCGAAGGCCTGCAGCAGGGCGAAGATTTCGGGATCGATGTGGTCGGCCACGGGCGTCTTGCCGAGATACCAGTCGTAGATGTCCTGGTCGGCCTCTTCCATCAACGCCTCGAAGGCGTCGAGCTGGGCGGGGGTCATCGTCGGGCAATGGAGGTCCGCGAACGGCCCCAGAATGAGGTCCGCTTCCCGGAAACCACGGCGCCAGGCCCGCAGCCTGATCTTCTTGAGACGGTGCTCATCCATGTGGAGCCGGCGGATATAGAGCGGGCGGCGTGGCAGCGCCAGTGAGCCTCTCGAAATGTCACACTGTCGAAGTTCGGGTGAACACTTATGGGGAGTTGCCGTCGCGAACTAAAGAAGTGGCGCGCAGCAACTGTCATCGGCGCAGTCAACGATTGACCACCACCGCGCTTTGGCGGACCAGTTCGAGCTGCAATATGACCGTCATCTCGGAGCCTCTATGCTACCAGTCCCAACCGTTTTCGTGATCGGCGCTGGGTTCAGCTTCGAACTTGGGATGCCGCTTGGAGTGACTCTGAAGGACAAGATCATCGGCATCGTACAAGAAGCACGCTCGTCTCGGGCTCGACGTGCGGTGATGATCGCACTGTCTAATGGAATGAAGAGTTTTGAATTTCGGGAAGCTGGACAAGTCTTGGAGCGGGCGCTCCCACTATCTGTCTCGATCGATAACTTAATTGAACATAGATCAGAGGAACCCGCCCTTGTTGAGTGTGCTAAAATATGCATTGCAGCAGCTATTTTGGATGCCGAGGCCAACAGTCTACTTGCACCCGATGAGAATCGAATTACACCACTTACCAATGCAAGAGAAAGTGGACTCTTTCATCTGTTTCAGATAATCATGCCCGGCCTTGGGGCGGATACTGTTCGCGCCGGTCTGGCAAACGTCGCATTTGTCAACTTCAACTATGATCGATGCCTCGAACTTTTTCTTTATGAAGCCCTGCAAACGCACTCCGGGTTCAGTGAACGAGAGGCAGCGCGCGTGGTCTCAGGGCTGCCGATCTGGCACCCTTATGGCGTCATTGGTCGGCTACCATGGCAAGATGGAGAAGGGGATCCCGTCCCATTTGGCGCATTCCACCCGGGCACCAATCTTTCCTCTATGGCCGAAGGATTGAAGACGTTTTCCGAGGAGATCTCCGATTCTGACGATCTTCGGGCGATGCGCACTGCCATCGCCGAAGCTGTTCGCATCGTTTTCCTTGGCTTGGCCTTCAACGAACAAAACATGAAGCTTATGCGCCCGCCTCAAGGAATTTGTACGGACCAGATATTTGGCACCTGTTTCAAGCCCCCTCCGTCAGGCGGAGATTCGAACATTGCCGTGGCAACTTTTGCCAAACCCGACATAGACACATTTGAAGATGAACTTCTGTCGTGGAAGATTGAAGTTGAAGAAGTCGGTTTCAGCCAATTTCTTCCAAGAGTCAGCCTGCCCAAGGAATTGTACCCGGGTTTCGAGGCCCTGACTTGTCGCCAGTTACTCGCGAAATATGAGAACGTGTTGCGTAGACACCCGCCCATTGACGAGTCGTGATGCGCTCGTCTGGAGCGCCGTCAGTTCCGCGCCATACAGATCTTAAGATTGAGCACTGTAGTCACCTACCATCGTCATCCTGAGGAGCGATCCCTCAGGATCGCGTCTCGAAGGACGCAACGAGGTCGCGCTAGAGTGTCGCCATGCGTCCGGAGATTCTGTTCCCCCTCTTCGCCTCGGTCGACACGCTCAAGGGCGTGGGGCCGAAGGTTGAGCCGCTGGTCGAGCGGGTGGCCGGGCCGCTGGTGCGCGATGTGCTGTTCCTGGGGCCGCAGTCGCTGATCCACCGCACGCCGACGACGGTCGACAGCGTGGTCGACGGCCAGGTGCACACCCTGCTGGTGACCGTCGAGCTCCACACCAAACCGCCGCGGATGGACATCCCGTGGAAGATCCGCTGCTTCGACGGCACGGCCTTCCTGACCCTGATCTGGTTCAAGGGCCATGGCGACCACCTGCTGCGCCAGCATCCGGTCGGCGCCAAGCGGGCGGTCAGTGGCCGAATCGAGCGCTGGGGCGGTGAGATCCAGATGGCCCACCCGGACTACATTCTGCCGATCGAGCGGGCCGCGGAGATCCCCGAGCAGGAGGCCGTCTATCCGGCGACCCAGGGTCTGCCGGCCCGCACGGTGCGCAAGCTGGCCCTGGAAGCCCTGTCGCGAGCGCCGGAGCTGCCCGAATGGCAGGACGAGGCCTGGGTGAAGCGCGAAGGCTTCATCGGCTGGCGGGCGGCGCTGGAGCGGTTCCACAATCCGGAAAGCGACGCCGACCTGTCGCCCCTGTCGCCGCACCGGCGGCGGCTGGCCTTCGACGAACTGTTGGCCCACCAGCTGGCCCTGGCCCAGCGCAAGGCCGCGCGACGGGCCCAGCCGGCGCCGGTGATCAAGGCCGGCAGTCTCGCCGACCGTATCGAGGCCGCCCTGCCCTGGAAACTGACCGGCGCGCAGATCCGGGCCCTGTCGGAGGTGCGCGGCGACCTGCAGTCAGGCGAGCGGATGAGCCGGCTGCTGCACGGCGACGTCGGCGCTGGCAAGACCATCGTCGCCATGCTGGCCATGGCTGACGCCGCCGAGGCGCACCTCCAGTCGGCCCTGATGGCCCCCACCGAAATCCTCGCCCGGCAGCATTTCGAGACCATCGCCGCCCCGCTGGAGGCCCAGGGCCTGCGGGTGGTCCTGCTGACCGGCCGCGACAAGGGCGGCGTTCGCACCGAAAAACTGATGAGCCTGATGGACGGCACAGCCAATGTCGTTGTCGGCACCCATGCCCTGTTCCAGGACGACGTGAAGTTCCGCAGCCTCGGCCTGACCGTGATCGACGAGCAGCACCGCTTTGGCGTCAGCGAGCGCAAGCGCCTGCAGGAGAAGGGCGAGACCGCCCATCTGCTGGCCATGTCGGCCACCCCCATCCCCCGCACCCTGGAGCTGACGGTGTTCGGCGACCTGGACGTCAGCCGCATCGACGAGAAGCCGCCGGGCCGCACCCCGGTCGCCACCCGCGCCGTCCCCTCCCCGCGCATGGGCGAGATCATCGACCGACTGAAAGAGGCCGTGCGCGGCGGGGCCCAGGCCTTCTGGATCTGCCCGATGGTCAGCGAGAGCGAGTTCGCCGACCTGGCCGCCGCCGAACACCGGGTGGTCGAGCTGCGCAAGGTCATGGGCGCATCGGTTGGACTGGTCCACGGCCAGATGGCCCCCGCCGAAAAGGACGCGGTGATGGCCGAGTTCGCCGAGGGCCGCCTGCCGGTGCTGGTGGCGACCACGGTCGTCGAGGTCGGGGTCAATGTGCCCAACGCCACCATCATGGTCATCGAACAGGCCGAGCGGTTCGGCCTGGCCCAGCTGCACCAGCTGCGCGGCCGGGTCGGACGCGGCCGGCGGGAGAGCGCCTGCGTGCTGCTCTACGACCCGCCCCTGTCGGACACCGCCCAGCAGCGGCTGGACATCCTGCGCCGCACCGACGATGGCTTCCTGATCGCCGAGAAGGACCTGGAGCTGCGCGGCGGCGGCGACCCGCTAGGGCTGAAGCAGAGCGGCTTTCCGGCCTACAGACTGGCCGATCCGGTGGCCCATCGGGCGATGATCGCCGCGGCGGCCGACGACGCCCGGCTGATCTTGAACCGCGACCCCGAACTCACCTCGCAGCGGGGCCAGGCCGTGCGAATTCTGCAGGAACTGTTCGACTGGCGCGCGGGCGGTTTGACTGACGCCGGGTGAAGGCCCTCAATCCCCTCCCATGAGCGATCTCGAAGCCGCCCTCAACGATCTCGCCCCGCAGCTGGGCGGCCAGTCGATCACCGGCCTGCGCCGGCTGTCCGGCGGCGCCAGCCAGGAGACCTGGGCCTTCAGCCTGGACACCGGCCGCGCCCTGATCCTGCGCCGCAAGCCGGCGACCGCCGCCAGTGTCACCGGCAACGCCACCCCGCTGGCCACCGAGGCGGCCCTGATCCGCGCGGCGACAAAACAGGGCGCGCCCGTCCCCGAGGTGCTGGCGGTCTGCGAGCCGGGCAGCGCCGTGGGCGAGGCCTATGTCATGGCCGCGGTCGAGGGCGAAACCCTGGGCAAGCGCATCGCCCGCGACGACAACTTCGCCGCCGTCCGCCCAAAGCTGGCCTTCCAGTGCGGCGAGGCCCTGGCGAAGATCCACGCCATCCCGCTCGACGACAGCCTGCCGCCGCTGAACCGCTCCAGCGCCCTTGAAGAGCTGGAGAAGTACGAGACGGTCTACCGGTCCCTGGGCGCCCGGCGGCCGATCCTTGAGGCGGCCTTCCGCTATCTGAAGGACCGCGCGCCGCCGCTCGACCGGCCGGTCATGTTGCATGGCGATTTTCGCAATGGAAACATCATGTTCCATCCGCAAGCTGGCCTGGCTGCCGTGCTCGACTGGGAGCTGGTCCACATCGGTGACCCGGCCGAGGACATGGGCTGGGTTTGCACCGCCTCCTGGCGCTTCGGCGGCGGCAAACCGGTCGGCGGCTTCGGCGACTACGAGGACCTGCTGGCCGGCTACGCGGCCGCTGGCGGAACGCCGATCGCCCTGGAGCGGGTGCTCTACTGGCAGATGCTCGGCTCGCTGAAGTGGGGCGTGATGTGCGAGGGCATGTACGCTTCCTTCGCCAGCGGCTCTGACCCATCCGTCGAGCGGGCGATGATCGGCCGCCGCACCTCCGAGTGCGAGATCGACCTGATGGCCCTGCTGGAGCGCGCATCGTGATCACCCATCCAACCGCGCCTGAACTGATCGACTCGGTGATCCGCTTCATCGAGGAACGCGCCGCGCCCAACCTGAAGGATCGCGACGCCTTCCTCGCCCGGGTGGCCGTCAACGCCCTGGCCGCCGTGAAACGCGAGATCGAACAGGGCCCGGCGGCGGAGGCGGCGGCCGTCGAACGCCTGCGCCACCTGCTCGGCCGCGACGGCGACTTTGCCACGCTGAACGCCGCCCTCTGCGACGGCATCCAGGCCGGGACCATCGACCCCCTCGACCCGGCGGTGCTGGCGCACATGAAGGCCAGCATCATCGACCAGGTGCGCATCGACCAGCCGCAGTACGCGGGGCTCAAGACCCTCGCCGGCTAGGCCTCAGGGACTATCCGCAGGCTGCGCACCGGCGAGGCCAGCAGGAACAGCGGCCCGACGAGATTGCCGGCGGCGGCGATCAACAGGCTCTCCCGCACCCCGACCTGGGCCGCGAGGAGACCGCCGGCCAGCGCGCCCAGAACGCCGAAACCGCCGCGGGCCACATGGAAGATCGCGCCGACGCGGCCGAGGGACCTGGGCGCGATGATGCTCTGCTGCAGGGTGGTCCCGGGAATGATGGCGGCCACGGCGAAGGCGTCGCCCACCAGCTGCGCGGCCATCATGAACCCCGTGCCCCAGACCAGGTGCGCCGGCGCCAGCGGAATGAGGAAAGCCGACAGCGCGGACACCAGCGTGCAGGCGATGATCGCCGGCCCGATCCCCAGCCCGCGCACGACGAAGGGCGAAATGACCGCGCCCAGCAACGCGCCGATGCCGCCAACGGCGATGGTCATCCCCAGCAGGGCCGGCGTCAGACCCAGGGTGCGGATGGCAAACAGCGCATACAGGCCCGCGAAAAAGGCGCCGAAGAAGGTCTGGACGATGGTCATCGGCAACACCGGCCGAACCAGCGGCTGTTCCAGGATGGCCTTGAACCCGTGCGACAGGTCGGCGGCCCAGTGCCGCTCGGCTACCGGTTCAGGCTCGGGGTCCTCTCGCACCCGGATGCCGCCGAGCAGCAGGGCCGACAGCAGGTAGGTCCCCGCGTTCACCGCCAGCGCGACCGGCGCGGTAAGGACCTGGAACAGCACCCCGGCCAGGGCCGGACCGCCGATCTCGGCCACCGAATCGGTGACCCCCAGCTTGCTGTTGCCCTCCAGCAGGTCGTCCCGGTCGATCAGGCTGGGCAGAAAGGCGTTGTCGGCCAGGTCGAACAGCACGCTGGCCGCGCCGACGGCGGCCGCCACGAGATAGAGCTGCTCGATGCGCAGCAGCCCGGTCCAGGCGGCGACCGGCACGGTCATCAGCACCGCCATCCGCACCAGGTCGGCGCCGATCAGGATCCGCTTGCGCCGTGACCGATCAACGAACCCGCCGCCCAGCAGTCCGACCATCAGGCCCGGCCCCATGGTCAGCGCCGCCAGCAGCCCAAGCTGCGTCGGCGTGGCGTCCAGGGTCAGGACCGCCGCCAGGGGCAGGCCCTCGCGGGTGATGCGCGCGCCGAAGGCGGAGATGCCCTGGGCCGTCCAGAGCTTCATGAAGTCGGGGTGACGCCAGAGTCGTCCGCTAAACACCGACCCGGTCACCAGTCAGTCGATCCGGTGCACGGGCGAGGTCCTGACCGGGACCGAGGTCGTGATCGGCGACGCCGGGCGGCCGTAGACCTGGCGGCTCAGCAGGGTCGAGACCCGCGCCTGGCCATCCACCTCCAGGTCGCCGAAGAACAGGTTGTAGGGGGCGACCTTCCGCTGGTCGGCCCAGCCTCGCGCCGGTCGGAAGGCCGAGGATTTCGGCTTCGACACATCGAGGAAACCCTCGACACAGCGGGTGTGCACCTCGCGCTTGAGCAAGGGCGGGCGGACGCCCCAGCCCATGCCGCTCGCATTGACGGCGCCCAGGCTCTCCGCCTCCCCGGCCGGGGTGTCGCTCCTGGCGCCGGTCAGCGGGTTCACGCACAGCACCTCGCGGCCCTGCAGGCCCACGAGGATGCCGCTGACGTCCCAGATCAGGGTCCGGTCCCGCGTCCTGCGGCGGTCCCCCTCGCGGGGCGTGGCCCAGGCGACCATGCAGCCGGCCTGGGCCCGTTTGGTGCAGGCGGGAACCGGAGAGGCCGCGTCATAGCCGCTGGCCGGCACGACCGTCTCGATCAGGTAGACGCCCGCCAGCCGCTTGCGCAGCGACTCGTTGGGGATCATCTCCTCGCGCAGCAGCCGCTCGGCCAACAGGCCGCCCTGCTCCACCCCCACCAGCACCAGCGGGCGGTCGCCGCCATGGGTCCTGAGCCAGAAGCGGAAGGCCTCGCGGACATCCCCATAGGCAAAGCCCCGCGCCGCCCGGGCGTCCTCGCGCAGGGTCATCTGAGAATAGAGGCTGGCCTGGCGGTAGCGCGGCGCGAAGATCCGCCCGACCCGGGCGAACGGCCCGGCGTAGTTGGGCAGCATGACCCGGTCGAGCAGCCTCCCGGCCTCCTGGTCGCGGAACGGCGCGTTCCAGTGGCTGCCGCCGTTGAAGGTGGTCGGATGGACGAAGAAGACGTCGGCCGGCAGGGCGCTGGAGGGATTGGCGTCGATCGGCAACGCCCAGGCCCGCGCCTCGCCATAGTTGGGCGCCTTTGGCGGGGTGTAGGCTTGGAACGGGATCCGGGGATCCAGCGAGGTCCGCAGGATATCGACGCGAAACACGAAGGCGCTGACGGCCAGCACCGCCGCCAGGGCGACGACGCCCAGCGCAATCCAGCGTTTGAATCCCTTCAGCCCGAACATGTCCCGAGCGTTACACGAGGACCGCCTGTTCCGTAAACGTCAACCGTATGACCGCACTCAAGTCCCTCCCCCACGGGGGAGGTGGCTCGCCGAAGGCGAGACGGAAGGGGGCTCTTGGACCACCCCCCTCAGTCACCGCTTCGCGGCGACAGCTCCCCCTTGGGGGAGCGATTTGCTGACGCGTCAGGCTCCTTCTTGTCCGACGATCGCCACCGAGCAGACGTTGGTCGAGGGCGAGCCGCCGAGGTTGTGGGTCATGCCGAACACCGGGTTGGACAGCTGCCGCTCGCCGGCCCGGCCCTGCAGCTGCAGGTACATTTCGTAGAGCATCCTCAGGCCCGAGGCGCCGATGGGGTGGCCGAAGCACTTGAGGCCGCCGTCGATCTGGCAGGGGACCCCGCCGTCGGCGTCGTAGAAGCCGTTCATGACGTCCTTCCAGCCCTGGCCCTCCGGGCTGATGAACAGGTCCTCCATGGTCACCAGCTCGGTGATCGAGAAGCAGTCGTGCACCTCCATCATGCTGATCTGCTCCCGCGGCCGTTCGATGCCGGCCTCGCGGTAGGCCTTGCCGGCGGCGATGCGGGCGGTGTGGAAATAGCTGCCGTCCCAGCCGTTGTACTGGGCCTCGGAGCCGTTCGAGACGGCCAGCTGCAGCGCCTTGACCGTGGTCAGGTTCTTCTTGCCCAGTGACCGGGCGATCTCCGGCGTGCAGACGATGGCCGCCGCCGCGCCGTCGGACACGCCGCAGCAGTCGAACAGGCCGAGCGGGTCGGCGATCATCGGGGCGTTCATCACCTGCTCCTCGGTGACCGCCTTCCGCAGGTGGGCCTTGGGGCTCTTGACCCCGTTGGCGTGGCTTTTGACCGAGACATGGGCGATGGCCCGCTTGAGATCGTCCTTCGAGACGCCGTGCTTGGTGCGATAGGCGCTGGCCAGCTGGGCGAAGTTGCCCGGCGCCGACCCGTTGGGCGAGACCTGCGGAATCAGGGTGCCGGCGTTGCCGGTGGGCAGGCCGCCGTAGCCGGTGTCCTTCAGCTTCTCCACCCCCAGGGCGATGGCGATGTCGGCCGCGCCCGAGGCGACGGCGTAGACCGCCCCGCGAAAGGCCTCCGAGCCGCCGGCGCAGAAGTTCTCCACCCGGGTCACGGCGATGTTGGGCAGGCGCAGGGCCAGGCTCATCGGCGTGCCGCCCTTGCCGGTGCCGACCTCGTCGATGTGGGTCGAGAACCAGGCGGCGTCCAGCTGCGTCGGCTCGATGCCTGCGTCCTGCATCGCCTCCAGATAGGCTTCGACCATCAGGTCGTCCGGCCCGGCGTCCCAGCGCTCGCCGAATTTGCTGCAGCCCATGCCGAGAATGGCGACCTTGTCCCTGATGCCTGCGGCCATGGTCTGCGCTCCTATTCAGCCGCGACGGCGGCGGGTTTGGCCTGTGCCGTGCGGTCCGGCACAGCCTTCCAGAAGTACCGGCGGAAGCCGCGCTTTTCGTCGACCTCCTTGAGCCGGAACACCATGCGCACCGGCAGACCGGTGTCGACATCGCCCGGCTCGACGTCGGTGATGTCCATGAAGATGCGGCCGCCGCCCTCGAACTCGACCATGCCGTAGTGGTTCGGCGGGGCCATCGAGAAGGTGAGATAATCGGCGGAGTATGTAAGAATCGCGGCCTTTTTCTCCGCGAACTTGTACGGTTCCTGGGTGTCGACGGCGGGATTGTTCGGGGCCACCGAGATGCGGGTGCGCGGGAACTGCACCACGCCGGTCTCGGTGCAACGCCCGCCGACCAGGCCCAGGATCATCGCCTCGTTGCGGTAGAGGGTGGTCAGGGCGGTCTTGTTGTCCTTCTCCGCCCGCATGCCCTTGTCCCAGTCGACCAGGCCGTTGAAGAACAGGAATTTCAGGTAGTTGGTCTCTTCTTTTCGATCGGCGAGCGAGCCGGTCACGCCCCGCGCGGGCCGTCCGGCGGCGAGATCGGCGGTCACCCGGAAGACCAGCGCCTCCGCGCCCTGGCCGAACTGGGCGACCAGGATCACGTCACCGGCCTTCGCCTGTTCCAGGGCATGCGCCAGCATGATCAGGGCGTGGCTCGATCCCGCTTCGCCCATCACCGCGGCGAGGTTGTCGCACACCGCCGCGTCGGGAATGCCCAGCCGTTTGGCCAGGATCGCGGCCATGCCGGGGAAGGTCGAGGGGAAGCAGAAGTGGCTCACCGCGCCGGCTTCAACGCCCGCCTGGGCCAGGGCCGCCGTGATCGCCGGCGGGACCAGCTTGACGATGCCCTCATCGCGGATCCAGCGCTCCTCCCACTGGTAGTCGAACTCGGCGTCGGCCCCGCGGAAATGGTCGACGAAATCGTCGGTGATCGCGCCGTGGCCGAGGAACGCGGCGGCAGGCCGGTCGCCCGACACCAGGAAAGCCGCCGCGCCGTCGCCCCAGTCCAGTTCCTGGGCCGAGGCCGCCCTCGCCCGTCGGTGCTCGCCGCCGACGATCAACGCGGACTTCGACGCCCCCGCCTTCACCGCCGTCAGGGCCTGGGCCAGAGCGGTCAGGCCACAGCGCTGCGAGCCGGTCACGTCGGCGGCGGAGATGGTCTTCTCAAGCGTGAGCGCCGAGGAGACGATCCCGGCGTTCAGGCGGTCGGTGAACGGGGCGGTGGTGGAGGCGAACCAGAGGCTGTCCACATGACCGCGGTCATCGCCGGGGCCCAGGGCGTCGCGGGCCGCCTCGACGGCCATGGTCAGGGCATCCTCGTCCCAGTTGGCCATGGCCCGCTCGCCCTTGCCCTTGCCCATCAGGTTCGGCGCGACCCAGGCGTTGGCCGTGGCGGCGGCCTTGCGGCTCAGACGCAGACGCGGCGCATAGGCGCCCCAGGCGGCAATCCCGACCACGCGAATTCTCCCTGACGCTTATCGTTGTTCAGAAAGCTTACGCCGATGAAGGACGACGGCAATCGTGACGTTGGGTCAGGCGCGGGTAATTGGGGACACACACTCATTTGCGAGCAAATGAGTGTGTGTCCCCAATTAGTCCCCAATTACCGATACGGGTCGGCCGCGTTCAGGTAGCCGCCGACATAGTCGCTGATGCCGTCTTCCAGGGGTGTCATCTGGCCCGGGTAGCCGGCCTCGCGCAGGCGGTCCATGTTCGCCTGCGTGAAATACTGGTACTTGTCGCGGATCGAGGTCGGCATGGCGATGTACTCGATGGCCGGTTCGCGACCGGCGGCCCTGAACACGTTCTCGGCCATGTCCTTGAACGAGCGGGCCTTGCCCGAACCCAGATTGAAGACGCCGTTGACCGCCTCGTTCTGCCCCAGCCACTGGACGACGTCGGCGACGTCGCGGACGTAGACGAAGTCGCGCAGCTGGCCGCCGTCGGCGTAGTCGGGGTTGTGCGACTTGAACAGCTGCACCGAGCGCCCGTCCCGCACGTGGGGCCAGATCTGCGAGGCGACCGACTTCATCGATTCCTTGTGCTCTTCGTTGGGGCCGTAGACGTTGAAGAACTTCAGGCCGACCCACTGTGGCGGGGCGTAGTCGCGGGCCGCCTGGCGGGCGGCGAACAGGTCGAACAGGGCCTTGGACCATCCATAGGTGTTCAGGGGCCGCAGGGTCATGAGACTGGCGATGTCGTCACGATCCTCGAAGCCCTGGGCGCCATCGCCGTAGGTGGCGGCCGAGGAGGCGTAGATGAACCGGCGCTGGCGGTCGGCGCACCAGCGGAACAGGTCCCGCGACAGGCCGAAGTTCTGGTGGATGATCCTGTCGGCGTCCGGCTCGGTGGTCGAGCTGATGGCGCCCATGTGGACCACCATGGCCACGTCCTGCCAGCGCCTTTCCAGCCACTCGAACATGTTTTCCGGCGCAACAAAGTCGCCGATCGGGTGCTTGGCGAGGTTGCGCCATTTGCCCAGGTCCGCCGCGCCGAGCCAATCGCAGGCGACCAGGTCCAGCGACGGGTCCTCGGCCAGTTTGGCGATGATGTTGGAGCCGATGAAGCCGGCCCCGCCGGTGACGAAAACGATGCGGCGGCTCATGACTCAGGCTTTCTCGACAATGCGGGCGATGGCGGCGGAGGTGGAATAGCCCTCGACGATCGGGGCCAGCTTCACCTCCCCGCCCCAGGACTCGACCAGGTCGTGGCCGACCACGGTCTCGACGGTGTAGTCGGCGCCCTTGATCAGCACGTCCGGGCGGGCGGCCTTGATCAGCTCGACAGGCGTGTCCTCATCGAACGGCGCGACGAGGTCGACATGGCTGAGGCCCGCCAGCACCAGGGCGCGGGATTCCAGGTCGTTGATGGGCCGCCCCTCGCCCTTCAGTTGGCGCACCGAGCGGTCGCTGTTGACCCCGACGATCAGCCGGTCGCACCAGGCGCGGGACTGGGCCAGATAGGCCACGTGGCCCTTGTGCAGGATGTCGAAACAGCCGTTGGTGAAGCCGACCTTGAGCCCCTGGGCGCGCCAGGCGGCGGCCTTTTCGGCCACCTGGCCGGGCGTCGCCAGCTTGGCTTCGGCCGGGGCCATGTAGGCGGAGATTTCAGCCTCGATCAGGTCATGCGGCGTGGCCACCGCGGTGCCGGCCTTGCCGACGACCACCCCTGACGCCAGCAGCGCGAAGGCGACCGCGTCTTCGTGAGACGCCTTGGCCGCCAGCGCCAGGCCCAGGGCCGCCAGGGCCGTGTCGCCGGCGCCGGAGACGTCGAACACCTCGCGAGCCCGGCCGGGGAAGTGGCGCACGCCCTCGCCGCGCACGGCCAGACTCATGCCGCGGGCGGCGCGGGTGACCAGCACCGCCCTGGCCCGCGACAGGTCCAGCGCCCGGGTCAGGGCGGCCTCGACCTGTTCGTCGGTCTCGGTGGGCAGTTCGGTGGCCGCCGCCAGCTCGGCGGCGTTCGGCTTGACGATGTCGACGGCGCCATAGCGGGCGAAATTGCGGGCCTTGGAATCGACGATCAGGACCGCGCCGGACGCCTTCGCGGCGGCCAGGCAGGCCTCGATCACCAACGGCGTCACCGCGCCCTTGCCGTAGTCGGACAGCAGGATCGCCCCCGCCTCCCCCGCGGCGTGACGCACAGCGGTCACCAGCCGGGCCTCAGCCTCCTTGCCGACAGGGCGCAGATCTTCGGAATCAACACGCAACAGCTGCTGGCCGGCGGCGATATAGCGGGTCTTGACCGTGGTCGGACGGGCCTTCTCGGCGACCAGATGGCCCTCCATGCCAGCCTCGGCGCCGATCATCCCCAGAGCCTCGTTGGCCGCGGCGTCGTCGCCGATGATCCCGGCCAGGGCCGCCAGCCCGCCCAGGGCCGCGACGTTGCGCGCCACATTGCCCGCGCCGCCCAGCATGGCGGTGTCGCGGGTGCGGGCCAGCACGGGAATGGGCGCCTCGGGCGAGGTGCGGTTGACCTCGCCATAGACGAAGCGGTCGACCATCACATCGCCGACGCAGGCCACGCGCACCCCGGCGACGGCGGTCAGCAGTGACTGTAGGGAAGCCAGATCCATGGGCGTGAGGATGTGAGCCGTGACGTTGGGGCGGTCAAGCCATGCGTGGTGCGTGGTTCGACATGTCCCTGCGGGCCTGCTCGGGATGACGTATATCTGTGAACGTCAAGGTGAGCAGCGCGCAGCGCGTGTCGAACCACGGCGCGTCCTATATAGCAGCCCTCGAAAGGTCGGCCCGTCGCCGACTCCCAACAGGACCCGGAAACCGATTGATGGCCGTCGTTGAGCTGAAGCCCTGGAACATCTCGATCGGCGCCGGCCAGCCGCTGGCCGTGATCGCCGGTCTCAATGTGCTGGAAAGCCTGGACCTGGCGCTCAGCGTCGGGCGGGAGCTGCAAGGCATCTGCGCCGACCTGGGCCTGCCTTATGTGTTCAAGGCCAGCTTCGACAAGGCCAACCGGTCCTCGATCAGGAGCTATCGCGGACCGGGCCTCAAGGATGGCCTGGCCATGCTGGCCGAGGTCAAGACACAGCTGAACGTGCCGATCGCCACCGACCTGCACGAGGCCGGACAGGCCGAGGCCGTGGCTGCGGTGGCCGACCTGGTGCAGATCCCGGCCTTCCTCTGCCGCCAGACCGACCTGATCGTGGCCACGGCACGCGCGACGGCGGCTGCGGGCGGAGTGCTGCACGTCAAGAAGGCCCAGTTCATCGCCCCCTGGGACTGCAAGAACATCATCGACAAGGCCCGCGAGGCGGCGCCGGACGTGCCGATCATCCTCTGCGAGCGGGGCAGTTCGTTCGGCTACAACAACCTGGTGGTCGATATGCTGGGCATCGGCGAGATGCAGCGGCTGGGCGTGCCGGTGACCATCGACGCCACCCACGCGGTGCAGCTTCCCGGCGCTGACCCGCGCACCGCCGGCGCCTCGACGGGCGGGCGGCGCGAGGGCGTGCCGGTCATTGCCAGGGCCGCCATCGCGGCGGGCGCGGACGGCGTCTTCCTCGAGTTCCACCCGGACCCGGACAAGGCCCTGTGCGACGGCCCCAGCTGTCTGCCGCTCGATGGCGCGCGAGAGCTGTTAGCGACGCTCAAGGCCCTGCACCAGGTCGTTCAGGCCTGATCGCGGGCGTCAGGTTGCCCAAAAGCGGCGGTGCGTCTCGCCGTTCCACGCCATCGACGGCGCCTGTCGCTTCGACGCCTCGCCCCTGGGACGACGACTGGACCTGACCGTGACCAGGACCCTGGCGGGCATGCCGGACTTCACCGCGGGCAAGGCCCCCAAACGCCAAAACCTCACCGACGGCCGCCTGCTGGCCCTCTTCGTCAGCATGCCGCTGATCCCCCTGAGGGTCGCGGCGGGCATCCACTGGGAGGCCCTGCGCCTTTTCCTCAAAGGGAATCCGCTGGTTATACGCCCCTCCTCCGCGACCGTCGGCGCCAGCCGCGCATCGCTGGTCTCTCGCAATACGGGAAAAAACGATGTTAGTCTCAGCGGGACGGAAAGGAGCGCCTATGACGCTGACGGACCTGACCCATTCGACGAGCCGGCCGATGCCGGAGTCGCCGGCCCTGCGTAGGGCGCCGGCGGTGTTCCGGACGGCCGTGAGGATCTGCGCCGAGAACTGGCGTCAGGGGTCGCTGACCTGGGTGCTGCCTGACGCGACCGAGATCCACAGCCAGGGCGCCGAGCCCGGTCCCCACGCCCGCCTGATCGTCCGGAACTACAACTTCATCCGCCGCTGCCTGACCGCCGGCTCGATCGGTTTCGCCGAGGGCTTCATGGCCGGGGAATGGGATACCCCTGACCTGTCGGCCCTGCTGACCGGCTTCGCGATGAACTTCGACCGGCTGCAGGCCCTGGTGCGGGGCAATCCGGTGGTGCGGGCGGTGAACTTCATCACCCATCTGATGCGCCGCAACGACCGCCGTGGGTCGCAGAAGAACATCCATGCCCACTATGACCTGGGCAACCACTTCTACACCCGCTGGCTGGACCCCAGCATGACCTACAGCTCGGCGGTTTATGAGAAGCCTGGTGAGCCGCTCGAACTGGCCCAGAAGCACAAGTACGCGGCGCTGGCCCGCTCCATGGGCCTGCAGGCCGGCCAGAGCGTGCTGGAGATCGGCTGCGGCTGGGGCGGCTTCGCCGAATTCGCCGCCGCCGAGGTGGGCGCCAACGTCACCGGCATCACCATCAGCCGCGAGCAGTACGACTTCGCCCGCAAGCGGCTGTTCGACCAGGGCCTGGCCGAGAAGGCCGACATCCGCCTGATCGACTATCGCGACGTCGAGGGCCGCTTCGATCGGGTCGCCTCCATCGAGATGTTCGAGGCGGTCGGCGAGGAATACTGGCCGACCTATTTCAGCAAGATCCGCGATGTGCTCTCGCCCGGCGGCCGCGCCGGCCTGCAGATCATCACCATCAAGGAAGAGCTGTTCGACAGCTACCGGCGGCGGGCCGACTTCATCCAGAAGTACATCTTCCCGGGCGGCATGCTGCCCAGCGAGACGGCCCTGCGGCGCGAGACCGACCGCGCCGGTCTCGAGTGGGTCGACGCGACCCGCTACGGCCAGCACTACGCCGACACCCTGGCCGAATGGGGCCGCCGCTTCGAGACGGCCTGGGACGAGATCAGACGGCTGGGCTTCGACGAGCGCTTCCGCAAGATGTGGGGCTATTACCTCAGCTACTGCGAGGCCGGCTTCCGCACCGGCCGCACGGACGTGATCCAGCTCAGCCTCAGTCGGAGTTGAGGGCGTAGACCCCGTCATGGCCCGACTTGTTCGGGCCACCCAGGCACGTTGTGTTTTGAGGTGTTGAACCGTTCGCGACCATTCAATCGGCTCCGTGTTCATAGATGGCCCGAACCAGTCGGGCCATGACGCTTGGGAGTATTGGGCTGCGCCTTCAGAAAAACTACGGTTGCATGATCGCCCCGGAGCACGATCTAGGTTGGAGCAGCCATTCTGGCAGGGCCTCGAATGACCATCCACGCAAGCGTTCTTGACGCCATCGGCAACACGCCCCTGATCCGCCTGAAGGCCGCCAGCGCGGCGACCGGCTGCGAGATTTTGGGCAAGGCGGAGTTCCTCAACCCCGGCCAGTCGGTCAAGGATCGCGCGGCGCTTGCCATCATCCGCGACGCCGAGGCCAGAGGCCAGCTGCGTCCGGGCGGCCGGATCGTCGAGGGCACGGCGGGCAATACCGGCATCGGCCTGGCCATGGTCGCCAGCGCGCTCGGCTACCGGACTACGATCGTCATTCCGCGCACCCAGAGCCAGGAAAAGAAGGACGCCATCCGCCTGGCCGGGGCTGAGCTGATCGAGGTGGACGCTGTCCCCTACTCCAATCCGGACAACTACGTCCGCTACTCGGGCCGGCTTGCCGAGGAGCTGGCGAAGACCGAGCCCAACGGCGCCGTCTGGGCCAACCAGTTCGACAATGTCGCCAACCGCCAGGCCCATGAGCGCACCACCGGCCCGGAGATCTGGGAACAGACCGGCGGCAAGGTCGACGGCTTCATCTGCGCGGTCGGCTCGGGCGGCACCCTGGCCGGCGTGGCGGCTGCGCTGCGGGCGCGCAGGCCGGACGTGGCCATCGGCCTGGCCGATCCCGGCGGCGCGGCCCTCTACAGCTACTACAAGACTGGCGAGCTGAAGGCCGAGGGCAATTCGATCACCGAGGGCATCGGCCAGGGCCGCATCACCGCCAACCTTGAGGGACTGGTCATCGACCACGCCTGGCGCATCGAGGACGAGGAGATGCTGCGGGTGATCTTCGATCTGGTGAAGCACGAGGGCCTGTGCCTTGGCGGCTCGTCGGGCATCAACATCGCCGGCGCCATGCGTCTGGCGCGCGAACTGGGGCCGGGCCACACCATTGTGACGGTGTTGTGCGACTACGGATCGCGGTATCAGAGCAAACTGTTCAATCCGGCGTTCCTGAAAGAGCGCGGCCTGCCGGCTCCCGGCTGGTTATAGGGACTATTCGATGGCCGATCCGCTCGTTTCCACCGCTTGGCTCGCCGATCACCTCGAAGCGCCCGACGTGCGGATCGTCGATGCCAGCTGGTACTTCCCCCATGAGGAGCGCGACGCGAAGGCGGACTTCGCCTTGGCGCACATCCCCGGCGCGGTGTTTTTCGACATCGACGAGATCGCCGACGAGACCTCCGGCCTGCCGCACATGCTGCCCAGCGGGGTCAAGTTCGCCTCGCGGGTGCGCAAGCTGGGCCTGGGCGACGGCGCGCGGATGGTCATCTACGACCAGCTGGGCCTGCGCTCGGCCGCCCGGGTCTGGTGGATGTTCCGGGCCATGGGCCATCTGGACGTGGTCGTCCTGGACGGCGGTCTGCCCAAATGGATCGCAGAGGGCCGTCCGGTGTCGGACATGCCCTCCCCGCCACGCGAGCGGCACTTCACCCCCCGCTTCAGTTCAGACCTGGTCCGCGACCTGAACCAGGTGAAGAAGGCGCTGGAGACCGGCCGCGAGCAGCTGGTCGACGCCCGCCCCGCCGGCCGTTTCACCGGCGAGACGCCCGAGCCCCGCGCCGGACTGCGCGGCGGCCATATGCCCGGCGCCCGCAGCCTGCCCGCCAGCGAACTTCTAGCTCCCGACGGCACCATGAAGGCCGCGCCGCAACTAGCTGATCTGTTTGAGAAAGCGGGTGTTGACATCAACAAGCCGGTGGTCACCACCTGCGGCTCTGGCATCACCGCCGCCATCCTCGCTCTGGGCCTGGCCCGGCTCGGCAAGGAGCGGGCGGCGGTCTACGACGGCTCCTGGACCGAATGGGGCGGCCGCGAAGACACCGCCGTGGTGACCGGTCCGGCGTGAGCGTCCATATCCGCCAGGCCTCCCGGACGAACGCGGCCCTGTTTCCGGCCATCGAACGATCCGCCGGCGAGGCCTTCCGCGCCATTCCCGACCTTGCCTGGATCGCCGACGACGCGGTGACCCCGGCCGAAGACTACTTCCCCGCCATTGCCGCGGGAACGGTCTGGGAGGCCGTCGAGGGCGAGACGCCGGTCGGCTTCGTGCTGGGCGAGGTGGTCTGCGACGCGCTGCACATCTGGGAGCTGGCGGTGGCGCAAGCGCACCAGCAGCAGGGCCTGGGCCGGCGGCTGATGCAGGCGGCGGAGGACTGGGCCCGGGATCGCGGGCTGGCCGCGCTGACCCTCACCACGTTCAGTACGGTGCCGTGGAACGGACCCTTCTACAGCCGGCTGGGCTATCAACGGCTTGAAACGCCGCTCCCGGAGGTCTTGCAGACGTTGATCGAGGCCGAGACGGCGCGGGGTCTGAAGGACCGCTGTGCGATGCGGCTGACGCTGTAGCGGAGCAACACCCCCATCCGTCATGGCCCGACTTGTTCGGGCCACCCATGCGCACCGTGGAAATCAGGATGAGGCGGACTGTCGCTCGAGGTCGGAAAGCCCGTGTTCCTGGGTGGCCCGGACATGCCGGGCCATGACGGTGAATTGGAGGGACCGGAGCTTCGAACTCACCGCAACGGCGGCGCATAGAGCAGGCCGCGCGGGCGGGCGGTCCAGAGGGCGTTATCTCCCCGTTCGAGCTTGAGCGCCGAGTCGCGGCCGAGGTTGCGGGCGAACACCTCGTCATAGGCCCCCACCGCCCGGATCGCCCGGTAAGCCCAGTCGTCGTCCAGGCCCAGCATGCGGCCATAGCCGGCTTCGGTCCCGAGCAGGCGGCGCACCTCGGCGGAGGCCGACTCCTTGCGCATCGCCTCGGCGTTGTCCTTCGTCACCCCGAACTCCTCGGCCAGGATCAGGGCGTTGAGGGTCCAGCGGACGATGTCGGTCCAGCCCGGATCGCCCTGGCGCACCACCGGCCCCATCGGCTCCTTGGAGATCACGTCCGACAGCAGGACATGGGCGTTCTGGTCCGGCAGGGTCGCGCGGGCCGAGGCCAGGGCCGAGATGTCGGCCGACAGCACGTCGCAGACCCCCCGCTCGTAGTCCTGCCGCGCCCGTTCCAGGGTCGGGGCCAACACCGGCGTCCAGTTGATCGAGCGGGCCTTGAACCAGTCGCGCAGGTTCAGCTCGCTGGTCGAGCCGGTCTGGACGCAGATCTTCGCGCCGGACAGGTCGGCCGCGCCCTGCAGGTCCAGGTCCCTTGCCGCCAGGAAGCCCTGGCCGTCGTAGTAGCTGACCCCGGCGAAATCGACGCCCTCCCCGGCGTCGCGGCTGAAAGTCCAGCTGGTGTTGCGCGACAGCAGATCGACGGTCCCGGCCTTCAGGGCGGTCAGGCGCCGGTCGTTGGTCAGGGGGATGAAGGCGACCTTGTCAGGGTCGCCCAGCACGGCGGCGGCCACCGCGCGGCAGAAGTCCACGTCGAACCCGCGCCAGCGACCGGCGCTGTCGGCGAAGGCGAAGCCCGACAGGCCCGGGTTGACCCCACAGCGGAGCACGCCGCGCGCCCTGACCGCCGCCAGGGTCTTGCTGGCCGGGGTCGCCGCGTCGGGGCCATCGACCACCGGGACCTTGTCGGGGACGGTGGAGACCGCCGCCTCGCGCTCGCACGCCGCCGCCGACAGGGCGAGCAGCAGGACGAGCGCCAGTCGATTCACAGCGGGTTTCCTTGATCGGCGGCCCGGGGCCGCTATGGGTGTAGGGAACATCGCCCTCTGGCGCCAAGGCTGGCAACCCGCATGGATGAAGAAACCCGCCTGATCCGCGCCGGCCATATCGACAGGCTGCCGGCGCAGACGGTCAGCCCGCCGGTGCAGCGCGGCTCGACCGTCCTGCTGCCCAACGCCAAGGCGCTCTATGACGGCACGCTCGGCTACGGCCGCGCGGGCCTCTCGGCCCAGTTCGGCCTGATGGACGCCCTCGGGGAACTGGAAGGCGCCAGGGGGGTGCAGCTGTTCCCCTCGGGCCTGGCGGCCATGACCGCGGCGATCATGGCCGTGCTCAAGGCCGGCGACCATCTGCTGGTGGTCGACAGCGTCTATCGGCCAGTGCGCTACTTCTGCGACCAGGTGCTGCGGCGGTTCGGGGTGGCGGTGGACTACTACGACCCCCGGCTGGATGGCGCCGGGGTGCTGGCCCTGGCGGGTCCGGCGACCCGGCTGATCGTGCTGGAGTCGCCCGGCTCCCTCACCTTCGAGATTCAGGACGTGGCCGCCATCGCCGCCTCAGCCCGCTCGAAAGGCGTCCTGACCCTGGTGGACAACACCTGGGGCGCCGGACTGCTGTTCAAGCCCCTGGCCCATGGCGCGGACATCAGCGTCCAGGCCCTGACCAAATACGTCTGCGGCCATTCCGACGTGTTCATGGGCTCGGCGGCGGCCAGCGATCCGGCGCTCGTGGCGGCCCTGAAGGCCTGCGTCGCGGACCATGGCTGGTCGGTGGCCCCGGAGGACGCCTACCAGGCCCTGCGCGGCCTGCGCACCCTCGCCACCCGGCTGGCGCGTCATGGGGAAAGCGGCCTGACCGTGGCCCGCTGGCTGGCGGAACAGCCGGAAGTCCTGACGGTCCTGCATCCCGCCCTCCCCGGCGCGCCCGGCCACGACCTCTGGGCCCGTGACTACAGCGGCGCCTGCGGCCTGTTCGGCTTCGTGCTGCGGCCCGGAACGCCGGAAAAGGTCGAGGCCCTCCTCGACGCCCTGACCCTGTTCGGCCTGGGTTTCTCCTGGGGCGGGTTCGAGAGCCTGGCCATCAGCTGCGACCCCCAGCTGAAGAAGCGCATCATCCCCATCGACCACGGCGGCCCGCTGATGCGACTGCATGTGGGACTGGAAAGCCCTGACGACCTGATCGCTGATCTGCGCCAAGCGCTGGACGTCTACGGCGGGTAGTCCGTCTTCGCTCTCCGGATTTCAAAGCGACAACTTCGCCCGCATCAGTGCGGCCTGCCAAGCCGAAGCCCAAAGGGCGAAGGCTGGCGACCCCAGCAGGACTCGAACCTGCAACCCCCTGCTTAGAAGGCAGGTGCTCTATCCGGTTGAGCTATGGGGTCTTCACGGCTGGTTTAGCGTGGTTCGAGACGCTCGCAAGGCTCGCTCCTCACCATGACGGACAGTAGCGCAGTCAAACCCCGAACGTCATCCTGGGGAGCGATCCCTCAGGATCGCGTCTCGAAGGACGCACCCAGCCCCCTAATGCGTCCAGGACTGTCTGCGGTTGGTGGCGAAGTTGTCGGCGTAGGCCTTGATGATCTTCTTCGGCTCCTTCGGCTCGAACAGCTGGAAGGCAATGCCGTGCTTCTGGGCGTAGGCCACCGCCTCCTCGCGGGTCTCGAAGGTCAGCCGGACCTGGCCGTTCATGTCGGTGGACTGGGTCCAGCCGGTCAGGGGGTCGTTGCGCTTCGCCGCCGCCGGCTCGAACTCCAGCAGCCAGTCCTTCGTCCTGGCCTTGCCCGACTGCATGGCGGTCTTGGCGGGGCGATAGATGCGGGCAAGCATGGCGGCCTCTTGCGTTCAGTCTGTTCCATGGTCGGGGCGAGAGGATTCGAACCTCCGACCCTCTGCTCCCAAAGCAGATGCGCTACCAGGCTGCGCCACACCCCGAAATCACGGAAGAGGCCGTCTTTGCCACGCCCGCCGCGTCGCCGCAACGAGGTGCTACTCGGCTCTGCGATGCACAGGCTTGAAGATGCCCGACGCGCGCATGATCTCGCGGCTGCCGACCCGCACGCGGCCCTCCACAAACACCAGGTCCTTCGTCTGGCGGGTCACCTTCGCGTCGCCGAACACCCAGTCGCCGGCCCGGGCCATCGACAGGAAGTCCAGCGACAGATGCACCGTCACCGAGGCCGTTCCGGACTTGCGCCCGACGGCATTGGCCAGCACCCCGTCCATGAAGGTCGACAGCATGCCGCCGTGGACGATGCCCAGGCTGTTGCAGTGCCGCTTGAGGGCGAAGAAGGCGTGTTCGAACGCCTCCTCCGTCAGCCGATGAAAGAACGGGCCGTTGTGGGTCGTGTAAGGGCCGCGGGCGCTGGGCTTGAAACCCTCCGGGGGTTCGGGAATCACCTCGCCGCTCACCTGGGGAAGATCCGGTGGTGGACCCGGTCACCGATCGCGATGCCCAGTTCGGCGGCTCGGCCGCCGGCGATCTCCAGCACCGCCAGCGCCGGCCCGTCCGACGGGATCGGCGTCTCGTTGAAGGGCTCGGTCATGGCCGCGATGGAGACGATCTGGCCGCCCGCGCCGATGTAGATGATGTCCAGCGGGATGTAGGTGTTCCTCATCCAGAAGGCGCGCGGCGCGGCCTTGTCCCAGATGAACAGCATGCCCGCATCGGGGGCCAGGCTGGTGCGGTACATCAGCCCCTGCTGGCGCTCGGCCTCGTTGTCGGCGATCTCGACCTTGAAGGTCAGCGTCCCGCGGGCGGTGTCGATGGTCAGGGTCTCGAGCGGCGCCGGCGCCGGGGCCGTCGCCACGGCGGGTGCGGGTGGCGGCGCCTCGGCCCGGCAGGCGCTGGCGACCAGCAACGGCGCGACCATCATCGCGGTCAGGACGATGGTCCGACCGGCGCTACGCATTGTCCTCACGGGATACTCCAGAAGCGTGCGGCGTCAGGACGCCGCGATTTCGGCCACGACCAGACCCTTGGGCCCTTCGGCGAAGCGCACCATCACGCCTTCGCCGGGCTGCAGGTCATCGAGGCCGCTGCGGCGCAGGGTCTCGATGTGGACGAAGATATCGCCCGGTTCGGCGTCGCGCACCACGAAACCATAGCCCTTGGTGCGGTTGAACCATTTGACGGTGCAGCGTTCCAGGGGTCCGTCAGCCTGGGGGGCCGGTCCGCGCCGGGGCGCCTCGCGATTGTGGCCGCCGCCGAAACGGTCCCCGCCCCCGCCGAAGCGATCACGATCGCGGCGGAATCCGCTGTCGTTGTCGAAGCGCCGCCCAGGCCGCTCGCCCGGGGGCGGCGCCGCGCTCTCGTCGAGGTCAACGATGTCGGAGACTTGCCAGCCTTTGGTCCGGCGCACGACGTCACAGACAATGACAGAGCCTTCCAGCGCCGATTCCTTGCCGACGTTGCGCAGTGAAGTGATGTGCAGCAGCACATCCTTCAGACCGGTCTGACTAGGGTCGTCGGGAACGATGAAGCCGTAACCCTTCCCCGCGTCGAACCATTTCACACGGCCATTGATGCGCACGGATTCCTCGTGCGCCTCCTGGGCCTCGAAATCGTAATCAGACATTCCGCCCCTCTGCCCCGCCCTAAAGTCCTTTCCGGACGAGGAACCCAGTATAACACTGTTCTCGCAGGAGGAGAGCCGTCAATGCTCGAATTCGCGCAGACGATGACTCGGGCCGAAGCCGCGACAATTGGTCGCAATACGGAGGGAATTAGTCACTCGCGGCGGTGGTACGCCCTAGGGGAGTCGAACCCCTCTTACCAGATTGAAAATCTGGGGTCCTAACCGATAGACGAAGGGCGCCCGGTCGCGAGGAAGCGGCTGTATATTCGCGACTCCGGGCAGGCGCAAGCCCCCAGCCATCCAGATTTCGCGCGGCCGGCCCTCAAGGGCCGGCAAGGGATTCAAAGCACCATCCGGGGGTCGGCGGCGTCCTCGATCTCCAGTTCCACGCCCTGACGGCCCTGCCAGTCGTCGGGCTTGAGCCGGCCGACGAGATGCATCGCCCCGCCCCCGGCCATGATCCGCTCTCCCATGGCCGTCTCACCCGCGCGCCAGGCCACGGCCTTCAGCTTGCCGCCCGAGGAATCGATCAGGGTGCAGCGCACATGACCGCCCTTGAGCATCATCGGCCGCTCGATCCGGGCGTCGCCGACGGCGAAGGTCGGTTCCGGATTGCCCGGTCCGAATGGCGCCAGGCGCTGGAACTCCGTGTACAGCGCGCGGGTGGCGCCGCCGGGGCTGACCAGGGCATCGATCTCGATGGCGTCGAGGCTCGCGGCCTCGATCATCTCGCCCGCAAGCCGCTCGCACAGGAAGGCCCGCAACTCGGGAATGGCCGAGGGGCGGATGGTCAGGCCCGCGGCCATGGCGTGGCCGCCGCCGGCCAGCAGCAGGCCCTCGTCGAAGGCCGCCTGCACCGCCCGGCCGAGATTGACCCCTGGCTGCGAGCGGCCCGATCCCTTGCCGGTGTCCGACGGCCGGTCGATGCCGATAACCACCACCGGCTTACGGTACCGCTCGCGCAGCCGGGCGGCGGCGATGCCGACCACCCCCGGATGCCAACCATCGCCGGCCACGACGATGGCCGGCGCGTCCGGGTCGAAGTTGCTGTCCCGTTCGATGGCCACGACGGCGTCGTCGATGACGCCCTTCTCGACGTCCTTGCGGGAGACGTTGAGCGCGTCCAGCTCCTCGGCCAGCGCCCTTGCCTCCTCCGGATCGTCGGTTGAAAGCAGCCGCGCGCCCAGGTCGGAGCGACCGATCCGTCCGCCGGCGTTGATCCGGGGCCCCAGGATGAACCCGGCATGGAAGGTCGTCGCCGGCCCCTGCGACCGGGCCACGTCGAGCAGGGCCTTCAGGCCCGGATTGGCCCAGTTCGACATCACCTTCAGCCCCTGGGCGGCGATGGCGCGGTTGAAACCGGTCAGGCTGGTGACGTCGCAGACCGCGCCCATGGCGGCCAGATCGAGCCATTGGCGGATGTCCGGCTCCGGGCGGTCGTCGAACAGGCCCCGGCCGCGGGCCTCGCGATTGAGAGCGGCCAGCAGGACGAAGGTCACCCCGGCGGCGGCCAGATGCCCCTGCCCCGATGTGTCGTCCGGCCGGTTGGGATTGACCAGGGCGGCGGCGGGCGGCGGATCGCCGCGCATCAGGTGGTGGTCGATGACCACCACGTCCAGGCCGATCTGCCGCGCGGCGAACAGGGCGTCATGAGCGGCCGCGCCACAGTCGACGGTGACCACCAGATCCGCGCCCTGCGCCTGCAGATGGCGGAAGGCGGCCGGGCTGGGACCGTAGCCCTCGATGATCCGGTCAGGGACGTAGATGGCCAGTTCGCGGCCCATGGCCCGGAACCAGCGGACCAGCTGGGCGGCGCTGGAGGCGCCGTCCACGTCGTAGTCGGCGAACACCGCCGTCGGGCGGCCGGTCACGACCGCATCGACGAGGATCTTCGCCGCCAGATCCATGTCGGCGAAGCTGGAGGGGTCGGGAAACTGCGCCTTGAGGGTCGGCGACAGGTAGTCCGCCGCGTCCTCGGCCCCGACGCCCCGCGATGCCAGCGCCCGGGCCAGCGGCTCGCTGAGGCCATGGCGCAGCTGATGATCGCGCACCAGGGCCGCCTCGGCCGGCCGCCAGCGCCAGGCCCGGCCCGACAGGGATCGCCGGACGCCGAGGAAGCCTGCCTCAAGCGCGCCGTCGGCCATGGTCAGAGCGGCCGCTTCATCCGCACTACACGCACCGTGCGGGTGGAGGAGTTCATCACCAGGGTGTGGGTGTGCACCGAACCCTCCTTGAACTTCACGCCCTCAAGCAACGCGCCGTCGGTGACGCCGGTCATGGCGAAGATGGCGTCGGCCCGGACGATTTCGTTCAGGCTGTACTTCCGGTCCAGCTCGGTGATGCCCCACTTGGCGGCGCGACTGCGTTCATCGTTGTTGCGGAACACCAGACGGCCCTGAAACTGGCCGCCGACGCATTTCAGCGCCGCGCAGGCCAGCACGCCCTCGGGCGCGCCGCCCTGGCCGATGTAGAGGTCCACGCCGGTCTCGGGATCGGCGGTGTTGATCACCCCGGCCACGTCGCCGTCGGTGATCAGATAGACCCGGGCGCCAACGCCGCGCAGGCTGTTGATGATCTCGGCATGGCGGGGCCGGTCCAGGACGCAGACGGTGATCTGGTCGGGCTCAACGCCCTTGGCCTTGGCCATCGCCTTGACGTTGTCCGCCGGCGTCGCGTCCAGGTCGATGACGCCTTCGGCGTAGCCGGGACCGCAGGCGATCTTGTCCATGTAGGTGTCGGGAGCGTTCAGCAGGGTCCCGGCGGGGGCCCAGGCCATAACGGCCAGGGCATTGGCCATGGCCTTGGCCGTCAGGGTCGTTCCCTCCAGCGGGTCCAGCGCGATGTCGATTCGCGGACCTTTGCCGCTGCCGACCTTCTCGCCGATGTAGAGCATCGGCGCTTCGTCGCGCTCGCCCTCGCCGATGACGATGACGCCCTCGATGTCCAGGTCGTTGAGGGCGTTGCGCATGGCGTCGACGGCGGCCTGGTCGGCCTCCTTCTCGTCGCCACGGCCCACCAGGCGCCAGGCGGCGATCGCCGCCGCTTCAGTTACGCGGACCGCGTCCAGCACCAGTCCCCGGTCCAGAGTCTCGGAACTCATGAAGTTTCGTCTCCCGGCCCTTTCAAGGGCTCTGCGCCGCGATTGTCGGCGGATTCTCAGATGCGCGCGATGCGCAACAGCCGCGGACGCTCTAGCACGGCCGGCAGCTTTTCGATGCGGTTTATCGCGTCGGTCAGCACCGACTCGGCGATCGCGTGGGTGATGAGCACGATGGGCACCCCGCCTGCGTCCTCGACGGGCTTTTGCAGGAAGCTGTCGATGGAGACGCCGCACTCGGCGAGGGTCTCCGACACCGCGGCGATAACCCCGGCCTGGTCCTTTACCAGCAGGCGCAGGTAGGCCTTGCCGACCCGCCGGGTCGGGGCGACGGCGACGAACGGCTTGAGGCTGGCGGCCGGCGCCTGAAACACCGGGCGGCGCGCGCCGGTCATCACGTCGGCGATGTCGGCGGCCACCGCGGCGGCGGTCGGACCCGAGCCCGCGCCCGGCCCCTGGATGAAGATCCGCCCGATGCGCGTGCCCTCGATGAACAGGGCATTGAGCGCCCCGCGGGTCTCGGCCAGGGGATGGCCCTGGGCGACCAGCGAGGGATGCACCCGCACCGCCACCCCGTCCGCCGTGCGGTCGGCCGAGGCGATCAGCCGGATGCGATAGCCCAGGTCCTTGGCCAGGCGGATGTCGAGCAGATCGACCTGGTCGATCCCCTCAATCTCGGCGGCGGCGAAGTTGGGCGCGCAGCCGAAGGCCAGGGCGGCCAGGATGGTCACCTTGTGCGCCGCGTCGAAGCCGCCGACGTCCATGGTCGGGTCGGCCTCGGCGTAACCCATGCGCTGGGCCTCGCTGAGCACGTCGGCGAAGGAGGCACCGCGCTGCTCCATCTCGCTGAGGATGAAATTGCAGGTGCCGTTGAGGATGCCCGCCACGCCGGCCACGTCGTCGCCCACCATGGCCTCGCGCAGCATTTTCACCGCCGGGGTCCCCCCCATCACGGCGGCCTCGAACAGCAGCGGCACGCCCGCCGCCTCGGCCAGCACCGCCAGTTCGGCGCCGTGTTCGGCGATCAGCGCCTTGTTGGCCGTGACCACCGGCTTGCCGGCCTTCAGCGCGGCTTCGACGGCGGCCTTGGCCGGACCGTCCGAGCCGCCGACCAGTTCGACGAACAGGTCGATGTCCGGTGAGGACGCCAGGGCCACCGGATCGTCGAACCAGGGCAGGCCGGAAATGTCGATGCTGCGCGGCCGCGACCGCGAACGGGCCGAAACGCCGGCGACCACGGCCTGCCCGCCGGCCGGAGCGAACCCCGGGCGTTCCGCGAGGAACTGGAGCAGGCCGCCTCCGACCGTTCCGAGTCCCGCGACCCCGATTTTCCAGGTCTTGCTCATTGCGAGGCCACCGCGTTGTGGGCCTTGGCCAGGATGCGTTCGGAGTCGGCGAGGAACTTCTTCACGTTGCGGGCGGCCTGCCGAATGCGGTGTTCGTTCTCGACCAGCCCGATGCGCACATAGCCCTCGCCGTATTCGCCAAAGCCCGAGCCCGGCGCCACGGCGACGCCGGCCTCCTCGATCAGCAGGCGGGAGAACAGCATCGAGCCGGCATCCTTGTACTGTTCGGGCACCTTGGCCCAGGCGAACATCGAGGCGGGCGGAGCCGGGATGTCCCAGCCGGCGCGCTTCATGCTGCTGACCAGGGTGTCGCGGCGGCTCTTGTAGATGCCTCGGATTTCCTCGACGCAGTCCTGCGGGCCGTTCAGCGCGGTGGCCGCGGCCACCTGAATCGGCAGGAAGGCGCCGTAGTCGAGATAGGACTTCACCCGCGCCAGGGCCGCGCACATGCGCTCGTTGCCGACCACCATGCCCACGCGCCAGCCGGCCATGGCGTAGGTCTTCGACAGGCTGTTGACCTCGACGGCCAGGTCCCTCGCGCCCTCGACCTGCAGGATCGAAGGCGGCGGATTGTTGTCGAAATAGATCTCCGAATAGGCCACGTCCGAGATGATCAGCAGGTCGTGCTTCCTCGCCAGCTGGACGGCGTCCTTGTAGAAATCCAGATCGACCCACTGGGCGGTCGGGTTGGACGGGTAGCTGAGGATCAGGATGTTGGGCGGCGGCGCCGAGTGTTTCACCGCGCGGCCGATGCCCGACAGATACTCCTCCGGCGACAGGGCCGGCACATGGCGGATCACCCCGCCGGCCATGATGAAACCGAAGGCGTGGATCGGGTAGGCCGGGTTGGGACAGATGATCACGTCGCCGGGCGCGGTCAGGGCGTTGGCCAGGTTGGCGAAGCCCTCCTTCGACCCGAGCGTGGCGACGACCTCGGTGTCGGGGTTCAGCTTCACCCCGTAGCGGCGACCATAGTAGCCGGCCATGGCTCGCCGCAGGCCGATGATGCCCTTGGACGCGGAATAACGGCCGGCCTTGGGATCGCGGGCCGTCTCGATCAGCTTGTCGACGATGTGGGTCGGGGTGGGCATGTCCGGATTGCCCATGCCGAAGTCGATGATGTCCGTGCCCTCGGCCCTAAGCTTGGCCTTGATACGGTTCACTTCCTCGAAGACGTAGGGCGGCAGACGCCGGATACGGTGGAACTCGGTGCTCATCTAAAAGGCTCTCTGCGCCATCCGCGGCGCTCTGGGAGCGAAGGTCGCGCATGGATATCCTCCGCGGGTGGATCGTAGCAATGGACGCCTTCGTCCTTTGTGGTCCGATCCACCCCACTTTTAGTCTTTTTCGATGCTTTGCATCGAAAGGGGAGGTTTCCAAGCAGGTTCAGGGAATATCTTGCCTCCGCCGCGCCGGATTACCTCGGCGACGGAGGCGGGGTAGCTCGCTTGCGCAGCGCCCGGGCGAAGGCCTCCGACTCCGCCATCTCGGCGGCGGTCGGGGGCGTCAGGCCCAGCGGATTGGCTTCAGCGCGCGCCAGCGCCTCGAAAGACTCCGTGTCGGTCAGGCTCCAGGTATCGGGCGCGGCCATGCGGGTGGTGTAGACGCCCTCGGCCTCCTGATCCTGCACGGCCTCGCGCCAGGCGGCGGAGCTGCGCACGTCGTCGGGAACCTGTGGGATGCCGGCGAAGGTCGGCCAGGGACCGGGCTCCTGAATCGCCTTGGCCACCTCGGCGGCGGCCGGCGACTTGGGATCGATCCTGGCCGACGCGCCCGGCTCAAGCCTGGGCAGGTCGGCGCAGGCGGTCAGGCCCGTCGCCGCGCCCGCCAGGAGCGTCAGTCGGGCCGTCCGCCAGAAAGTTCGCGCATCGCCGTTCATATCGGGTCCGGTCTTATGCCATGATCAGCCCCGGCGGAAGGGTGCGAGACGCTCCCGCATCGGGAAGGAACGCAAGTATGGCGGCCAAGGACGGCAAAACAACGACCCGAAGGGCCGCGCCGAAGAAGCCGGCCGCCGCGAAGCCGAAGCCCGCCGCCGCGGAAGCGCCGAAAACCGCCCCGGAACGGCCCGGGCCGTCGCCCGACGTCGATCCGGCCGCCTTCCTGTCCGCTGAACAGCGGCAGGCGCTGGAGAAACTGTCGGCCAACCTTGCCCGCGCGGCGGTCACCGCCCAGGGGGCCATTGCCGAGGCCGCCCTGCGCCAGGCCGACGGCCCCGCCGCGCTCAGCCCCGATCCCTTCCATGTCGGCCCGGCCCTGACCGACGTCATGGGCCGGCTGGCCGCTCAGCCCGACCGGCTGATGCGCGCCCAGGCCGACCTGTTCTCCCGCTACCTCGCCCTGTGGCAGTCCACCGCCCGCCGCATGAGCGGCGAGCAGGTCGATCCGGTGGTCGAGCCGCCCAAGGGCGACAAGCGGTTCAACGATCCCGAATGGGGCGCCCATCCCGTCTATGACGTGATGAAACAATCCTACCTGCTGACCAGCGGCTGGCTGAACGACCTGGTGTCCGAAGTCGAGGGCGTCGATCCGCTGGAAAAGCGCCGGGTCGAGTTCTTCATCCGCATGCTTACCGACGCCATCTCGCCGTCGAACTTCCTGATGTCGAACCCGGCGGCGCTGAAGGAGGCTATGAGCACCGGCGGCGAGAGCCTGGTGCGCGGCATGGACAACTTCGCCGCCGACCTGACCCGCGGCGGCGGCCAGCTGGCCATCAGCCAGACCGACATGGAGCAGTTCAAGGTCGGCGAGAACGTCGCCACCGCCCCGGGCAAGGTGGTCTACCAGAACGACATCCTGCAGCTGCTGCAGTACGAGCCGACCACCGAGCTGGTGCGCGAGATCCCGCTGCTGCTGTTCACGCCGTGGATCAACAAGTTCTACATCACCGATCTGAGGCCCGATAACAGCCTGATCCGCTGGCTGAGCGGCCAGGGCTTCACGGTGTTCGTCACAAGCTGGGTCAATCCGGACGAGACCCTCGCCGCCAAGACCTTCGAGGACTATCTGGTCGAGGGCATCTACGACGCCACCAGCCAGGTGATGAAGCAGTGCGGCACGGACCGGGTAAACACCGTCGGATACTGCATCGGCGGCACCCTGCTCTCCTGCGCCCTCGCCCATATGGCGGCCAAGGGGGACAAGCGGATCAATTCGGCGACCTTCTTCGCCGCCCAGCAGGACTTCGAGGAGGCGGGCGATCTGAAGCTGTTCGTCGATGACGCCTGGTTGCGCTCGATCGAGGAGACCATGGACCAGTCGGGCGGCTTCCTGCCCGGCAAGTCGATGGCCGACACCTTCAACTCCCTGCGCGGCAACGACCTGATCTGGTCGTTCTTCGTCAACAACTACCTGATGGGCAAGGAGCCGAAACCCTTCGACCTGCTGTTCTGGAACAGCGACCAGACGCGCATGCCCAAGGCGCTGCACCTGTTCTATCTGCGCAATTTCTACAAGGACAACGCGCTGTCGAAGGGCCAGCTGACCCTGGCCGGCGAGACGCTGGACCTGGGCAAGGTCAAGACGCCGATCTATGTCCAGTCCTCCCGTGACGACCATATCGCGCCGTTCCGCAGCATCTATCGCGGCGCGAAGCTGTTCGGCGGGCCGGTTAAGTTCACCATGGCCGGGAGCGGCCACATCGCCGGGGTGATCAACCATCCGGACGCGAAGAAGTACCAGCACTGGACCAACGACGCCCTCCCCGCCACCGTCGAGGACTGGCGCGCCGGCGCCGTGGAGCATCCGGGCAGCTGGTGGCCGCACTGGGCCGTCTGGCTCAATGAGCGGTCCGGCGACATGGTCCCGGCGAGGGATCCCTCGAAAGGCCCGCTCGGCAAGCCGCTCGAGGATGCGCCGGGGAGCTTCGTGAAGGTCAGAAGTTAATCCTCCCCGCGAAGTCGGGGAGGGGGACCGGCGAAGCCGGTGGAGGGGCAGCGCCGGACTCACCGCCTCGCGGCGGTCCCCCTCCCCCTCGCTACGCTCCGGGGAGGACAAGCGCCAGCTTCGGCCGCTCCCAGCTGATGCCATCACCCGGCGGGCTGACGCCGACATCCACAGCCCCCATCCGCCGATAGAATCCGACCGCCTCCGGGTTGGAGCTGATCACCACCCGCGCCGCGCCGAGCGCTTTGGCCCTGTCGGCCATGTGTTCGAACAGCCGACGGCCGAGCCCGGTCCCCTGGCTGTCGTTGCCGGTGAAGAACAGGTCCAGTTCCTGGTCATCACCGTGCGGGATCAGGGCGTAGAAGCCTCCCACCCCGTGGACCGTCTGGGCCAGCCAGATCTCATGGGCGTCCTCCGGCACGGACCAGCCGGCGGCGAAGCTGAAGATCATCGCCCGGGCCGCCGGCCGATCGTAGCCGTTGCTGCTGGCCATCATCGCGCGAAGGGTCGGCGTGTCCTGCGGGACCGCCCGCCGGATCATCACAGGCCGGCGGCCTCCGCCAGGCCGAGCATCAGGTTGAGGTTCTGCACCGCCGCGCCGGAGGCGCCCTTGCCCAGGTTGTCCAGCAGGGCGACCAGCCGCGCCTGGCGGCCTTCCTCGGAGCCGAACACGAACAGCTTCATGCGGTTGGTGCCGTTCAGCCCCTCCGGATCGAGGGTCTTGAGGCTCTCGCAATCCTTCAGCGAGACCACCTCGACGAAGGCCTCGCCGCGGTAGTGCTCGTGCAGCGCCCCATGCAGGTCCTCGAGCGACGGTCCATTGCCCAGAACGGCCAGGTGCAGGGGAACCTCGACCAGCATGCCCTGGGCGTAGCGGCCGACCGAGGGGCTGAGCAGCGGCCGGGTCAAGAGGCCCGAGCGCACCTGGATCTCCGGCACATGCTTGTGCTCGAGGCCCAGGGCGTAGAGGCGGTAGGGAACCTTCGTATAGGTCGGCCCATCCACGTCCTCGAACTCGGCGATCATCGGCTTGCCGCCGCCGGTGTAGCCGCTGATGGCGTTGATGCTGACGGCGAAGTCGGCCGGCATCAGCCCGGCCTGGACCAGCGGCCGGATCAGGGCGATGGCGCCGGTGGAGTAGCAGCCGGGGTTGGACACCCGCGTCGCCGCCTGGATGGCCTTGCGCTGGTCCTTGTCCAGTTCCGGAAAGCCAAAGGTCCAGCCCTCGGCCGTGCGGTGCGCCGTCGAGGCGTCGATCACCTTGACCGCCGGGTTGGTGATCAGGCTGACCGCCTCGCGCGCCGCGTCGTCCGGCAGGCAGAGGATGACCAGGTCGGCGGCGTTGAGCAGCTCGGCCCGGGCGATCGGGTCCTTGCGGCGCGCCTCGGCGATCGACAGCAGCTCAAGGTCCGTGCGGCCGACCAGCCGCTCGCGGATCTGCAGGCCGGTGGTGCCGGCTTCGCCATCGATGAAAACCTTGGGCATTTCAATCTCCGATCACCCCCGCGAAGGCGGGGGCCCAAGCTCTGCCTCCGTATGGATCCCCGCCTTCGCGGGGACAATCGGAGGGGTTGGACCAAAGAAAAAGGGCGCCTCGGTTTCCCGAAGCGCCCTTTCGCAAACTTTGGTTCGCGAACGTCTAGCGCTTCGAGAACTGGAAGCTGCGGCGGGCCTTGGCCTTGCCGTACTTCTTCCGCTCCACGACGCGGCTGTCGCGGGTCAGGAAGCCGTGCGGCTTGAGTGCCAGGCGCAGGCCCGGCTCGTAGTAGGTCAGGGCCTTGGAGATGCCGTGACGCACGGCGCCGGCCTGGCCCGACAGGCCCGAACCCTCAACCGTGACGATGACGTCGAACTGGCCGACCCGGTCGGTGACCTGGAACGGCTGGGCCAGCATCATGCGCAGCACGGGGCGGGCGAAGTAGACTTCCTGGTCCCGGCCGTTGATGGTGATCGAACCCTTGCCCGGCTTGATCCAGACGCGGGCGATGGCGTTCTTGCGCTTGCCGGTGGCATAGGCGCGGCCGAACTTGTCCAGCTTCTGGACCGCCGGAGCGGCCTCGGGCTGGGACGACAGGCTCTGCAGAGCGTCGAAACCTTGAGCTTCGGCCATGATCTATTGGCTCCGGACGTTCTTGGCGTTCATCTCGGCGAACGCGATGGGCTCAGGGCTTTGCGCCTGGTGGGTATGCTCGGCGCCGTTGAAGATGCGCAGGTGCGTCAGCTGCTTGCGGGCCAGGGGGCTTTCCTTGGGCAGCATGCGCTCGACGGCCTTCTCCAGAACGCGCTCGGGGAAACGGCCGGCCAGTTGCTTTCCGGCGGTGATTTCCTTGATGCCGCCCGGATGACCGGTGTGGCGATAGTAGATCTTCTGGTCGAGCTTGCGGCCGGTGAACTTCACCTTCTCGGCGTTGACCACCACGACATAGTCGCCGCAGTCGACGTTGGGGGTGTAGTCGGGACGGTGCTTGCCGCGAAGACGCATGGCGATGAACGACGCGAGGCGGCCAACGACCACATTCTCGGCGTCGATCACGATCCACTTCTTCTCGACCTCGGCGGGCTTCAACGAAGCCGTGGTCTTCATCATGGGACTGATCCGTTGCAGGCGGAGACGAGAAGGTCCCCGACGTGAGGGCGCGCTGTTACCCGCGCGGTCGCGACCTGTCAATATCGCAGGGACGCGATCTGGCCCAAAGCCCTTATGTAGCAGGGATTTTTTGGATACGGTATCATGATACCCAGGGCGAAATTCCCCGAGAGGCGATCAGAACGGCCAGATCCGACGCTTCTTCGGCTTGCCGGCGGACGGCGGAGCAAGGCTCCCGTCCAGGCCGAGCGCCCGTCGCGCCACATGGAAGGTGTAGGTCTCCTCGACCACGCCGCGGAACAGATAGGCCTGCGGCCCGATGGCGTAGATCCCCACGTCCTCGCCGCTGTGGGCGGCGCTGCGCAGGCCCACGGCGGCGGCCTGACGATAGTCCGGGTCGGCCGTGTCCGTGGTGGAAGGATCGCCCCGTCCGGTCGTCCCGTCCGGGCCTCCCGGTCCGGTGGCGAACATCAGCGTCGTATAGGGCTTGCCGTCCAGGCCCGTCACCGGAGAGCCCTCATCGCCGGCGATGCCCAGGATGGGGGCGTTGCGGTCGGCGTAGCCCGACAGGACCAGACCGTGGCTGTGATCGGCGGTGACGATCACCAGGGTGTCCTCCAGATTGACCACGCCGAGCGCGGCCTTCACCGCCTCGGCGAAGGCCACGGTCTCGGTCACGGTGCGCCCGGCCATGCCCAAATGGCTGGCCATGTCGATCCGGCCGCCCTCGACCAGCAGCACGTAGCCCTCCGGGTCCTGCGACAGCACCTCGATGGCCTTGAGGGTCATCTGGGCGAGCGACGGCGCGGTCCCGCCCGGCGTGACCCGGTCGACCTCGAACGGAAGGTGTTCGTCGGCGAACAGCCCCAGAAGCCGCGTGGCCGGCGTGACCGGCGCGGCGGCCAGTTCCGCGGCGGTCGAGACATAAAGGGCCCCCGGCCCGCCGGTGTCGCGCCACGCCCGCGTCAGGTCGCGATCGTCGGTCCGCTTGCCGCCCGCGCTCTTAGGCAGAAAGCGCGACCGGCCGCCGCCCAGGGCGACATCCATTCGCGCGCCGGGCGCGGGCTCGACCAGCTGCCGGGCGATATCGACGCAGCCGGCGGCGATGGCCTGGGGCGACATGTCTTCGTCGCCTTCCCAGTCACGGAAGGGCGTGTGGGCATAGGCG